>JBEVJK010000082.1:0-88950 GCA_040510195.1 Mesorhizobium sp. | reverse complement strand
GATCACCGCGCCGCCCTTGCCGATAACGTCACGGATTTTTTCGGGTTTGATCTTCATCGTGATCATGCGCGGCGCATAGGCAGAAATCTCGGTGCGCGGCGTCTCGAGCGCATGTTTCATCTTGTCGAGGATTTGCAAGCGCCCGTCCTTGGCCTGGCCCAGCGCCGTCTTCATGATCGACTCGGTGATCGAGGTGATCTTGATGTCCATCTGCAGCGCGGTGATGCCCTGCTCTGTGCCGGCCACCTTGAAGTCCATGTCGCCGAGATGGTCCTCGTCGCCAAGGATGTCGGACAGCACCGCGAAGCGCTCGCCTTCCTTGATCAGGCCCATGGCGATGCCGGCCACCGGCGCCTTCAGCGGCACGCCCGCGTCCATCAGCGCCAGCGACGAGCCGCACACTGTCGCCATCGAGGAGGAGCCGTTCGACTCGGTGATCTCGGAGACGACGCGCAGCGTGTACGGGAACTCGTGCGTGGCCGGCAGGATCGGCCGGATGGCGCGCCAGGCGAGCTTGCCGTGGCCGATCTCGCGGCGGCCCGGCGAGCCCATGCGGCCGGTCTCGCCGACCGAATAGGGCGGGAAGTTGTAGTGGAGGAGGAAGGTCTCCTTGTACATGCCGGTCAGCGCGTCGACATACTGCTCGTCCTCGCCGGTGCCGAGCGTGGCAACCACGATCGCCTGCGTCTCGCCGCGGGTGAACAGCGCCGAGCCATGCGTGCGCGGCAGGATGCCGACCTCCGACTGGATCGGGCGGACCGTCTTCAGGTCGCGGCCGTCGATGCGATGGCCGGTGTCCAGGATGTTCCAGCGGACGATCTTGGCCTGCAGCTCCTTGAAGACGCTGGCGACCTGCTCGGCCGTCCACGTCTGCGCCGCCTCGTCGGCCGTCGTAAGGAAATGCTCCTTCACCTTGGCCTTGGCTGCGTCGACCGCGGCGTAGCGGTCCTGCTTGACGGTATTCTTGTAGGCGGCGCGGAGGTCTGCCTCGATCACCTTGAGCATCTCCGCCTCGAGGTCGGAGAGCGAGGCGGGCTGGTGGTCGCGCGGCTCCTTGGCGGCCACCTCGGCCAGCTTGATGATGCCGTCGATGACGGGTTGGAAGCCGCGGTGGCCGAACATCACGGCGCCGAGCATCACGTCCTCGGGCAGCTCCTTGGCCTCCGACTCGACCATCAGCACGGCGTCGGCGGTGCCGGCTACGACGAGGTCGAGCTTGGACTCGACCATCTCGTCGAGATGCGGGTTCAGCACGTACTCGCCGTTGATGTAGCCGACGCGGGCGCCGCCCACCGGACCCATGAAGGGCACGCCGGAGAGCGTCAAGGCCGCCGACGTGGCGACGATCGACACGATGTCGGGATCGTTCTCCAGATCGTGCTGGACGACGGTGACGATGACCTGGGTGTCGTTCTTGTAGCCTTCGGCGAAGAGCGGGCGGATCGGCCTGTCGATGAGGCGGGAGACCAGCGTCTCCTTCTCGCTCGGGCGCCCTTCACGCTTGAAATAGCCGCCCGGGATCTTGCCGGCGGCGTATGTCTTTTCCTGGTAGTTGACGGTCAGCGGGAAGAAGTCGAAGCCGACCTTCGGCTCCTTGGCCGACACGACGGTGGCAAGCACCACCGTCTCGCCATAGGTGGCGAGCACGGCGCCGTCGGCTTGGCGGGCGATCTTCCCGGTTTCCAGGATGAGGGGCCGGCCGGCCCACTCGATTTCCACTTTGTGGTGGTTGAACATGTCTTGTCCTCATATGCGGGAAACCCGCGCCACACTCCCGGTGGCGCGTCGTTTCCCTCGGCTTCACGGTCGGGCGAGCCACGGGCAAGACAACGGGAGGCTCGGCGACGATGGCGCGGGGCGCCCGAGCATCCTGCAATCCTGCCCCATGACCGGCCCAGGGGCGGCTCCAGCGCCCAATGCGGGGCGGAAGCCTGGTCCGGACCCTCCACGACAGGGCGGGCCCGAATGCGAAACCGGCAGGCCCCTTTCGGGAAGCCCGCCGGTCGGTAGGTCAGCGGCGCAGACCGAGCTTTTCGATCAGCGTCTGGTAGCGACCTTCGTCTTTCCCCTTCAGATAGTCGAGGAGACGGCGGCGCTGCGACACAAGAGCCAGGAGACCACGCCGGGAGTGATTGTCCTTCTTGTGGTCCTTGAAGTGCTCGGTCAAGTTCTTGATGCGCTCTGAAAGAATGGCCACTTGGACTTCCGGCGACCCGGTGTCGCCCTTGGCGGTGGCGAATTCGCCCATCAATGCCTGCTTCCGCTCGGCGGTAATCGACATCGAGCTTTCCTTTCTCATTCGAGGAAACGGGACGCCCGCAGCCAGGATGTCGTCCAGCAAGGGCCAGTGGCATGGCGGCAACCGCCGCAATGTTGCGGCGCATATAGAGGATGTTGACCCTTGTTGCAATCTAGGAATTCAACATCGTTCGACAGGAGGCAACGACAAGCTCCATTCGACTAGCCGGCAAACACCCGCTTCGGCTTGAACATGCCGGCTTCGATCGCCCCGATGGCGACCAGCCGGCCGCGCGCAGTGGCGCAGGCTTCGTCGGCCTCGAGCGGCGCGTCGCGGCCGCGGATGATGACCGGGTTGCCGAGCCGGATGCGCGCCGCGGCATCGTCGGACAGCGCCACCTGGGGCAGGCATTCCAGCGCGGCGCCGGTGTCGACCAGCAGGGCGTCGAGGGGATCGAACCGGTCGCCGGCAGGCGCCTCGCCATCCGGCCGGTTGCGCGGCGACGCCGCCTCCAGCGCGTCCAGGCTCACCAGCTCGTCCTCGGTGAAAGGCTCCACCTCGACCCGCCGCAACCAGGCGACGTGGCCGAAGCAGCCGAGATCGCGCCCCATGTCGCGCGCCAGCGATCTCACATAGGTGCCCTTGCCGCACTCGACCTCGAGGACGGCATGCCCTTCAGGGGTCGTCTCGACCAGGTCGAGGCGGTCGATCTCGACCTCGCGGGGCGGAATCTCGAAGGTTTCGCCGTCGCGGGCGAGGTCGTAGGCGCGCTCGCCTTCGATCTTGATCGCCGAGAAGAGCGGCGGCACCTGGAGGATGACGCCCGTATAGCGTGGCAGGAGGGCGCGGATCGCGGTCTCGTCGGGCCGAGAAGCAGAGGAGCGGGACACCGGCCCCTCCAGGTCGTCGGTCGTGCGCTCCTCGCCCCAGGCGACGGCGAAGCGGTAGACCTTGGTGCCGTCCATCACATAGGGAACCGTCTTGGTGGCCTCGCCGAGCGCGATGGGCAGCATGCCCGAGGCCAACGGATCCAGCGTGCCGGCGTGACCTGCCTTTTCCGCCTCGAACAGCCATTTCACCTTGGAGACAGCCTCGGTCGAGCCCATGCCGACGGGCTTGTCCAGCACCAGCCAGCCGGAGACCGGCCGCCCCTTCCGCTTGCCGCGCCGCGCCATCAGGCTTCGTCCTCTTCGTTCTTGTCGAGATCGCGGGCGACTTCGGGCGAGCGCAGCAGCCGATCGATCCGGGCCATGTTGTCGTAGCTGGTGTCGAGCCGGAAGCGGAATTCCGGCATGTACTTCATCTGGCGGAGCGCCGGCGAAAGGCGGCCGCGGATGAAACGCGCGTTGCGGTTCATCGCCTCGACGACCGCTTCGTCGTCGGCAGCGCCGAGCGGTGCCAGGAAGGCCGTGGCGACCTTCAAGTCGGGCGACATACGCACCTCGGAAACCGAGACGACGGTGTTCTCGATCACCTCGTCACGCAGGTCGCCGCGCTGCAGGAGGTCGGACAAGGCATGCCGAACCTGCTCGCCGACCCGCAGCTGACGCTGGGACGGCCCTGGGGTTGAGAAACGCGACATCGTGGTCGAATCCCGAAAGTGGTGGGGCGCGGGATCGAACCGCGCCCCGATTGCCAGGAGCTCAGAGCGTCCGGCTCACATGCTCGACGCGGAACGCCTCGATGACATCGCCGGCGCGGATATCCTCGTAGTTCTCGAAGGCCATGCCGCATTCCTGGCCGGCCGGCACCTCGGAGACCTCGTCCTTGAACCGCTTCAGCGTCTTCAGCTTGCCCTCGTGGATCACCACGTTGTCGCGGATCAGGCGGACGCCCGCACCGCGCTCCACCTTGCCCTCGGTGACCCGGCAGCCGGCGACCTTGCCGACCTTGGTGATGCTGAAGACCTCGAGGATCTCCGCATTGCCTAGGAAAGTCTCGCGGCGCTCCGGCGACAACAGGCCCGACATGGCCGCCTTCACGTCATCCACCAGGTTGTAGATGATGTTGTAGTAGCGGATCTCGATGCCTGACTGCTCGGCCGCCTCGCGGGCCTGCTTGTTGGCACGGACGTTGAAGCCGATGATGGCCGCCTCGGAGGTCGCGGCGAGCGACACGTCGCTCTCCGTGATGGCGCCGGCGCCCGAATGGACGATGCGAGCCTTGACCTCCTCGGTGCCGAGCTTGTCGAGCGCAGCGACGATCGCCTCGATCGATCCCTGCACGTCGCCCTTGATGACCAGAGGAAATTCCTTGAGGCCGCTGGTCTGCAGCTGCGACATCATCTGCTCGAGCGAGCCGCGCTGGCCGGACTGGCGGGCCACCGCCTTGTCGCGGGCCAGCCGCTGGCGGTAGGCGGTGATCTCGCGGGCGCGCGCCTCGTTGTTGACGACGGCGAAGCGGTCGCCGGCCTGCGGCGTTCCCTGCAGCCCGAGCACCTCGACCGGCATGGCGGGCGGCGCTTCCTTGATCTGCTCGCCGCGGTCGTCGATCAGCGCACGCACCCGGCCCCACTCGTTGCCGGCGACGACGATGTCACCGGGCATCAGCGTGCCGGTCTGGACCAGGACGGTGGCGACCGGGCCGCGCCCCTTGTCGAGCTTGGCCTCGATGACGACGCCCTCTGCCGTGCGGTCCGGATTGGCCCGCAGGTCCAGAATCTCGGCCTGAAGCAGGATCGCCTCGAGCAGCCTGTCGAGGTTGGTGCCCTTGGTGGCAGAGACTTCGACGTCGAGCACCTCGCCGCCCATCGACTCGACGAAGACCTCGTGCTGGAGGAGCTCCGTGCGAACCTTCTGCGGGTTGGCCTGCGGCTTGTCGATCTTGTTGATCGCCACGATGATCGGCACGTGGGCCGCCTTGGCGTGGTTGATCGACTCGATCGTCTGCGGCATCACGCTGTCGTCGGCCGCCACCACCAGGATGGCAATGTCGGTCGCCTGGGCACCGCGCGCCCGCATGGCCGTAAAGGCGGCATGGCCGGGCGTGTCGATGAAGGTGATCTTCTGGCCGTTCCTCTCGACCTGATAGGCGCCGATGTGCTGGGTGATGCCGCCGGCCTCGCCGGCCACCACGTTGGCGCTGCGGATGGCGTCGAGCAGCGAGGTCTTGCCGTGGTCGACATGGCCCATGATGGTCACCACCGGTGGCCGGGCGACAAGGTCCTCCTCGCGGTCGGGGATGTTGAACAGCCCCTCCTCGATATCGGACTCAGCCACGCGCCGGACGGAATGGCCGAATTCGGACGCCACCAGCTCGGCCGTGTCGGCGTCGATCACGTCGCCGGGCTTCATGATCTGACCCTGCTTCATGAAGTACTTGACCACGTCCACCGCGCGCTCCGACATGCGGCTGGCGAGGTCCTGGATGGTGATGGTCTCCGGCAGGGTCACCTCGCGAACGATCTTCTCGCGCGGCTCCTGATGCATGGCGCGCTTGAACTTCTCCTGGCGGCGGCGCATGGCCGACAGCGAGCGCGCGCGCGCGTCGCCGTCCTCCGAGGAAAGCGCGGAGGTGAGAGTCAGCTTGCCGCGGCGCTTGTCGTCCTCGCGCCCCTTGGCGGGGCGGGCGACCTCGGGGGTCGCGATGCGGCGAACGGGCGTCGCGACGCGGCCGCGCGACCGCGCCTCGCCTTCCTCGTCCTCGCCGCCCGTCGCCGGCTCGAGAGCCGGGGCACGGCGACGCGCCTCTTCCTCGGCGCGGCGGCGCGACTCGGCCTCGGTCTGCAGCCTGGCTTCCTCCTCCGCCTGGCGGCGCGCGGAGTCCTCGCGTTCGCGCTGGCGGCGCTCGTCGTCTTCGGCGCGGCGGCGAGCGTCGTCGGCGGCGCGCTTGCGCTCCTCGACCTCGCGTACCTTGGAGCCCTCGAGGGCGCGGCGGCGCAATTCCATCTCTTCGTTGGAGAGCTCGTTCAGCACCATGCCGGAGCGCTCCACCAAGGGCTGCGGGCGCGGCGCCTCCTTCACCGGAGCCGGCGCGACCGGCTGCGGCTTCGGCTTGAACACCGTAGCGCCGAGGTCGGGCTTGTCGCCCGGCATCGAGAACTTGCGCTTCTTGGTCTCGACGACGACCGACTTGGTGCGCCCATGCGAGAAGTTCTGCCGCACCGTGCCCTGCTCCATGCCGGGCCGCTTGAGGGTCAGGGTCTTCTTCGTGTTGACGCTCAGCGTCTTGTCGTCGCCCGATTTCGTATCGCTCATTCCGTGTCCTCTGCGGCGGTCGCCGCAATCGTCAGTCGGTCAGCCGGGGAACCGCCCCGGTACCGGTCAAGCGCAACCATGCGCTTCAGCGCCGCCTGTCCCGGGTCGCCCGCGAGAAGCGCTGCATGTATCACATTTGTCCCCCCCAATGCCAAACCCAATTCGGCCTCCGAAAAAAGTTTGTAGGCAGGGATGTCCGGGCCCTCGGCGAGCAGCACCGCGCGGCGCGCCTGGGCGATCTTTCGCACACCGTCCTCCGAGGCTTCGACGGCGTGGAGCACCGCGGCCGCCTTGCCGGTGCGGACGGCGCTTTCGACCTTGGCCGCGCCCATAGCCACCGCGCCCGCTTTGCGCGCGAGCCCGAGGGCGCCGAGCGCGGCGCGGGCGAGCAGCGTGTCGACCAGCGCCCCAAGCTCGGGCGGCACGTCGAGGTCGGCCTTGAGAGCTCGCTGGAAGCGCTTCTTCTCGGCGGCGCGATCGACATGCGAGCGCTCCGCCGTGACCCAGCAGCCGCGTCCCGGGAGCCTTCTCTTCAGGTCTGGAACGAGCGTCGAGTCGGGCCCGACGACAAACCGGATCAGCTCATCCGGCGCGGCGGCCTGGCGCGTGACTATACATGTGCGCTCGTTCATGTCTTTCAAGAGCGTCTCCCGGTCGCGGCGCGTTCACGTCACGCACCGGCGGTCTCCTCGACAGGCTCCTCGGGAGCCAGGTCGCTTTCGGTGATCCAGCCGGCCTTCAGCCGAGCCGCCAGGACCATCTGCTCGGCGTCGGCGCGCGCCACGTTGTGGCCGGCGAGCACGCCGGGGAACACCTTGGTCTCGCCGTCCTTGCGCTCCTTCCAGCCGACGAGGTCGTCGACGGCATAGCCGGCGAAATCCTCCACGGTCTTCACCCCGTCCTCGCCCAGCGTCACCATCATGGCAGTGGTGACGCCCGGAACGTCGCGCAGCTCGTCAGCCACGCCGAGCTCCTTGCGGCGCGCGTCGTGCTCGGCCTCGATGCGGTCGAGATAGTCGCGGGCGCGGCTCTGGATCTCGCTGGCGGTGTCCTCGTCGAAACCGTCGATGGAGGAGATCTCGTCGGCTTCGACGAAGGCAACCTCCTCGACGCTGGTGAAGCCCTCGGAAGCCAGCACCTGGCCGACGATCTCGTCGACGTTGAGCGCCTCCATGAACAGCGACGAGCGTTCGACGAACTCCTTCTGGCGGCGCTCCGACTCCTCCTGCTCGGTGAGGATGTCGATGTCCCAGCCGGTCAGCTGCGAGGCCAGCCGTACATTCTGGCCGCGCCGCCCGATCGCCAGCGACAGCTGGTCGTCAGGCACCACGACCTCGATGCGCTCGGCATCCTCGTCGAGCACCACCTTGGCCACCTCGGCCGGCTGCAATGCGTTGACGATGAAGGAGGCGGCGTCCTGCGACCATGGAATGATGTCGATCTTCTCGCCCTGCAGCTCGCCGACCACGGCCTGGACGCGGCTGCCGCGCATGCCGACGCAGGCGCCCACAGGGTCGATCGAGGAGTCGCGCGAGATGACGGCGATCTTGGCGCGCGAGCCGGGGTCGCGGGCCACCGACTTGATCTCGATGATGCCGTCGTAGATCTCGGGCACCTCCATGGTGAACAGCTTGGCCATGAACTGTGGGTGCGTGCGCGACAGGAAGATCTGCGGGCCGCGCTGCTCGCGGCGAACGTCGTAGACATAGGCGCGGACGCGGTCGCCATACTTGTAGTTCTCGCGCGGGATCAGCTCGTCACGGCGGATGATCGCCTCGCCGCGGCCGAGGTCGACGATGACGTTGCCGTACTCGACCCGCTTCACCGTGCCGTTGACGATCTCGCCGATGCGGTCCTTGTACTCGTCGTACTGGCGGTCCCGTTCGGCCTCGCGCACCTTCTGCACGATCACCTGCTTGGCCGATTGGGCGGCGATGCGGCCGAAATCCATCGGCGGCAGCTGCTCGGCGATGAAGTCGCCGACCTGGGCGTCGGGGTTGCGCTCGCGGGCCGCGACCAGCGAAATCTGGCGCGCGCTGTCCTCCACGTCCTCGACGACCTCCATAAGCCGCTGCAGCTTCATCTCCCCGGTGGTGGGGTTGATGTCGGCGCGGATGTTGGTCTCCTGGCCGTAGCGTGAGCGCGCCGCCTTCTGGATGGCGTCGGCCATCGCTGCGATGACGATGCCCTTGTCGATCGCCTTCTCGCGGGCAACCGCGTCGGCGATCTGCAAGAGCTCGAGCCTGTTCGCACTGACTGCCATTTCGGTCTCCCTGTGCCCACCCCATGGGGCGGATCTCTGAAACTCAATCCTGTGGCCCGTCCGCCGCCTTTTCGGGCGCGCGGCGGCGTTTCTTGGCTTCCTGGCGCGCCTTCTTGTCCTTCTTCAGCGCGTCTCGCACCAGATCGTCGGTCAGCACCAGGCGCGCCTCGCCGATCGCCTCGTAGGGCACCTGCACGACCGGCTCCTCGCCGTCGGCCGGCTGATCGCGCTCGATGGCCACCGCTTCGGCACCGGCCTCGCCGATGCGGCCGCGAAAGCGCTTGCGGCCGGCCACCGGGGCAATTGTTTCGATCTTGGCCACATGGCCGGACCATGTGGCGAAATCGGAAATGCGCACCAGCGGCCTGTCGATGCCCGGCGACGACACTTCGAGATGATACGCCTTTTCGATCGGATCATCGACGTCGAGAGCAGGCGACAAAGCGCGACTCGCCTCCTCGCAGTCCTCGACGGTCATGGTGCCGTCCTGGCGCTCCGCCATGACCTGCAGCGTCAAGCCGTTCTGGCCCGAGAGGCGCACCCGCACCAGCCGGAAACCCAGCGCCTGCAGGACCGGCGCGACGATCGTCGCGACGCGCGCGTCGACGCCGCTCTCGCGGGCGAAACGGTCGTCGGTCGTCGGGCCTGGCGCTGTGCTCAAGCGGGGCTGTCTCCAAGCGGCGGCCAGTAACAAAAAAGAGCGGGACCGGGTGGACCCACTCTTCGTCTAACCGACCAAGAATTTATCGGGTATGTAGTCCATCGGCGCGCCGTTATCAACCCCATCCCAACGCTTTTGGCCCAGGTCAGCGGCGGACGAAGGTCAGGTAGGCAGCCCGTCGCCCCTCGCGCAAGGCCTTGGCCTCGTAGCGGGTGCCGGGCCAGTCCGGAAAGGACCGGTGCCAGTCGGCGGCTTGGCGCGCTGTCCAGGAGAACGCCGGATGCGCGCGGCAGTGCTGCAGCGTCCAATCGACATAGCCGTCGATGTCCGAGGCAAAGCGGAACAGGCCGCCCGGCTCAAGCACCCGGGCGAAGCGGTCGAGGTTGGCGCGACCGACGAAGCGGCGCTTCCAATGGCGCTTCTTCGGCCAGGGATCCGGATAGAGGAGCGCAATCTCCTCCAGGCTGGCATCCGGCAGCCAGTCGAGGAGGCGGGTGGCGTCGTCGCCATAGACCCGTATGTTGCCGCGCGGCGCCTCTTCGAGGGCCTGCATCAGCTTGGCCATGCCGTTGACGAACGGCTCGACGCCGATGAAGCCGACATCGCCATGCATCGCCGCCCGATGCAGCAGGTGTTCGCCGCCGCCGAAGCCGATCTCCAGGCGGACCGCGGCCACGGGGTCGGCGAACAGCCTCTGCAGGTCGCCGGGCGGCGGCGTGTCGAGGGGCATGCCGTAACGGGCGAGCCCCGCCTCGAGAGCCGCGGCCGGACGCGGCCGCAGCGTCTTGCCATGTCTACGGCCGTAAAAGGCCTCGGTCGCCCTGGTGCGGCGCGTCTCGCCCATCGCGTCCCGGCTACGCGGCGACGCGCTCCTTGGCGGCGACGGCGTCCTTGATCGCCTTGACGAGGTCGGTCCGCTCCCAGGCGAACGACCCGTCACGGCCCGGCTTGCGGCCGAAATGGCCGTAGGCCGTGGTCTTGGCGTAGATCGGCTTGTTGAGATCGAGGTGGCGGCGGATTCCCGAGGGCGACAGGTCCATCACCTCGCGCAGCGCTTCCTCCAACGCCGCTTCCTCCACCTTCCCGGTGCCGTGCAGGTCGACATAGATCGACAGCGGCTGGGCGACGCCGATGGCGTAGGACAGCTGGATGGTGCAGCGGTCGGCCAGCTTGGCGGCGACCACGTTCTTGGCGAGATAGCGTGCGGCATAAGCGGCCGAGCGGTCGACCTTGGTCGTGTCCTTGCCCGAGAAGGCACCGCCGCCATGCGGCGCCGCCCCGCCATAGGTGTCGACGATGATCTTGCGGCCGGTGAGGCCGGCATCGCCGTCGGGACCGCCGATCACGAACTTGCCCGTCGGATTGATGTACCAATTGCAGGTGGGCGCGATCTGGAGGTCGCCCAGCGCCTCGCGGATGTAAGGCTCGACCACCTTGCGGACCTTCGCCGAATCCCAGCTCTCGTCGAGGTGCTGCGTCGACAGCACGATCTGGGTGACCTCGGCCGGCTTGCCGGCGACATAGCGCACCGTCACCTGGCTCTTGGCGTCAGGGCCGAGCTTGCCGACATCGCCGGAGCCCGCCTTGCGGGCCTCCGAGAGGACCTCGAGCACCTTGTGGCTGTAGTAGATCGGGGCCGGCATGAGGTCCGGGGTTTCGCGGCAGGCATAGCCGAACATGATGCCCTGGTCGCCGGCGCCCTCGGCATTGGCATCGGCGGCGCGGTCGACGCCCTGCGCGATGTCGGCCGACTGGGCGTGCAGGAGCACGTCGATCTTGGCGGTCTTCCAGTGGAAGCCGTTCTGCTCGTAGCCGATCGCGCGGATGGCGCGGCGGGCGACCGAGCGGAACTTGGACGGATTGACCTGAGGATGCCCGGCGGCGTCGAGGACCGGCTTGCCGTCCTTGCCGACCTTGATCAGAGACGGAGGAACGCGCACCTCGCCCGCGATGATGACGCGGTTGGTGGTGGCGAGGGTCTCGCATGCGACCCGCACGTCCCACGGGTCCATGCCGACCTTCTTGGCCTCGCGATAGACCAGGTCGACGATCTCGTCGGAGATGCGATCGCACACCTTGTCAGGGTGGCCTTCGGATACGGATTCGCTGGTGAAGAGATAGTTCTGGCGCGCCACGGGTGTCCCCTCTCGTAAATTCCGGCCGGCCGCCGGACAGGCGTGAGATCGTGTAGCGAACCGGAATCGATGCCGTCAAGCCTCGATGAGGGAGCTTAGCCAAATGAACAGCCGCCTACCCCGCCGGCACCGACCGACGTTCGAGACCGGCGACGCCGAGCGATCGCCCGGCGGTCCCGGCCTAAACTTCGTCTTCGGCCGCCAGAGCCTTGACCAGGTCCACAACCTTGCGGCGCACCTTGGCGTCCGAGATGCGGACGAAGGCGCGGTTCAGTTGCAGGCCTTCCGGGCTGTTCAGGAAATCAACGACATAGGTCGTCGAATTGTCCTCCGACAGGCCGGAAGCGTTCCCGTTCTCACGTCCCGGCGCATCCTCGAAGAAGAAGGCGACAGGCACAGAGAGAATCGAAGCGATTGCTTGCAACCGACTCGCCCCTACCCGGTTCGTTCCCTTCTCGTACTTCTGGATCTGCTGGAATGTGATCCCAAGGTTTTCGCCAAGTCTTTCTTGGCTCATCCCTAACATATTCCGACGAAGCCGTATCCGGCTCCCCACATGAATATCGATCGGATTTGGCTTCTTCTTATTTTCAATCATTTTTACCTCGCCGCTGAAACGGCTTTTTTCTGCCCCGTCTCCCACCTCCGATTGGCTGATCCAATGCCCAACATTAACGGATACCAATTCGGACGTTCAGAAAACGGTCCACTATGAAATTCTAATATACATTCTGTCAATTCGCCCTAAGGCGCTGTCGCACACGCACTGAAAATGCAAACACCACCAAAAGCAGCAGGATGACCGGGCCGATCAGCCGGCGAGCTTGCCGAAGAGACTGGCCTAGTGTGTCCTGCGAAAGGCGAAGAGTCACGTCGATGACGCCGCTGACGTTCATCGCGAGGGCGTCGACGATGCGGCCGTGGCTGTCCACGACTCCGGAAATCCCCGTATTGGCGGCGCGGATCAGCGGCAGTCCCGTCTCGACCGCCCGCACCTGCGCCTGCCGGAAATGCTGGTAGGGACCAGGGGTGTCGCCGAACCAGGCATCGTTGGTGACGTTGACGACGACGTCGGCCTCGGCCGTGTCGCGGTCCACCAAATCGGGGAAGATGATCTCGTAGCAGACGAACGGCACCGCACGCAGCGAGCCGTCGACGATCAAGGGATGGCGCTTGGCGCCGGCCGAGAAGCTCATCGGAAAGGGCACGATCTTCTCGATGCCGATCTCGGCAAGGTCGTCCTCGAAGGGCAGGTATTCGCCGAACGGCACGAGGTGCACCTTGTCGACGGCGTCGACGATCTCGCCCTTGTCGTCCACCGCGACCACGGAATTGTAGTAGCGCGCCCCGGCATTGGTGCCCTCGGCGCCCTCCTGGCGCACCGCCCCGGCCAGCAACAGCTGGCCATCGGCCAGGCTCTCGCCGATAGCGGCCAGTCCGTCCGGGCGCTCGGTGAACAGGAACGGAACGGAGGTCTCTGGCCACAGGATCAGGTCGGGCTTGAACCCGGCCGCCTTGGCGGGAGCCGAGGACAGGTCGAGGATCGCCTTGAAGATGCGGTCGCGGACGCTGCCTTCCCATTTCTCGGTCTGCAGGATGTCGGGCTGGACGATGCGCACCGAGAGCTCGCGGCCGCCGGCCGCTCCCGCATCGGCCAAGGCCAGCCGGTAGAGGCCGAAGCCGACATGGGCGGCCACGAGCAGCGCCGCGATGGCGAGACCGGGCCGCAGGCCGCGGCGATCGGCGAGCAGCGCCGGCACGGAAAAAACGAAGACGGCAAGCGCGTTCATGCCGGTGACGCCGACCACCGACACCGACTGCATCAGCAGCGGGACCGGCATGGCCGCGAAGCCGATGGGATTCCATGGAAAGCCGGTGAAGGCCACGGCGCGCAGCCATTCGGCGATGCCGAAGGCCGCGGCGAGCGCGGCGATGCGGCCGAGGCCGCCGCTCCAGAGAAGCCGGGCGAGCGCAGCGGCGAGGCCCCAGAACACCGCCATCGCCGCCGGCAGCGCCAAGACGGCCAGCGGCAACGCCCAGGCGAAGCTCTCGGCCTCGACCAGCAGGGCGCCGCCGACCCACCAGAGGCCGGCGACGAAATAGCCGAACCCGAACCACCAGCCGACCGCGAAGGCGGGGCTGAGGCGGCCGAGCAGGCGGGAGGGCGAATCGGCGGTGGCGCCGTCGATCAGCCACACGAGGACCGGAAAGGACACGAAGCCGGCGGCGAAGAAATCGTAGGGCGCCTGGGTCAGCACGGCCAAGGCGCCGGCCATGAAGGCGGCCAGGAAGCGGCGCCAGCCCCACAGCAATATTATTCTGCCGGCCAGGCCCTTCATGCCCACACCCAGAGAATCACCCCCCATCGGGGTGCCGGGATGCAGACTGCGATCCAACGGCCCGGCGCGCAAGCGCTCAGGCCTGCTGCTCACGAACCCGACGGCGGCGCTCGCCCTTCGGATCGTGAACGATCCGCACTCGCTTTACGCGCCGCGGGTCCGCATCGAGCACATGGAACTCGAAGCCGGGGATCGCCTGCACGACCTCGCCGCGGGCCGGGACGCGGCCGAGCGTGTTGAAGATCATGCCGCCGATGGTGTCGACGGAGTCGCCATGCTCGCCCGGCTTGAAGTCGTCGCCGATCTTGGCAGCGACATCGTCGATCTCGGCCTTGGCGTCGACGATGAAGATGCCCTCGCCGGTCTGCGTGATCAGCGGCTCCTCGTCGTCGTGCTCGTCCTCGATGTCGCCGACCACCATCTCGACGATGTCCTCCAGCGAGACGAGGCCGTCGGTGCCGCCATATTCGTCGATCACCAGCGCCATCTGGGTTCGCGTCGCCTGCATACGCGCCATGAGGTCGGAGGCCAGCATGGAGGGCGGCACGAACAGCACGCTGCGGATGAGGTTGAGTTCGCCGAGCGACTTGCTCAGGTCCACCTGGGGCAGGTCGAGCGGAGCCGGGCGGTTAGCGCGGGCGCCGCGGCCCTTGCGCGTGCGGGCCTGGCGGGTGACGTGGCTCATCACGTCGCGGATGTGAACCATGCCGCGCGGATCGTCGAGCGTCTCGGAAAAAACCGGCATGCGCGAGTGGCCCGACTGCTCGAACTGGTTCAGCAGGGCGCCGAGCGTGGTGGCGATCTCCACAGCCTCCACATCGGCGCGTGGCACCATGACGTCCTCGACGCGCACCTCGCGCAACCGCAGGATGTTGTTGAGCATGGCACGCTCGCCAGGCGAGAAGGCCGCACCGTCGGCGGCGGTTTCGGCAAGGGCGTCGGCCAGGTCGTCGCGCAGGCTGGAGCCGTTCCGGTGCCGGAATAGGCCGGTCAGCCGCTCCAGGAGGGAGGGCCGCTCGGCAGGCGCCTGTTCGATGGTACTCGGGCCGTCCTCGCCGCGGGCACCGGGCGACACCGCCTGCTGCTCGCCGCCGCTCGGCTCTGCTTCGGCGCTGGTCTTGGGGGTATCGCTCATCGTCGTCCGGTGGGTAGCCGCTTCCTGTTACGCATAGGGATCGGGAATGGCAAGCCTCGCCAAAGCCCGACGCTCGACGGCCTCCATGGCCTCGGCCTGGCCGTCTGTCTCGTGATCATAGCCGAGAAGATGCAGAAGGCCATGTACAATAAGGTGGCTCAAATGGTGCTCTACCGACTTGCCGTCCAGGGCGGCCTCGCCGAAAACCGTCTCGGCGGCCAGCACGATGTCGCCCAGCAGGGGCGGCAGCGCAGCACCCGGGGCGAGCGCCGGCGAGGCCGGGAAGGAGAGCACGTTGGTCGGCTTGTCCTTGCCCCGCCAGCCGGCGTTCAGGACTCTCATGCGGGCATCGTCGGTGAAGACGAGGCTGAGCTCGCTCGGTCCGCCGGTCAGGCCGAGCTCGACCGCCACCGCGCCGACGGCCGCTTGCGCCAGCGCCACCAGCGCCGTCTCCGGCGGCCAGTCGCCGGCCTCGACGATCAGCTCCGTGGCGACCGCTGCGCAAGCGGAACCCGCATGGCGGGGCTCGGACATCCGTTTCTCAGCCCAGGCCGGCGCCCCGGGCGAGCTTGCTGTCGCGCTCATAGGCCTGGACGATCTCGGCGACCAGCGGATGGCGGACCACGTCGGTCTCGTTGAAGCGGACGGTGACGATCCCGGGCACGCCTTCGAGGATGCGGAGCGCCTCGACCAGCCCGGACTTGGTGTTGGGCGGCAGGTCGATCTGGGTCGGATCGCCGGTGACGATCATGCGGGCGTTCTCGCCGAGCCGGGTCAGGAACATCTTCATCTGCATCGGCGTCGTGTTCTGGGCCTCGTCGAGGATGACCGCGGCGTGGGCGAGCGTGCGGCCGCGCATGAAGGCGAGCGGCGCGATCTCGATGATCTCGGCGGCGATCGCCCGCTCGACCTTGTCGGCCGGCATCATGTCGTAGAGCGCATCGTAAAGCGGCCTCAGATAGGGATCGACCTTGTCCTTCATGTCGCCGGGCAGGAAGCCCAGCCGCTCGCCCGCCTCGACCGCCGGGCGCGAAAGCACGATGCGCTCCACCAGGCCGCGCTCCAGCAGCATGGCCGCATAGGCGACCGCCAGATAGGTCTTGCCCGTACCGGCCGGGCCGATGCCGAACACCATCTCGGACCGCTCCAGGGCCCGCATGTAGGCGTCCTGGTTGAGCGAACGGGCATAGATCGTCCGCTTGCGGGTGGCGATCTGGGCGGCGGCCATCTTGCCCTTGCGCTCCAGCGTCGGCAGCGTCAGCTGGTCGTCGGGGGCGACCGCCATGCGCACGGCGCCGTCGACGTCCGACTGGCCGATGTCGGCGCCCTTCTGCAAGATGGCATAGAGGTGGTCGATCGCCCGGCGCGCCTGCTCGGCCGCGGTGCCGCTGCCCTTGATGGTGAGCTGGTTGCCGCGCGAGCGGATATCGACGCCGAGCTTCTGCTCGAGCCGGGCCAGGTTCTCGTCGAACTGGCCGTAAAGGGCGCTCGCCAGCTTGTTGTTGTCGAAGGTGAGCACGATGTGGGCCATGTCCGAGGCCCCGGAGGGCGCGTTCTGCAGTCCCGTTGTGGCGCTCAAACTGTTCTCCCTGGGCTCGATCCCGGCAGCTCGGCGAACAGGCTCGCCGGCCCGGCCCGAGCGATTCGGACCCTGACAATCTCGCCGATCTCGCCGGCCTTTTCATCCACGATCACCGGCTGCAGCCAAGGCGAGCGGCCGACCCTCTGCCGCGGCTGGCGGCCCGGCTTCTCGATCAAAAGGTCGACCTCGCGGCCGGTCAGGCTTGCCGCGAAGGCACGCTGCTGCTCGAACAGCAGGCCCTGGAGGCGCTGCAGGCGCTCGTCCTTGACCGGCTCCGGCACCTGGGCGGCCATTTCGGCGGCCGGCGTGCCGGGCCGCGGCGAATATTTGAAGGAAAACGCCTGGGCGTACCCGACGGTACGCACCAGCGCGAGCGTTGCCTCGAAATCCTCGTCGCTCTCGCCGGGAAAGCCGACGATGAAGTCGCCCGACAGCGCCAGATCGGGGCGCGCGGCGCGGATTTTGTCGACAAGGCGCAGATAGTCGGCGCCGGCGTGGCGGCGGTTCATGGCCTTCAGGATGCGATCCGACCCCGACTGCACCGGCAGATGCAGATAGGGCATCAGCGCCGGCAGGTCGCGATGCGCGGCGATGAGGGCGTCGTCCATGTCGCGCGGGTGGCTGGTGGTGTAGCGCAGGCGCGCCAGGCCCGGTACTTCGGCCAGCCGAAACAGCAGCCGGGCGAGCCCCCACTCCCCGCCGTCCGGTCCCTTGGCGCGCCAGGCGTTGACGTTCTGGCCGAGCAGCGTCACCTCGCGCACGCCGGCCGCCGCCAGCCGCTCGGCCTCGGCGAGGATCTGCGCCACCGGGCGCGACACCTCGGCCCCGCGGGTATAGGGCACGACGCAGAAGGTGCAGAACTTGTCGCAGCCCTCCTGCACCGTCAGGAAGGCGGCAACACCGCGCGCCGCCACCGCACGGCGCGGCGGCAGCGGCAGATGCTCGAACTTGTCCTCCGGCGCGTAGTCGGTGTCGACGGCGCGACCCTTGTCCTCCAGCGTGCGCAGCAGGCCCGGAAGCCGGTGATACGCCTGCGGGCCGACCACCAGGTCGACCACGGGGGCGCGGCGCAGGATCTCGTCGCCTTCGGCCTGGGCCACGCAGCCGGCGACACCGATCGTGGTGAGGCGACCCGCGGCGGCCCGTGCCTCCTTGATCTTCCGCAGCCGGCCGAGCTCGGAATACACCTTCTCGGCGGCCTTCTCGCGGATGTGGCAGGTGTTGAGCAGGATGAGGTCGGCCTGTTCGGCCCGGTCGGTCGGCACATAGCCGTCGGCGGCCAGCGCGTCGCCCATGCGCTGACTGTCGTAGACGTTCATCTGGCAGCCATAGGTCTTGAGGAAGACCTTCTTCGGCACGGACGCTTCGGGTGCGACGGCCGGATGCGGCGCCTCTTCGGCGGATTCGTAGAACTCCATGCGGCGGTTTTTAGCGCGTTGCGCGGCCGAAGGACAGTCCGTCGCGCGACGATCTCAACGCGGCGGGCCGGCCGCCGGCGCGCTTCGCAGGCTTGCGGAGAGCATGCGGCGGACCTCGGCCTCGACGTGGCGCGCCACTCGCTTGCGGTCGCTGTCGACGGTGAAGGGCACGAGCTCGCCGAACGCGACCTCGACATCGATGGCGCCTTCGGCCGTGAGCGCCAGCAGGTGCGGAACGAGATCGGCGTCGCCGATCCAGGCGGCGAACGGGCGGTGCTGGCGGCCCATCGGCATTCCGTGCAGACGCGTATAGGCGATGGCGACGGGCTGGATCCAGACCGTGTCGACCCCGTCGGCCAGCGCCAGGCGGGCGGCACCGAACAGCGTGCTCTTGAAGGGCAGGAGATGGTTGCCGTCGCCGGTGCTGCCCTCGGCGAAGAGGACGACGGCGTCCCGGCTGGCCAGCCGCGCGGCGATCTCG
The DNA here is from genome assembly GCA_040510195.1 of Mesorhizobium sp. Taxonomy (GTDB): domain Bacteria; phylum Pseudomonadota; class Alphaproteobacteria; order Rhizobiales; family Rhizobiaceae; genus JBEVJK01. Next base: position 70,501 of record JBEVJK010000082.1, on the reverse strand, counting down.
CCGGCCTGGGCGCCGGCGCGGCCGCGCCGCGCGCGCTCGACGAAGACGGTGCGCTGCAAGGTGGAGAGGAAGCCGAACACGGGCCAGCCCGCCAGGTCCGACTTGGCAATGAAGGTGACGTCGGCCAGCGAGCCGAGCACCACGATGTCGGTCCAGGAGATGTGGTTGGCGGCGATCAGCAGCGGCCGCACCTGGGCGAGGTGGCCACGGCGGCGGATGCGCAGGCCGAGCGCGCGACTGACGACGCGGTGCCAGTGGCGCGGCAGGCGGGCGGGATCGCCCCAGCCCGATTTGAGGATCCCCCACTGCAGCGGCACCACGGCCAGCGTCGCCGCGACGATCGTCAGCAGGGCCAGTCCGCGGCGCATCGAGGCGATCATAGGAGTTGGCGGCCCTCCCCGCGGCCGGCGCTAGCGCAGGTCGCGGCGCATGACGAGCGCGTTCGACTTGCGGCCGCCGCCGGCGTCGTAATAGGAGGGTCGCTTGCCCACCTCGCGGAAGCCGAGGCGCCGATAGAGCGCGATGGCGGGCTGGTTGGTCTCGTCGACCTCCAGGAACAGCGCCTCGGCCCGCAACGCGTGCAGGCGGCGCAGGACGGCGTCCATCAGCTGGCGGCCGAGCCCGCGGCGACGGTGGCTGCGGGCCACCGCCACCGTGAGGATCTCGGCCTCGCCGGCGGCCAGCCGGGCCAGCACGAAGCCCTTGGGTCCCGCCTTGGCGTTGCCGGTCTCGAAGGCGGCGAAGCCGAACACCGTCTTCTCGGCCAGCAGGTCGGCGAACTCGCCGCCCGTCCAGGGGCGGGCGAAATCCTCGCGGTGGAGGCGGGCGAGCGCGGCGCCATGACGGGCGATCAGCGGCAGGATGGTGCAGTCGCGCGGCCGGCCGCCGATGAAGGGGAGCCGCATCAGGAGCCTCGCCGCGGCAGGACGAGGCCGCCCTGCGGCTTGGCGTCGGGTGCCCGCAGATAGGCCGGACGGGGCCTCGGCGCGTCGGCGGGCGCCGCAGCGGCCAGCCGCGCATAGGTGCCGATGTCGGCCGTCGCCAGGAGCGGCCCGAAATCCGGCGCGGCGAGGCCGGCGAGCCCGGCAACCTCGCCGGCGGAAGAGCCGGCCAGCACGGCCCGGTGGCCCGCAGCGAGCGCGGCGGCTGCGGGCGCGGTCGAGACGGATGGTGCGGCCAGGAGCATGCCATCGGCCGCATACAGGGCCGCGTAGAGCTCGCTGCGGCGGGCGTCGATGGCGACCAGCACCGCCCGGCCCGGAAAAAGCCGGCGCGTTTCCTCGGCGAGTGCGTCGAGCGTGGTGACGCCGACAGCCGGAATCGCAAGGGCAAGCGCCAGCCCGCGCGCGGTCGCCACCCCCACCCTGACGCCGGTGAAGGAGCCTGGGCCGGTCGCAACGCCGATGCGGCCGAGATCGGCAAAGCCCAGCCCGGCAGCTTGCAGCGTCTCTTCGACGACGCCGATCAGGGCCTCCGCATGGCCGGTGCCGAGGTCGACGACGACGCGGCCGAGCTCGATGCCGCTTTCCTGGTCGAGGACCGCAGCGGCGCAGAGCCGGTCGGCGGTGTCGATCGCCAGCACCTTCATGGCCGGCCGGTCAGCCGCCCGCCTCGCCCTTCAGCTCCAGCCTGCGCCGATGCAGGATCGGCTCAGTGTAGCCGTTGGGCTGCGAACGCCCGAGGAAAACGAGGTCGCAGGCGGCAAGGAAGGCGATGGAGCCGTCGAAGTCGGGCGCCATCGGCCGGTAGAGGGGATCGCCGGCATTCTGGCGGTCGACCACCGCCGCCATGCGCTTCATCGTCTCCATGACCTGGTCGCGGGTGCAGACGCCGTGGTGCAGCCAGTTGGCGATGTGCTGGGACGAGATGCGCAAGGTGGCGCGGTCCTCCATCAGGCCGACGTCGTGAACGTCGGGCACCTTGGAGCATCCGACGCCCTGGTCGATCCAGCGCACCACATAACCGAGGATACCCTGGGCATTGTTGTCGAGCTCCTTCTGGATCTCCTCCGGGGTCCAGTTGGGGCGCGAGGCCACCGGCACGGAGAGGATATCGTCGAGCCTGGCGCGCGGGCGCTGGCGAAGGCCCTCCTGCACCGCCTCGACGTCGACCTGGTGGTAGTGCGTCGCGTGCAGGGTGGCGGCGGTCGGCGACGGCACCCAGGCGGTGCTGGCGCCGGCCCTCGGATGGGCGATCTTCTCGTTCAGCATGGCAGCCATCAGGTCGGGCATGGCCCACATGCCCTTGCCGATCTGCGCGTGCCCGGCGAGGCCGGCGGCCAGCCCGACGTCGACGTTCCACGCCTCGTAGGCGGCGATCCACGGGGCGCCCTTCATGTCGCCCTTGCGGATCATCGGCCCGGCCTCCATCGAGGAGTGGATCTCGTCGCCCGTGCGGTCGAGGAAGCCGGTGTTGATGAAGACCACACGCTCCTGCGCCGCCCGGATGCATTCCATCAGGTTGACGGTTGTGCGGCGCTCCTCGTCCATGATGCCCATCTTGAGCGTGTTCCCGGCCATGCCGAGCAGGTCCTCGACACGCCCGAAAAGCTCTACCGCGAAAGCGACCTCGGCCGGCCCATGCATCTTTGGCTTGACGATATAGACCGAACCGGCGCGCGAGTTGGCGCGGCGGCCCTCGGGCCCGATGTCGTGGAGAGCGATCAGCGCGGTGATCACGGCATCCGCGATGCCTTCGGGGACCTCACGGCCGTCGCGGTCGAGGATGGCCGGCGTGGTCATCAGGTGGCCGACATTCCTCACCAGCATCAGCGAGCGGCCGGGCAAGGTCAGCGTGCCGCCCGCCGCGGCGGTGTAGACGCGGTCGGGGGCGAGGCGCCGGGTGAAGCGGCGGCCGTCCTTGTCGATCTCCTCGGCGAGATCGCCCTTCATGAGGCCCAGCCAGTTGCGATAGGCGTGGACCTTGTCGGCGGCGTCTACGGCGGCCACCGAGTCCTCGCAGTCCTGGATGGTGGTGACCGCGGCCTCGAGCACGATGTCGGCGATGCCGGCGCGGTCCGTCTTGCCGATCGCGTTAGCAGGATCGATGACGATCTCGATGTGCAGGCCGTGGTGCCTGAGGAGAACCGCCTCGGGCCGTCCGGCGGAGCCGCGATAGCCGACGAAGGCGCCGGGGTCGGCGAGCGCCGGGCGGAGCCGCCCGTCGGCGATGGCCATGTCGTCAATGTCGGCCCACGAGCCGGAGGCGAGAGGCGCCGCCTCGTCCAGGAAGGCGCGGCCCCAAGCGACGACCTTGGCGCCGCGACGCGGATTGTAGCCCTTGCCGCGCTCGGCGCCGTCGGACTCTGGGATCGCGTCGGTGCCGTACAGGGCATCGTAGAGCGAGCCCCAGCGTGCATTGGCGGCGTTGAGCGCATAGCGCGCATTCATGACCGGCACCACCAGCTGCGGACCGGCGACGACGGCGATCTCGGGATCGACCCCAGTCGTCGAGACGGCAAAGGCCGGCCCTTCCGGCAGCAGATAGCCGATCTCCATCAGGAATTTGCGGTAGGCCGCGAGGTCGGAAGGCGCCCCGTTGTCGCGATACCAGGCGTCCAGCCGTTCCTGCATGCGGTCGCGTGTTTCGAGGAGGGCCCGGTTCTTCGGTGCCAAATCGTGGACGATGGCGGCAAAGCCTTCCCAGAAGGCCGTCTCGTCGATGCCGGTGCCGGGCAGCGCCTCGGCGCCCACGAACGCGGCAAGCTCCTCGGCGACCTGCAGGCCTGCCCGTTCGATCCGCTTCGTCATCCGTACACAGCTCCACGCTCTTCGGTCCGGCGTTTGGCACGGCCGGCTCCATGGGTCAATTCATAGCTAGGGCGGCAGACGCCGCCGATCAGACGGCGATGCGTGGCCGGCCGCTCGCCACGGCCACCAGGGCCGCCTCGACGAAGGTCCGCTGGCCTTCGACCATGGCGGTCTTCAGCTCGCGGACCAGTTCGACCTCGGCGCCGTCGGCCCCGGCGGCCTCGGCACGCCGCGCGGCGACGAGGCGGGCCTCCGCCTCGCCCACGGCAAGCGCCTCCGCCTCGCTGGCAAAGTCGCGCACCAGGTCGCCGACAGCCAGGCGAAACAGGCCTTCGCTGGGCTGGCTGACCCGCGCCTCCGCGGTGACGCGGACCTGCCCAACCACCGCGCCGAGGGCATTGGCGACGTCGGTGTCCTCGGGAACCACGCAGCGGTTGCCGACGAGCGGCGGCAGCCCGGCATAGTGCAGCGGCGCCGAGGCGCCGAGGCCGATGACGGGACGGTCGAGGGCCACCGCCAGCCTGGCGATGCCGTGGCTGCCGTCGACGGCGCGCTGCACGAGGGCGTGCGCCACGGTGGCGGCCCCGTCGAGGCCATCCTCGGCGAAGGAGGTCTCCAGGATCGCTTCGGCCGACAGGCGGGTAAGCGCGGCGAGCACGCGGGCGGCAATCGCCTCGGCGTCGACGGCGACCGGCTGGCCGCGGCCGTCCCGCTTGCGGGCGAACAGCGCAGCGCCGAGCCGAGCGGCCTCGCGGTCCCAGGTCGCCTGGCGCCCGAGCACATGGGCGGCGTCGGAGGGCGTGAACCCCGAGACGTGGACCAGTCCGCGGGCCACCAGCCGGTTCAAGGTGGCGCCCTGGGCGGTCGAGGAAAGCAGCGCGTCGAGCGGCGCCGGGACAGCGCCGATGACGGCGTAGAGCTTCGCCTCCGGCCCGGTCAGCCCTGCGGCGAGCCGTTCGGGAAGCCCGGTGCGGAAGGCGAGGCGGCCGTCCATGCGCCCCGGATTGGGTGCCCTGAGCTGGCGATCCAGCGCCTCGCGGACCACCTCGCCATGCAGCGAGGCGGCAAGCGACAGCGGCACCAGCCGGCGGGGACCGAGCTTCAGCCGTGGGTCCAGCCCGCCCTCGTCGAGCGCCACCTCGGAGTCGCCGCCGAGGCCGAAGGTGCGCATGGCCACCGCCTCGACCATCGTGCGGAAACCGCCGACCGTAGCGCCTTCCGGGTCGAGTCTCGGGCGGCCGCGGTCGAGCACCGCGACATCGGTGGTGGTGCCGCCGATGTCGGAAACCACGGCCTCCTCGAGGCCGGTCATGTGGCGGGCGCCGACCAGGCTGGCGGCGGGGCCGGAGAGGATGGTCTCGATGGGGCGCGCCCTGGCGAAGGAAGCGGAGACCAGCGCGCCGTCGCCGCGCACCACCATCAGCGGCGCGGCGATGCCGCGGCGCGCCAGGAAGCCTTCCGTGGCCTCCACCAGCCGGTCGATCATGGCGATCAGCCGGGCGTTGAGGAGCGTGGTCAGCGCGCGGCGCGGGCCGCCGAGCTTGGCCGACAGCTCGTGCGAGGCGGTGACCGGCAGACCGGTCCGCTCGCGGATCAGGTCGCGCGCGGCGATCTCGTGGGCGGGGTTGCGGACCGCGAAATAGGCGCAGACGGCGAAGCCGGAGACCGAGGCGCCGAGCTCGGGCAGCGCCTGCTCGAGCGCCTCGAGATGCAGCGGGTGGGGGTTTCCGTGGACGTCGTGGCCGCCCGGACAGAACACCACGGGGTCGCTGCCCAGCGCGGCGCGCAGCCCGTCGCGGGCCATGTCGGCCTCGGAAAACCCGAGCATGACGAGGGCGACGCGGCCGCCCTGCCCCTCGACCAACGCATTCGTGGCGAGCGTCGTCGACATGGACACCAGCTTGACGGCGGCCGGGTCGACGGCCGCCCGGCTGAGCACGGCGTCGACGGCGCCGGAGATGCCGACGGCGAGGTCGTGTCGGGTGGTCAGCGCCTTGGCCTTGGCGACGACGCCGGCCGTCTCGGACCACAGCACGCCGTCGGTGTAGGTGCCGCCGGTGTCGATGCCGAGGAACAGCGGCGAACGGGGCGAGGCGGTCATCGGCGGGGCTCCGGCATGGCAGGCCAGCCCTTAGCGCATGCGCCTGCCGAGAGGAAGGCGCTTGACCTCGACGGCCCCGTCCCGCAAATCTGCCTGCGACAGCCAGGGAGCAAGCTCATGGACGAGGCAGGCCAGACCAAGCACCAGCCGGGGCGCGGGCGAATCTTCAATTCGATCACGGAGACCATCGGCGACACGCCGCTGGTGCGCCTCGACAAGTTCGCCCGCGAGAAGGGCATCGTGGCGACGCTGCTGGCGAAGCTGGAGTTCTTCAACCCGATCGGCAGCGTCAAGGACCGCATCGGCGTCTCGATGATCGAGGCGCTGGAGGCGGCGGGCCGCATCAGGCCGGGCCGCACGACGCTCGTCGAGCCGACCTCGGGCAATACGGGCATCGCGCTGGCCTTCGCGGCCGCCGCCAAGGGCTACAAGCTGATCCTGACGATGCCGGAGACGATGTCGATCGAAAGGCGCAAGATGCTGCTGCTGCTCGGCGCCGAACTCGTCCTGACGGAGGGCGCCAAGGGCATGAAAGGCGCCATCGCCAGGGCCGAGGAGCTGGTGGCGACGCTGCCGGACGCGGTCATCCCCCAGCAGTTCGAGAACGCGGCCAATCCGGAGATCCACCGCCGGACCACGGCGGAGGAGATCTGGAACGACACCGGCGGCAAAGTCGACATCTTCATCTCGGGCATCGGCACCGGTGGCACCATCACCGGCGCAGGCCAGGTGCTGAAGAGCCGGAACCCGGCGATCCAGATCGTGGCGGTGGAGCCGGAAGCCTCGCCGGTGCTGTCGGGTGGGCAGCCGGGACCGCACAAGATCCAGGGCATCGGCGCCGGCTTTGCGCCCAAGGTGCTCGACACCTCGATCTACGACGAGATCGTCACCGTCTCCAACGACGACGCCTTTGCCAATGCGCGGCTGGTGGCGCGGCTCGAGGGGGTGCCGGTGGGCATTTCCTCAGGCGCGGCGCTGCAGGCGGCCACCGTGGTCGGGCAGCGGCCCGAGAACGCCGGCAAGAACATGGTGGTGATCATCCCGTCCTTCGCCGAGCGCTACCTATCGACGGCGCTGTTCGAGGGGCTCGGCGGCTGAGATCCGGCTTCGGCCGCCATGGCGGCCCGCCTCGCCTCCAGGAAATCGCGCACCGCCGCGTCGCGCTCCAGCCCGATGGCGCGGCGATAGGCTTCGTCGGCTTCGCCGGTGCGGCCGAGCCGCGCCAGGAGGCCCGCCCGCGCCGCCCAATAGGGCTGATAGTCGGCCAGCCGCGGATCGGCAGCTATGCCGTCCAGCGCCGCCAGCCCGGACGAAGCGCCATGCGCCTCGGCCAGCGCCGCGGCCCGGTTGACGGCCACAACCGGCGAGGGGGAGAGCACCGCCAGACCTTCATAGAGCAAGGCGATCGCTGCCCAGTCGGTGCGGCCGTCGAGCCGGCGCGCGACATGTGCCGACTGGATCGCCGCTTCGAGCTGATAGCGCCCCGGCCGCTCGAGCGCGCTTGCCCGGGTGAGCAAGGCTTCGGCCTCGGCGATGGCCGCGCGATCCCATAGCGCCACGTCCTGCTCGGCCAAAGGCACGTAGGAGCCATCCGGCGTCCGGCGAGCGGGGCGGCGCGCCTCGGCGAACAGCATCAGGGCAAACAGGCCGAGCGCCTCGGGCTCGTCGGGCAGCAGCGCGGCTACCAGGCTGCCGAGCCACAGCCCCTCGGCGGCGAGGTTGCGCCGCCTGGCCTCGGTGCCGGCCGGATCGAGCCAGCCCTCGGCGAAGGTGGCATAGATCGCCTCCAGCACCGCGGCCAGGCGCTCGCCGAGCTCGCCAGGGCCCGGTATGCGGAACGGGATGCCGGCCTGGCGCAGGCGCACCTTGGCGCGCACCAGGCGCTGGCCCATCGTGGCCGGCGGCACCAGGAAAGCCGAGGCGATCGCCGCGGCGTCCAGTCCAAGCACGGTCTGCAGAATGAGCGGCGCGCGGATGCCCGGGTCGATCGCCGGATGAGCGCAGGCGAACATCAGGCCGAGGCGGTCGTCGGGAAGCCGCTCCGCCGCGGCCAGCGAGGCCAGCTCGTCGGCCACCATGGCCAGACGTTCGGCCGCCGCTTCGCCGGTGCGGCGGCGGCGCGCGGCGTCGATCAGCCGCCGTTGCGCGGCCTTCATCAGCCAGGCGTCGGGATGGCTGGGCACGCCGCTCCGCGGCCAGGCATCGAGTGCCGAGGCGAAGGCGTCGGCCAGCGCATCCTCGGCGGCGGCGACGTCGCGGGTGCGGGCCGACAGGAAGGCGACCAGCTTGCCGTAGCTTCCGCGGGCGGCGGCCTCGGCAGCCGCCCGCGCCGCGTCGCGCTCGCTCACGCCGTGGCCATCTCCCATACCGGCCGCACCTCGAGGGTGCCGTTGTTGGCGCCGGGGCACCGCGCCGCCCAAGCCAGCGCGGCATCGAGGTCGGGAACGTCGACCATGTAGAAGCCGCCCAGCTGCTCCTTGGTATCGGCATAGGGACCGTCGAGCACCTCGGTCCTGCCGTCGCGGACGCGCACGGTGGTGGCCGAGTTCACCGGCTGCAGCCGCTCGCCGCCGCGGATGATGCCGGCCTTGGCCATCGCCTCCGAATAGGCGGCATAGGCAGGGAGCATCGTCTCGGTGGGGTTGGCCTTGGCGGCCACGGTCTCGTCGGCATAGATGAGGAAGAGGTATTTCATCTCGGTGTCTCCTTGTCGCAAATTCCGGCCGCCATGCGCGGGCCAAGCGGATGACGGGCCGGCCAAGCCGATTTCGACGGCAGCGGAAAAAATGTTTGGCGCTTTCAGGCCCGGCGGGCAAGATTGCCAATGAGGGCCCCAGCAACCCATCCGGGAGGAACCGAATGCCCCGCAAGACCTTGACGATCGCCTTTGCGCTTGCCGCCGTGCTCGGCCTCGGCGCCACCGCCGCACAGGCCCAGCAGTTCATCAACGTGCTCACCGGCGGAACGTCGGGCGTCTACTACCCGCTGGGCGTGGCGCTCGCCGACGTCTACGGCAAGGGGATCGAGGGCGCGCGCACGCAGGTCCAGGCCACCAAGGCCTCGGTCGAGAACCTCAACCTGTTGCAGCAAGGCAAGGGCGAGATCGCGTTTGCGCTGGGCGATTCCGTCAAGCTGGCCGCCGAGGGCGACACGGAAGCCGGCTTTCCGGGCAAGCTCGACAAGCTGCGCGGGATCGCCGGCATCTATCCCAACTACATCCAGATCGTCGCCTCGCAGGAATCGGGCATCAAGGGCCTCGGCGACCTGAAGGGCAAGAGCCTGTCAGTGGGCGCCCCCGCCTCGGGCACCGAGCTCAACGCGCGTGCCATCTTCGCCGCCGCGGGGTTGAAGTACGAGGACCTGGGAAAGGTCGAATACCTGCCTTTCGCCGAGTCGGTCGAGCTGATCAAGAACCGCCAGCTCGACGCTACCCTGCAATCGGCGGGGCTCGGCGTGGCCTCGATCCGCGACCTCGCCACCGCGGTGCCGATCAACGTGGTGGCGGTGCCCGCCGACGTCGTGGCCAAGATCGGGCTGCCCTATGTGTCGGTGACCATCCCGGCCGGCACATATGACGGCCAGCCCGAGGACGTCGCGACGGCCGCCGTCGGCAATTTCCTGGTCGCCCATGACGGCGTGCCGGAGGAGACCGCCTACCAGATGACGAAGCTCTTGTTCGAGAACCTGCCGGCGCTGACTGCCGCGCACGCCGCGGCGAAGGCGATCGACCCGGCCAAGGCGCTCGACGGCATGCCGGTCCCGCTGCATCCTGGCGCCGAGCGTTACTACAAGGAGAAAGGCCTGCTGAAGTAGCGCCGAGGGCCGGCTCCGCCATGGCGGAGACCCAGGCAGCGGCCGAGGTGCCGGTCGAAGGCCTGCCGGAAGGCTGGGGCGACGGTCTGGCCGGCCGGGCGGCCTATGCCGTCGCGGTCGTCTTTTCGCTTTTCCAGATCTACGTGGCCGCCTATGGAAGCCTGCCCAGCCAGGTGGTGCGGGCCATGCATGTCGGCTTCCTGCTGCTGCTCGGCTTCGGCCTGCTCGCCAACCTGCGCAGCAGCTCGGCCGCCGGGAAGGCCTGGTTCTGGCTGCTCGGCGGGCTGGGGTTCCTGACCGGGCTCTACAACTGGATCTTCTATGCCGAGCTGATCCGCCGCAGCGGCTTTCTCACCACGGCGGACCTGATCGTCGGAACGGTCCTCATCGTGCTCGTGTTCGAGGCCGCGCGGCGGCTGATGGGCCTGCCGCTGGCGCTGCTGTCCGGCCTCTTCCTGGCCTACTGCTTCTTCGGCAACCATTTGCCTATGGCCATCGGCCACCGCGGCTACGACTTCGCGCAGATCGTCGACACCTTCGCCTTCGGCACGGAAGGCATCTACGGCACGCCGATCTACGTGTCGGCCGCCTATATCTTCATCTTCGTGGTGTTTGCGGCCTTTCTCGAGCGGGCCGGCATGATCGCCCTTTTCAACGACGTGGCGCTGGGGATGGTCGGCGCCTGGCGGGGCGGGCCGGCGCAAGTCTGCGTGCTGTCGTCGGCCCTGATGGGGACGATCTCCGGGTCGGGCGTCGCCAATGTGGTGGCAAGCGGCCAGTTCACCATCCCGCTGATGAAGCGCTTCGGCTTCCGCGCCGCGTTTGCCGGGGCGGTGGAGGCAACCTCCTCGATGGGCGGGCAGATCATGCCGCCGGTGATGGGCGCGGTGGCGTTCATCATGGCCGAAACGCTCAACGTGCCCTATGCGGCGATCGTCAAGGCGGCGATCATCCCGGCGCTGCTCTATTTCGGCGCCTGCTTCTGGCAGGTTCACCTGGAGGCCGGCAAGGCCGGGCTGCGAGGTATGGACAGTGGCTCGCTGCCCAACCCTTGGGACGCCGTGCGGCAGCATTGGCCCCTTGTGCTGCCGCTGGCGGCGCTGGTCTACCTGCTGTTCGCGGGCTACACGCCGATCTTCGCCGGCACCATGGGCCTGGCGCTGACCGTCGTGCTGATCCTCGGCACGCCGGTCGCGGCGCTGATCTCGCCGCTGGCCTTCCGGGTCGTGTTCTGGATCGCGCTGGGGCTCGGCGCGGCCAGCTTCCTGCGCTACGGCGTCGGCGTGGTCAGCCTGACCATCGCCGCGCTGGCGCTCGGCTGCGTTGCCTTCAAGGGCGGGCGCGAGACGCTGCGCATCTGCGTCGATTCGCTGGCCGAGGGCGCCAAGAACGCGCTGCCCGTCGGCATCGCCTGCGCCATCGTCGGCATCGTCATCGGCACGCTGACGCTCACCGGCATCGCCTCGACCTTCATCGGCTGGATCATCTCGATCGGCGAGGGCAACCTGTTCCTGTCGTTGGTGCTGACCATGGTGACCTGCCTGATTCTCGGCATGGGCATCCCGACCATCCCCAACTACATCATCACCTCATCGCTCGCCGGGCCGGCGCTGCTCGAGCTCGGCGTGCCGCTCATTGTCAGCCACATGTTCGTCTTCTACTTCGGCATCATGGCCGACCTGACGCCGCCGGTGGCGCTGGCGGCGTTCGCGGCGGCGCCGATGGCCAAGGAATCCGGCTTCAAGATCGGCATGCAGGCGACCAAGCTCGCCATCGCCGGCTACGTCGTGCCGTTCATGGCGGTGTACACGCCGGCGCTGATGCTGCAGGACCCCGGGCCGCTCTCGGCGGTGGTCGGCTATCCGGCCGAGGTCGCCTATGTGGTGGTGAAGGCCTGTCTCAGCATCGTGCTGTGGGGAGCCGCCGTGGTCGGCTTCCTGGCGACCCCGCTGGCGCGGTGGGAGCGGGCGCTGGCGCTCGCCGCCGGCCTGCTGCTCGTCCTGGCTCTGCCGTGGACCGACGAGGCCGGCTTTGCGCTGGGGCTCGGCTGGATTGCCTGGCATGTCCGGCGGCAGGGACGCCCCGGCGAACGGGCAACGCCATGAGCCTGTGCATCCTGGCGGCCGGCAAGACGACGGTGCTCGCCGTCGCCAGCTTCACGCTCGCATGGACGCATTCGGTCGAGCGGACGCGCTGGATCGAAACGTGGACGGTCACCGAGACCGGCCTGAAGCCCGTCGAGGCGCGGGTCAAGGGCTCCGGCGCCGGCATGGAGCCGCCGGATGGCGCACGGCTCGAGAAAGGCTGGTGGGTGTTTCGGCCGAGCGTGCCCTTCCAGTCGAGGCTGGCATTGGCAGCCTCCGGCGCGACCGGCGCGGGATGGGAGATCTGCGGTGGAGGAACCTGCCTCAGCGTCGGCGCCGTGGCGGCCGACCGGCCGGTGATGCTCAGCGCCTGCGCGCGCTAAGCGAGCCCGGCGCCCCGCAGCGGGCCGCTCAATGGTAGGTGGGCTGGGGCTGCGGCTCGGCCGAGAGCCGGTGGCGACGAGCGTAGGCCGGTCCAGGCCCCCGCATGTAGTGGCGCTCGGGGCGATAGGTCGGCGCGACGAATTCGCGGATCGCCGATGCTACGTGCGTGATCTGATGCCAGAGTGCCATTGTCCCGACCCCTATCCCTCGGCTGTCCCTTCCGAATGGCCACACGATAGGCTGCAACCGTTTACACTCGGTGAACACGCATTTAATACTTTTGGAAATCTGACGTGAACCGTGTCGGAAATCGGGCGGATTCGCGGTGTTTTGGCGCTCCATCCGCAGATTCTTGCACGTGTTGCCAAAAGAACACGGTCCTTGCCCTGCATCCGCTTTCGAAAGCCAACCGGCATGGAACAGCCGCTTCGCCCGAACGTTGGGACCACAGGCGGCCGCAGGACGGCCCGTCACGGTTTACCCAGAAAGGACAAGAAAAATGGGTTTCTTTTCGAAGGACATCAAAACGTTTGACGACCTCTTCGTGCACACGCTGCGCGACCTTTATTACGCCGAGCACGAGATCAAGAAGGCTCTGCCCGACATGATCGAGAAGGCGACGAACCCGCAGCTCAAGCAGGGCTTTCAGATGCACCTGAAGGAGACAGAGGGGCAGATCATGCGCCTCGACAAGGTGTTCCAGATGCACGGCGTCGAGGCCAAGGGCGTCAACTGCCCGGCGATCGACGGCATCATCGAGGAGGCCAACGAGGTCGCCGGCGAAGTGGACGACAAGCAGGTGCTCGATGCGGCCCTGATCGCCGCCGCGCAGGCCGTCGAGCAATATGAGATCACCCGCTACGGGACGCTGATCGAATGGGCGAAGCAGCTCGGCCGCAGCGACTGCGCCGAACTGCTGAAGCAGAGCCTTGAAGAGGAAAAGGCCACGGACAAGAAGTTGACCATGCTGGCCGAAAGCAAGGTCAACCTGCAAGCGGCCGAGTAGCTAGCGACGCCAACTCCGGAAAACGGCCGGCCGCCTCGGCGGCCGGCTTTTTTATGCGCACCGTTTGCGGCTTGCTCTTCCGTGCGGTCGACGGCAAGCTCCCGCCGACAGGCCGAGGAGACCCCCGCGATGGAAGCCGCTCAGACATTGCCAGTGATCGAGGACGTCCGCGCCGCGGCGGCCAGGCTGTCCGGCCTGATCACCGAGACGCATCTGGTCGAGTCGCCGGCGCTCAACGAGCGGTTCGGCGGGCGCGTGCTGTTCAAGCCGGAAACCCTGCAACGCACCGGCTCGTTCAAGTTCCGCGGCGCCTACAACAAGATCGCCGGCATCCCCGACGAGGCAAGGCGGCGTGGCGTGGTCGCCTATTCGTCCGGCAATCATGCGCAAGGCGTCGCGGCCGCGGCGGCGATGTTCGGCGTCAAGGCGGTGATCGCCATGCCGACCGACGCGCCGGCGATCAAGGTGAACAATGTCCGCGCCATGGGGGCCGAGGTCATCTTCTTCGACCGTTTCCGAGACGACCGCACGAAGGTGGTGGTGCCCTACACGCGTGACCGCGGCATGGTGCTGGTGCCGCCGTTCGACGATCCCGACATCATCGCCGGGCAAGGGACCATCGGGCTGGAGATCGTCGCCGAGGCCGCGGAGCGCGGCGTTTCGCTGGATGCCGTCGTCATCCCGTGCGGCGGCGGCGGACTGTCGAGCGGCATCGCGCTCGCCGTCAAGACGAACTCGCCGGAAACCGAGGTCTGGGTCGCCGAGCCCGAACATTTCGACGACACCAAGCGATCGCTCGCTCAGGGAACCCGCGTCGCCAACGAAGAGGGTCACCGGTCGATCTGCGACGCCATCCTCACTCACGAGCCCGGTCAGCTGACCTTCGAGATCAACCGGCGGCTGCTCGCCGGGGCCGTCGCCGTGTCGGATGAGCAGACCGCCGCGGCGATGCGAGACGCCGCGGCGTTCCTTAAACTCGTGGTGGAGCCGGGTGGTGCAGTCGCGCTGGCGGCGCTCTCGACCGGGGAGATCCCGGTCGCCGGACGCACCATCGCCGTCGTCCTGTCGGGCGGCAATGCCGATCTGGACGCCTACGCCAAGATCATTGCCGCCCATTGACGGGCAGGATCAGTCGATGACCGGGCACCCCGGCGCGCGGGCAAAGGTCACGAAGACGCGATCGCCACGGCGGTCACGCCCGCGCACCTCGATGGTGCGGCGGCCGGCGCCGTCGATGCGGGCGCGACGGATGCCCATCCGCTCGGCCTTGTCGAGCGCGCGGCCTTCCGAGCAGCCGCGCTCGGCGCGCCGCTCGACGTAGCGGTCGCGCTGGTAGCACTCCTCGAATTGCGGGTCGCAGGCTTCCCGCATGCGGAGCTGCGGGCCATCTTGGCCGAGGTTGAGCTCCAGGTCCTGGGCGAAAGCGCCGCCCGCCGGCAGGGCGGCGGCGCCGGTGGCCAGCGCGACAGCCGACCTGATCAAGAAAGTGCGCATAAGCGAATCCTCCATTTGGGAAGCTAAACGACCCTGGAGCAGATCGGTTTCATGCCGGACGCCGTGTGCCGTTCGTCAATTCTGGCGCACTATCCACCGGTCGCGGTGCTCGCGGTCAGTCCAGCGTGCGGCGGAAGCGGACCAGCGCGATCCCGGCAAACAGGAAGACGAACACGACCAGCCACATGGTTTCCAGCGCGATCGCCGGCAGCCCGGCGCCCTTGAGCATCACCGCGCGAACGATCCTCAGGAAGTGCGTCAGCGGCAGGAGCTCGCCGAAGGCCTGGGCCCAACCGGGCATTCCGCGATAGGGGAACATGAAGCCCGACAGCAGGATCGAGGGGAGGAAGAAGAAGAAGGTGAGCTGAAGCGCTTGCATCTGGGTGCGCGCAACGGTGGAGATCGAGTAGCCGAGCAGCACCAGCGCCAGCACGAAGACCAGGATCGCCGAAAGCAGCAGCGGCAGCGAGCCGGTGAACGGGATGGCGAAGAGCAGCTTGGCGGCGGCGAGCACGACCACCACCTGGACGGCGCCGACCACCAGGTAGGGCAGCACCTTGCCGAGCATGATCTCCAGCGGCGAGGCGGGCATGGCGAGCAGGTTCTCCATGGTGCCGCGCTCGGTCTCGCGGGTGAGCGCGATCGAGGTCATCATCACCATGGTCATCTGCAGGATCACGCCGAGCAGGCCGGGGACAATGTTGAACTGCGAGATGCCCTCGGGGTTGTAGCGCCGGTGCACCACCACGTCGAGCTCCTTGCGGGCGGCCTCCTTGGCCTCCTGCTGCATGCCCTGCTCGCGCAGCAGCGCATTGGTGGCTACCGTGCTCAAGGTGGAGACGGCGCCGCTCGACGCCGAAGGGTCGGTGGCATCCGCCTCGATCAGCAGCTGCGGATGGTCGCCGCGCTCGACGCGACGGGCGAAGTCGGAGGGAATGGTGACGACGAAGGCGACCGTGCCGTCGGTGATCAGCGCCTCGGCCTCTGCGGCGCTCGCCACCACATGGTTGAAGCGGTAGTAGCCGGTCATCTGAAGGGCTGACACCATGGCGCGGGTGTAATGGTCGTTGCTGGTCGCGACCAAGGCGGCAGGCAGGTTCTTGGGGTCGTTGTTGATCGCGTAGCCGAACAGCAGAAGCTGCATGAGCGGCACCCCGAGCATCATGGCGAAGGTGATGCGGTCGCGCCGCATCTGGATGAACTCCTTGAGCAGAAGCGCGCCGAGGCGGGAGAAAGAGAAGGTCACGCCGCTCATGACATATTGTCCTTGGAGCCGGCCATGAACTGGATGAAGACGTCCTCCAGGCTGGTCTCGCCGGGCTTGACGGTGACGCCCTTGCGCTTGCGGATGTCCTCCAACGCCGCCGAAAGCGCCTTCTTGTCGGAGCCGACGACATGCAGGGTCGAGCCGAACGGCGCCACCTGCTCGACGCCGGGGCGGCCTTCCAGCGCGGCGGCGACTTCGTCGAGGCGCTCGCCGCTCACCACGAAGGTGGTCAGGCCGGCATTGCGGATCACCTCGTCGACCGTGCCGGTGGCGAGCATCTTGCCGTAGGAGATGTAGCTGATGCGGTGGCAGCGCTCGGCCTCGTCCATGTAGTGGGTCGACACCAGCACGGTGAGGCCGCCATGGGCCAGGCGATGGATCTCGTCCCAGAACTCGCGGCGCGCCTTGGGATCGACGCCGGCGGTGGGCTCGTCGAGGAGCAGCAGGCGCGGCTTGTGCATGATGCAGGCGGCAAGTGCCAGACGCTGCTTCCAGCCGCCCGAGAGGGTGCCGGCCAGCTGGTCCTTGCGCGAGGTCAGGCCGAGGTCGTCGAGCGTCGCCGCCACATGCTCGTCGACCGGACGAAGCTCGTACAGCCTGGCCACGAATTCGAGGTTCTCGGCGATCGTCAGGTCCTCGTAGAAGGAGAAGCGCTGGGTCATGTAGCCGACCTCGCGCTTGATCTTCAGGCTGTCGCGCCTGATGTCGTAGCCGAGAACCGTGCCCTCGCCCTCGTCGGGAGTCAGCAGGCCGCACATGATGCGGATGGTGGTGGTCTTGCCGGAGCCGTTGGGGCCGAGGAAGCCGACGATCTCGCCCTCGGCGACGCGCATCGAGACGTGGTCGACGACCGTCTTGGTGCCGAAGCGCTTGACCAGCCCGTGCACGTCGATGGCGTTCATCCGGCCGGCTCCGCCAGGTCGACGTCGACGATCTGGCCGGGCTGGAGCGGCGAATTCGGGTCCTCGGGCCGCGCCTCGACCAGGTAGACGAGTTTCTGCCGCGTCTCCAACGAGTAGATGACCGGCGGCGTGAACTCCGGATCGGGCGAGACATAGCTGATGCGCGCCGTGAGCCCGTCGGGGCAGCCATCGCAACGCACCGCCAGCTTGCCGCCGACCTTGACCGAGGAAAAGCTTTCCTCCGGAACGTAGACCTTGAGCTTGACGGCACCGTCGGGCAGCATCGAGATGACCGGGGCCGATGGGCTGGCGATGTCGCCGGGATCGCGGATCACGTCGTCGATGCGGCCGGGCGAAGGCGCCACCAGGACCCGCTTGGACAGCCGCCACTTCGCCTGCTCGAGCTCGGCCTTCGCCATCGCCACCTGGTTCTCCGCCGCCTTGATGGTCTCGGCGCGGGCGGGAAGCCGCGCCACGTCGAGGTTGGCCCTGGCCTGGCCGACGGCCGCGTCGGCGGTCTGCGTGGCGGTCTGGGCGCGGTCGTAGTCGGCGCGGGTCGCGGTGCCGCGCTCCAGCAGGTCGGACTGGCGGGTCAGCACGCGCGCCGCCTCCGCCTGCTCGGCCAGCGCCGACTGCAGCGAGGCCTCCAGCACGGCGATCTCTTCCGGCCGCTTGCCGATCTTCAGGTCGGCAAGCTGCGCCTGGGCCCGCAGCACGGCCGACTGGGCCTGGGTGACGGCGATCTCGGCATCGGCCTTCTCCAGATGCACGATCGGGTTGCCTGGCGCGACCCGGTCGCCGCGCCGCACTTCGACCGTCTCGACCTGGGCGACCTCGATCGGCGCCAGAAGAACGAACTCGCCTTCGACATAGCCGACGGCCAGCGGCGCCGCGGGCGCGCAGCCGAGCAGCGACGCGACGATGGGAATCGAACACGCGAAGCTCATGGCTTCCTGCCTTTCCTGTCTGTCAGAATGGCGTTCAAATTCGCCGCGGCGACGTCGAGAACGGCGGCGGCCTCGGCCTTGCCGATGGTGGTCCAGCCCATGCGCCTCAGCACCGGTTCGCGGGCGATGCGGAAATAGACCACCTGGCCGATCAAGGTGAAAACGGTGAGCTTCGTGCGATCCGACTCGGCCGGCTCGCCCGTCGCCTGCTGCCAGATGTCGCAGAGCCGACGGTGCGTCGGCTCGAACACGCCGTCGTAGATGATGTCGAGCGCCGCCGTCGGCTGCGACAGCTCGCGCACGATGAACTGCACGATCTCGCCCGCTTCAGGCCTGGCGACCACGAAGTTGATCATGCGCTCCAGCGCAGCCTTCAGGATCGCGGCGGCCGCCTCGGGGCCGGCCTGCGGCGCCGGAGCGGTCAAGTCCGGTCCCAAGGCCTGGGCGGCGACGGCCCTGATTGTCTCCACGATGTGCGTCGCGCAGGCCGCCCGCAGCCCCTCCTTGCCGCCGAAATGATAGGCGATGCTGCCGATATTGGCATTCGCGAGTCCGGCGATGTCGCGCGTCGACGTGCCGGCGAAACCCTTGGCCCCGAACAGCCTCAGGCCGGCCCTGATCAGCGCGGCGCGCGTCTGGTCGGACGAGGATGGAGCGGCCTGAGTGGCCGGGGGGTGTGCAGCTCTGGTCGGCATGGCCGCGTCTTTAATCAAACGAATGATTAAAGTCAACTGCGATCTTGCGGCCTGTCCGAGGCTGCGCTTAAGTGCGACGCATGGCGAAGGAAATCGAGCGAAAGTTCCTGGTGGTGAAAGACGATTGGCGGGGGATGAGCCGCGGGTCCGCCCGCATCCGGCAATTCTATCTGGCGACGGGGCCCGACCGCTCGATGCGGGTGCGGCTCGACGGCACAGGCGCGCGGCTGACGTTGAAATTCGGGGCGGCGGGGCGCGAGCGCGACGAGTTCGAGTATCCGATCCCGGCCGGCGACGCGGAAGAGATGGCGGCCTTCGCCGTCGGCGCGCCGATCGAGAAAGAGCGCTACCAGGTCGCGCATGGCGGCCGTCTCTACGAGGTCGACGTCTTCGGCGGCCCGCTTGCCGGACTGGTGATGGCCGAGCTCGAGACCCCCGACGCCGTGCCATCGCGGGAGCTGCCGGACTGGCTGGGCCGCGAAGTGACCGGCGACGCCGCTTTTTACAACGCATCGCTGGCCCGCAACGGCCGGCCGGCCGCGACGTCATGAAAGCGCGGCTGGACCCGGCGGAGCCGCTGACCCAAGCGGTGCGCGAGACAGCCGGAGCGCTGATCGAGGCGGCGACGGCCCGACTTGCCGAGGCGCGCGAGGCGCCCGACAGCGGGCTTCACAAGGCGCGCAAGCGCTTCAAGGAGCTGCGCTCGCTGTTTCGCCTCGTCTCAGCGGGCGACAAGGCGTTCGCAGCCCGGGAGCAGGTTCGCTTTCGCGACGCCGGGCGCAGCGTCGCAGGGGCGCGCGAAGCGTCCGCGCTGGTCGAGACGGTCGACCGGCTGAGGAAGGAGTTCCCGCGTCGGAAGCGGCGGCTCAAGGCCCTGCGCAGGGCGCTTGTCGCGCGTCGGGCGGCGCTCGGCCACCACCAGGAGACGCTGGCGCCCGCCATCGATGCGGCCGAGGCCGCCTGCGCGGCCGGGCGCCTGGCGCTCGCGGCCCTGTCGCTGCCCGACGGCGCCCGAGACGCGACGAACATCCTGTCGGACGGGGTCGAGCACAGCCGCAAGAAGGCACGAAAGGCGCGGAAGCTCGCCGTACGGCGCGGCCAGCCCGAGGACTTCCACGCCTTGCGCAAGGCCATCAAAGCCTACGCGCTGCAGCTTTCCATGCTCGCCGACGCGCTGGCGGAGCGCAAGCTGCGCAAGGCGGTGACGGCGCTCGGTGAGACGCTCGGCGAGCTCAACGACCTCTTCGTGCTCGACACGGCCATGAAGGGCCAGGACAGCCCGCTCCGCGGGCGGAAGGCCGTGCGGCGGGCACGCAGCCTTCTACGGAAGAGCGCTGCCCGGCTCTCCCGGAAGAGCCTCGCCGAAGCCAGGCGTGTGCTGCGCAAAGCCCCGAGGCCGGTGGAGAGCTGGATGGAGGGCAGCGCGGAGGAGCCGAGCCGGGCGATGGCGGCCTGAGCCTGTCGAAGACGGTCAAGGACCGTTGGCGCGGACAGCGGAGGGGCCCTCCAGGAGCCGGCGCGAGACAAGCCAGCAGAGCATCGCCCAGGCCGAGCCGGCGCACCAGCCTGCCAGTACGTCCGACGGCCAATGAACGCCGAGATACACCCGGCTGACGCCGACCAGCAGCGTCGCCAGCACTGCGACTGCCATCACATAGACCTTGAGGATGCGACTCGGCATGGCACGAGCCAGCAGCGAGCCGAGCGTCAGATAGGTGACGGCCGACAGCATGGCGTGGCCGCTCGGGAAGCTCAGCGTGTAGACCTGGGCGAGATGCGGCACGAGCTCGGGCCGCGGACGCTCGATGCCCAGCTTGAGCACGCTCGACAGGACCTGGCCGCCGACAACCGCGACCAGGATGAACAGAGCGAGCGACGGCCGACCCGCCAGCAGCAGGTAGACGATCGAGATGGCGACCGCGAAAACCAGGACGCTGGTCGATCCCAGTGCCGTCAGATCACGCATCGCCTCCTCCAGCCAGACGGGGCCGATCGGATCGGCGGGATCGCCGGGCGTGCGAAAAAAGAGCAGGATCTCGGTGTCGAAGGCGTGGGCCGACGTGTCGCGGGCAATCCCGAGGAGCTCGACGAAGCCCCATAGCCCGCCCGCAATCACCAGGCCGGCCATGAGGACATTGAACTCGACGCGGCGCCAGATCGCGAAGTCCTTGGCTTGCATCGCCCTGTCTCTACCTGCCTATCGGGTGCTGAGATAGGGACCGAGGGTGATCAAGGCAACCGCGACCACTGCCAGCACCAGGCCGACCCCCTGCAGAAGGTTGATGTGCTCGCGGTAGACGGCGAAGGCGATGACGTTTACCGCCAGCAGCTGGATGACGCCCGACAGGCTGAGTGCCAGGCCCATGCCGAAATCGCGAATCAGCCGCAGCATGATCAGGTTGCCGACGGAATAGAGCGCCAGCACCAGAAGCATCCGCCACAGGTTCGGGGCCATCGTCCAGGCCTTGGCGGCACTGGCGGCCAGCAGGAAAACGACCGTCGAGGCGGCCAGCTGCACCATGCCCGTTCCTGTCACGCCTGACCCTCCTGTGCCGAGCAGACCCTGTCTGCGCCTTGTTCCGGAAAGCGCGCGCAGCGTCAAGCGAGGCGGGGCGGAAGGGCTCGCTGCGGGCAGGCTCGGTCGGGGTTGACAGCGCTGTCGGGAGCCCAGTGGAAAATCCATCCGACTTCGTTACGATGCGGCGCCCGCCCATGCAGCCTCTTGCAAACCGGCAAGCGATGGGTTATTTGCAAATGAGTTGCAAGTGCGATTGGAAGAGCAGAACGTGGATCAGCTGGCCGGACGGATCGACTCGGGGTGGCGCCGCCTGAGGGGCGAAGCTTCGCTCTCGGATGTCTACAGGACGGTGGCGGTCACCCGTTCGGGGCCGACATGGAGGCGTGCCGCGGCCTTCGTCGGCCCCGGCTACCTGGTCGCCGTCGGCTATATGGACCCGGGCAACTGGGCGACGTCGCTCGCCGGCGGATCGCGCTTCGGCTACACGCTTTTGGTGGTGGCGCTGGTCTCCAACATCATGGCGATCATCCTGCAATCGCTGTGCGCACGCCTGGCCATCGCATCGGGCCGCGATCTGGCGCAAGCCTGCCGCGACGCATTCCCGAAGCCGGTGGCCCTCGGGCTCTGGCTGCTGGCGGAGGTGGCAATCATCGCCACCGACATCGCCGAGGTGATCGGCACGGCGATCGGCCTCAACCTGATCTTCGGCATTCCGCTCGAGATCGGCGTCATCATCACCGCGCTCGACGTGTTCCTGATCCTCTACCTGCAGAAGCTTGGGTTCCGCTGGGTGGAAGCGCTGATCATCACGCTGCTCGGCGTCATCGCCGTGTGCTTCGGCATCCAGATCGCGCTGGCCGATCCCGACTGGGGGGCTGTGGTGCGCGGCTTTGCGCCGACCACCGAGATCGTCACCAACCCGGAGATGCTCTATCTGGCGCTCGGCATCCTCGGGGCCACCGTGATGCCGCATAACCTCTATCTGCATTCCGGCATCGTGCAGACGCGCGCCTATGGCGGCGCGCTGTCCGACCGGCGCGACGCGCTGCGCTTCGCCACCATCGATTCCACCGTGGCGTTGATGTTCGCGCTGCTCATCAACGCCTCCATCCTCATCCTGGCGGCGGCGACATTCCACGCCACCGGCAGCACCGAGGTCGCCGAGCTCGGCGAGGCGCATTCGCTGCTGGCACCGCTGCTCGGACTGGCGATCGCGCCGACGCTGTTCGGCATCGCGCTGCTCTGCTGCGGAATCAACTCGACGGTCACTGCGACGCTTGCCGGGCAGATCGTGATGGAAGGCTTCCTGGAGATCCGGCTGCCGCCCTGGCTGCGCCGGCTGATCACGCGGGCCATCGCCATCGTGCCGGCGTCGATCGTCACCATCTGGTACGGCGAAAGCGGAACCGCCCAGCTGCTGATCCTCACCCAGGTGGTGCTGTCGCTGCAGCTCTCCTTCGCCGTCTTTCCGCTGGTGATGTTCACCGCCGACCGCACGAAGATGGGCGAGATGGTGGCGCCGCGCTGGCTGATCGCGCTGGCCGGCCTGATCGCCGTGGCGATCGCCGCGCTTAACGTCAAGCTGCTCGTCGACTTCGCCAGCGGCTGACACCGCCGCCAGCCGGCGCAGCGCGGCGGCGCTGCGGCTCCGCTTGTGGAAGGCGGACCCGCCTGCTAAAGCCCCCGCCACCATGACGACCCCGCTCGACCACATCCGCAACTTCTCCATCGTGGCGCATATCGACCACGGCAAGTCGACGCTGGCCGACCGGCTGATCCAGACCACGGGCGGGCTCGATACGCGCGAGATGAAGGACCAGGTGCTCGATTCGATGGACATCGAGCGGGAGCGCGGCATCACCATCAAGGCGCAGACCGTGCGCCTCAACTACCGCGCCAAGAACGGCGAAGACTACGTGCTGAACCTCATCGACACGCCCGGCCATGTCGACTTCGCCTACGAGGTGTCGCGCTCGCTGGCTGCCTGCGAGGGCTCGCTGCTGGTGGTCGACGCCTCGCAGGGGGTGGAAGCGCAAACGCTCGCCAACGTCTACCAGGCGATCGACAACAACCACGAAATCGTGGTGGTGCTGAACAAGATCGACCTGCCGGCCGCGGAGCCGGACCGCATCCGCGAGCAGGTGGAGGAGGTGATCGGGCTCGACGCCTCGCAGGCGGTGCTGATCTCGGCCAAGACAGGGCTCGGCATCGAGGGCGTGCTGGAGGCGATCGTGCACCAGCTGCCGCCGCCGCGCGAGGGAAATGCCGAAAAGCCGCTCAAGGCGATGCTGGTCGACAGCTGGTACGACGCCTATCTTGGCGTGATCGTGCTGGTGCGCATCATCGACGGGCGGCTGAAAAAGGGCCAGACGATCCGCATGATGGGCACCGGCGCGCGCTATTCCGTCGAGCGGACGGGCGTCTTCACGCCCAAGATGCTGGCGGTGGAAGAGCTCGGCCCGGGCGAGTTCGGTTTCATCACCGCCTCGATCAAGGAGGTCGCGGACACCCGCGTCGGAGACACCATCACCGACGACAGGCGGCCGACGGAGACCGCCCTGCCCGGCTTCAAGCCGGCGCAGCCAGTCGTCTTCTGCGGGCTGTTCCCCGTCGACGCCGCGGATTTCGAAGACCTCAGGGCGGCAATGGGCAGGCTCAGGCTGAACGACGCCTCATTCTCCTTCGAGATGGAGACGTCGGCGGCGCTGGGCTTCGGCTTTCGCTGCGGCTTCCTCGGCCTGCTGCACCTGGAGATCGTCCAGGAGCGGCTGGAGCGGGAGTTCGACCTCGACCTGATCGCAACGGCGCCGTCCGTCGTCTACCGCCTGCACATGACCGACGGCTCGATGCGCGAATTGCACAATCCCGCCGACATGCCCGATTTGGTCAGGATAGACCATATCGAGGAGCCATGGATCCGCGCCACGATCCTGACGCCGGACGACTTTCTCGGCGCCATCCTCAAGCTGTGCCAGGACCGCCGCGGGGTACAGGTCGACCTGTCCTATGTCGGCAAAAGAGCGATGCTGATCTACGACCTGCCGTTGAACGAAGTTGTGTTCGACTTCTACGACCGCCTAAAGTCGATCTCCAAGGGATATGCCTCGTTCGACTACCACCTCACCGACTACCGGGAAGGCAATCTGGTGAAGATGACGTTGCTGGTGAATGGCGAGCCGGTGGATGCGCTGTCGATGATGGTGCACCGCGGCGCCGCGGAGAAGCGCGGCCGGGACATGGTGGAGAAGCTCAAGGACCTGATCCCCAAGCACATGTTCAAGATCCCGCTGCAGGCGGCGATCGGCGGCACGGTGATCGCCCGCGAGACGATTTCCGCGCTGCGCAAGGACGTGACGGCGAAATGCTATGGCGGCGACGTCACCCGCAAGCGGAAGCTGCTGGAGAAGCAGAAGGAAGGCAAAAAGCGGATGCGCCAGTTCGGCAAGGTCGACATTCCGCAGGAGGCCTTCATCCAGGCGCTCAAGATGGGCGACTGACGCCCGCGCCTAGCCAGGCCAGCGGTCGATGCGCAGAAGATGGTTGTCCCAGGCGATGTCGGGAACCTCGGCGCGGGCGCCGGACGGCGCCAGCACCGTGCCAGTGCCGGAGGTCGCCAGGAAGGCGCCGCCGTCGGGCGCCAGGCCGCACACCTCGCTCAGCGCGCGGGTGGCCCGCACCTTGCCGTCCGCGACGTCGATGACCGCCAGGCTGTTGCCCTGCGGCGAGGAGACGGCGACCGTTCCGGCAGCCGGGTTGGCGGCGACCGAGCCGATATAGTTGCGCAAGCCGGCGAGCACCTCGGGGGGGAGGTCGAGCAGGGCTACCTCCTCGCCGGGGCGGGCGCGGCCGACCAGCGGCGGCCGGTCGCCAGCCGGTCCCTCGTACTGGCAGCCGAACCAGACCGTGCCGGCGGCGTCCAGGTCCATATGGCGGATGGACAGCTGGTGAAGGGCGGGGGCAAGCGCATGCTTCTCGATCAGCCCCCCGGTCTCGCGGTCGAGGAAGACCAGGGACGGCTTCATGGTCGACAGATTGAGCTTGGCGCGGCCGAAATCGGGATGCGTCTCGATGCCGCCATTGGCGACCGCGAGTGTGCGTCCGTCCGGCATCAGCAGCAGCTCGTGAGGGTCCATGCCGCGGGTCGGGAACTCGCCCAGGCGGCGAAAGCCGTCGGTGGCGTCGTAGACGCCGATCATCCCCGCGGCGGCCTCGAAGTCGTTCTCGGTCGCGTAGAGCAGGCGCCCGTCGGGCGAGAACACTCCGTGGCCGAAGAAATGCCTTCCCTCGACGCTCATGATGGTGAGCGGCGGCTTGTCGGCCGCATGGTCGAAGACGACGGCGAAGGTGCCTGGCCGGCGGGCGAAGGCGACGGCCTTCCGGTGCACGGGGTCGAAGGCGATGTCGTGGCCGCGCTCGGGCAGGTCGACAGCGAACAGCATCTTGCCCGCCTCGGAGAGAAGCGCCACGCCATAGGCGCCGTCGCGACGCTGGAACGCGGTGGCGAAGACGGCATCCGCCTCCTCGACCGCGGCGCGGGCCGCCGGCGCCAGGGCCGCGGCGAAGCCGGCGCCCGCCGCCTTCAGGAATCGCCGTCGGTCGATCGGCCGCATGTCAGTCGCCGTCCAGCGAGGAAAAGCCGGCCGTCAGGCCGAGCTCGGTCGACAGCCGGCCGCCGAACTGCTCCGAAAGGCTCGACGTGACGATGCCGAAATAGGCGAGCTTGGAGCGCCGCCGGGGATCGGCGAGCACCTCGGCGATCGGCCCTTTGGCGCCCTTGGCGGCGTCGGCGGCGTTGGCGAACTCGAAATCGATGGAGCCGCCGATCCAGCGCGTCTCCGCCGACAGCTCGTCGGCCAGGCGGGAGGCGTCGAAGAGCGCCTGGAGGCCGGCCACATTGGCGGCCAGCGCGTCCGCGGTCAGCGCCGAGCGCCAGAGCAGCGCCTGCTTGGGCCGATCGTCCGCCGCTTTCTCGGCGAGGAAGCCGCCCAGCCGCTGGTCGCGGACGAGCTCCAGGCCGTTGACGAACACTTCGAGAAGCTCGGTGAGCGCCTCCTGCTGGTCCCGGTAGAGCGGATTTTCAGGCCCCGGCGCGGTCCAGCGCGCGGCGAAGCCGTCGGGCGCCTGCCATTCGTCCTGGAGCGCAGCGGCGATGGCATCGAGGTTCGCGGCGATCGCTGCACCGTAGCGGCACCGGAAGCCGTCGCCCGTTGCCGCCAGCACGTCGGCGCCGGTGCCGAAGAGCACGAACTCCAGCGCACCAAGACCCTGCATGGCGACGCTCTTTCCAGCCAGCGTCGCGGGGTCCGCGGCGGTGGCGTCCTGGCTCGCCAGCGCCGCTTGGACCTGCTTCAGCCCCAGGCCCTTGCGGTCGGGCCAGTAGAGCACGCGCTCCAGGCGGTTCTCCTCGGTGACGGGACCGAAACGGACGATCTCGATGGCGCTCCAGGCCGCGACCGCGTCGGCGAAGGCGGAGCGCGCGCCGGCCAGGCGCTCGCCGGACGGGGCATCACAAAGCCGGCCCACGGCCTCCGAGAGGGCGGAGGCGGCGGCGTGGAAGCGCTGATAGCCGGGACGGATGAACCCGTCGACGGCCTGCTGCACGACCTGTTGCGGCGACGCCGACGCGGCGGATGGCCAGGCCGCTCCGAGGACGAGCAGCGCGGCGGCGAGGAGGCAGCGGATCGTGGGCATCAGAGGGACTCCAGGAAGGCGATCAGCGCGCCGCGGTCGTTTGCCGGCAGCGCTGCAAAGCCGTCGCGCGCCTTGGTCGCCTCGCCGCCATGCCAGAGGATGGCCTCGGTAAGGTTGCGGGCGCGCCCGTCGTGCAGAAAGAAGGTGTGGCCGTTGACGCGCTCGGTCAGCCCAATGCCCCAAAGCGGCGGGGTGCGCCATTCGCGCCCGTCGGCGTCGCCCACCTGCTGGCCGTCGGCCAGGCCCTCGCCCATGTCGTGCAGCAGGAAATCCGAATAGGGCCAGACGAGCTGGAAGGCCTGCGCCTTGTCGGGCGCATCGCGGCGGGTGACGTATTTCGGCGTGTGACAGGACACGCAGCCGAGGCCGTAGAAGACCCGCTTGCCGTCGAGCACTTCGGGCTTGCCGGCGCCGCGGCGTGCGGGGACGGCGAGGTTCCGGGCATAGAAGGTGACAAGGTCCATGACGGGCGGCGGCGCTTCGGCATCCCCAAGGCGGGGCTGGACGCCGGTGGGCAAGGCGCGGCAGGCAGTCTCCGCCTCGGTGCAGTCGCCCCACGGCTTGGGCATCTCGGGCGTCGAGATCCCCATGTCGCCGGCGAAGGCCTCCGCCGTCTGCTGGCGGATCGAGGCGGTGGAGGCTTTCCAGCCGAACCGGCCGAGCGCCAGTCCGCCGGTTGCCGCGTCTCGCACGACTGACGCCTTGCCGGAGATGCCGTCGCCGTCGCGGTCGTGTGGATCGGCCTTCGCCAGGATGTCGGCCGGATGGATCTGCTCGACCAGCCCGAGGCCGATCATCGGCGGCGTCACCCTGGGCGACAAGGTCGTATCCGGATGCATCGGCCCGGAGGCGAGGCGGACGACGGCGTAGGTCGGAGCCCGCAGCGATACGGTGCTGCCGTCGCCAAGCGTCACCGGACGTTCCTCGTAGGCGACCGTCATCTTGCCTTCGCCCGGCAGGCCCGGGACCGCAAGGTCCTGGAGCTGGCTGCCATAGGTCGGGTCGGGCAGGTTGAGCACCTGCTTGGCGGCGACCGCCGTCTTCTCCTCCACAGTCTCGGCCTGCCGGGCCAGCCGCAGGAACATGGAGGTGGCGTCGGCGCCGTTCTCCGGCGGGTGGCCGCGGCCATCCTTCAGATGGCAGCTCTGGCAGGCGCGGGCGTTGAACAGCGGCCCGAGCCCGTCCGAGGCCTGCGTCGACGACGGCGACGACACCCAGACCTTGCGGAACAGGCCGTTGCCGAGCTTGAAGGTGCCTTCCTCCTCGAAGGTCAGGTTGGCGGAGGACTGGGAGAAGGCGTCCTGGTTGACCCGTTTGCGCGACGTCGCGGCGCCGCCCTGCAGCGTCTCGAAGGGTTCCGGTGCTTTGAAATCGGTGGTCGGCCGCGTGACCTGGTCGACCCGGGCCTGGTCCTTGGCCGACAGGTCCTGGCGGGCGGAGACAAGGCCGGGGGACTCGTCGGCGGAAGAGACGGCGAGGACGGCGGGGCCCAGCGCCGCAGCGAGCAGCGCGGCGGCAAGACCGGGGAAAGGCGCGCGGCGCAGTCGGTCAGGCGCGCGCCGCATCCGCCATGGCCTTACTCGGCGTCCTTCGCGGAGGCCGCATTGAGGAGCCCGTAGCGCTCCTCGCCGATCGAGTCGAGCAGATCGAGCTGTGTCTCCAGGAAGTCGATGTGCCCCTCCTCGTCCTTCAGCAGGTCCTCGAACAGGTTCATCGTCACGTAGTCGCCGAGCTCCTGGCAGATCTCGCGCGACTTCTTGTAGGACGTGCGGGCGTCGTATTCGCCGGCGAGGTCCGCCTCCAGCACCTCGCGGACGTTCTGGCCGATCCGCAAGGGCGAGACCGTCTGCAGGTTGGGATGACCCTCCAGGAAGATGATCCGCTCGATGATCTTGTCGGCGTGATGCATTTCCTCGATCGATTCCTCGCGCTCCTTCTTGGCGAGCTTGAAGAAACCCCAGTCCTCGAGCAGGCGGTAGTGCAGCCAGTATTGGTTCACCGCCCCGAGCTCCAGAAACAGAGCCTCGTTAAGCCGCTCGATGACCTGAATTTCGCCTTTCATTGATTCTGCTCCCGTATTGGGTCCTCAGTCCGCGGACGCGGTCGAGGTGTGAAACGATGTCCGCGCCGCTCGCCTCCGAACGCGCGTGATAGTTTTCGGTGACCCGAATGATCGTTTCGACCACATTTGGGAAGCAGCCGCAACAGCGACCTCGCTTGTGCAGCGCGTGATAGACCTTGGCGGGCACGACCAGCGTCCAGGGATCCTGGTCGAGAAGCCCGACAATCGTGTCTTCGATCTCCTTCTCGGTGATGAGGTTGCAGTGGCAGATCAGCATTTCCGACTCTAACTCAATGGCTGGCGGCGCCGGGGCGCCGACTGGCTGGCCGCGAAGGCCTACTGGAAGACCTTGTCAGGGGCATCGAGGCTGTCCGAGCCTTCGAAGGCGATGGCGTCGAGCTTGAGCGCCGCGACCGCCCGCTCGATCGAGCGCGTCTGGTCGATCAGCGCGTCGATCGCCGCCTGGACGGTGGCGTTGCCTTCGGCATTGCCCTCGCCGATCTGCTGGTCGTAAGCCTCGCCACCGACGGCGCGCGCCTGGATCGCCTCCATCTTGGCCACGGTGGCGTCGAGCTTGCCGGAGAGCTCGGCGTCGAGCGCGGGGTCGACCTCCTTGACCATCGCGGCGACCGACGAGCCCTCGACCACGCTGCCGTCGACGCGCTTGTAGCTGCCCAGATAGGCATTGCGGATGCCGATCGCGTCGTAGAGGTGGGAGATGTGGGTGTTGTCGGAGAAGCAATCGTGCTCTTCCTCGGGGTCGTGCAGCAGCAGGCCGAGCTTCATGCGCTCGCCGGCGAGCTCGCCATAGGAGAGCGAGCCCATCCCGGTGAGGATGGTGGAGATGCCCGCCTTGGCGTCGCCGTCGAGGAGCGCCTTGCGCGCCGGCCCGTCCGGTCCCCAATTGGCCACCATCTCCTGGAGGTCGGTGACCAGCAGGTCGCTCGCCGCAGCCAGGTAGGCGGCGCGGCGGTCGCAGTGGCCGCCGGTACAATTGGCGACGTCGAAGTCCGTGTAGGGACGATTGCCGGCGCCTGCCTTGGTGCCGTTGAGGTCCTGGCCCCAGAGCAGGAACTCGATCGCGTGATAGCCGGTCGCCACGTTGGCCTCGATGTCGCCGGCCTCCTGCAGCTTGCCGGACAGAAGCTCGGGCGTGATCGTCGTGGTGTCCACCTTGGCGCCGTCGATCTCGATGGACGTGTTGGCGACGACGTTGGCCACGTAGAGGCTGTTCTCGTCCGACTCGGTGCCATAGCCGGCGTCGACGTAGTCGATCAGCCCCTCGTCGAGCGGCCAAGCGTTTACCCTGCCCTCCCAATCGTCGACGATGGCGTTGCCGAAGCGATAGACCTCCGTCTGCTGATAGGGGATGCGCGCCGCCTTCCAGGCCTCGCGGGCAGCGGCCAGCGTCGCTTCGGACGGCTTGGCGATCAGCGCGTCGACCGCCTGGTCCAGCGTTTTGGCGGTGCTCAGCGAATCCTCATACTTGGCGAGAGCGATGTCGGCATAGGTCGTGAGAACCGCCTTTGCATCCGTGGCCGCCTTTGCCGGCAGCACGAACACGGCGGCCGTCAACGCGGCGGTGGCAAGGATGGCCGGCAGGTGCCTGACCGGCCGCGTGACGATGATGCTCATGATCCTCTCCTCGGATAAGCGGCCGCGCCTGCGGCGCGGGCGAAAAACGGCGTCGACGACGAATCGAGACAGGATTGAACCGGAAGGATTGGAGCAGCGAGAACGGCGGGCAATGTAGCCCGCCCCGGACTCAGCCGGCTGGTCCGCGCCGATGCGCGGCGGAGTCGTGTGCCCCATCGCAGCCTCCAATCGAAAGGGTTCAAGGCCCTGACATCAAAGGGGTGCGGCCCGCAGGCCGCGCTGCCAGTAAGCCGCATCGGCTGCCGAAGTCAACTGAAATCACTTGAAAAGGCGTATGACTTCAATAGGTTAGAATGATTCTAAACTGTAGAAGTCAACTTTTAGATGCGGCCTTCCGCCTATCGGCTGATGACGCTGCCCAGGCCCATGCCCTTGGCCAGCTCCGAGCGACGCGCCGCGTAGTTGGGCGCCACCATGGGATAGTCGGGCGGCAGGTTCCATTTGCGGCGGTAGTCCTCCGGCGTCATGTGATAGCGGCTGCGCAGATGCCGCTTCAACGACTTGAACTTCCGCCCGTCCTCCAGGCACACCAAGTAGTCCGGATGGACCGATTTCTTCGGCGGGACCGCCGGCACGGGAGCCGTCAGCGGCAGGTCGCGATCGGATCGGAGACCCAGCAACGCCTGATGGACGTCGGCGATCAGCGTCGACAGCTGAGTGATGGGAACCGAATTGTTCGAAACATAGGCGGCGACGATATCCGCGGCCACCGAGACGTCCTTGTCGCTCATCGGAGTATGGCTCATGCGCTGCAGCGTCCCATCAATGGAAAGTCGATATCAGCGCATTTAGCATGACCAAGCTGAAACTCATAGATGCCTGTGAACAGGTTCTGAGTAAGAATTTCTTAACTACGACAATTTAAACTTTTTATAGGGAAAAGTCTCATTTTGGGACATCTGAACGCAACCTTCAAAGGCTGTGCCGTTTCTCTGATCGGCGCTCATGAGCCTGCGTTGTGTTCGAATGAGCTCATGGAAGGATACCTGATGACCTCCTACAACTGGGATGCGCCTCCGCCTTCCTGGCAGAAGCGCTCGATCTTGGCGATTCTCGTGGCGGTCTTCCTGCTAGCGCTGTTCCTGGCCTTCGGCGGGATGCCAGGGTGAGGCGAGCGCGACGCCCGCCGGCGGGTGCTAACCTTACCGCGTAGGGTTAAGCCAGCGTTTCGATGGCGGCAATCGAGGAAGTCCGGCATGAAGGGAGCCGGGCGCGAGGACTCAGGGCGGCGAGCGGGTGTTTACGGTACGTCGTCTTCTCGCGCCCACCCGGGTGCGCCCGGTCGGCGTGCGGGTGGGGACGGGCTCGGCCGGGCGCAATCGCGGCGACGACGTATCGAGGATGACCGCGACCTCGCAAGTCTAGCCGATGCCCCGACAGCCGCCATGGGCAGAACTGCTCATGCGGAGGCGCATCCGGCGGCGCGCGGAACAATCCCCAGGACGCGACGTTGCCTTGGACCTGCACGATTCGAGGAGTCCGCCATGAACGCCTTGACCAAGATCCGCAAGCGAAGGACCCCGGGGCGGGCGGAGGACCGTCAGACCCTGGAAGAGCAGCTCGTGGAGGGCCTGGAGGATTCGTTTCCGGCGAGCGATCCGATCTCCGTCGTGTCGACCGTCATCCCCGGCTGCCCGAAGAAGGCCCCGATCGGGACTGACGAAGTGCTGCGCCGGCAGCGCGAAGAGCGGCGCCGGGTGGGCGGCGCGTAGGGGCTCGCGGCCGTTCGCGGCCGATCCCGCAGGCGAACCGTTTTCGCCGAGATTTCCCAAATCGCACTGGACAATCTGCGGCCGCTGCCGCAATCCTTCCCGGACTGACTCACGGCTTCCAACAGGAGGACGCATATGCCTGGCGATCGAGAGAGCCGCATCCGCGAGAAGGCACATGAGCTCTGGGAGAAAGAGGGACGCCCGCACGGTGCCGACAGGCGCCATTGGGAGCAGGCGGAGCGCGAGGTCGGAGGCAGCGAGGCGCCCGCCAAGCGGCCTCGTGCAAAGCCCGGTGCCAAGCCGGCAGCCGCCCCTGGAACAGCAAAGCCGAAGGCAAGCAGGGCCAAGAAGCCATCCTGAGCGGCCGACCGACCCGGCTATCGGGAGGCGGGGGCTTCCCTCACCATCGAAATTCACGTGCCAGGCGTTGCGCCGCCCGGTGGTAGCGTAGCATGTCGCGGTAGAAGGCCTTGCGCACGGCGCGAAGCTGGGCGGCGTGGAGCCAATCTGCCGGCCGACGCGTGGCGCGCACCACCTTGCGGGGGCTCGCCCGCACGGTCAGGCCAAGGCTGTGATAGGTATCGAGGCTCACGCCAGCCAACCTCAATGCGGCTCTCGGCATCATTAACCCATCTGGAGGCTTCGGGTTCCCGGCGCCGCGATCAGTAGCCGCCGACGATCGGCAGAATCTCTCCCGTGATGTAGCTGGAGCAGTGAGGCGAGGCCAGGAAGACGTAAGCCGGAGCGATTTCCTCCGGCTGGGCCGGCCGTTTCATCGGCGTTTGCGATCCAAACTTTGAGACGTCCTCGGCTTCCTTGTCCGACGGGTTGAGCGGCGTCCAGACGGGACCCGGCGCCACGCAGTTCACCCGGATGCCCTTGTCGACGAGGCTGCCGGCCAGGGCTCGGGTAAAGGCGTGGATGCCGCCCTTGGTCATCGAATAGTCGAGCAGCTCCTTGGAGCCGTCGATGCCCGTCACTGAGCCTGTGTTGACGATCGCGGAGCCGGGCTTCATGCGCGGCACCGCGGCCTGCGCCATATGGAAGTAGCCGTAGAGGTTGGTCTTCAGCGTCAGGTCGAAATGCTCCGGCGACAGGTCTTCCAGCCGCTTCGTGTGAACCTGGAAGGCCGCGTTGTTGACCAGCACGTCGAGTCGTCCGAGAGCCTCGACGGTGGCTGCGACCGCCTTACGGCAATAGTCGCGGTCGGCGACGTCGCCGGGCAAGAGAATGCAAGTCCTGCCTTCGGCCTCGACCGCCTCCTTGGTCGCCTCGGCGTCGGCCTGCTCGGCCTCAAGGTAGCCGATCGCGACGTCGGCCCCCTCGCGGGCGTAGAGCACCGCAACGGCGCGACCGATGCCCGAATCGCCTCCGGTGATCAGCGCGACCTTGCCGTCGAGCTTGCCGGAGCCGCGATAGAAGGGCGCGTCGTACATCGGCTTGGGGTCGAGCTTGCGCTCGGCACCCGGCTTCGGCTGGTGCTGCGGCGGAAAAGGCGGCGCGGGATAGCGGCGCGCCCCTGCCTGCATCGCGCCGCGCTTTTTCTTGGCGGACTTGCCGCGCGCCGCGTCCTTGCCGTCGACCTCTCGCTGGACGTCGCGCTGCCTGGCCTCGGCTGCAGCCGAACGGTTCTTGTTGCCGGAGCCTTCCATCGTCGTCAGCCTCTCATAGAGCAATTCGGGGTCATCGACGGGGAACGCCGGAACCGGCGAAATGATCCGCCGCGCTTTATGAGCGCGGGCTGTAACAGAAAGCTGCGGCAAGAGCGGCGAATCTGCGATAACCTTGGCAGGTCTGCGGTCGCCCGGCGGCCGCAGCGTGGTCCGAGACGGGGAAGGACGCGATGCAGGTGATGGTCCGCATGGCAGCGGAGCGGCTCCGGCTTTGTCGCCGGGGCGCCGCCTCGACCCTTGCCGCGGCCCTGGTCGTGGTCGCCGGCGCCTCCTCGGTCGGCGGAGCCGGCAAGGCGGAGAGCGCGCTGTTCTCGCCGCAGATGCTGTGGACCTATGTCACGGGCGGTCCGGCGCTGAGCGGCTATTCGCGCGCCATGACGCAATATCGCCTTCTCCTGGAGCGGTCGCTCGGCAGCATCGGTGTGGCAGGGCTGATCAATCCGGCCGACTATGGCGACGAGCGCTGGACGTGGCGAGCGCCGAATGGGAGCCTGATCCGCCGGCTCGACGACGGCCGCTTCTCGGTGACGGAGGGCAATTGCGTGAGCAGCCTTTGCCGGGAGCTGTTCTGCTACGACGCCGGTTGGCCGATGTTCATGTGCGACGACGGCTCGACGCGCAAGATGTCGGCCCCCGACTTTTCCACCGTGGTCTTCGATGGCGTCACCTTCACGCGCACGGCGCCGGCGTCGGTCGCCGTCCCGCAGGATGGCGCCGATCCCGAAGCGCCGCCGGCGGAGCCAGGCACGCCGAAGCCCGAGCCGGCCGAGACGGAACCCCCGCCGGCCGCTGCGGCCGACTGACGGCCACCGCCATGGCGCGACGGCAGGAGCCAGCCCAGGAAGACACTGCCGGCGGTGCCGGCAGGCGGCCCTCGCGCCGCGGCGGCGGGCGTCCGACGCTCGCCGACGTGGCGCGGCTGGCCGGGGTGGGCGCCATCACCGTGTCGCGGGCGCTGCGCGAGCCCGACCGCGTCTCCGTTACATTGCGCGCGCAGATCGACGCGGCGGTGCGGGCGCTGGGCTACGTGCCCGACCGCAATGCGCGGGCCCTGGCCTCGGCGCGCGCCGACGTGGTCGGCGTTCTGGTCCCCTCCCTAACCAACAACGTCTTTGCCGACGTGGTGCGCGGCATTTATGACGGCCTGGTCGACACCCGCTTCCAGATCCAGATTGGCCACACACACTATTCCGGGCTGGAGGAGGAGAGGCTGCTCAAGGTGTTCCTCGGCCAGCGGCCGGCGGCGCTGATCGTCTCGGGGCTCGACCAGACACCGCAGACGCGGACGCTGCTGGAGGCGGCGGGCTGCCCGGTCGTCCAGATCATGGAAGCCGGGCCCGACCCGGTCGACATGTGCGTCGGGTTCTCGCATTTCGACGGCGGCCGCGCGGCGACCGAGCACATGCTGTCGCGCGGCTATCGGCGGATCGGCTTCATCGGGGCGCGCATGGACCCGCGCTCGCAGCGCCGGCTGGCGGGGTATCGGCAGGCGATGGAGGCGGCCGGCCTGTTCGAGCCGCGCCTGGTGAGCACAACGCCCATCCCCTCAAGCGTGTCGCTCGGCCGCGAGCTGCTGCGCGACGCGCTGGCCCGGGTGCCGACGATCGACGGCGTCTTCTGCAACAATGACGATTTGGCGCTCGGCGTGCTGTTCGAATGCCACTATGCGTCGCTCGGCGTGCCGAGGCAGATCGGCATCTGCGGCTTCAACGACCTGGACATGATGCAAGTCGCCTACCCTTCCATCACCAGCGTGCGCACCCATCGCTACGACATCGGCTATCGCGCCGCCGCGATGGTGAAGGCAGCGATGCGGGGCGAGCCCGTCGAGGAGCGCATCGTCGACTTGGGGTTCGAGGTCGTCGCCCGCGACAGCACCGCCGGCCCCATGTAAACGGCAGGCACGCTTTCTTCCCTCGACTTTCCAATTCAAGAACAGCCGTCTTTACAGACGCGCATGGTAGCGCTACCATCCTTGGCGACGTGACATTGGGAGGAGACCGATGGCGTCGTCGGAGAGCAATCGGGACACGTCTTCTGCAGACTTGGGTTGAGAACCTCCGTCGCTGCTTCGGGAGCGGCGCGAACGGTCTGTTGCGGATTGCCTCGACTGCATCCACCTGATCGCAGCTCGTTGGGAGGACATCCATGATCAAGAAACTCGCGGGCGGCCTGGTGGCCGCCACCGCGCTGGCGCTTCTATCCACGTCGGCCATCGCCGATCCCGAGATCGTCAGCGGACCTGCCGCCGAAGCGGAATGCTTCGTTCCGTGGGCGGCGGAGACCAAGTTCTTCAAATATCCGAAGAAAGAAGGGCCGTACCGGATCGGGCTCGCCAACGGCTACATCGCCAACACCTGGCGCATCCAGATGATCCAGACGGCCAAGGCCTACGCGGCGCAGCCGGACGTGGCCGCCAAGCTGAAAGAGTTCAAGGTCGTGTCGACCGGCGAGGACGTGCCGGCGCAGATCTCGGCGATCAACAACTTCATCGATTCCGGCTTCGACGCCGTGGTGGTCAACGCGCAGAACCCGACCGCCTTCGCGCCCGTCATCAAGCGCGCCAAGGAGGCAGGGGTCATCCTGGTCGCCTTCGACAACATCCTCGACACCGAAGACGCCATCAACGTCAATGTCGACCAGAAGGGGCTCGGCGTGCTGTGGGCGAACTGGCTGGCCAAGCATCTGCCGGAGGGCGGCAAGGTCCTCGAGGTGCGCGGCGTGGCCGGCACGTCGGTGGACACAGACCGTCACAACGGCATCCACGAGACCTTCGACGCCACCGGTAAGCCGTGGGAAGTGGTCGAGGTGCTCGGCAAGTGGGATGACCCGACGGCGCAGAAGGCGACGGCGGACGCCATCGCCGTCCACAAGAAATTCGACGGCATCACCGCGCAGGGCGGCGACACCGGCGTCGTGCAGGCGATGATCGACGCCAAGCATCCGTTCGTGCCGTTCGGCGGCGAGACCGAGAACGGCTTTCGCAAGTTCTGCGCCAAGTTCGCGGGCGAAGGGCTGAAATGCTCGTCGGCCGGGACCGGCCCCGCACAGGTGGCGGTGGCGATCAAGACGGCGCTCGCCGCGCTCGACGGCCAGGTCGTGCCGCAATCGGTCAAGCTGCCGCTGGCCATCGTCGAAGACCCGGACTTCAAGGAAGGCCAGGACTTCTATCCCGACCAGTCCGACACCTTCTTCGTCGGCAACGCCTTCCCGACCTGCGGCATCAACTTCACCGCACAGGAGATCATGGGGCAGACCAAGGAGAACCAGTAGGCGCGGGCGCGAAGCCCGACCTACGCCAACCCGGCGCTGCAGGCCTCCTGCAGCGCCGCTTTCCGCGGGACAACCATGGATCCACGACCCATCGCGCCGCCGCTGTTTCGCATGGAGGGCATCTCCAAGCGCTACGGCGGCGTGAGCGCCCTCGAGAAGGCCGAGCTGACCGTCCATGGCGGGCGCATCCACGCCATCCTGGGCGAGAACGGCGCCGGCAAGTCGACGCTGATCAAGATCATGGCCGGCGTGGTGGCGGCCGATTCGGGCCGCATGCTCATTGACGGGGCGGAGGCGAGCTTCGCCTCGCCGGCGGCGGCGGCCGCTGCCGGCATCGCCTGCGTGTTCCAGGAGCTGTCGCTGGTGCCCGACCTTTCGGTGGCCGACAACATCGCCATCGCGCGGCCGCCGCAGCGCTTCGGGCTGATCGACCGCGCCGCGCAACGTCGGCTCGCGGAGGCGGCGCTGGCGCGTGCCGGGGCCGAGGAGATCCATCCGCGCGCCCGCGTCAAGGACCTGCCGCTGTCGCGGCGCCAGATGGTCGAGATCGCCAAGGCGCTGGTGATGAAGCCGCGCATCCTCATCCTTGACGAGGCGACCTCGGCGCTCACCGCCAGCGACGTCGCCAAGGTGTTCACCGTCCTCAAGAGGCTCAAGCAAGAGGGCCTGGCGCTTCTCTACATCTCGCATCGCATGCACGAGATCGCCGAGCTGGCGGACGAGTGCACGGTGTTCCGCAACGGTCGCAACGTCGCCAGCTATCCACGCGGCGCAAAGACCGACGACGAGGTGGTGGAGCTGATGATCGGCCGCGAATACCGGCACGTGTTTCCGGACAAGCCGCCGGCGGTGCGCGAGACCGCCGTCCCGGTGCTCGAGTGCCGCGGCCTCACCTGGGGCGAGCGGCTCACCGACATCTCGCTGACGGTGCGGCCGGGCGAGGTGGTAGGGCTCGGCGGGCTCGACGGCCAGGGCCAGCGCGAGCTGCTGCTGGCGCTGTTCGGCGTGCTGCGCGGCACCACCGGCGAGGTGCTGGTCGACGGGCGGCCGGTATCGATCGGTGGCCCGGCGGCGGCGCGCGAGCCGGCGGTCGGCATGGCGCTGATCCCGGAAGACCGCAAGACCGAAGGCCTGATGCTGCCGATGTCGGTGCGCGAAAACCTCACCTTCGCTTCCCTCGACAAGGTGGCGCGATATGGGATCATCGATCGCGAGGCGGAAGACCGGCTGATCGCCGAGATGGTCGAGCTCCTGGCCATCAAGGCGGCCAGCCTGGAGGCGCCGGTGGGCGCGCTCTCCGGCGGCAACCAGCAGAAGGTGGTGATCGCCAAATGGCTGATGCGGCGGCCGCGGATCGTGCTGCTCAACGACCCGACCCGCGGCATCGATGTCGGGACCAAGCAGGAGATGTACCGGCTGTTGAGGCGGCTTGCCGAGGCGGGCGCGGCGATCCTTTTCTACTCCACCGACTATGACGAGCTGATCGGCTGCTGCGACAGGGTGCTGGTGCTCTATGACGGCCGGGTCGGCCGCGAGCTCAAGGGCGAGGCGCTCACCGAGCACGCGCTGATCGCCAGCGCGCTCAACATCGGCGACCAGGGGGCGGCCGGACGGCCGGGGGCGGCAGGATGAACGAGGGGCGCTTCTGGCTGAACGAGCAGCGCGGCACGCTGACGGCGTTCGGCATCTTCCTTTTGATGTTCGCCATCTATGTCGGCAACCATCCCGCCGGGCTGACCGCCAACGTGATCCAGACCGCCGCCAACAAGGGGGTGCTGCTCGCCTTCGTGGCGATGGCGCAGACGCTGGTGGTCATCACCGCCGGCATCGACCTGTCGGTCGGCATGATCTTCATCCTCACCAATTGCCTGGCCTCCTGGCTGGTGGTGGGCAGCGCCGTGGAGACCACGTTCGGGGTCATCGCGGTGCTCGGCGCCGGGCTCCTATGCGGCGCGCTCAACGGCGCCATCGTGGTCTTCGGACGACTGCAGCCGATCGTCGCCACCATCGCCACCGGCGCCGTCTTCTTCGGCCTGGCGCTGCTGCTCAGGCCCTTCCCGGGCGGCTCGGTCAACGAGGACCTGGCCGACGCGCTCACCGGGCGCCTTTTCGGCGTGGTGCCCACCAGCCTGGTCGCGCTGGCCGTCGTCGTGCTGGTGGTTTGGGTGCCGTTCAGCCGCTCCCTCATCGGCCGGGCGGCCTATGCGGCCGGCTCTTCGGAAATCGCCGCCTTCATGTCGGGAGTGCCGATCCGCACCGCCAAGTTCGCGGCTTACGCATTGTCGGGCCTGCTTGCCTCGATCGGCGGGCTGTTCCTCACCTTCTTCACCTATACGGGCGAGGCGGCGTTCGCCAGCGGCAACGCCTACACGCTGTTCTCCATTGCCGCGGTGGTGCTCGGCGGCGTGTCTCTGTTCGGCGGCAAGGGCAGCGTGATCGGCGCCATCTTCGGAGCGTTGGCCTTTCGGGCGATCGGCGACCTCTTGTTCGTCTTCGACCTCGA
Organism: Mesorhizobium sp.; assembly: GCA_040510195.1. Lineage (GTDB taxonomy): Bacteria > Pseudomonadota > Alphaproteobacteria > Rhizobiales > Rhizobiaceae > JBEVJK01. The sequence goes on along the minus strand of JBEVJK010000082.1, from coordinate 30,971 downwards.
CCCGTTGTGGCAGCCGCTGTTCCAGGGCGTGGTGCTGCTGTTTGCCGTCAGCCTGGGCGCCTTCGCGCTGTTTCGCGTCCGCAACCGGCTGGAGTGGTTCGAATGAGCGCCGTGTCGGTTCCGCTGGCCGGGCGCCTGCGCCGGGCAGTCGGCCGCTTCGACCCGGCGATCGTCACGGCGTTCGCCTGCATCATCGCGTTGCTGGTGTTCGGCAGTTTCTACTCGGCCAGCTTCCTGTCGCCCGACTACCTGCTGCAACAGCTCAAGGTCGCGTCGTTCCTGGGCGTCATCGCCACCGGAATGATGATGGTCATCTTGCTTGGCCAGATCGACCTGTCGGTGCCGTGGTCTGTGGCCGTCGGCGGCATGATGGCCTGCGCGGCGGCGGCATACGGCCCGGTCGGCGAGGTTTTCGCTATCCCCTTCGGCGTGCTGTGCGGCGTCGGGGTCGGGCTGGTCAACGGGATCGGCGTCGCCTATCTGCGCATTCCCTCGATGATCATCACGCTCGCCACCAATGCGGTGGCGCAGGGCCTGATGGTGGTCTACACGGGCGGCTTCTCGCCGCAGGATTCGGCGACCGGCGCGATGCGCTACCTGGCGACGGGGTTCCTGGTGCCGAGCGTGCCCAACGCCGTCCTCATCTGGGCGCTGATCGGCTGGGCGACCGTCTTCCTGCTCACCCGCACGACGTTCGGGCGCGCCGTCTACGCCATCGGCAACCGCGAGCGGGCCGCCTATCTTTCGGGGGTCGCCACGCGCCGCGTGGTGATGATCGCCTTCGCGCTGTCGGGCGCGCTCAGCGCCTTCGGCGGCGTGCTGCTTGCCGGCTACGCCTCGAAGGCGGCGCAGTCGATGGGCGACGCCTATCTTTTGCCGGCGATCGCCGCCGTCGTGCTCGGCGGAACGTCGATCCTCGGCGGCCGCGGCTCCTATCTCGGGACCATCGCCGGCGTGATCCTGATCACCCTGCTCCAGTCGATCCTGTCGGTCATGCAGATGCCCGAGGCGGGGCGGCAGATCATCTACGGCGTCGTCATCATCGCCATGCTGCTGCTCTATGGGCGCAGCCCGGCCAACCGGTAGGCGGAAATGGCCAAGAAGCAGGCTCCGCCCCTCGCGGTGGTCGTCATGGGCGTCGCAGGCTGCGGCAAGTCCGCCGTCGGCGCGGCGCTGGCGGCGCGACTTGACGCCAGCTTCGTCGAAGGCGACCAGCTGCATCCGCCCGAGAACGTAGCGCGCATGCGCAGCGGCATCGCGCTGACCGACGCCGACCGCCAGGGCTGGCTCGATACGATCGGCGGGAGAATTGCCGCGGCGGCCGGTGGCGGTTCCAACGTGGTTGCGGCTTGCTCGGCACTCAAGCGGGATTATCGCGACCGGCTGCGCGGTTGGTATCCCGGGCTCACCTTCCTCTATCTCGACATCGACCGGGCCGCCGCCTATGCGAGGGTCGCCGAGCGGCGGCACCATTTCATGCCGCCCAGCCTGGTGGACAGCCAATTCGACGATCTGGAGCCGCCGCAGGCGGACGAGGACGCGATCGTGCTCGACGCGGCGCTGCCGATCGAGACGCTGGTCGGCGAAGCGGCGGCACGGCTCGCCGCGCCGCCGGCTCGCGCTGCGGCGATCAGCCCTGCTTGAGCGGGGCGTTCATGCCCCAGGTGACGCCGAACGGGTCCTTGACCTGGCCCCAACGGTCGCCCCAGAACATGGTGTCGATGGGCGTCACCACCGTGCAGCCGGCATCGACGGCGCGCTTGAACCAGGCCTCGATGTCGTCGACCATCAGCTGCAGCGTGTAGCCGCCGGCGGCCTCAAGGGGATGGCCATAGTCGGGATAGGGGTCTCCCAGCATCAGGGACGAGCCATTGACGTAGAGATGCACGTGCATCGTGCGCCCCTGCTCGTCCGGCGGATAGGCGAAGGCGAGCTCGGCGCCGAACGCCTTCTTGTAGAACTCGGCCGCCTTCATGGCGCCATCGACCTGCAAATAGGCGACGAGGCCGCCCTTGACCTTGGCGCTGCGCTGGGTTTCGGGCTGTGCATCTGCGGACATGGAAATCTCCTGTTCTTGTCGAGCCGCCTCGGCGGCTCTTGCTGATGACGAATGACGAGGCGGCTTGTCGACAGGCGCGAGAAAAAAACTACGGGGAGCCGAGGCGCGTCACGTCACCGGCAAGCTCGCCGGCGATCCGCGTAGCGGCGCCGGTGGCGAGCAGCAAAGGCGGCAGCAGAAGCCATTCGAGGGTCCAGGCCGCGCCGGAGCGCTCCTGCTCATGGACGAGCGCCTGATGGAGGCCCGAAACCTGGACGGCGGCGAAACGAGCCAGCGCCACCAGCATCTCGGCGGCGACGGGATTCCGCTTATGCGGCATGGCCGAGGATCCACCGCCGCCGGAAAGCGCGATCTCGTCGCCCGCCTGAGCCATCAGCGCGACGTCCTGGCCGAACTTGCCGAGGCTGCCTGCGATGCCGGCCAGGACGCTCCCCAATGCGGCGATGCGGTCGCGCTGGCTGTGCCATTGCGGCGCGTCGGCAAGGCCGAGGCGCGCCGCAAGCGAGCGGCGCACCGCCTCCGCGGCCGGCCCCAGCGCGGCGAGCGTGCCGGCCGGTCCGCCGAACTGCACGACCAGCAGCTCCGGCTGCAGCGCTTCCAGGCGACGGCGGTGGCGCTCGAGCGGCGCTGCCCAGCTGCGCAACCGGTCGCCGACCAGAATCTTCACCGCCGGTTGCATGCGCGTGACGCCGGTGAGCGAGCAAGTTCCGAAGCGCGTGTCGAGCGCCGCGAATGCCTTGCCGATGGCCTCCAGGCGGCGGTCGATATGAACAAGCATGGGCCCCAGCCTGAGCACCAAGGCGGTGTCGATCACGTCCTGGCTGGTGGCGCCGACATGCAAATGGCGGGCGTGGGGAGCGCCGACCCCGGCGCGCAACTGGCTGACCAGCTCGGGCACGACGACGCCGTCGCGGGCCGCGGCTTCGACCAGGGCGGCACCATCGGGCGCGAACGCGGCGAGCGCTGCCTCGATCGCCTCGCCCGCGGCGGCCGGGATGACGCCGTGCTCGGCCGCGGCGGCGGCCAGCGCCGCCTCGAAGCGGACCATGGCCGACAGCTCCGCAGCCTCGTCGAGCAAGGGTTCGAGGTCGGCATCGCCGAGCAGCGCCGCCAAAAGGGGCGATCCGAGCACCAGACCGGCCATGTCAGACGTCGAAGAACACTGTTTCGTGCTCGCCCTGCAGGTGGATGTCATGACGGTAGACGCCGCCTTCGCGCTGCGCGAGGAGCGTCGGCCGACGCGCCGCATCGACCATGGCCAGGACGGGGTCCTCGGCATTGGCCGGCGCTTCGTCGGCAAAGTAGAGCCGCGTGTGAAGCCCGAGATTGATGCCGCGCGCCACCACGAAAAGGGCGACATGCGGTGCCATAGCGCGGCCGTCGCCGAACGGCACGCGTCCCGGCTTGATAGTGCGGAACCGGCATTCGCCCGTCTCGGCGTCGGTCGCCTGACGCCCGAAGCCGAGGAAGGCGCCCGGCACAGCATAACGGCCGTCGGCGTCCGCCTGCCAGAGCTCGACCACCGCGTCGGTGAGGGGCGCTGCGGTCCCGTCCAGCACGCGCAGCACGATTTCGATCGGTTCGCCGGCCGGCTCGGCGATCCTCATGTCCTGGCCAAGATCGGCCGGGAAGACGTTCGGCAAGCCGGCGAAATTGGGCATCAGGCCGATGTGCACATAAGGGCCGGCGGTCTGCGAGGCGCTTTCCTTAAGCATCAGGCGCCCTCCGGCCGGTTCTCGAAGAAGGTGGCGCGGCGGCCGCGCAGCACGATGTCGAAACGGAAGGCGCAGGCGTCCATGGGCAGCGTCGCCTCCGGGTCGAACGTGGCGGTCAGGCCGGCGACGGCGGCCGGGTCGGCCAGCGTCGCGACGATCGGGCAGCGACGAATCAAGGGGTCGCCCTCGAAGTACATCTGGGTGATCAGCCGTTGAGCGAAGGAATTTCCGAACACCGAGAAGTGGATGTGCGCCGGCCGCCAGTCGTTGGGGCCGTTCGGAAACGGATAGGGACCGGGCCGCACCGTCCGAAATCGGTAGCCGCCCTGCCCGTCGGTGACGGTGCGGCCGCAGCCGCCGAAATCGGGATCGAGCGCCGCGACATAGCCCTCCCGCTTGTGCCGGTAGCGGCCGCCGGCATTGGCCTGCCAGACCTCCAGCAGGGCGCCGGCGACGCCGTTGCCGTCCTCGTCCATGACGCGCCCATGGACGATGATGCGAGGACCGATCGCGCTTTCGCCTGGCCGCGCGAAATTGTGGATCAGGTCTTCGTCGAGCGGACCTATGAGGTCATGGCCGAACACCGGTCCGGCAAGCTCGGTCGGCGTGCCGGGCAAGGCGAGCGGCTTGTGCCTCGGTGAACGCAGCAGCGAGCTCCGGTAGCCGGGCGTCAGCGCCGGTGGGTGCCAGGCGAGGTCGCGCGGCAGGAGTGCGCCGGCATGGGGGGCTTGCGTCGGGAGGTTCATCGCTTCGCCTGGAGGAACTCGCTCTCGCCCAGCACCCGCTTGGCGACGAGGAATGCCTTGTTGGCGGCGGGCACGCCGGCGTAGATCGCCACGTGGAGAAGTGCCTCCCGGATATCGTCCTCGCTGGCGCCGGTGTTGACGGTGGCCCGGACATGCATCGCCAGCTCCTCGTCATGGCCGAGGGCGGCAAGCAGCGCGATGGTGACGATCGAGCGCTCGCGCCGCGTCAGCTCGGGGCGCGACCAGACGTGGCCCCAGGCGGCTTCCGTGATCAGCGCCTGAAACGGAGCGTCGAAGCCGGTCTTCGCCGCTTCGGCGCGCGCCACATGAGCCTCGCCGAGAACCTCTCGGCGGGTGGCCATGCCCTGGGCGTACCGGCCGTTACTCTCCTCCATCCGTCCGTCCTCCGAGCTGATCGCCCCGAAATGATAGCCGCGAATACGGCCGCGCCAAGCCGGGACTACTGCAGCGCCACGAAATCCTCGATCCGCCCTGCCGCCGCCACCAGATGCGGCAGGATGACACGCTCCATCGCCGCCGGCGTGAAGCGCGAGGCCTGGGTGGAGACGTTGATCGCGGCGACGATCCGCGCGTCGCGGCCGCGGATCGGCACGGCGATCGAGCGCAGGCCGATCTCCAGCTCCTCGTCGACAATGGCGAAGCCGGCGCGGCCCGCGCGGCCGATCTCCTCGGCCAGCCGGTCGCGGTCGGTGATGCTCTTGTCGGTGTTGCGGCGGATGGTCGCCGCGGCCAGGAAGGCCGCCAGCTCGGCCGCCGGCAGGTCCGACAACAACACGCGACCCATCGACGTGCACCAGGCCGGCAAACGCGTGCCGACCTCGAGCGCGACGCGCAGGATATGGCGGCCGGGCACGCGCGCCACATAGACGACGTCCTCGCCCGACAGGATCGCAGCGGAACAGGATTCGTTGAGCTCGGCGGCGACCTTGCGCATGAACGGCTCCGCATGGCCCCACAGCGAGGCGCCCTGAAGCCATGTCCTGGCCACCCAAAGCAGGCGCGGCGACAAGCTAAAGCGCCGGCCCTCCTGGACCGCATAGCCGGCGGCGACCAGCGTCAGCAGGAAGCGGCGGGCACCCGCCCGGTCGAGGCCGGTGCGCTCCGCCGTCTCGGTCAGCGTCAGGCCGCCCGGATGGCCAGCGAGCACCTCCATCACGCCAAGCCCCCTCTTCAGGGAGCCGACCAGCTCGCGCGAAGCCGGTTCCCGATCGATGGCAGCGGCCTTGACATCGGTGATCAACATGGGCTCACTATCACATACTGAACTCTCGTTCGCAATGCGAACTTCTACAACGGAGACCGGGATGGCCGTCTTCATGCCGCTCGACGAGGCGGTGGCCAGGCACTTGAAGAGCGGCGACACCGTGGCCTTCGAGGGTTTCACGCATCTCATCCCGACGGCCGCAGCGCACGAGGCGATCCGGCAAGGCTTCTCCGAGCTGACGCTGGTCCGCATGACGCCGGACCTCATCTACGACCAGATGATCGGCATGGGGATGGCCCGCAAGCTCATCTTCTCCTATGCCGGCAATCCGGGGGTGGGGCTGCTCAGACGGCTGCGCGACGCCGTCGAGAACGGGTATCCACGGCCCCTCGAGCTCGAGGAGCATTCCCACGCCGCGATGGCCAATGCCTACGAAGCGGGTGCCGCCGGCCTGCCCTGCGCGATCTTCCGCGGCTATCAAGGCACCGACCTGTCGCGTGTGAACCCAAGCATCAAAGCGGTGTCATGCCCGTTCACCGGCGAGACGCTGGCCGCCGTGCCGGCGCTGAGGCCGGACGTGACCTTCATCCATGCGCAGAAGGCCAGCCGCAAGGGTGACGTGCTGGTCGAAGGCATCATCGGCGTGCAGAAGGAAGCGGCACTGGCGGCACGGCGTGCGGTGGTGACGGTGGAGGAGGTCGTCGACGACTTCGCCGGGACGCATCCCAACGCCACCATCCTGCCCGCCTTCACGGTCGCGGCGATCGCCGTGGTGCCGGGCGGCGCGCATCCTTCCTATGCGCATGGCTATTACGGACGCGACAACGCGGCCTACGTCGAATGGGACGCCGTGTCGGCCGACCGCGAGCGGTTCGCCGGGTGGATGAAGACGAACGTGCTCGGTGCCGGGCCGGAAGCCTTCGCGGAGCGTGTCGCGTGGATGCGGGGGGCAGCATGACCGAACAGCCCTTCACCCCGGCCGAGATGATGACCATCGCGGCGGCGCGGGCGCTCGCCAATGACGATGTGTGCTTCGTCGGCATCGGCGCGCCGTCGGCCGCCTGCAACGTCGCGCGCCTCACCCACGCCCCCGACATCACGCTGATCTACGAAAGCGGCACCATCGGCACGCGTCCGGACGTGCTGCCGCTGTCGATCGGCGACGGCGAGCTCTGCGAGACGGCGCTCACCACGGTCTCGGTGCCCGAGATGTTCCGCACGTGGCTGCAAGGCGGCCGCATCACGGTGGGCTTTCTCGGCGCCGCGCAGCTCGACCGGTTCGGCAACATCAACACGACGGTTATCGGCGACTATGGCCGCCCGAAGACGCGGCTGCCGGGCGGCGGCGGCGCACCGGAGATCGCCACCTCCTGCCAGCAGGTCTACATCACGCTTGCACAGTCGCGGCGCAGCATGGTCGAGACGATCGACTTTTTCACCTCGTTCGGCCATGGCGAAGGCGGCGACCACCGGCAGCGGATTGGCATCGCCACCCGGGGACCGACGCTGCTCGTCACCGATCTCGCCGTCTGGACGCCCGACCCGGTGAGCAAGGAATTCACCGTGGCCTCCCTGCATCCCGGTGCGACGCGGGCGGCTGTCGAGGACAATTGCGGCTGGCCGGTCCGCTTTGCCGACAGCGTCGTCGAGACGCCGCCGCCCACGCCGCTGGAGCTCGCCACCCTGCGCGACCTCAGGGCACGCACCGAGGCGGCGCACCAGCGAGGAGAGAGGCATGGCTGAAGCCTTCATCTGCGACTATGTCCGCACGCCGATCGGCCGCTTCGCAGGAGCGCTCGCCGGCATACGCCCCGACGATCTGGGTGCCGTTCCGCTCAAGGCGCTCATGGCGCGAAACCCGAAGGTCGATTGGGACGCGGTGGACGACCTGGTGTTCGGCTGCGCCAACCAGGCGGGCGAGGACAACCGCAATGTCGGGCGCATGGCGCTGCTGCTCGCCGGGCTGCCGGCGAGCGTGCCCGGCAACACCGTCAACCGCCTGTGCGGGTCTGGCATGGACGCCGTCGCCATCGCGGCACGGTCGATCAAGGCCGGCGAGGCAGAGCTGGCGATCGCCGGCGGCGTCGAATCGATGAGCCGCGCGCCATTCGTGCTGCCGAAGGCCGAGGCGGCTTTCTCGCGAAACGCCGAGATCTACGACACGACGATCGGCTGGCGCTTCGTCAACCCGGTGATGAAGGCGCAATACGGGATCGATTCGATGCCGGAGACCGGCGAGAACGTCGCCGCCGAGTTCCAGGTGTCGCGCGCCGACCAAGACGCTTTCTCGCTGCGCAGCCAGCAGCGGGCGGTCGCCGCCCAGGGCAACGGCCGGCTGGCGCAAGAGATCGTGCCGGTGTCGATCCGGCAGAAAAAGGGCGGCGCCAGCGTCGTCGACACCGACGAGCATCCGCGGGCCGGCACCACGCTGGAGGCGCTGGCGGCGCTGCCGACGCCGTTCCGGCGCGACGGAACGGTGACCGCCGGCAACGCCTCCGGCGTCAATGACGGTGCCGCGGCGCTGATCGTCGCCTCCGAGGCGGCAGCCCTGAGGCATGGGCTGACCCCGATCGCCCGCGTGCTCGGCGGCGCGGCGGCGGGGATCGCGCCGCGCATCATGGGCTACGGGCCGGTGCCGGCCACCTTGAAGCTCGCCGCCAGGCTCGGCCTCCAGGCCGGCGATTTCGACGTGATCGAGCTCAACGAAGCCTTCGCCAGCCAGGCGCTGGCGGTGCTGCGCGGCCTCGGCATCGCCGACGATGCGCCAAACGTCAACCCGAATGGCGGCGCCATCGCGCTCGGGCATCCGCTCGGCATGTCCGGTGCGCGGCTGGTGGGCACCGCGGCGCTGGAGCTGGCGGCGGGCGGCGGCCGGCTGGCGCTGGCCACCATGTGCATCGGCGTCGGCCAGGGCATTGCGCTGGCGCTGGAAAGGGCTTGAGGCGACCAGGTTAGCGCCCGAGTTCCGCCAGAGCGGTCATGAGCGGCGCGTCGGAGACGAAGATCAGCCCGCGGTAAGGATGCGCCATGTCGATCAGCAGGAAGACGGCGCCGGCCACCGACAGCACGCAGACGAAGATCGTCACGACGACCGTCATGTTGGTGGGGGCGAGCAGCCCGAAAGAGCCGAAGAGCAGCGCCAGCCAGAACACCATGACCGCGAAGAAGGGCAGCGGCAGGCCCTCGGCGCGGGTCTCGACGAGCATCCAGTGCTCCTCGGCGAGCTCGCTCGTGATCTCCAGGGCTCGCCCTATGAGCCAGCGCTGGCTGTCGGTGGCGGGCGTCAGCGCGCGCAACTCGTCCTGGATGGGCTCGACGCCGCGGTCGTGAACGATGCGGCTCGTCGCACCGCTGTCCTCGTCGGTCTCCGCCCATGGGGTGGCCAGCCGCGTCTCGACCAGCTCGCGCAGGATCTTGCGCGCCTCGGCCGTCTCCGGGCCGTAGCGCGACATGGCGCGATCGAGCAGGACGACCTTCGCCGCCGACTCCTTCAGCTCTGCCTGCGCATTCTCGAAGGTGGTGTTGGCCTGGGCGATCATCAGCGACAGAGCGAGCGCCGCCAGCGTGCCGACGACGGCGGTCGCCAGCTTGATGGCGTCGCGGGAGGAGTCGCTGAGGTGGTTCTGAGGAAGGCGGTCGCGCAGGAGCATCGCCAGCATGCTGGCGCCGAACAGGCAGACAAGGACGATCCCGCCATAGACGACTGAGGTCAAGAATCGCGCTCCGTGGCTGCCTCGGGAGCGACCATATCGTGTCGAAGGCGCAATGACAGCTCAGAATGTTGCAGCCCTGATACCGCCGCCGGCATCCGGCGGCACGTCGCCGATACAGAAGCGTCGCACAAAGGCCGGCCCGCGCGCAGGCACAAGACCTGCCCGGAGAGGATCGGAGTCTCGCAATGCCACTTGTTTCGCGGCTTTACTTCAGGACGGCCATTCTGTTCCTGATCGCCGGTATCTGCGTCGGCCTTCACATGGCAATGAGCCAGGATCACAGCGTTGCCGGCGCGCATGCCCACATCAACCTGCTCGGCTGGGTCACCAGCGCCATCTTCGGCGGCTACTATGCGCTGAACCCGGCCAAGGCCGAGCGACGCCTGGCGCTCGTGCAATACGGCATCTACACCACCGGAGTGGCGGTGATGGCGCCGGCGCTGCTGCTGATGCTCGCCGGAAATTCCGCGCTGGAGCCGCTGGTCGCGCTGAGCTCGTTCGTCGTGCTTGCAGGGGTGCTGCTGTTCGCCTTCATCGTCTTCACCGGCGACCGGCAGGCGGTGCGCCGCGCCGATACCCGGCTCAGCATGGCCAAGCAGCCCGCCTGAGCCGCGTCTCGGCTGCCGGATCCGGGTTCCGCCCGCCTCCGGCATGGTCTATCCTGCGGCCATGAAGAGCCCCATCGACCATCCCGCGCTGCGCCAGCGCGCCGCACGCTCGGCCGTTCGCAAGGCGGTGGGCCGGCTGTTCGTGTCGCGCGTCACCCATCGGGCGGGCGGCACCTCGGCCAGAGTGCTGTTCGACGGTGAGTACTATGACGTCAACGGCTTCGAGCTGACGGCGCTCAAGGCCGGCAGCACCCCCGCCGAGCTCGGCCTCTATCCGGCTGCTTCGCCTGCCGACGGCACCTTCTGAGTCGCCTTTGCCGGTTCATCCTGCCGATCGAGAAGCTGCAGCGACGGCACCATCAGGAAGATCGCGATCGGCAAAGCCAGCATGGCGAGCCAGCCTGCCAGCGGCCAGAGTGCCGCAGTCACTGCCGTCGAGCTGGCAGCGACAATCGCCACCGCCTGTGCGGTTGAAATCTGTTTTCCCATACCGAACCACCCCTGTATTTTCTTCTACCCGCCCAGGCCTGCCATAGCGTCTGCAGGTTAATCGAAGGTTTCCCCTGCGGAAGCCCGCATCCGAGTTGCTTGCGACCGCGGGTTTCAACGCCTGATTGCTTTGGCAGGACTACGGACATCTTCCCTGTACGCATGGAAAAGCTGGGGCGCCCGACGTTGCCTGAGCGGCGACCATCGGGGCAGAACGTCGCCTCATTCGGGCGCCCCCACCGGGCGAAAGGCGAAAACTGGAGCCCGGATCGGACATACGCTGAGCCGAGTCGGTTAACAGAGAGTTTCCGGTGAGGCGAGGATTGGACGTATGAGGGCAGTGAAGTGTCTCATTCTGGCACATACAGAGAGGACCCGCCGCCGATGAGGGGAGCGGCGACGGGTCCGTTTGCCGGCGCCTCGCATGCGGGGTCTGGGGTTGGTCTTCCGCCTGCCGGCGTGGGAAAACGACCGACCCCGGCGAGGGTTCCACGGCGCCGTCACAAAAGAACGAGCCGCTCCGGGAGGTGACGAGGCTAGCACAGAGGGGCTCCATACGCCTTTTAGATCAGTGTGATTGAGGGCTCAGCGCCGTTTGGCCAAATCGACGCGCGGCCTCGCGGCTGGCAAACTCGATCAGTTTGGCGTGGGCGCGTGCGGGGATGGCTCACCACTGGGAGACGACGATCCTTTCGCACAGCGCGCTGGTGGCGCGGGTGGCGGCAGAGATGCCGCGCTTCGTGTCGCGGCCGGAGCTGACCGCCGACCAGGCGCTGACCTTGCTCGGCTGCATCGACCGCTGCTCGATCGCGATGGCAACGCTTCAGCTGCATGCGGCCGAGGAAGAGGCGCCGGCCGAGATCCAGACGGCGGCCGAGACCCTGTTCTTTGCCTGGCGGGCGCTGGCCGACGAGGCGCAGGCGAGCCTCGAACGGCTCTGCCGGCCGCCGCCCGGACGCCGACCTTTTCTCCGCAGCGAGCCCGAGGATGTGGGCGGACCGGCCGACGCCTGGGAACAAATCGCAGCGAGCAGTCATTAACCCCGCATCTGGATCACCATCGGGAGCTCGAGCCGTGAAGGACCCCTATTCCCGCATCGCGTTCGGAATGGCGCTGGGCGTCGCCGTCGGAGCGGCTTTCGGCGCCTCGCTGTTCGACAACATGGCCATGGGCATCGGCATCGGCGTAGCGCTGGGGGCAAGCGCCGGAGCAATGCTGCTCGAGCATCACGACTGACGCCTCACGGCGTCTGCTGTCATGGCTTTTCGGCCACGTAGGCGTAGAAGTTGCAGCCGCCGAAGAAGGTTCCGTCCGCCATGGCGGTGCGCTTGTCGGACGCCCAGCGGCGGGCCGCCTCCTCCGTCATCGCGCCCGACTTGGGCAGCAGCCGCTCGAAGGAGTCGATCGCCGAAGCCCAGTAGTCGGCGTCGCCTATCTCGACCAGCACATGCGGGAAGGCCGCGACGAGCCGAAGCCCCGCCGCCTTCAGCATCCGCGGCATCTGGCGCATCACGTAGGGGCTGGTAACGATACCAGCGATCAGCGCGGCGTCGTCCTCCCTGCCCATGGCCGCATCGGCATTGGCGAAGGTGAGCGAGGCATAGTCGCCGTCGAAGATGGCGATCCGACCGCCCGCACGGACGAGCCTGGCCATCTCGGCGAGCACCGCCGGCGGATCGTCGACATGGCTGACCAAAGTGTGCGCCACGACGGCGTCGCAGCTGGCATCCGCCAAGTCCAGGCGGCGACTGTCGCCGGCGCGGAAGGCGACGCGCGAAGCAAGCCCCTCGTCCGCCGCGAGGCCGGCAGCGGCAGCCACCAGGCCAGGACTGAGGTCGATGCCGAGCACGCTGCCGACAAAGCCCGGCCGGCGCGCTATCGCCCGTGCGGCAACGCCGGTCCCGCAGCCGAGGTCGATGACGCGCTCCGCCCGATCGATCTCCATGGCGTCGAGGTAGCCGTCCAGCATGGCGACGAAACGCGGGTTCCTGGCGCGGACCTCCAGCCGGCCGGCGACCACGCCGAGCGTCTGTTCATCCAGCCTGTCGGTGACGGAGAAGGGGTCGCTGGGCCGCATGCGAGGGTCCTCCCTGCAGCCATGTTACACCCGCGGTCCGATGCGGGGTATAGCGGCGTCAGGACTTGCTGCCGCTCGCCGCCCAGACCCGGTGGGGCACCGCCAGCGGCTCGTCGGGAAAGCGCTCCGCCAGCACGGCCGCCAGCTCGATGTCGAAGCGCTCGACGGCCTCCGGAGGGAGGCTGGCGCGGATGCCGGCGCTGGCGCGGATGCGGCCTCGCCAATCGGCATGCGAAAACGGAACGTCGACGTCGAAGGAGAAGGTCTCGATGCTACCGAAGCCTGCTTCGGCAAGATCCCGCAGCCAATCCGGATAGAGGCCATTGCCACCGGCGAGCGTCCAGGCCGGGTTGACCGCCAGGATGAGCGCCTCGGTCGCCTCGACCACGTTGCCGGCGCGCGGAAGCCAGTCGAAATGGGCGACGACCAGGCGACCGCCAGGGACGAGCACGCGTGCCGCCTCGGCTGCAGCGCGGGACCTCTCGAACCAATGCCAGCACTGGCCGGCGGTGACGAGGTCCACGGACGCGTCGGGCTCGGCAAGAGACTCGGCGCGCCCGGTGCGGTAGGCAACCGACAGGCCGGCGGCGCCGTCGAGCGCTGCCGCCTCGGCGAGCAGCGCCGCGGACAGATCGATGCCCGTGACGCTCAGCCCGCGGGCGGCGAGTCCGCGCGCCACGGTGCCCGTGCCGGTGCCGAGGTCGAGCGCGCGAATGCCGGCGGCGATCCAGCCCCGCGCTTGCAGCGCCTCGAAGAATGCCGGCGGGAAGCCGGCACGAAAGGTCCGGTAGTCGCTCGCGGCGCGACCGAAATCGACCTTTGAGCCGAAGGCCCTGGTCGCCTCGTGGTCCCGGCGGCTGGTCATTGTGGGCTTCCCCGGCCGCAGAAACGCTTGACGACGTAGATCTGGTGGCCCGGCAGCCCAGCCGCGTCAAGCCTCTGGAAGCCGAGCGCTTCGTAGAAGGCGAGCGCCCCGCGGTTGCGCGGGTCGACCGGCAGGTGCATCCCGGGGGCGCCGCGTTCGGTCAGCGCCTCTTCCAGGAAGCGCATGGCACGGCGACCGATGCCGCGGCCGCGCGCTTCGGGAAGCAGATCGATATGGCCGTGCGCCGGATAGGGATGCAGCGCGGACGGCAGGTCGAGATCGGCATGATGGACCGCGTGGCGCGCCCAGTCGCTGCCATGCCAGCGGGACGGGTCGGGTCCCGGATCGGCCACCCGACGCCGCAGATCCGGGTACCAGCGGTCCGCCAGGCGGGCGTTGAAGGCCTGGGTGTCGGCCGCGCCGAGCAGGTAGCCGGCAGCTCCCGACGGCCCTTCGACAAGGAAGGCGAGCTCAGGCTCCAGCGCCTGGTAGGGCGCGGCATAGATCTGCCCCATCAGGGCGGGATCGTCCTCGCGCGCCGTCGCATCGGCGCCGGCATCGCCGGTTCGCAGGCAGATCAGGGCGAGCGCCGGCCGGTCGGCCGCGGTCGCCTGCCGTAGGCCGTAACCGTCGCCGAAGTCGAGGATCACGGCGGCACGAGTCGAAAGTCCCTGCCCTCCGGAAGCAGCTGGCCGCCGTCGACGACGATGGTGGTCCCCGTGATGTAGGCGGCCTCGTCGGAGGCAAGGAACAGAAAGGCGTTGGCGACGTCGCGCGGGGTGCCGAGGCGGCCGAGCGGGATCGAGTCCTGCATGGAGCGGAGGAACTCGCGGCCGCGCTGCAGCTCGATCGCCTCGGTCAGGATGTTGCCCGGCTCGACCCCGTTGACCGTGATGCCATAGCCGGAAAATTCGAGCGCCGCGGCGCGGATGAAGCCGTTGATGCCGGCCTTGCTGGCGGAATAGTGGCCGTGGCCGGGGCTGGTCACATGCGGCCCGGTGATCGACGAGGTGAACAGCATGCGGCCGCCGCGTTCCGCCTTCATCGGCGGCAGCGCGGCACGGGAGGCGTTGAAGGTGCCGCGCAGGTTCACTGCCATCACGCGGTCCCAGTCTTCGGCGCTGGTGTTCTCGATGAGCTGCCAGGGATAGATGCCGGCGTTCTGGACCAGTATGTCGAGCCTGCCATGGACCTTCAGCGCCAGCGAGACGACCGCCTCCGCCTCGGCGGGATCGGCAATGTCGGTTGCCCGGAACGTGGCGCCGAGGCCGGCCGCCGTGGCGGCGCCCGCCTCGGCCTCGACATCGGCCAGCACCAGCCGCGCACCCTCTTCGGCGAAGCGCTCGGCGATGCCCTTGCCGATGCCGCTGACCGCACCGACGATCAGCGCCACCTTGTCCTGGAGCCGCCCACTCATGCCAGCCTCTGGCGGATCGACTGCTTCAGCGTGTCGAGCAGCACAGCCGCGAGAACCAGCAAGCCATGGATGACCTGGGTGAAGTTGGCGGGCAGGCCCATCAGGTTGATGGCGGTGTTGATGGCGGCCAGCAGAAGCACGCCGGCATAGACGCCCGGCAGCGCGCCGACGCCGCCCTTGAGGCTGACGCCGCCGATGACGACGGCCGCGAAGGCGTTGAAGAGCAGGCCGATGCCGAGATTGGCCGTGGCGCCGGAGGTGCGGATCGCCAGCAGCCAGCCCGAAAGGCCGGCGATCGCCCCGGCGAGGACGAAGACGATGACCAGATTGCGGTTGACGCGGATGCCGGCGCGGAAGGTGGCGGTTTCGTTGCCGCCGATCATCACCAGATGGCGACCGAACGGGGTCTTGGCGAGGATCAGCGAAAAGACGACGAAGCAGAGGATGGCGATCCAGGCGGTGACCGGCAGGCCGAGCAGCCGCTGGATGCCCAGCCAGCGGATCGCCGGCGCCAGGTCCTGCGCCGAGCGGCCGCCGGAGATTGCCAGCACGATGCCGCGCACCCAGATGTAGGAGGCGAGCGTGATGATGAAGGCGTTCATGCCGAGGCGCACGACCAACAGGCCGTTCAGCGAGCCGACGAGGGCGCCGACGCCGACCGCGAGCGCCAGCGAGACCGGAACTGCCAGCCATGCCGGATGGAGCTCCAGCCCGATGCCGATACCGGCCGAACAGAAGAGGATGCCGACCAGCATGGCGCTCAGCGCGGCAACCGACTCGACCGACAGGTCCATGTGGCCGGCAATGACGACCAGCGCCAGGCCGATCGACATGACGCCGAGAACGCTGGAAGCCTCGATGATGTTGGCGAAGATGCCAAGCTGGAAGTAGTTGGGCACCGTCAGGGAGAAGACCGCGAGCACGAACAGCAGCATGAACCAGACGAGATTGTCCAGCACGAGCTCCAGCAGGCGGCGCTTGCGCGGGCTCATTGTGCGCCCCGGCTCGGCGGTCTGTCCCCGGCCGACGGCCGGGGACGGGCGTGTCAGCTGGCTCACTCGATCGGCTTCACGGTGCCGGCGGGCGGCTTGAGGTTGCCCCAGAAGGCGGGATCGTCGACATTGTCCTTGGTGATCGCGGCGCCGGGGATCTTGATGTTCGGCCCCCAGGCCTCCTTCGTCACGACGCCCTTAAGGCCGAGCACGTCGTATTCCCCGGGCTTGATCTCCTGCTTGTTGGCCACCTTGTCCATGAACATGGCGACGGCGGCCGCCTGCGCATAGAGCGGTTGCTCGACCTCGACGTTCAGCCAGCCCTTGCGGATCAGGTCGAGGCCGACGGGCGCGCCGTTGGAGCTCATCATCATGATGTCGCCGGGCTTCTTGCCGGCCGCTTCGAGCGAGGCGACGCCGGCGACCGAGAGGTGGGCGGCGTGGCTGAAGATCAGGTCGATGTCCGGATTGGCAGTCAGCTGGTCGGCGACGATCGTGCCGGCGACGTCGGCTGCCCAAGCCGTGGCCGGGACCGAGATGATGGTGACGTCGGGGAACGCCTTCATCTTCTCCTCGAAGCCCTTCTGAATGTCGAGGGTGTAGGGGTCGGCCGGGTCGCCCAGAACCTGCAGGATCTTGCCCTTGGGCGAGCCGTTCTTGGCGGTCAGGAGCTTCTCCGCCTGCTCGGCGGCGATATGGCCGATCTCGACGGTGCCGGCGACCGAGGTGAAGTCGGACGGCGTCGACGTGATCTGGCGATCGAATTCCACCACCGGAATGCCGGCGGCCCGCGCCGCCTCGACCGACGGCTTCAAGGCGTTGAAGTCGACCGCGGCAAGGATGATGGCCGCCGGCTTCAGCGCGATGACGTCGTTCATCTGCGATTGCTGAGCGTCGGTCTTGTTGTCGGCGTTGAGGGTCTTCATCTCGTAGCCGACCTGCTTGAGAAACATCTCCAGCGCGCTCACCGAGCCGGTCTGGAACTCGTCGAGCAAGGTGGGCACCAGGTAGTACACCGTGCCCTTGGACTGGGCGAAGGCCGGCGCGAGCGTGGCGAGGCCGAGCGCCACGAGGCCGAGCAAGGTGAGGAATAGTCGCTTCATGTTCACCGCTCCTGTTGTGCCGGATCCTCCCATTTGGTCATCCTGCCGGTCCGGCGCCGGCGAGGGTTTCTCCAGTGATCATGGCGA
Organism: Mesorhizobium sp.; assembly: GCA_040510195.1. Taxonomy (GTDB): domain Bacteria; phylum Pseudomonadota; class Alphaproteobacteria; order Rhizobiales; family Rhizobiaceae; genus JBEVJK01. Next base: position 13,875 of record JBEVJK010000082.1, on the reverse strand, counting down.
CCACCGCATCGGGACTGGTTCGCTGCCGCTCGACGTCGCCCGCCACGACGCCGTGACGGATCACCACGATGCGGTCGGCGACCTGGAAGGCCTGCTGCATGATGTGTGTGATGATGATGACGCCGATGCCCTGGCTGGCCACCTGGCGGATCATGTCGAGGCCGCGCCGCGTCTGCTCGACGCCGAGTGCTGCGAAAGGCTCGTCGAGAAGCACCAGCTTGCCGCCCCAATGAACGAAGCGGTTGAGCTCGATCGCCTGGCGCTGACCGCCCGACAGATGCTCGACCTTGGTGCGCAGGGACGGGATGCGGGTGCCGGCATGGGCCAGCGCCTTCGCCACCTCGCGCTCCATCGCCCGCTCATCGAGAAGCGGCACGCCGAGGACCCGGCGCGTCAGCTCGCGGCCCATGAAGAAATTGGCGACCACGTCGACATTGGTGCAGAGCGACAGGTCCTGGTAGACGGTTTCGATGCCCGCCGCCTTGGCCTCGGCGGGCGTGCGGGCGAGGAATTCGCGGCCTTCGAACAGCATGCGCCCGGATGTCGGCTCCAGCCCGCCGGAGATAATCTTGACCAGCGTCGACTTGCCGGCGCCATTGTCGCCGAGCAGGGCCACCACCTCGCCGCGGGCGATCGAGAAGCTGACGCCGCGCAGCGCTTGGATGGCGCCGTAGTTCTTGGCGACGTTGTCGAGCACGAGGAGGGGTTCGCTCACGCCGCCATCTCCTTGCCGGCGAGCAGCTCTGCACGGCGCTCGCGGGTGGCTGCGAACATCTGACCGAAGCGCGGCGAGAGCGCCCCGGAGACCGCCAGCGCGGCGGCGCCGCGCAGCACCGCGTGCTCGCCGCCGCGTGCCACCATGACGCGCGGCCGACGACGGTCGCGCCGGGCCGCGACGGAGTTGGGCAGGTTCGAGGCGGCGGCAGCGAGCCGTTCGAGCAGCGCCGGCGGCGCCAGACCGCCGAGCACCACGGCCTCCGGATCGAAGAGGTTCTCGACGGTGACGATTGCAGCGCAGAAGATCGGCGCCACCGTCTCCACCCAGCCGGCAACGTCGCCGCCGTGCCGACCCAGCGCCTCGAGGGAGAGATAGCGCTCCAGGCAGCCGCGGTTGCCGCACGGGCACGGCTCGCCGTCGGGAACCGCCGGGATGTGGCCGATCTCGCCGGCATTGCCCCAGGCGCCGCGCATGACGCTGCCCTCGTGCACCATCGCACCGCCGACACCGACGCCGAAATAGAGGTAGTAGTAGTGGGAGAGCTCGGTGCCGAGGCCGTAGAGCTGCTCGCCCAGCGCCGCAGCCGCCATGTCGGTCTCCAGGAAGGCTGCAAGGCCCGCGGCCTCTGAGAGGCGCTCCTTGAGCGCCACGTCTTGCCAACCGGCGAGCGTGGTCGGGCCGACGAAGCTCATCGACTCGACGCCGAACGGCCCCGGCAGGGCCATGCCGACGCCGAGGATGCGGTGCCGCGCGCGATCGCCGATGAGGGCGGGGACGAGCGTCTCGATCAGGGCGAAGGCATGGTCGGGCGAGGCGCCAGGAGCTTCCCTGCGGACGCTTTCGACGACGTCGCCGCGCAGGTTCACCAAGGCGGCGTCGAGGCCTAGCGGCGTCAGGTGCAGGCCGACCGCGTAGCCGCCTTCCGGGTTGATGCGCAGCGTTGCCGGCGGCGGCCCGCGGCCGCGCGGCTGCTCGCGAAGCGACAGGATGTAGCCCTGCGCGTCCAACTCGCGAACGATCGTCGAGACGGTCTGGACCGTCAGGCCGACGCGCTCCGCGATGTCGGCGCGCGTGGTGGGACCATGGAGGCGGATCGACTCCAGCACGATGCGGCGGTTGTAGGGACGTCCGAACTCCTGGTTGGTGCCCTTCAGTGCCACGACGGTCATCGCTCCCTCAGCGCCGCCAGCTTGGCACCCCGCTTTTTTTCAGTCAAATGGATTTCAAAATTGAATCGCAGCGGCGATACTGCCGGCCCAAAGGGCGGGAGACCCATGGAAGACAGAGTGCGGATGGACCGGGAGCTGGCAGCCTGGCGCAAGGCCGAGCGGGCCCGGTTGATCGGGGCGCGGCTGGCGATGCCGGCGGAGCGGCGCGCCGCGCTGTCGGAGGTGCTGGCCGCCCGCCTCGAGGCGGAGCTCGGCGCGCCCGAAGGGCGGGTCGCGGGGTTCTACTGGCCCTTCCGGGGCGAGCTCGACCTGCGGCCGTTCATCCGCTCTTGGACCGAGCGCGGCGGCGCGGCGGCGCTGCCGGTGGTGATCGCCAAGGCGACGCCGCTCGAATTCCGCCGCTGGGCGCCGGGCGACAAGCTCGAAAAGGGCGTCTGGAACATTCCCGTGCCGGCCGGCGGCGCCGTGGTGGGGCCCGCCGTGGTCGTCTCGCCCCTGGTCGGCTTCGACGGCGCGGGTTACCGCCTCGGCTATGGCGGCGGCTTCTACGACCGCACGCTGCAGGCGATGGCGGTCAAGCCGCTGGTGATCGGCGTCGGCTACGAGCTTTCGCGCCTGCCGTCGATCCGGCCGCAATGGCACGACGTGCCGATGGACCGGATCATCGTGGTCTGAGTGTCATTCCGCCGCCCAGCGAACCTCGTAGGCCGGCAGCTGACCCGGAAAGCCCTTGAGCTGCAGCAGCTTCATGTTGACGAAGAGCTCGGCGCGGGCGTGCTCGCCGCGGATGGCGTCGGAGACGAGGATCTGTCCGCCTTCGGCAGCCGCGCAGAGCCTGGCTGCCAGCTGGACCGTCGAGCCGAACAGGTCGTCGCTGTCCTCGATCGGCTCTCCGGCATCGAGCCCGATGCGAACATGGATCGGCTCGACATTGCCGCTGTTGTAGCGGTCGAAGGCCTGCTGGATCTCCATGGCGCAGTCGACCGAATTCGAGGTATCGGGAAAGGACGCCATGATGCCGTCGCCGAGATGCTTCACCTCGCGGCCGCCGAAGCGGCTCAGGCAACGGCGCACCAGGGAGTCATGGGCGCGCACGAGCTCGGTGGCGAGGCGATCGCCCAGGCGGGTGGTGATGGCGGTGGAATCGACGATGTCGGTGAAAAGGATGGCGCGATGGCCGGAATCCAGGCGCGGCTCCTTGCCGGCCGGCGGGTCAGGGTCGTGGATGCGGCCCAGGAACACCTCCACCGCCGAGAGCGCGACCTCCACGACCTGAGACGCGACGAATCCGTGCGCCACGCGGTGCACGCATTGCACGGTCTCCTTGTCGGGTGCATCCACGAGGCAGAAGACGTTGCCCCGCGCCTCGTCGAACCAGTAGGTCAGAAACTTCACTCCGTAGCGGTCCTGGACCTCGACATCCTTCTTGTGCGCGTCGGCAAGATCCGCAGCTGTCGCTCCTTGCAGATCATGCCGGTCCATGAAGATCGGCATGCACGTCCTCCTGTGGCTCGACCGGCCGTGGGCCGGGAGCTAGTTAAGCACCCTTGGCTGGGTTGGCTCGTCGTCCGCGTCGCCGCGAAGCCGGCGCACCGCCTCGCCCAGCATGCGCTTGAGCTCGGCATTTTCCTCTGCCAACCGGTCGATGATCTCACTTTGATGGCTGACCGTCAGCAGGGATTGCCCAAGCCCGTCGAAAAAATGGACAGGATCGACCCTTCTGGTCATTGGTCGGGCTCCTTGCGTTTCCCGTGGCGCCTGCCGGAACGCTTCCGGTCAGGTCACGATGAAGTCTAGAAGGCCGACGTCACTCCGTCTGAGACGGGGTTCACACTGATTGCGGGTGGGCGCTAGTGGTAGCCGAGCTCCGGGTACCGGTTCCGCGAGACCAAGTCATACGCTGCGGGTCAGCCCGCCGTCCACGCGCAGGTTCTGCCCGGTGATGTAGCCCGCCCCGTCGGAGGCAAGAAAGGCGATGGTGGCGGCGATCTCCTCGCTGGTGCCGTAGCGCCGCATGGGCACGCTCTGGCGGCGCTCCTCGGTGGCCGGCAGGCTGTCGATCCAGCCGGGCAGGACGTTGTTCATCCTGACATTGTCGGCGGCATAGGTGTCGGCGAAGATCTTCGTGTAGGCTGCGAGCCCCGACCGGAAGACCGCCGAGGTGGGGAACTTGTCGCTCGGCTCGAAGGCCCAGGCGGTGGAGACGTTGACGATGGCGCCGCCCTTCTGGCGCACCATGATAGGCGCGACGAGGCGAGTCGGCCGGATGACGTTCATCAAATAGACATCGAGCCCCTCGTGCCATTCGTCGTCCGTGATGTCGAGGATCGCCGCGCGCGGGCCATGGCCGGCGCTGTTGACGAGGACGTCGATGCGCCCCCAGCGCTCCATGACCGCATCGACAAGGCGGCCCAGATCCTCGTTGGATCGATTGGAACCCGTGACCCCGATGCCGCCCATCGAGGTGGCGAGCGCCTCGCCCTTGCCGGAGGACGACAGCACGGCCACGCGGTAGCCGTCATCGGCCAGCCGGCGGGCCGCGGCCGCGCCCATTCCGGAACCGCCCGCCGTCACCACCGCCACTCTGTCATCAGCCATGATCCGCTCCTTCCAAACCGTGTGCCCGCACCAGAGTAACGATGCGTCGGCAGCCGTCCAGCCTCGCGACCGCGGTCTTCGCTGGCGTCAAGGTATCGGGCGTCGGATACGGCTACCCCCATCGGCCAAATGGACCCGCAGGCACCGTTTGAAGGAAGTTGAATCCGGCGGGTGTACGATGCGTGAATTCTCCGGAATCGATCAGCGTTGCTTGTGTTGTCACGGAACCGGCCGGGTCGCCGAAGCGGCCTGCCGAGAATGCGTCGACGGGCTATGGGCCGACGCCGTCAAGATCACCTTCGACGAGAAGCACCTGATCGCTGCCTTCTCCCTGCTCGGCGCGGTGCTGACGATCGCCGTGCTCCTGCAGCTCTACAGCCACAGCGAGGCCGCCGGGGGCCAGTCGACCCGTCGGGAGGCCTCGCACTCGGCGGCAGCCGAAAGCCTGGCTCAATCGCAGACTCTGATCTTCCTCATGTAGACCCTATTGTGCCGCCAGTCGCGCACGACCTTGACGCGGCAGTCGCGGTCCCAGCGCATGGAACGGCGCTGCTGCCAGCCCCAGCGGCGGTCGTCGCGATGAGCCCGGTTCCAGCGTCGGTCGTCGCGGTCGTAACGTTGCCAGCGGCTGTCTCGTTGGCCGTAATATCCCGAGCCGTCGTCGACGGTGATGGTGATGCCGCCGGCCTGGGCTGAGGGCACGGCGACGATGCTGGTTGCCAATGCCATCAGCGCCGCGAAAAGGGCGTTTCTCATCGCTTAAATCCTCTGTTTCGGTGCGTTGGGAACGCCATTGGCCAAGGCTTGGTTCCCAGGCCGTCGTGCTGCCCGACCGCTCTCGAGAGACATACCCAATTCGGACGATGGCAGAAACTTCCGCTGCGCCGGATCCGTTCACGCCCTGTTGTTGCAAACCCCGCAACACATTGAGGAGCCGGCGGAGCCATCTGCCGGTTCCTCGCCCAGTGGCGGCGGGCCGGCTATTTCGTGGGGATCATCGAGGCGACAGCCCGATCGCCCGGACGCTCGCTTTCGGCGAGGCCGCTGGCAACGCCCAGACGGTCCTCGACGCTGCGATTCTGGCTCATCTTGCGCTTGCCCTCGAGGCGAACGATCGGCAGGCGGACACCCACAATCCCCTTGAGCTGCGACCTGATGAAGGCCTCCGGCGCATCGGTGACGGCCCAGGGTTGGGGGCGCTCGCCTTCGTAGATCGCGGTCAGCCGCGAGACCGCGCCGTGCAGGCGCTGCTCGTCGTCGAAGAACTCGACTGGGCCATAGGCGTGGACGGCGGCGTAGTTCCAGGTCGGGACCACCTTGCCGGTCTCCCGCTTGGCAGCGTACCAGGACGGCGTCACATAGGCGTCGGGACCGGAAAAGAGCGCCAGCGCCTCGCCGACAGGCGCGAGCCGCCATTGGGGGTTGGCCTTGGCCACATGGCCATAGAGCACCCCGAGAGGGCCCTCCTCCGCGACGAGAAACAGGGGCAGCGGCGTGGCCACCAGGCCTTCCTGGGTCGCCGTGACGAGGGTCGCGAGGCGCGTCTCGCGGATCAGCGCCCGGAGAACCTCCGGGTCGTCCTCCTTGAAGGCGGGCGGCGTGTACATGCGGCGGTTATAGCAATCCCGATCGATCCGTCCAGATGACGGCTTAACAAACTATACCAAACCAGGCCCCTTCACGCGCCGTGCCCTTGCCCTCGGCCGGTTCTGGGGCATCAAGGACGAAGGCGTGCTGGTGGCGATGGCCGGCGAGCGGCTGCGGCAGGACGGCCACACCGAGCTTGGCGGGGTCTGTGTCCATCCCAGCGCACGGGGAGCCGGCCTGGGGCGGCTGTTGTCGCTGTTCGTGGCCGGACAGATCGTCGACCGAGGCGATGTCGTCGACCTGCACGCCTACGCTTCGAACACGCGTGCGATCGAACTCTATGCCTCGCTCGGCTTCCGGTTGAGGACCCCCATGCACGTGGTGCAGGCGCGGCGCCGGCGCGACGGCTAGGAGCGGCCGGCCGACGCCACAGCACAACCGTGCGTATGTGTCGCTTGGCAGCACCTCTGCATACTCTAGAGGGCGCCTTGAGGGAGGTGTTCCATGACAGATCAGCTCGGGTCGTACAGTCCGGACGTCGCGGCTGGCGGCGGTCGAAGCCTGTCAAACGGGCCAGTGAGCGACCAGACGATCTTCCTGCGCCAATGGGGCGTCTATCGGAAAGTCGTCGAGAACAATCTTATGTTCCATCGCGAGGCCTATGGGTTGCTGGAGGCGACGCTGGCTTCCCTGGGGTCGGGCCCGCTGCGCCTGCTTGACCTCGGCTGTGGGGATGCGAGCAACATCGCGGCCCTGCTCCCACGCCTGCCTGTCGTCCGCTATGACGGCGTCGACATCTCGCCGCAGGCCCTGGCGATCGCAGAAACCTCGCTGACCGGAACCGGCTGCGCATTCGGGCTGCACGAGGCCGATTTCGCCTCTGCCCTGAGCGGCTGGCGCGACCCGGTCGACGTGATCTGGATCGGGCAGTCGCTTCACCATTTTCGCGCGCCCGAGAAGCGGGCGATCCTGCGCGACGCCCATCGCCTGCTTGCCGCTGGCGGAGGCGGCACGCTCGTCATCTGGGAACCGACGCTGAACGACGGGGAGGACCGCGACGGCTGGTGCGACCGGTTTGCCCGCGATCGCCCGGCCTGGGCGCCTCTCGAAGATGCCGAGTTCGACAGCATGGCCAGCCATGTCCGCGCCTCCGACCACCCGGAGACGAGCTCCGACTGGCTTGCGATCGGGCGCGAAGCCGGCTTCGCCCATGCCGAGGAGCTCGTCGTCTCCGCATGGGCGCTGGCGCGGGTCTACCGGTTCCGCTGCCGCTAGGATCCGGCCGCGCCGACAGGCTGGGAGCGAGCCGCCGCGCTTGTGCTCGATCAATCGCTGTCGCTTGCCACACCTGACGTCATCAAGTCCGGAAGAGGGGCGTGCCGACAGATCGCTACGACGGCGAGCTGAATGTGCTGGACGACAAGGTCGGGATCGGCGTCAAATGGCGACGGCTGGCTGCTTGAGGGAGCGCAACAAGGAAAGGGAGAAGCGTGGTGAAGCGATTCCTTGCGTCTTTGATGTTGGCGGGCCTGGCTGCTCTTGCCGGGTGCCAGGGCGAGTCGAGCGGCCCGGCGCCGCTCGGCGCGGCGGCGAGCGAGCCGGGCCTCTACTACAATCCGCACAGCCTCGCGTGCAATTCGATCAGGGCACAGTCGGAAGGTTTTTGCTGACTGGCTCGACTGGCGCTGCACGAAGAGGGGACATGAAGATCGCCAATATCGAATGCCGGCCCGCAAACGAGGCGACTTGTCGCGACCTGGACATGGTGTTCGGCTCGCGTGGCGAGGCCGCGAGATGCTGGTGCCAACGGTACAAGCTGCAGCCGAGAGAGTCGTTCGGATCGATCCCGTGGTCGGTGCGCGCAGAAAGGCTTCGCCGGCAGACCCGGTGCGGGAATGCCGGCTCGGCGACGACCTGCGGCCTCGTCGCATATCGTGACGGCGAGCCCGTTGGGTGGTGCGCGGTCGAGCCGCGCTCTCAATATCCGGGCCTGCTGCGCGTCTATCGCGTTCCCTGGCTCGGTCGCACCGAGGACAAGAACGACGGCAGCGTCTGGGCCGTCACCTGCGTCTTCACGCGTGCCGGCCATCGGAGGCAAGGCGTCAGCAGGGCGCTGGTCTGCGCCGCTGTCGACTTTGCCAGGCTGCGCGGGGCGCGCCATCGAAGGCTACCCGATGATCACGCAGCCGCAGCAGGAGGTTGCGTGGGGCGAACTACACGTCGGGAGCCACCGCATCTTTGCGGCGGCGGGATTCCAAGAAATCGGCCGGCCGACGCCGCGCCGAGCGGTGATGCGAATCGACTTCCAGTAGAAGCCGAGCCTCGAACGATTACCACAAGACGCTGACTTTGTTTCCGCCACCCTAATACATGTCAACAAGCTGTCGGTCGACATCAGGCGGGCGTTAACCTCGGCCTCGGAAATATCGGGGGCTCCAGTTGCATCGCCGTGCAAGTTGTTGTTTCTCACCCGAGCATTTTGGCGGTCGAGTGGCTACACCCATGATCATGAATGCATTCAAATTGCCGGTGGACATCTTCGTCGGCCTCGGTTTCTCGCGCCAGGTCGGCGGAGTCGGTGAGGCGCATCGGGTTCTCTCGGAATGGCCGGCGACCGGGCGCGGACCGGTCCACGCCGCAGCGCTTGCGGCTTGCTGGTCGGCCCTGACCGGGCAAAGCGACGCCGACATGGCGCGCCTGGAGTTCGTCCGCTTCGCGAAGGAGCGCGGAATCCTTGCGTCCGAGGCGTCGGACCCTGCCGGATGGCGCGCAGCCTAGCTAGAGCCAGGCAATGCCGTATTTGGCCGACACCCTTGCATAGGCGGCACCCATGTCGGCGCCGTTCGCTTCGGCCGCCGCCAGCTCGCGAAAAAAGCCTTCGAAGCCCGCAGGGCTGGTGAGGGTCAGAAACCGCCCGGTTCGCGCAACGACGCGCCGGTGCGCATGGGGAACGCCGCGCGGCGCGAAGACGGTGGCGCCCGGCCCGACCTGGAACTCCACTTCGCCGCACGTGAAGACGTGTTCGCCCTCCAACACCTGAAACAGCTCGTCCTCGTGGCGGTGGACGTGAAGCGGCGTGTCGAGCGGGTTGATCTCCTCGATGATGGTGAAGGCGCCGCCCGTTCGATCCGCCGACGCTTTGACGAGGAAGACGGCACCGCTAAAGGCGATCCTCTCTCCGTCTCCGGCAGCCAGGGCGAATGCTGCGGGTCGGGAGAGGCGCTTCCTGGTGGGCATGGTCGATGCCATCGAGGCAAAGATGTCGGGCGCGTCGGTCTCGGGCTAATTTCGCGTCACGATCTGAATGTAATTGACGGTCTCAAGCGGCAGTTTCTTGCGCTTGCCGAACATGCATTGCTCGCCGCAATTGTAGCCGGTCAGGGTCTGCTTGATATCGCCGCCCGACAATTTGAGCAGGTGCTTGAGTTCCTTGACGCCGGCCTCCGCCCCGGTGCGACAGTTGCTGAGCTGCTTGGTCGAGTAGCCGTGCTTGGCGCCCGTGCGGGGCATAACCTGCATCACGCCCAGGGCCCCGGCCGACGACTTGGCTCCGCAATTGCCGCGCGACTCCTGCTTGGCCACGCGCAGGGCCAGGTCGACCGGGACCTGGTGAATCTTGGCCGCGCGTATGACTTCCTGATATCCGGGTTTCGCCATCTCGACGCCGGACACCCTGGGAACGGATTGCAGTGAAAGGGCGGTATCGGCGTTGCGGATTCCGAACAAATTGGACAGTCGCCACTGCTCGTTCAGCGGAGCCTCTTCGGCATAGGCTTTCTCGACTGTCTTTGTCCTCGTCGTCTCGACCATAATCTTGGTTCTGGCCTTGGGCTTCTGTATCAGCCTGTCGACTGTCGACACTTTGGTCTGTCCGTCCTGATCGACGGGTTCAGCTTTCTCTTCCAACTTGGAGAAAATGAATGGGAGCGGGACTTGTGGATCGGCGGGGCCGAACCGTTCGTTCGGGCCGAACCTGGCGGCGATCGGCATCGTCGGCCTGACCAGGCGATCGTGCTTGATCGATTGCGTGTGTTCCAAGGAGGGTCGCACTCGCGGCCCGGTATCGGGGTACGGACAGCTCAACAGTGAAGCGAGCAGGCAAACGGCTGCCGACATCGAGGACGTCCCACCAATTCGTAAAAGAACCCTTTCCGAACTCCAGTTCTATACCCTCACTTTCGAGAACAAAGCGCAAAAGCTCATGCTGCGAGGGGTCAGTGGACGGAATTGGGGGAACTGTTGCAGATAAGAAACAGCGGCACCGGTAGAGCGGTGAGCCTGCTCGGCCATCCAACGCGACCCGTGACGCCAAACCGGCGACACGTTCCGAAGGGCTCGCGATCAAGGCCGCCCGACGGTAAAATGATGTCGATGAACAGACCAGACGCGACATTTGCCTGGGAAAGCGGGTCGGAAGACCTTGCTCTGTTCCGGAATTTGAGCCGCGAACAGCGCCTGAAGACGCTTGGCGCGATGGTTCGGCGGGACCTGGTGCGAGGGGAAATGCTGGTCGCGCAAGGCGATCCCTCCGACGCCCTGTTCATGGTGCTGCACGGTGCGCTCGCCGTGCGCCGGACCGGCGACTCGCTGCCCTTCGCCGAACTCCGCGCGGGCGAGCTTGTCGGGGAGATCGGCTTCTTCGCCAATATTCGGCGCACCGCCAATGTGATCGCCATTCGCGACACCAGCGTGCTGGAGTTGACGCGCGCCGCCTATCACGGCCTGGCTGAAGACACCCCGGCGATCGCCGAGGCGTTGCTGGCAGCCTTGGCGCTGCGCTTTGCGGAGCGGACCGAGCGCCTGCCGACGATCCGAACCTCACCGATGGCACGAACGGTGGCGCTGATCGACGGCGGAATCGAGCCGGTTCCAGCGATCTTCGATCAGCGCATGCGCGAGGCGCTGGCCGCCGCCGAGGCCGAGATCGTCGACCCCGTCCGCGTCGAGGAGACATTTCCGGGCCGAGCGTTGGATGCCTCCGAAGTCACCGATTGGCTCAACGAGCTCGAACAGACTGCACGGCTGGTGGTCTATTTCGGCGATCGCGATGCCTCGGCCTGGACGCGCAAGGCGATCCGTCAGGCCGACATGGTGGTGTTCACGTGCCGTGGAGACGCGCCCGCAGAGGGGCTGACCGAGGTCGAAGCCTTCGCATGCGAGGTCCATCCAACCTCGGCGCGACGTTTGGTGCGGGTGCACGACCGGCGCAGCAACGAGGTCAGCGGCACCGCGGCGTGGCTGGCACGTGTGCCGTGCTTCATGCATCACCATGTCGCGCTGGAGGACCATCTCGACATCGACAGCCTGTTGCGGTTTCTGTCGGGGCGCGCCATCGGATTCGTGGCCGCCGGCGGCGGCAGTTTCGGAGCTGCGCATGCCGGCATCTACAAGGCGTTTCGCGAACGCGGCGTGACGTTCGACATCTTCGTCGGTACCAGCGTCGGCTCCGCGATGGCGGCGGGCTTTGCGAAGAACTACGAGGCCGACGATCTGGAACGTGGCGCGCACGAGATCTTTATCCGCAGCCGCAGTTTTCGGCGGCCGACGTGGCCGCGCTATGCCCTGCTCGATCACAAGGCTTTGGATCGGGCGCTGGCCGAGCAATACGGACCCGACTGCCGGATCGAGGATTGCTGGCGTCCGTTCGGCGCGGTCGCCAGCAATCTTTCGAGCCATCGCCTTGAACTGATCCGTTCGGGGTTGCTCTGGCAGGCGGTTCGCGCATCGAGCGCGATTCCCGGCCTGTTGCCGCCGTTCTACACCCGGGAAGGCGACATGCTGGTCGATGGATGCCTGGTCGACAACGTCCCGGTGTTGCCGATGCATCAGCTCAAGAGCGGCCCCAATCTCGTCGTCCACTTCGGCGGCGCTGCGACCGAGACGTTCGACGTCGACTACGCGGCGCTGCCGGGTCGGCTCGAGCTGGCCGCCGCCATGTTGATGCCGTTCCGCAAGAAGTCGCTTCCGAAGGCGCCGAGCGCCGTCAATGTGTTGTGGCGCAGTCTGGTCGCACATCAGCGCTATGACGCATTGTCGGAGATGCCGCTCGATCACGTGATGCGGCCACCGCTGCCGGCCGGCATCCGGATCACCGAGTTCGAGCGCCACGCCGAGATCCTCCACTCGTCCTATCTCTGGGCGCGCGAGGCCATCGTCGCGCTGGAGGCGGAAGGCAACTTGGCCATCGCCGCGATTCTTGCCAGCCGGCACTCGCAAAAATAGAGCTGCGGGACTTGCCCTGCGCCGAACCATCAATGGGCAGGAGCCTGGGTGCGACATCGAATCCAGGAACCTCCCGGACGCGCGGTCGTTGGCTTAATGGGACTGGCGAGAAAGGAAGGACAACATGTTTATTCGCAAGAGCGACGCCGCGGCCCCGACTCCACAGAATTTGGTGAAGAAGTATCGGCCGATTGGCCCCGCCGCCATTGCGGCTGCCGTCGCAGCCATGCGGCCCCGAGGGCACAAGGCCGGCATTGCGGCAAAGCGGCCAGGTTCAAGCTCCCGACTGGTTTCTCGCTAAGTTATTCGTGGCTGACTAATGCGAGGCGTTTCGAGGCACCACTTGCGCGAGCCAGGCGCCGCCCGCTTCGGTCATTCATCGGCGGGGGCGCCGATTATTCCGAGATAGGCTCCGTTCTCCTCGAAGCGGCAGTCAAATCCGGCATCACGGTCGCTGTCGTCGCTGTCCACCGTGCCCAACACCAGGAGCTTTCCCTCGCGCCGAATTGGCGGATCTGTCGTGATGGCTTCGCGTTGCACTTCAAATCTAGCTGCCGCCGCGTTCTGGCAGAAGATGGTCATCTCGGCTTGAGGAACCACAGTCCCGAGGCCGGGTTCCTCGGCGGCGTTCGCGCTCGGGGCCATAAAGCAGCCAATTGTCGCAAACGTCAGCAGCATGACTTTCCGCGGATAGGTAAGCATCGTAGATCGCTCCTTGTGAAATCGGACCGTGCCGATCATCCAACACCACCATATCACCGTCGATGATGCCGCTCTCAATTGGCATGACGGAGGCGGTCAGCGTTATCCACCAAAGTCAGCGACATCGGCTCAATAAAAGACAGACCGCAGGAACGCGACACTCGAAACACCAACCCGGAGGCAGCGAACGACTCGCTGTCCAGCCCCGACCTCTAGCGGCCTATTCATCCGGTCGTGCTAGAGGTCTCGCTTGTTCGGATAGTACCTGCCCTGGTCATCCAGCTGCGACCGGGAAACCCACTCTCCGGTCCCCTTTATGACAACACAGTGCTGTTGGCGTTTGATATCGGCGGCTGACCGCTTACACGGCTGAATCGACACCGTGTCTCCCTCGTAGCGAGTAAAATTGAACACCTCGATCTTCTCGTGGGACACTGCATTGCCCTTGATTGACCTGTCGTCGACTCTGGGCTTGCCAGCCAGCCCAGGGCGCCTGAGGAAGTTCATCTGGAACATGTTCCCTCCTTAGAATACTCAGGAGAGGTCTCGACCAAGCCATCGACCCAACGGTTCGCGACCAAATGCTCTGACCCGTCCTGGCACACCACCCCCCACTTCAAGCACTACCGAGCAAGGGGCGTGCCATTCAGTCAAACCGCGAGTTGGTCGAACGCGAGGGTCAGGACAAGCCAGGACTAGAGCGCAAGTGGTCTTTGCCGGGATGCTTCGCCGAAATCGTGCGATCTCGTCTCTTGCTGGCGGAGAGAGGGGGATTCGAACCCCCGATACGGTTTTGCCGTATACACACTTTCCAGGCGTGCGCCTTCAACCACTCGGCCACCTCTCCGCGGGCGCCATAGCCGCGAGGCGGCAGCGCCG
>JBEVJK010000081.1:0-77090 GCA_040510195.1 Mesorhizobium sp. | reverse complement strand
CCCCGCCCTCGCGATTCTCATCGGTTCGGCGCGGGGTTGGCGAGTCGACGGTCGTGATCAGGACCGTTCGGCGAACGCGGCGAGGTTCGCCTTGATGCGGGCGACGGCGTCCTTGGTCGCCTGGTGGTTCGTGAAGTGCAGTCCCTTCGGTGTCGTCAGGAACACCTCGGCCGCCCGTCTCGATGCGTCGAGGCCGTAGCCGGTGTCGAGCCACATCGCGTTGCCGTGCGCGTCCAGGACTACCAACGGATTGGGTCGGGTGAAGAACACCGGCGACGCGTACGTGCGGAGGCGGTTGATCGTGCCGTCGCCGAAGTGGACGTGCTGCATCGCCCGCAGGATGTCGTCGCCGTAGGAGATGTCGAGGACGATCGAGCCGGAGTCGCTCTCTTCGTCGTACGCGATCGCCGGCACGCTGACGCCGGAGATGATGGCGAACCACCACGCGTTGTTGTACTCGACGAAGAACCGCAGCGGCATCCGATCCTCGTCGGACAGCGTGGTTTGGAGATACCCATCGTCGAGATCGAACAAGTAGAGCTCGAAGTGCTTTGCTTGGTACATCGCCCGGAAGCGCAAGAGGAGCTCACGACGGGTGGCGGCCAGGGACATGAATCCTCACTCTCTTCGCTCGGACGTCGATGGGCGGCAGCAACTTGGACGGTCTACACCATCGTGTGCATCCGGTGTCCGACCCGCCGGCACCGAAGATTAGCCGACATTGGCAATACTTCGTTGCCAATCTCGGCCTATGCTGCCCGAGTCGTCAGGTGGGCGCTTACTCCAGAGGGAAGGCACCGCAAGATGGCTGTCACTTACCAACACTTTCTCCTGGTTGGCCTTCTCGTAGCCCTGCACGGCCTGGCATACGCCGAGAACGCCGGTCCGCCACCAGTGCCGCGCTTCGAGCCCGCGCCGTGCCCGAAACTGTCAGGGGCCGACGAGTTGACCAAAGCGAGTTGCGGCTACCTCGTCGTACCGGAAAATCGCAGCCGGCCGTCCGGTCGGACAATTCGGCTCATGGTCGCGAGGTATCCTGCGCGCTCGCCGGAGCAGCGGGCAGATCCCATTGTCTATCTGGCGGGCGGGCCGGGCGACATAGCGCCCCTGGAGGTCAACGGGCTCATCGCTGCCGATTTCATCCGCGACCGGGACATCGTGGTCATGAGCCAGCGCGGCACCATGTTCTCGGAGCCGGCGCTTACCTGCGCGGCTATCGACAACTTCAACAGAGCGCTTCTCGGACTCCGCTTTTATTCCGAGGCAACCGAGCGCGCCCATTTGGCGGCAACGAAAGTTTGCCACCAGGAGCTCGCCGCCACCGGTGCCGACCTTAGCGCCTACAATTCGACCGAAAGTGCCGCTGATTTCGCCGACCTCCGTAAGGTACTCGGCTTTCCAGCATGGAACGTCTACGGGACTTCCTATGGGTCCTACCTTGCGCAGACGCTGATGCGCGACCACCCGGAAGGCATCCGCAGCGTCGTCCTCGATTCGGTCTTGCCAACCACCTACGACGTCGCCCAAAACTGGTGGAATGCGCGCGCCGGCTTCGACAACATCTTCCAGGCTTGCGCGGCGGAACCCGCCTGCAACGCGGCCCATCCCGATCTCCAACGAACCTTCACCGGACTAGTCAACAAGCTCGAGGCCGAGCCGCTGACCACGACCGTCCGCGACCCGGCCACCGGCCAAAACCTCGAGGTCGTCCTCGACGGCGGGGCGCTGGTCGATTGGTTGCGGAACCAGAACTATGGCGTCCCCATGCTGCAAGCCGCGCCCAATCGGATCGACGGGCTTGCGGCCGGTCGCTCGGATTCCATCGAGGCGATCGCCATGGATCGGGTGGCCCGGGCGCCGCTACCCGGTCGGGGTGTCCCCGCCCTCGGCTACGGGCTGGCGGTTGGCGTCAGCTGTCGCGAAAGCTATCCCTTCGCGACGCCGGAGGAGCTTGCCGCGGCCGGCCGGGGCGCGTTTCCCGACTATCCCGCCTCGGTGCAACGCGAGGGCGTCGGCGGCTGGGCGTATTTCAACGAAGACTGCCGCGAGTTCTGGAAGGTTCCCGCCGCACCCGACTCCATGCACCAGCCCGTCGAGAGCGCCATCCCGACCCTCCTCATCTCCGGCAGCTTCGATACGTTGACGTCGCTCGCCGGGGCAGAGGCCGCGGCAAAGAAGCTGTCCAACGCAACCATCATCAGCATCCCGGGCATCGGCCACATGGTCTCGCCCTGGTCGCCCTGCGCACAAGCGGTGATCGTATCCTTCCTTGCTGATCCGAGCGCTCCCGATACATCCTGCCTATCCGGGCTGACCCCGCAGGCCTTTGCTGCGCCGGAATCGCCCTGATCGCGTCGAATAATCGCGGAAGGCAAATCGCAGATCGGGTGAATCTGAGCGAAGTTCGCGACATCCATCGTGCGCATGGCAGGTCCGCTTCGGTCAGATTGCGTAGACGCCCGCGGAGGACCGAAGGTCCGCTTGCAACAATCCGAGCCCGGGAAGCCGACCGACCGCTTCGGCCCCAAGCGGACTTGCCGAGCGCAACGGCGTGAGTGACAGCTTTGCGCCCAATGGCGGTCATTGAAATCAGATTTGCCGCTACCTGAAGGACACTAGGCGACACGCTAGCGCGTTGCGCCATTTCCGGACATTCGCTCCGTTTGAAGCACAGCTGGCGCTATCATTCGACGTGCTGCTTGATGGGATGAAATCGGGGCCTCTCCTCATCCTGCAACGTTTCTACTAGGATGGGGCGAGATCGCGGGAGGGTGCGATGGCCCTGGAACGCGTTCACCGCAGAATGGCCACCATCCTCGCTGCCGATGCAGTTGGTTACAGCCGGCTGATAGGCATGGACGAGGAGGGAACTCTTGCGACCCTGCGGTCGTATCGTCAAATCATTGATCGCCTGATCGAGCAACATGAGGGACGAGTGTTCGGCAGCGCCGGAGACAGCGTCATCGCCGAGGTTGCGAGTCCTGTCGAAGCGCTACGATGTGCCACCGAAATCCAGTGCGATGTCGACCGGCAAAATGCCGACCTTCCTCCGGCGAGCCGTCTGCATGGGGCGGGTGTTCGTGCGCGTCGCACATGAAGCGCTGATCGGACGTGGACATCAAACTCCGGATAGTCGCAGTTCTTGACCCCCTGAGCAGCTATCTAGCGGGCTACGTGAATTACCGGAAAACCCGAGCCTGTGCTATATTGTGAGTGACTGTGAAGCTGATTTCGCCCGCAATGCGGCGTATCCCACCACGCCGGGTATGACAGTCAATTGGGCTTTGTCATGGACCGCAAGCTTGCTGCCATTCTCGCCGCAGACGTCGTGGGTTACTCGGCCCTTATGGAGGCGGACGAGGCGGGGACCTTCGACCGGCTGAGGACAGGGCGCAAGGAGCTGTTCGAGCCCGAAATCGCACGCCACCACGGTCGCATCTTCAAGCTCATGGGCGACGGGCTCCTCGCCGAATTCGCGAGCGTGGTCGATGCCGTCGAATGCGCCGTGACGCTGCAGCGCGGGCTTGCCGAGCGCAACGCCAGCATATCCGAAGCCAGGCGGTTCGAGGTTCGCATCGGGATCAATCTCGGAGAAGTAATCGTCGAGGGAGACGATCGCTACGGCGAAGGCGTCAACGTGGCGGCGCGTCTGCAGCAACTCGCCGAGCCCGGTGGCATCTGTGTCTCGGACAAGGTATCGAGGGAAGTCGACAAGAAGCTTGCGTTCGGCTTCGAACCCATGGGCGAGCAAAGAGTCAAGAATATCGCGGAGCCCATATCCTGCTTCCGCGTAACCCTGCAGATTCCGGGATCGGCTCAATCTGATCCGTCGTCGCAGAAACCACCCAAATTGCCAGACAAGCCGGCGATTGCCGTCCTGCCTTTCCAGAACATGAGCGGCGATCCGGAGCAGGAGTATTTCTCGGACGGACTCACCGAGGACATTATTACCGAATTGAGCCGGTTCAAAAGCCTGTTCGTCGCCGCACGCAATTCGGCGTTCCAGTACAAGGGGAAGTCGCCGAACATCCAGTCGGTGGGCCGTGAACTCGGCGTGCGCTATGTGGTCGAGGGCAGCGTGCGCAAGTCCGGCAACCGAGTGCGGGTCACGGCACAACTCGTCGACGCCGCTACCGGCGGTCATCTCTGGGCCGAACGTTACGATCGCGATTTAGCCGACTTCTTCGCTGTGCAGGACGAGGTCGTTCATACCATCGCAGGCATTGTACCGGGGCATATCAACCGTGTCGCCGTCGAGGAGATCAAGCGCAAGCATCCGGCCAACCTGACCGCCTACGACCGGGTACTGCGGGGGCGTTGGGCGCTGTCTCGCTGGAGCGAAGGTCTGGCCAAAGCGCACGAATGGTTTGAAGGGGCAATCGCTGCCGATCCCGAATCCGGGCTGGCCCATGCCTGTCTCGCCAATACGTTTTCACTCGGTGTTTTCGCCCTCGGGCTTTCACCGGACGACGCACTCGCCCGCGCTCGCGAGCATGCTGAGCGTGCCACCCTGCTCGATCCGGGCAACGCCCAGGTCAACGCCTATGCCGCGACCACTTACACGCTGTGCGGCGACAGTGAGCGTGCGGTCTCCCATGCCAAGCACGCAGTGGCCCTCAACCCCAACGATGCCAGATCGCTGTATGCCCTGGGACAGGCATTAACTTACGCGGGCGAGCAGCAACGCGCCCTAGAGTGGTTTGCCCGGTCGGAAATGCTCGATCCCTACGTGCCGGACGACGATCGGCTCGATTTCATTTGCGATTGCCACTACCTGCTTGGCAACTATGACAAGGTGGTTGAAATCCATCGAAGCTACCAGGAGGTTCCGGCGTTCCTGTTCCTTGTTCTCGGGGCGGCCTACGCTCAGCTGGGGCATATGGAGGCCGCAAAGGACGCCGTTGCCAAGTATGAGCGAAATCGCCCCACCGAGCACGACGCGGCAACAATGACCAAGTACCAGGTTCGCATGTGCGCCAGGCCCGAGGATCGGGACCGCTGGTTGGAAGGCTATCGCAAGATCGGCATTGACGTATGAGGGCCACACGCCGCCTCGCCGCCAATGGCAAAGGCCATGTCTGCTATCGCGTTCTGGACGCCACAAGCTGACGGTCGGCTAACGGCCCATTCAAGACATTCGACGCATTGCCGCCAACCCATGAACTAAGCGGAGTCATTGTGGCGGCAATAGACAGGTCGCGATCCTCCCGCGGCAACGCCCGAAGCGGCGCCGTGTTCGGATCGACCAGCGCTCGCAATATTCCCGACAAGGTCGATTTCGCAGATCCCTGTTCGCCCGCAAGCACAAGCACCGGATAGGGACCGCAATGCCGCAGGCATGCCTGGAGCCAGGCGACCACCAGGACGAAATCGGCGTCCGATTGAACGTTAACGAAAGAACGCAGTAACTCAATCGATCCGCCCTTCTCCGGAATCGCCAGCGGTTTCATTCCCGAGGCGCGGCGAAAACGGACCGGCGGCCTGTCGACCACTCGCCAGCCGGCGGCGTCGATCTCCACCGCCCGCCATGTCTCATCGACGAGGTCGAGATAGTGGCAGCCGTCAAGCCTACCGACGCGGACATACACTTGCCGTTCCGGCGCGTCGAAATGCGCCTTGGCCTCGATGACATTCAAAGCAGATGACAGGCCCTCCGGCGCACCTCCCGTTTCCTCGTAAAAGCTGCGGCAGAGCCAGCGGCGAAAGCCCTTGCTGCGAATCGGCCAAGTCTCGCGATGACCGTCGATTTCGAGATCGGCGTAACCAGTGCCGTCCGGGGTGGAACAGCTCGGCGGCTAGAGCGAGGCCGACAAGGATGTCAGCGTCCGATGCCCAGCCCCCACCGCCTTTCGGCTAAGGCGTCATCGAGCACCGTCACCCGGCGCCCGGCCTTCTTCAATGCAGACCGTAGCGCCTCGAAGGCGGCGGGGTTGTCTTGCCTAAGTGCCTCGAGAGCTTCCAGCGCCTCGGGCATGAATGGCGCGCTTGGATCGGTCGTCGTCTTCTCAACCAATCCAGCAAGCGTATCGGTGACTTCCTCGGCGCCATCAATCGCATCTGCTATCAGCTGGTCAGTTCCCTGGATGGCATCCGGATTCATCGCGCATGCCCTGTGAAACAGGGATTGCGCACCATCAGCAGATCGTTGAGGTCCTTGCCTTTTGGCGGGCGCGCGACTCGGACGTGCCGCCCTCCGCGCCTCCAGCGCTTAGCGCAGTCCTGCGCAGCCGCTTCGCCCGGTACTTCGTCGGATCGCGTGACGAATTTCGCAAGCGCCTGCTCGGCTTCCTCCGCCAGGCTTTCCATGGCGTGGTCGCTCAGCATGTCGGCCAGCGGCGAGGCTTTGACTTCGACTCGGATGAATTCCTTGATCGACGGGAACCGGATCGAGCCTTCATGCAGCGCGCCTCGCGGTCGCCGTCTGGGCATCGCTCGACCACGCTCCCGCCTTCCAGACCCTGGTGGAGATCGCTGGCAGACAGTGCGGCACCAAGGCCGCAAACGTGCTGGCAGCGCCCTTCGTGCTGGGCGATGAGGCGGAACTGGCCAGGCTGTTTGGCGACAGCGGCATTGCCGAGGCCAGCGTGACGTAGGTTCTGACCTTCTTCCGAGGCATGGCGGCCGGCGAATTGTCGCCCACGATCTCCGAGGGCGGCAATGGACCGGGAGGGGCGCAATTCATCTGCGGCTTTCTCGGCTGCGACTTACAGCCCTTCAATCCTGTCCTTTCAGCCCTTCCGCCGATGCTGCGTGTGCGCCATGCGACCGGGAGCGACGACGGTCTAGCTCACCTGACCGCGTTTGCGGTTCAGGAGCTGCGTGATCGACGATCGGCCGGGCACGTCGTCAGGTTGCGGTTGGCCGAGCTGCTCTTTGCAAACACGATCCGCCGCTACCTTCAGACGATGCCCAGGGAAAGGGTCGGTTGGCTCGCCGGCTTGCGCAACCCCCTGGTCATGCGCGCGCTGACCCTGTTGCACAATTCACCGGCGCAGAGCTGGACGCTCGATGCACTCGCCGCCCAGGCCGGCACATCGCGCTCGGTGCTGGCCGAACGCTTCGTGCATTTCATAGGTCAGCCGCCAATGCACTACCTGAGGCGGTTGCGGATGCAATCGGCCAGTCGATTGCTCGGCGACAGCGACGCCAAGGTAGCCTCCGTGGCAAAGGCCGTTGGGTTCGAGTCGGAAGCAGCGTTCAGTCGCGCATTCAAGAAGTGCGTCGGTCTCAGCCCGACCGAATGGCGTCGACGACACGAAGAATAGGCCGCGGGTCCCTCGGACATTGTCAGGATGCTTGGCGCAGTGCATGCTGGACAGTGCGCAACTTCGGCCAGGAAAGTAGGCGGCAGATGGACAACATCGCTAGCGTTCGACGCTATTTCGCTGCCTGGACCGATCGCGATGCCGATGCAATTCTCGCCAGCCTGATCGAGGGCGGCACCTATCAGGACCCCTCGACGGTCGCTCCCATCTCCGGGGACGCCATACGCGACTATGTGGACCGCCTCTGGTCGGCATTTCCCGATCTCACCTTCCAGGAAGAAAGCATCGGCGAGACCGGGCCGAACCGCGTGGCTGCACAATGGCTGATGCGCGGCACCAACACAGGCAGCATTATGGGGTTGCCGCCGACCGGAAAGGAAGTGTCCCTCCGTGGCGCCGACTTCTTTACGCTCCGGGACGGCAAGATCGAGACGGTGACCGGCTATTTCGATCAGGGCGAGCTGCCCCGCCAGATCGGGCTCGACGTGATCGTACAACCGGCACAGAGCGGCCCCTTCAAGTTCGGCATCTCGACATCGGTGCAGACCGGCAAGACCCAGGAGCCCGGGGCATTTTCGATCACCTATCTGGAGGCTCGCGACGAGACGGCGGTCAAGTCGGTTCGGGAGGGGTCGCGCGCCGCCCTCGCCGACATGCTGAAGATGGAAGGGTTCATCGGCGCCGTCACCGCGACCATCGGTCTGCGTATGGTGACCATCAGCGCCTGGGACAGTCCCGAGGCCTCACGGCTGGTGATGTCGCAGGGCGCGCACGCCAAGGTCCAGAAGGGCATGTATGATGGGTCGTTCGCAAAGCATGGCTTCACCAGCGTGTGGACCAAGCACCGCATCAATCCTCCGCTGATGCGCTGCGATACATGCGGCAAGATGAGCCGAGATCCGGACAAGGATCGTATCTGTCCGTGCGGCGCGAAACTCCCCGATCCCGCACCGTTCTGGTGAATGGGCGCGGGCCGAATTCATGCGAGGAGGCTCGCCCAGTGGTCGTCAAGCGTATCGTCGCCAACATCGAGTGCTCCCGACCGATGGAGGCCCAATCCTTCTATGGCGACATCCTCGGGATGGAGGTCGCGATGGATCACGGCTGGATCGTGACCTTCGCGAGCGACGTTCGAGCCAGGGTGCAAGTGGGTTTCGCCAGCGAAGGCGGCTCCGGCGCCCCGGTCCCGGATCTCTCTGTCGAGGTCGACGATCTGGACGAGATCCATGCCAAGATACTGGCGGCGGGCATTGCCATCGAGTACGGGCCGGTCTCGGAACCATGGGGCGTTCGCCGCTTCTTCGCCCGCGACCCGTTCGACCGATTGGTGAACATCCTCGTACACGAGTGAGAGCCCCAACGCTCACCGCCTGAAATAGCTGCGCGGCGCCTCGCCAAGCATGCGCTTGAACATGGTGGTGAACGCCGGCACGCTGTCGTAGCCGAGGTCGAGGGCGACGCGGGTCACCTGTTCGCCTTCGGCCAGGCGAGGCAAGGCGGCCAGCAGGCATGCCTGCTGGCGCCACGTCTGCAGGCTGAGCCCCGTCTGGCGCTGGAAGTTGCGGGTGAACGAACGTCGGCTCATGCCGAGTGCCCTGGCCCAGCTGTCGATGGTGACATGCGAGGAGGGATCGGCCAGGAAACTCCGGCAAAGGGCCGCCAGCCGCGGCTCGGCCGGCAGCGGCAGGCCGAGTGGGCGGGGCGGCAGGCGTGGGATTTCCTGAAGCAGCAGCGCCTTCAGCAGCCCGTCGCGGCTTGCCGGGTCTGGATTGGGCGGCAGCTCCATCGCTTCGACGATCAGAGTGCGCAGAAGCGGCGTCATTTCCACCACGCGCAGTTCCACGGGCAGCGGCGGCAAGGCGTCTGGCCGCACATAGATCGAGCGCATGGCGACGCGGCCGAGCATCTCGACGGCATGGCCGAGCCCGGCCGGCAGCCAGATCGCGTGCTCGGGCGGCACCATCCAGCGGCCCGCATCCGTGGTCACCATGACCACGCCCGTCAGGGCATAGAGCAATTGGGCGCGGCTGTGACTGTGGCGCGGCACCTTGTGGCCGTCGGGATAGTCGGTCGGCAGCGCCAGCACGGCGCCCTCCGTGACCTCCAGCCAGGCGAGCCGATCCTCGTGCCCTGGCGAAGTTTCGCTTGTTGGACCTGTACTTGGGACAGGCTTGGCCTGCGGCATGGCTGAACCTCGACGCAACGCGTTCGTCCTATCAAGGCTGTGCTGCCGCCGCCAGTGGCCCAGACGCGAAAGCAATAGACCAACTGTCGAAGGAAGGTAGCGCGAGCCTGGGCTATTGGGCGGCCTGCATCACACCGCATTGCCCAGAGGACCTCGCCGTGAGCGACACGACTGCAGATGCCGCCCGCATGACGGTAGGGACGACCGCCTATGCAGTGATCCTGGCGGTGAGCTTCTGCCATCTGCTCAATGACACGATGCAATCGCTGCTGTCCGCGATCTATCCGATGCTGAAAGCCGACTACGGGCTGGATTTCTGGCAGATCGGATTGCTCACCCTGACTTTCCAGGTGACCGCATCGCTGCTGCAGCCGCTGATCGGCATGTACACCGACCGCCGACCGCTCCCCTATTCGCTGCCCGTGGGCATGGGTGCGTCGCTGGTCGGGCTCCTTTTCCTCGCCTATGCCGATCGCTACGGCATCTTGCTCGTCGGCGCGGCGCTGGTCGGCCTGGGCTCGGCGGTCTTCCACCCCGAATCCTCGCGCGTCGCGCGGCTCGCGTCCGGCGGCCGCTACGGCCTCGCCCAGTCGCTGTTCCAGGTTGGCGGCAATGTCGGTTCGGCACTCGGGCCGCTGCTGGCCGCCTTCATTGTCGTGCCACGCGGGCAAGGGAGCGTTGCCTGGTTCTCGGTCGTCGCGCTGGTCGGTATGGTCGTTCTTTGGCAGGTCGGCACCTGGTACAGCAACCACCGCAAGGTCAACGCCGCCAAGCCGGCGCCGGTTCGCTCGCTACCGCTTCCCCGTCGTCGCATCGTCATCGCGCTGGTCGTGTTGGCGGTCCTGACCTTCTCCAAAAACGTCTATCTGGCGAGCATCTCCAGCTACTACACCTTCTACGTCATTCATCGCTTCGGGGTGTCGGTTCAGGCTTCGCAGCTCCTGCTGTTCGTTTATCTCGGCGGTGCGGCCATTGGCACCATCCTCGGGGGCCCGCTCGGCGACCGCTTCGGCGCCAAGACTGTGATCTGGTTCTCCATCTTCGGCGTCCTGCCGTTCAGCCTGGCGCTGCCTTATGCCGGCCTCGAGCTGACCGTTGTCTTGTCGTTCATCGTCGGCCTGGTCATGGCTTCGGCCTTCCCCGCCATCGTCGTCTACGCGCAAGAGTTGGTTCCGGGTCGGGTCGGCATGGTCGCCGGCATCTTCTTCGGGCTCGCCTTCGGGATAGCCGGCATCGCCGCCGCGGTGCTTGGCATCTTCGCGGACAGCTATGGCATCGACGCCGTCTATGCGGTCTGTTCCTATCTGCCTCTGCTCGGCTTGCTGACCGCCTTCCTGCCCGACATGCACAGGAGATAGCGGCCGGAACGGCGGCGCGAATTCCAGGACGACTTAGACCACCCGGACATAGCTGGTCATCCCGCTTTTCTGATGCTCGATGACGTGGCAGTGGAGCAGCCAGTCGCCCGGATTGTCGGCGACGAAGCCCAGCTGGACCTTCTCGTCCGGTTGCACGAGGTAGGTGTCGGAGATGAATGGCTGCACGTCGCGCGTCGTCGACGACAGGATGGTGAAGCTCATGCCGTGCAGATGGATCGGATGGGCGCGCGGCGTCAGATTCTCGATATCGAATACGTAGCTCCTGCCGAGCTTCAGCTCGGCGAGCGGCGCGGTCGGATCGGGCGTGTCGCCCGGCCACGGGACCTTGTTGATCGCCCAGAAGCTGTAGCCGAGCGAACCGCAGATGCTGTCGGCCGAGACGTTTTCGGCGGTGGCGCTGAGGGCGAGGCCGATGTGCCGGGCGGCAGCGACATCGACGTGGCCGATGGGATTGGGCTCCAGCGGAGCGAGATCGCGCACGTCGCGCTGCAGCGAGGGGCCGACGGAGCGCAGCATCGCCAGCGTTGTCGTCTTGGTTCCCCTTGCATCTTCCAGGCTCGCGATGGCTCCTTCCTCGCTTGGCATGCGCACGGCCAGCTCCAGGCGTTGGCCGGGACCCAGCTGAAGCAGGTCCAGGGGAAATCGCCGTGGAACGGGGTTGCCGTCGACCGCGATCACGGTCGCCTCGGCCCCTCGAATGCGGAAGGAATAGATCCGCGTGACATCCGTGATCGCCAGGCGGAGCCGGACCAGTCCTCCCGAAGGCGCGTCATACTGCGGTCGCTGGATCCAGTTGGCGGTGCGCACCGTGCCGAACGTGCCGGATTTCGCAGCGTCGCGGGGACGAAACTGTACGATGAACTGCCCGTCGCTGCCGAGGCGCCAGTCGCGCAGGTTCAGCACCACTTCCGCGTCGAACTGCGGATCGTTGGGACTCTCCACCACGATGACGCCGGTAAGCCCATGACCCATCTGCATCAACGTGTTGCAATGCGGATGATACCAGAAGGTGCCGGCATCCGGCGGTGTAAAGGCATAGTCGAAATGGTCGCCCGTGTAGACGTAGGGCTGAACCATGAAAGGAACGCCGTCCATCTTGTTGGGGACCCTCAGGCCATGCCAGTGGATGGTCGTCGGATCGTCGATTTCGTTGACCAGCCGTGCCGCGAAGGGCGCGCCCCGCTTCATCCGCAGAACCGGAGGCATGCCGCCGGCGCCATAGGTGAGCACGTCGCGCGTGGGCCGGCCATCCACGAGAGTGGCCTGAACCTTCGCCGTCCTCAGAATCCGCGGCTCGGGCACTGCCAGTGCGCTGCCGGCCAGGCTTGCCGCGCCGCCCAACCCGAATCCGCACGCCGAGGCCGCCAAAGTCTTTAGAACCGTCCGGCGTGTAGCACTGGGCATGGCGCGCTCCCAAACGCGAATCCAGGCCAATGCTAAAGTTGATTGTGACCCTCAACAAGCGGTCAAGGAGAGTGCCGCGGCCTTCAAAGCATCACCTGGGGGTCTTCATCAGGTCGATCAGGGCGTCTCGGTCGGTGATTCCGGCTTTGAAGTGGGCGAGGATCAATGAGGCGACTTCCTCGCGCTCGACGTCGCTCTCCAGCCCAGCACCCGTTGCTGCGAACACCTCGCCCAACATCTTCGAGTCTTCGGATGATAGAACTCCGGCGGCCCGCATCGCGTCGTCCACGGTCATCTCAAGTTCGCCCTCAGATCGATTGAGCCCGACTTACTACGAAGACCATCGCAGTGTTGCGTCAATGGCAGCGATCAGACCAACGGCAGCGATCTCCGCTGCCGATAGTCTGAGAAAGTTTGAGCAATGGTCCCTTTAGCCGTCGAGACCGGAACGAAGGCCATCGACGTCGGTTCTTTGCGGGAATTCCAGAGGGAACGGCAATCCGTGTAGCTAACGTCCCTTCCTATGCGGGTCTTCGCCCACCGGACGCTTCACCAGTCGCGCCGGTGGGCTCTTTTCGCTAAGTTGCGGAAATGTCCCTGCTCGTCATCGATGGCGATTCGTTTGCTCACCGCGCCTACCATGGCATTCCGAAGACGCTCCGGCGGTCCGGCGGCAAGGGTGCCGGCGCCATCGTCGGTTTTGCCAACTACATGCTTCGCTTCTACGAGTCCGAGAAGCCCCGAGCGGTTGTCGTCGGCTGGGACACGCTCTCGGCGCCGACTTGGCGGGTCAAGGAATTCGCGACCTACCAGAGCGGGCGGGAATTCGACGACGAGTTGGTGGAGCAGTTGGAGGTCTTGCCGGACCTCGTGCGAGCTTGCGGCTTCACGGTGGGAAAGGCGGCTGGCTACGAGGCTGACGATTTTCTGGCGGCGGCGGTGAAGGTAGGGGAGAAACGACGAGGCACGGTGGTCGTCGCGAGCGGCGATCGCGATGCATTCCAGCTGGCTTCGCAACGGACGACCATCCTGCAACCGG
This sequence comes from Mesorhizobium sp., assembly GCA_040510195.1. Taxonomy (GTDB): domain Bacteria; phylum Pseudomonadota; class Alphaproteobacteria; order Rhizobiales; family Rhizobiaceae; genus JBEVJK01. The sequence goes on along the minus strand of JBEVJK010000081.1, from coordinate 63,818 downwards.
TGAAGGCCGGTGAAATTGCCCGCATCGGGCCGAAGGAGGTCCGGCAGCGCTACGGCGTCGATCCAAGCCAGGTGCCGGACTTCATCGCTTTGCGCGGCGACCCGTCAGACAAGATCCCCGGCGCACGAGGCATCGGTCCGCAGACCGCAGCAAGCCTTCTGAAGCGCTATCCAGATCTGGAGACGATGCTTGCCGACGGACAGTTCCCCCAGCAGGCCGACAAGCTTCGCCTCTATCGCCGCCTCGCGACCATGGACGCCAATGCGCCCCTGCCACCCATCTCCGCCAAGCGTCCCACCTGGAGCAAAGCCGCAATCCTCGCTCGCCAGTGGGAACTCAACGCCCTCGCCGAGCGGCTGGAACAGCTTGCCGCCGCATGAGGGTCGTCTCTGGAGGCCCCGTCGGGCTCACGCCGCGACGACGAGCCGGTACCCTGCGTCGTACGCGTCAAGCGCGAGCAGGTCGGCGTAGCGCCGTTCCCATTCGCCGCTTTCGAGGTCCCGCTTCAGTCTCTGCAGGCCCGCTTCGGCGCTGCCGATGGCCCAGAACGACGAGCTGCCTGATCGGATGCGTTCATCGAGATAGGCCGCGGGTCGGCGCCAATAGGCATAGAGGAAGCCGTCGCTGCAATCATGTGGCACCAACACCGGCGTGACCTTCACGGGCCCCAGCCAGCGCTCGTAGTCGGACATCGCCGGCGCCTGCTCCTGGTCCAGCGTCGCCAGTTCAGGGAGATAGTCGGTCAGCCACGGCCGGTGCGACGGATCGAAGGTGAGCAGGACGATCCGCCCGCGTGTCACGCGGCGCATCTCGCGCAGGCCCGCTGCCTTGTCGGGCCAGTGATGGATGGTCAGGATCGCCATGGAGGCGTCGAAGCTCTTGTCGTCGAAAGGCAGATCGTCGGCGCTGGCCTGAACGGCTTCGGTGGCCCCCGGACTGCGCTTGCGGATCATCTCGCGCGAAGGCTCGACGGCGGTGACCGAACGATCGGTCGGCTCGTAGGAACCGGTCCCCGCGCCGACGTTCAAGACCGTCTCAGCCGAGCCGAGTGCGCTCTCGATGATCCGAGCGATCCGCCGGTCCGGCTTGCGCAGCTCCGCATAGTTGATCCCGATGGTGTCGTATTTCGCGCCCATCGCGTTCTTGTCCCGTGAATCGCCGTCATCTGCAAGGGGCGGAAATGTTCGTTCGCCTATCCGGTCGAGAAAACAGTGCTTTCGAAAGCATAACCACTTGCAGGATATGGTCTGGGTTGAAAGAAGCTTTCGGGCACAACTCTCTCCGTGATATGATCGGAGAACAAGCGGCAGGGTAGTCGCGAATTTCCTTTGAATGAACTTTAGCGAATCCCGGCAAGGATTTTCTATGGGCCTGATGCACTCTTTAGGTTTCTTTCTGAAGAGCAAGCCCGTTCCGACGACGATGCGCTTGCTGCACACGGCCGGCGATCAGGCCCGGTTGAATGTGGTGTTCATTCATGGCCTAGACGGCGACGCCATCGAGACATGGTGCTTCGATCGAAAGGGCAATTGCTGGGAGTCCTGGCTCTTGGCGGAAGAGCCGCGGCTAAACATCTACACCGTCGGCTATCGCGTTCGCTCGAGCAACTGGCTCGGCGGCGCCATGCAGTTGTCTGAGCGGGTCATCAACGTGCTCGCCATGGTCCAGACGACCTTGCGCGGGGACATCCCGATCCTGTTCGTGTGCCATAGCTACGGCGGCCTGGTTGCAAAGGAGATGCTGCGCATCGGCCTCGACATCGACCGGGCATACACCGACGTCGTCCGCCGCACGGCGGGGCTCGCCTTCTTCGGCACACCGCATGCCGGCTCCCGCATCGCGAACTATATCGCCGCGATGGAGTCCGCCCGGCCCAGCCGCGCCGTTCGCGAGCTGAGGGCAAACAACGCGCAGCTCTTCGACCTCAGCCACTGGTTCAGGAACCGCTTTGCCGAGCTCGGTGTGCGCGTCGTCATCCTCTACGAGACGATGGACACCTATGGCGTCCGCGTCGTCGACCGCGACAGTTCGGACCCGGGGATCAACGGCATCACGCCGATCCCGTTCGACTGCGACCATGTGGACCTGCCGAAGCCGCAGGAAGAGGGCGACCTCCGCGTCGCGCTGGTCAAGCGTCTCGTTCGAGACCTCGTACCTGCCGAGGCGCCTGTCCCGACCAGCGAGCCACAGCGAGCCGAAATTGCCGCCGCTCTCACCCCGCTACAGAAGCTGCTGGTCACCCCCAACAGCCAGATCGAGCGCTTCATCGACGAGATGCAGGCGCGATTGGCGGAAGATCCCCGCGACGAGAAGGTCCGTGAGGCTCTTTTGCAAGCCAGGGCCATGCAACGCGAGATCAGCAATCCGATCAGGCTCACTCCACCGCCTGAAAGCCACCGGCGTTGGCCTTCGCGTCTCCCAATGTACGGGATCGCCACGGCAGCCACCGCCGCCCTGGCGCTCTTCATCGCCCTTCCCACCTGGAACGACTTGGGCACCCCTGTATCCATCCCGACGGCGACCGAGCCCCACGCGGCACCGAATGATCCTGTGGCTCCCGAGGCTGGAACCGAGATTGCCGTGGTCCCGAAACCCTCTGCGGACACGGCCGACCGCATCGCTTGGGTGAAGGGCTACAAAGGCGGCGACTGCTTCTACGCCGCAGTGACGTCAGCCACCGGTCGGGCGACGGAGATCGCGGGCTTCGGCACGCATCCGCGACCCTTCGAGCAGCTGCTGTCGGCGTTCGAGACGCGCTTCCACCAGGAGCCTGACATCCAGGTTCATCTCATCGATCCTCGTCAATGCGAGGTCACACGCCTTCTGGGTGCCCTGCGCGACAGCCCAGCGGAGGCGCCGCGCCTCACGCTCGATCGCGCCGCTATTCCCCACGGTGCGCAGGTGACCGGCGCTCTGAAGACGCGGCCGGGCACGCATACGAGCCTGCTGCTCATCGATCATGCCGGGATGGCCTATAACTTGAACGGTTTCGCCAAAGCGGCGGGCGACAGGATCACCTTTTCCGTTCCCATGGGACTGAACGGCGCAGAAGGCACGGCGAAAGGCGCCACGCCCCAGATCCTGCTTGCCCTCACGGGACCGCGCGAACTCACCGCCGCCGCCTTCGCGGGCACGTCCCCCGCATCGATTGTGGTCCCTGAGATCCTGGCTGAAATCGCCAAGCAAGGCTCGAGCTTTGCCGCCACCGCCGAGTATGTGCGGCTTGGTGGATAACCAGCCGAGTTCTAAGCCCGGCGGCGCTCCGGCTCGTCGAGCCCTTTGCGAATGAACTCTTCGCTGTCGTCGTGCAGTTCGTCCCAGAGTTCCTTGTCCCATTCTTCGCAGAGACGTTGGATTTCGGGATCGCCTTGCTTTCGTCGGGCGCGGAACAGACGCAAGCTGCTGCCCAGTCCGCGGCGGAAGCCTCGCCAGATCGCGTTTTTCGGCATCGGTTGACACCTTCCTGGGGACGATCTTCCCGACGGCGCACAGGAATGAGAAGCTCGCCTGACCCCTTTCAACAAATGAAGCGGCCGATCGTTCCAACTGTGGCCGAAGTGCGGCGAGGTCGTCAGGCCGGCAATCGGCCGCTCCCGGCCCTTCGCGAGGTCCTGAGCGGCGATGCTCAGAATGTCGGCTGCGTGCGAGACCGCGATGAAGTGCCCGCCGTCGGGCACTTCGTGCCACACCGCGCCGGGCATCCGGTCGCCCAATGGCCTGTTCACCGCCTCGGGAACGAAAGTATCCGCGCTGCCCTGCCAGAGATGAACCGGCCGCCGGATTTCCGTGATGTCGAACGGCCACGCCTGATAGAGCATCTGCGCGTCCCTCACCAGGCCGTCGGCACCGTGCCGGAAGCATTCGCCCCCGGATTCCGCCATGAGGTTGAGCACACGCGCGTCGGCGAGCACCTCTCGATCGGCAAGGCAGCCCGCTTTCAACAGCCCCTGCTTATACTTGTCGGGAAACCTCGTCGTTGCGACGTCGACAAGGTCGTACATGAGCTGGAATCCCGGGCGGAAATGCAGCGCCAGGAAGCCGCCGATCGCGTCGACCTTGGACAGGTCTTGCGCCGCCCAGTTGCCGCCGAACGCGCCGTAGGAGCCGCCGGCGATGCTGGTCACATGGACCAGCCTCGCTGGATCGAGGTAGGCGGCTGCCGCGAGCGCCCAGGGGCCGCCCTCGGACCATCCTGTCACCGCGTATGTCTCGGCGCCAACGGCGTTGGCGACCGCCTCCAGATCCGCCGCCCAGCTGGCAAAGGTCCGGTCCGTGTGGGGATCGGATTTGCCCTGGCCCGGCCGATCGACGCAGATGAATCGCAGACCCAGCGCCCGCGCCTGGGGCTCGAAGACCTTCGCCTCGAGCCGGCTGGACGGCCCGCCGTGGTTGTGCAGCACTAGCGGGCCGCTCGGATCCCCGACCTCGAGGGTGGCAAGCGACCGATCGCCGACCTTGACCGACCCTTCGCCCTGCGTCTGAACACCGTCCTTGGCAGCCATCCCTGGTCCTCCGTCCGCCCGGGCGATGCCCAGCTGCAGCATCTCGACCAAAGCCTATTCCCGGCTCGCGAACGGCGCAAGCGAAGTGCCTTCCGGCGCCCCTTGGCCGCCTTGACCTCGCCTGGTTCGCGAAGGAGTATGCCGCGGCGTGGATGACCGACTGGGGGTGGCTGTGCTGACGGTTGAGGACGTTGCAGCGATCCCCTTGTTTTCGGCCCTGCCGGCCACCGAACTGCAACGCCTCGCGAAGACGTCGGCCGACATCCATCTCTCCGCTGGCGAGTTCGCCGCCCCGGAAGGCGGAGAGGCGGCGCTCTTTGCGGTTCTCTCCGGCAGGATCGAAGTCGTCAAAACGTTCGACGGGATCGAGCGCACGCTCGGCTGGCGCCTTCCCGGAACGATCTTCGGTGAGGTTCCCATCACCCTCGGCACACCCTTCCCCGGCGGCTATCGCGCGGCCGAGCCGTCGCGGGTCATGCGGATCGAGGTTCAGCAGTACTATGCGCTTGCGGCGGTCTCTCAGGACGTCGCCCGGAAGGTCAATGCACTTGCCCGCGAGCGGCTCGGCGGACTTCAGGCCGCGACGGCCGAACCGCAGAAGCCGCGCGTCACGCTGATCGCGCATCGATGGGACACCGCCGGCGGCGAGCTGCGCCGATTTCTGGCGCGCAACCAGATTTCGTTCGAATCCATGCCTCCCAACTCTTCGGAGGCGGCAGCCGTCATGGAAGCGTCGCAGCGCGAGGCTACCGACGGCCCGGTCGCGCGATTGGCCGACGGCACCGTTCTAGTGAAACCGGAGCTGCGCGATCTCGCCAACCGCCTCGGGCTGCAGACCGCTCCGCGGGCCGGCGAGTACGACGTCGCGGTCGTCGGCGGCGGCCCGGCAGGCCTTGCCGCGGCGGTCTACGGAGCGTCGGAAGGGCTGAGCACGGTCGTGGTGGAACGGGAGGCACCCGGCGGGCAGGCCGGCACGTCCTCGCGCATCGAGAACTATCTCGGCTTTCCCAGCGGCATTTCGGGTGACGAGCTAGCCAGCCGCGCTCTTCAACAGGCAAGGCGCCTGGGAGCTGAAATCCTGGTGACGCGCAGCGTGGTCGGCCTCGATCCGGCGCGGCACGAAGTGCTTCTCGACGGATCCGATGTCATCCGCGCGCGGAGCCTCATCCTCGCCACCGGCGTGGCATGGCGGCGCATGGCAATCGAAGGCATCGACCGCCTGATCGGCAAAGGCGTCTTCTATGGAGCATCGCGGAGCGAGGCGAACGCCATCCACGGCCTGGACGTGCACCTCGTCGGCGCGGGGAACTCGGCCGGTCAGGCGGCGCTCCACTTCGCCGGCCACGCGCGCAGCGTCACCCTCGTCGTCCGGGGCGAGCGCCTGGAAGACAGCATGTCGCATTATCTGGTGGCGCAGATCGCCTCCAAGTCGAACATTTCGGTGAAGCTCGGCTCCGAAGTGCGCTCCGTCCACGGCCAAGGCCACCTGTCGGCGATTGAGATCCTCGAAAAGGCAAGCGGCGACGTCCGTCGATACGTTTGCGGCGGCTTCTTCATCTTCATCGGCGCCGACGCCGAGACCGCCTGGCTGCCCTCCGAGGTCGCCTGCAACGAACGCGGATATGTGTTGACCGGCGACGATGTGCGGAAGGCCGGGCGCTGGTCGCACGAACGTGACCCCTATCTGCTCGAGACCAGCGTCCCAGGCGTCTTCGCTTGCGGCGACGTGCGGCTGAGCCCGGTCAAGCGGGTCGCCGCGGCGGTCGGCGAGGGCAGCATGGCGATCGCCTTCGTCCACCAATATCTGGCGCAGGAGAAGGCTCGCGGCAGTGTCGCCTGACGGCTCTTCCGGCCCGCTTTCTGCACGTCAGCTCCCGGACGCCGCCGCGCCTTCCAGCGGTTTGTCGACAGCGGCACGCAGGAAGGCGGCGAGGTCGTCGGTGACGAAGTCGACGGCGTCGTCGAAGGCCGGGTCGCGCTCCCAGATCTCCGAGAAGGTCGGCTGGAAATTCTTTGGCACGATCAGCACGGTGGTCATGCCCAGCGCCTTCGGCACGGTCAGGTTCCGTGCGAGATCCTCGAACATCACTGCGTTCCGCCCGGCGATGCGGTGCAGCGCAATGAACTTGTCGTAAGTCGCGGGCGATGGCTTGGGTGTGAGCCCGGCGGCAACGATATCGAAGATGTCGTCGAAATGCTCGAGGATGCCGAGCTGCCGGGCGGTTCGCTCGGCGTGGCCCCTATCGCCATTGGTGAAGATGAACTTTCTGCCGGGCAGGGCACGGATGGCGTCTCCCAGCCCCGGATCGGGCGTCAGCCAGGAATAGTCGATGTCGTGGACCTTGTTTAGAAAGTCGTCGGGATCGATCTTGTGGCGTTCCATCAACCCGTTCAGCGTCGTCCCATATTCTAGATAGAGCTGCTTCTGCAGCGCCCGCGCATCTTCGCGCGAAAGGCGCAGCAGCTCGGCGACATAGGCGGTCATCTTGAGGTCGATCTGCGAGAACAGGTTCGAGTGGTGCGGGTAGAGCGTGTTGTCGAGGTCGAACACCCAGTCCGTGACATGGGCGAACGCCTTGGGATCGGGGCCGTTGGTCATCGCCTCTTATCGCACGTTTGCAGAGGCTGCGGCCATGGCGATCGCGGGTTCGTCCCAGCGCGAAGATTTCATTTTTAATCGTCGGCGAAAGCCATCGTTTGCCAATTGCATGTATCGACGGGCGACTTTTCAAGTTTTCCACGAAGCGTATTGCTGCGGATGATTTCATGAAGAAGCTCCTTTTGCCTTCTGGAGCGCTCGCTCTCATATGCGCCTGTGCTTCCCTGCTCATCACGGTCGTCGTCGTCCAAGGCCAGATGGATGGTACCGCCTGGCTCCTGTCGACGATCTGTCCGCTGGTGATCGCCTTCCCATCCGGCATGTTCTTCTTCTGGCAGCGTGAAAAGCTGGGAAACGCGCTTCACGAGCTGTCGATTGTGCATGCGGAGCTGGCTGCCATGCACCGGCAGCTCATGCACAAGGCCAAGCACGACAACCAGACCGGCTTGCTCAACCGGGAAAGCCTGGTTGCGGCGCTCGACACTGTCTCGAGGAGCGGTCTGGGATGTCTGCTGGTCATCGACGCCGACCGCTTCAAGGACGTCAACGACAAGCATGGCCATCCCGTCGGCGACCTGGCCCTCGTCGAGATCGCTGCTGCTCTGCGCCGTGGCGTTCGCGCGGGTGATTCCGTCGGCCGAGTGGGCGGCGAGGAGTTCGCCGTGGTACTTCCGGGCGCCGGCGAGGTCGAGGCCGCCGCCGTCGCCGAACGCATCCGCAAGGAGGTCGAGAGGATCGACTTCCGCCCTGGTGGCATTGTCGTGCCGCTGACGGTATCGCTCGGTGGGGTGGCCTTCTACTGCGGCGCCAGGTCGTCGGCCGTGCTCAAGATTGCCGACGAGCGGCTCTACCAAGCCAAGCGACAGGGCCGCAACCGGGCCGTCCTGACCACTGTCAACGCCGCTGCCTGACGCGCCATCCCGCATGTGGAAAGCCGGCGGATCGATCGAATTTTAGGCATCGCTGAAAGACAGCATTCAAGCCTGTTGGCCATGGTCCTGCTGGGCGCGGGAGTGGCAGATGAGGATCATCGCAGCGAAGTCGATTCTCGTCGCCGTTCTCTCCGCCATCGCTTCCGTCCTGTTGACCGCTACCATCGTGCCTGCCGTCGGCGGCACGCTCGATCAAAATGCCTGGCTGATGTCGACGCTCTGCCCCCTGCTGATTGCCGGGCCCTGCAGCGCCTTCACCTTCTGGCAGAACGAGAAGCTTGCCACCGCCCACCGACAGCTCAAGGAGGTCCATGCCGAGCTGGCGACGACGCATCGCCGCTTGCTCGAGAAGTCCCGCCGCGACGACATGACCGGCATGCTCAACCGCGAAAGCTTCTTTGCCGCCCTCGAGGCGGGCCGCGGGGCCACCATGCGCGGCGCCTTGCTGATCATCGACGCCGATCACTTCAAGAGCATCAACGATAGCCACGGCCACCTGACGGGCGACAGCGCGTTGCTGGAGATTGCTGCGGCGATCCGCCGCGGCGTGCGCGCAGGCGATGTGCTCGGCCGCATCGGCGGCGAGGAATTCGCTGCGATCCTGCCCGGCGCTGCCGACACCGAGGCGGTTGGCGTGGCCGAGCGCATCCGCAGGGAGGTCGAGCAAATCCGCTTCGTCTGCGGCGACCTGACGGTTCCGCTCACCGTGTCCATCGGCGGCACCGGGTGCCGGTCGGATGCCTCGGTCTCGGACCTGATGCGGGCGGCCGACCGCCGCCTCTACGAAGCGAAGCGCCGCGGCCGCAACAGGGCGATCATCGAGCCCTACTCGGCAGCCGCCTGAGCCGCCAAACCATCGCGATGGCGGTGGCGGTCCTGGCCGATCCGCGCTAAGCGGGTGGTGTCCCCACGCTCGCCCCGGTCGTACCCCCCATGGACCTCTGGATCCCCATCACCATCGCTGCCGCCTTCCTGCAGAATGTGCGCTCAGCCTTGCAGAAGCACCTCAAGGGCGTCATGGGCACCACCGGGGCTACCTTCGTTCGTTTCGGTTTCGGCTTTCCCTTCGCGCTTTTCTTCGTGCTCGCGCTGCACTGGCTCGCCGGCTATGCCGTGCCCCCGATGGGGCTGCGCTTCCTGGCCTGGTCGATGGCCGGCGGCGTCAGCCAGATCGCCGCGACCTTCCTGCTCGTTCATCTGTTCTCGTTCCGAAACTTCGCCGTCGGCACCGCCTATTCCCGTACCGAGCCGGCCCAGGCGGCGGTGTTTGGCCTGCTCTTCCTCGGCGAGACGGTCACTGCCGGGACGGTCTTCGCCATCGCGCTCAGCGTCTGCGGGGTCATGCTGATCTCGGTGGCGCGCACCGCCTTCACCTGGCGAGCCCTGGTCACTTCGGTCGGCAGCCGCACCGCGCTGATCGGGCTCGCCTCCGGCACGCTGTTCGGCGCCTCCGCCGTGGCCTATCGCGCCGCCTCGCTGGCCCTCGCCGGTCCCAACTTCATGATGCAGGCGGCGGTCACCCTGGCCGTCACCACGATCTTCCAGACCTTGCTGATGGGCGCCTGGATCGTCTGGCGCGAGCGCACCGAACTCGCACGCATCGCCGCCGCATGGCGGCCTTCGCTCATCGTCGGGCTGGCCGGCGCCTCGGCGTCTTTCGGCTGGTTTATGGCTATGACGCTGCAGCAGGCGGCCATCGTGAAATCGCTGGCGCAGATCGAGATGATCTTCACCTTCGCTTCCTCGGTCCTCTTCTTCAAGGAACGCATCAACTGGCTGGAGACTGTCGGTTGCGGGCTGATCGTCGCCGGGATCCTGGCGCTGTTGGGGCTCCGCTGAGGCCTCTGGGTCAGGGCACGATCAGCGTGCCGGCGCCGTGCTGGGTGAACAGCTCCAGCAGGACGGCATGCGGCGTCTTGCCATTGAGGATGACCACGCCTTCCACGCCACGCTCGATCGCTTCGAGGCAGGTCTCGACCTTTGGGATCATGCCGCCGGAGATCGTGCCGTCGGCGATCAGCGCCTTGGCGTCGGCGGCCGACAGTTCGTCGATCAGCTGCTTGTCGCGGTCGAGCACGCCGGGCACGTCGGTCAGGAAAAGCAGGCGCGTGGCCCTCACCGCACCGGCGATCGCCCCGGCAAACGTGTCGGCATTGATGTTGTAGGTATGTCCGTCGCGGCCCGGCGCCACCGGAGCCAGCACGGGGATCATCTCCGAATGGGCAAGCAGGTCGAGCAGCGTCCGGTCCACCTCGACCGGCTCGCCGACGAAGCCGAGGTCGAGCACCCGCTCGATATTGCTGTCCGGGTCGGTCATCGTCTTGCGCGCCTTCTCGGCGAACACCATGTTGCCATCCTTGCCGCACAGCCCGATCGCCCACTCGCCCTCGGCATTGATCAGCGCCACGATCTCCTTGTTGATCGAGCCCGCCAGCACCATCTCGACGATTTCGACGGTTTTCTCGTCGGTGACCCTCAGCCCCCCCTCGAACTTCGACTCGATGCCCATCTTGGCGAGCATCGCGCCGATCTGCGGGCCGCCGCCATGGACCACGATCGGATTGACGCCCGATTGCTTGAGCAGCGCGATATCGCGGGCGAACGCCTTGCCCAGGCTGATGTCGCCCATCGCATGGCCGCCATACTTCACCACCACCGTCTTGTTCTCGTAGCGCTGCATGTAGGGCAGCGCCGCCGAAAGCAGCCGCGCCTGCGCCTCTGGCGTCTCTGGAATGTCCGTCGTCATCGGCGCCGCCTCGCTCGCATGGGGGGGAGTCGGCGGCCTGTTTAGCGGCGCCGGCGCCTTCGAACAAGGGGATACCTGCCCCTCGCAGGCGGGCGCCGCGCGGGTTGCAAATCGAAGGCAACCCCCTAAGGTTGGACTGGCGATGACGCCCGAAGACATCTCCAAACTGATCGTCAGGGTTTCGACCCGCGACCGGGCGGCATTCGACCAGCTCTATCGCCAGGTCAGCGCGAAACTCTTCGGCGTCTGCCTGCGTGTCTTGAACGATCGTGCCGAGGCGGAGGAGGCGCTGCAGGAGGTCTTCGTCAAGGTGTGGACGAAGGCCGACCGCTTTGCCGTGTCCGAGCTCAGCCCGATTTCCTGGCTGGTGGCGGTCGCCCGCAACCACGCGATCGATCGCATCCGCGCCCGTCGACTGTCGACAGTCGACGTTGATACGGCGCTGCAGGTCGCCGATCCCGCACCAGGACCGGAGGCGATCGCGGTCGCCGCCGGCGAGAGCGATCGGATCGGCCGATGCCTCGATGAGCTGGAGCATGACCGTGCCGCGGCGGTTCGGGGCGCCTACCTGAAAGGCGAGAGCTACGCCGAGCTGGCGGCGCGCCACGGCGTCCCGCTGAACACGATGCGCACCTGGCTGCGACGCAGCCTGATGAAACTGAGGGAATGCCTGGAGCGATGAGCCTGGCGGAACATGGCGGACCGGACGACGGCGGCGAAGATCTGCTTGCTGCCGAATACGTCGTTGGCGTGCTCCCCGCGGAGGAGCGCGAGCGGGTCGCCCGCCGCATCGAATCGGATCCGGCTTTCGCGCGGCTGGTCGACCTCTGGGAGGTCCGTCTGGCGCCGCTCGCCGAGGCCTACGATCCCGCCGAAGTGCCCGCAGCGGTCAAGGCGGCCCTCGACAGGCGCCTCTTCGCCGGCGCACCGGCGGCAGCCGAGGGCGCCGGCCTGTGGTCGAGCCTTGCCTTCTGGCGCGGCCTCTCCGCGGCGTCGCTCGCCGCACTGGCCGTCGCCATCGCGCTGCCTCTCTTGCGCCCCGCGCCGCCCACGCCCGAGCGCCTGGTCGCCTCGCTCGCCGCCGACCAGAGCGACGTCCGCTACCTGGCATTTGTCGATCCCGCCCACGACCGTATCTCGCTCTCTCACCTGTCCGGCGAACGGGCGGCCGGCCGCGATTTCGAGCTGTGGATGATCGAGGGCAAGAACCCGCCCGTCTCGATGGGCGTGGTGCCTGTCGGCTCGACCATCCGCATCGTCGTCACGCCAGAGCTGCGCGCCAAGCTGGCGCAAGGCGCCGTGCTGGCCATCAGCCTCGAGCCTTCGGGTGGGTCGCCGACAGGTCAGCCAACGGGTCCTGTCGTCGCCGCCGGCGATTTGAAGGACATCTGACGATCACGAAAGCATGACGCTTACGTGATCGAGAAACTTTCAGGCAGAGGTTCTCGTGTTTCCGCTATCCCGATGAAGGGACAATTAAGGAGAACACGAGGATGAAAAAGCTCTTCTATTCCGTTGCTATCGGTCTCTTCGCGATGTCTGCATCGACAGCCATCTCCTATGCCGAGAACCCGATGGTCGGCGGGGCGCCGATGCCGGCCGACAAGAACATCGTCGAGAACGCCGTGAACTCCAAGGATCACACGACGCTGGTGGCGGCGGTCAAGGCCGCCGGCCTGGTCGAGACCCTGCAGGGTGCCGGCCCGTTCACCGTCTTCGCTCCGACGAACGCCGCGTTCGAGGCGCTGCCGGCCGGCACGGTCGAAACGCTTCTCAAGCCTGAGAACAAGGATCAGCTGGTCAAGATCCTGACCTGCCACGTCGTGCCCGCGGAAGCCTTCTCCAAAGACATCATGAAGATGGTCCAGGATGATGGCGGCGCGCATTCGGTGAAGACCGTCGGCGGCTGCACGCTGACGGCCAAGGTCGAGGGCGACAAGGTGTGGATCGCCGACGAGAACGGCAACGCCGCGACCGTGACCATTGCCGACGTCGATCAGTCGAATGGCGTCATCCACGTCATCGACAAGGTGCTGCTGCCCAAGTCCTGACCCTCCAAAGGACCGGCGGCTCCCCGCGCCGGGGGTGGCGGCGCGGGGCTCAGGCCACGGCGGCGAGCTGTGGCGCGGCGTGCAGATAGCGCGCCACCTTCCGCTTCGCGCCGATGTCGCGCCACACAAGCTCGACCTGGCTCGCCGTCAGGCCCGTCGCGCGGGCGACCTCGTCTTCCGCTAACCCCTGGTTTAGCCCGTAGAGGCAAAGATCGAGCTTGTCGTAGGGCAGCGAGAAGTAGAACTCCTCCTGTGTCTGCGCCATCGAGTAGGTGTCCGTTGTGGGCGGCCGGCGCAAGATCTCTTCCGGCACGCCGAGATGCGCTGCCAGCTGGTAGACCTGCGACTTGTAGAGATGGGCGATGGGCTTGACGTCGGCCGACCCGTCGCCGTTCTTCACGAAGAAGCCCTGGTCGTATTCGAGCCGATTGGGCGTGCCGACAACGGCATAGTCGAGCCGGTCCGCATGCGAGTATTCCATCAGCTTGCGAACCCGCTGCTTCATGTTGGTGGCCGCGACGATGGCGAGGTAGGCGGGCGCCGTCAGTCGATGGCGGCTGACCTGCCCGTCCGGTGCCTGTGCGACGAGCGAGGAGATGTTGTAGCCGGGCGCCTCCAGCGGGTCGGCGATGACGATCTTGAAGCCCCAGCCTGGGCCGTATTCGGGCACGATGCTGCGCACCGCCGCGTCGCGGCGGCGGTAGCAGCCGAGCGCCTGCAGCGCGTCGCCAATATCCTCGACCTCGCCCTGCAGCCCGAAGCGTTCGGCCACCAGCCTGCCCAGCCGTAGGCTTTCCGGGTCGGAGTCGCGCTCGGGCATGAACAGGCAGAACACCTTGCCCGGTCCCACCGCGCGCGCCGCCAGCGCCGCGCAGGCGGTGGAATCGATCCCGCCGGAAAGCCCGAGCACCAGCCCGCGCTTGTGCAACGGCTCCCGCAATTGCCGTCGCAGCGCAGCGACGATCCGCGCTGTCTCCGCCTCGGCGTCGATCGTCAGCGTCTCGGCGGAGAAGTCGGCAGGTCCAGTCGTCATCGCATCACCTCGCTTCTGGCGGTTGCCGCGGCCCGCCGGCTCACCTTGCCGCTCGCGGTGGTCGGCAGCGCGGCGCGGAACTCGACCGTGCGCGGCACCATGTGGTCGGGCAGGGCACGGGCGCAGTGGCGCAGGACGTCGCGTGCTGCGAGCTGACCGTCGGACGCCACCACGATCGCGTGGAGCGCCGTGCCCAGCACCGGATCGGCCACGCCGACCACCACCGCCTGGGCGACGCCCGGGCAACCGAGGATCGCGCCTTCCACCTGGGCTGGCGCCACCTTCTCGCCGCGTACTTTCAGCATGTCGTCCTTGCGACCGACGAAATGGAGATAGCCCTCGGCGTCGGCGCGGAAGAGGTCGCCGGTATAGAGCACGCGCTCCCACGGGTTGGCACCGGGCTTCAGCACCGCCGCGCTGGCCTCCGGGCGGCGCCAGTAGCCCTGCATCAAATGAGGGCCTCGCACCACCAGCTCGCCTGTCGCGCCGGGCCTCGCCCTGCGGCCCTCGGCGTCGACGACGTAGACCTCCGTGTTGGGGATCGCACGCCCGACCGAGGTGGGCCTCAGCGCCAGGTCGCGCGGGTCGAGATAGGTCGCGCGGGCGCATTCGGTGAGCCCGTACATCGCGAAGATGCGCGCTTGCGGGAACATCCGTCGAAGCTCTGCGCCCTGGGCCTCGCCCAGCGCCGCCCCGGCATTGGTGATCGTCCGCAGCGACGGCAGCGCCGGCCGATCCTTGAGATTGAGGAGCAGCGCCGCAATCGTGGGAACCAGTGGCAGCGTGGTCACCCCTTCGGCGGCCGCTCGCTCGAGCACCTGATGCGGAAAGGCGAAGCTCTTTTCGAGCACCAGGCGACCGCCGGTCTGGACCGTCACCAGCAGCTGGTATAGCCCATACGAGAAAGCAAGGGGCAGCGCACTCAACACGACGTCGTCGGAGCGGCTTTCGAGATAGGCGGCGATCGAGTCCGCCGCGGCCGCCATGCTGCGATGGGTCAGCATCACGCCTTTGGGTTCGCCGGTCGAGCCCGACGTGTAGATCGCCATGGCGAGGTCGATGTCGATGCCGGCCGGGGGCAGGGCGATCTTCCACGCCGCCTCTTCGGGTGCCGCCGGCACCGCGAGCATCGGCACCACGCCTCCGGCCGCTTCCTGGGCGCGGCTGCAGAGCGGCATCAGCCGGTCCTGGGTGAGGATCAGCGTCGGCGCGCAATCGGCCAGGATGGCGGCCGCGCCCTCCGCCTTGAGCGCCGGGTTGACCGGCACGGCCACGGCACCCGCCTTGAGGATCGCGAACAGTGCGATCGCCGGCTCGACGCCGTTGTCCATCAGCACGGCCACCCGGTCGCTGCGCTGGACGCCATGGCTGAACAAGCTGACCGCCAGGCTGTCGGAGGCAGCCTCGAGCTCGCCATAGGTCACCCGGCGCTCGCCGTCCACCAGCGCGACCGTGTCGGGGTGGGCGAGCGCGCTTCGCCGCAGAAGGTCTTCAAGCCGCATGGCGATGGCTCACGCGTCGGCCGCCGCCGTGGCGGCGACCTTGCGCTCGACGAAGGCGGCGAGCCTCGCCACCGAATCGAGGTTCTCGGGCACGATCTCCGGATCGGCGATGGACAGGCCGAACTCGGCTTCGATAAAGGAGACCAGTTCGAGGATGCCGGTGGAATTCACGAGGTCGGCGTCGATCAGCGAGGCCTGGTCGTCCACCAGCGCCCCATCGTCGCCGAACAGGAAGTTTTCGACGATGAAGGCCCGGATCCTGGATGTCGTGTCTGTCATGAAGCAAGGCTCCGTGGCGAGGAATGGTCGGTGCGCTCTGGCCGGCCGGCTTCGACGCCGGCGAAGTGCCGGGACCAGAGCTGGGTAGAGAGGATGCCCACATAGGCGGCATTGTCTCGGAAGCTGTCGAGACCGGACCGGCGCGCCTTGTCGGCGAGCCGTGCTGTCTTCTGCGCATCGAAGAGGCCGGCGTTCCGGATCGCTGCTCCGCTCATCGCGTTGTCGATCTCGGCAACGCGCTCGTGACCCGCGAAGGAGCGGCTCTCTGGAGCCCGGTATGGCTGCTTGGTGCGTCCGACGATGGACGGCGGCAGCGCCGGCGCGAACGCCTCCCTGAGGATGTGCTTCTCGCGCAGGCCCCGCAGCTTGAGCGCCGGTGGGATGCGCGCCGCGAACTCGATCACCCGGTGGTCGAGGAACGGAAACCGCGTCTCGACGCCGTGTGCCATCGCCATGCGGTCGCCCTGGCTGGAGAGGATGTAGCCCGGCAGCAGGGTCGTCGCTTCGATGTATTGTGCTTGGTGCAGGGGGTGCCAGCGGCCGAACGCCTCCGGCAACTGGGCCACCAGCGCCGCGCCGGCATCGCTTCCGGCCAGCATGTCCTTGAGCTCCGCCGAGAAGAACAGCTTGGCCCCGCCGGTGCTTCGCATCCGCGGCCGATGCGAGAAGAGTGGATCGCTCTCCCGGTCGAGCTGGGTGCCGAAGAAGGCAGCCAGCGCTTCGGGCGTCTGCCGGCTGAGCCCTGCCAGGTAAGGATAGAGCCGCCGGAAGAGCAGCGGGCGCAGCCGCGAAGTCGGCTGGCGCGCCGCAAAGCGCCGGATGGCCGCTTCCTTGAAAAGATCGTAGCCGGCAAACACCTCGTCGGCGCCTTCCCCGGAAAGCACCACCTTGATGCCGTCCTCCCGCACCAGGCCGGCCAGCCTGTAGAGCGGCGCGGGCGCGGTGCGCAGGATCGGCTGCTCGGCATGCCGGACCACCGTGGAAAACAGCGGCGCGATTTCCGCCGCGCCGCAGCGCACCGATCGGTGCCGCGTGCCGAGGGCCGCGGCCATCGCCTCCTGCGGGCCGCTTTCGTCGTAGGCGGGATCGTCGAACGTCACCGAATACGTCCTCAGCCGGCCGGGCGCCAGCCGCGCCGCGAGCGACGAGACGATCGAGGAGTCGACGCCGCCCGAAAGGTAGGAGCCGACCTCGACGTCGGCGCGCAGACGGATCCGCGTGGCATCTGTGAGCAGGCTGGAAAGCTCTTCCGCGATGTCGGCCGCCGCTCGCCGCTCGCCGTCGCGCGGGTCCTCGGGAAAGCGCAGCTGCCAGTACGGGCGGATCTCGACCTTTCCGGCCTCGATCAGCATCAGGTGTCCGGGCGGCAGCTCGGACACGTTCCTGAACGCCGTGCGCGGGCTGAGCGGCGCCCAGAAGGTGAAGATTTGGTCGAGCGCTACGGGGTCGAGCTCGGCATGAAAGCCCGGCACCTGGAGCAGCGCCGCGACCTCCGAGGCGAAGTAGACGGTGGCGCCCTGGCGCATGTGGAACAGCGGCCGCACGCCGACTCGGTCGCGAGCCAGCAGCATGCGCCGCTCCCGGCCGTCCCACAGCGCGAAGGCGAAGTCGCCGTTCAGCCGCGTCACGCAGTCGGCGCCGAACGCCCGATAGAGCTCGAGGACGACCTCGGTGTCGCTGGCCGTCCGGAAATGATGGCCGCGCTCGATCAGCAACTGCCGCAACTCGACGTAGTTGAAGATCTCGCCATTGTAGCTGATCGTCAGGCCCGCCTCGCCGGCCGCCTCCATTGGCTGCTGCCCCTCGGCTATATCGATGACCGACAGGCGCCGATGGCAGAGCCCATATCCGACGCCGGCGACGACGCCGCCCTCGTCCGGCCCGCGATGCCGCAACGCATCGGCCATGCGCTCGAGCAGGGACGCCGCGGTCTCCGGCCCCGGACCCGGCCCGACAAAGCCGCCTATCCCGCACATGGCCGTGCTCCCGTCTCAGGCAAAACGGCCCCCGATCAGACGCGTCCAAGACTCGCCCGCAAAGCCGTTGAAGAAGGCGCGGCCGGCCCGGAACGGCTCGATCAGCGCCGCCTCGCGGGCATGCACGATGGTGGCGGCGGCGTGCGAGAAGAGGAACCGCCGCTCGATCAGCTCGGGAAGCAGTGCCGGCTGGCAGCGTCCGCGCAGCGCCACGAGGCCCTGCTCCTGCGCGCATGCAAGCATGCTGTCGACCACCGCCCCGATCTGGCCCGGCTCGGCAAGCACCTGCAGCACGCGCCCGATGCGCCCGGCATCGCCATGGTAGAGGAAAAGTCCCGCCCGCCGGCCGCCAGGCCGGCGCACGACGCGCCGCACCATCGTTCCGTAGAGCGGCTTGTCGCGCGCCTCGGCGACCATGCGGTCGAGCTGGCCGGCCGTCCACTCGGGCCGGACGGCGAACGGGCTTGTCAGGCGTTGAAGAAGCTCGACCGTCTCGGTGTCGTCTGCAGGTTCGCTGCTCAGCAGCACCCTGGATGGCACCGCGCCGCTGAGATAGGACCCGACATGGCGCGCGCCAATCCGCCCCAGCAGGGCGTCGACCGGCCAGGCCGCCGGCTTCAGCCAACGCACCGGCGGCACCGACTCGCCGGCAAGCTCGAGCGCGAAGGCCGCCGGCCGCAGGATGCGCAGCCACTCCAGGCTGTAGTCTGGCAACAGCATGCCGTTGGCCTTGCGCCACATCGCCGTGGCGACGTCGTTGGCGGTTTCCGTGATGGAGATGTCCTGTTGCCCGGCGAGGAACGCCCTCAGCAGCCTTGCCCCGGCAAACGGGTCATCGCGGTGGCCTTCCACCATGAGGCTGCCGCATACGGCGGCTTTCAGCGGCCGGCCTTCGAACGACAGCGACAGGCCGAACGCCCCGATGAAGCCCGAGATCGCGCCGCTCTCGGCGACATGGACCCGGCTGCGGATCTCCGGATGCGGCCGCCGGCGGTCGAGGAAGAGCGACCGCAAATAGGCCTCGAGCGACGGCGACGCACGTCCGGAATGCCGGAAGATGCGTTGAAACATCGTCGCGACAGCCGGGATGTCGTCGTCTTCTAGCGGTCTGACTTCACTCATCGTCGTCGTCCGTCCACCGCTGCTTTCTTGCGCCGCAGCGAACGCAGGCAACCTACCAAGGCGTGTCTTAAGAACATCCTTCCCTTAGCCGGGGAGGGTCGGCTCATTCCGGCAGACGCGGCGGCGCCAGGACGATGAACGGGGTGGCGGGACTCTTCCCGGACTCGACATAGGCCGGCACGGGGTCGCCCGGATCGCCGAGCGAGACGATGTACCGGTAGAGCGAGCGGAGCTCGGCATCCTCCATCGGCCGCATGTTGAACCACGGCATCGGCGGGCGGGCCTTGAAGGATTTGGCGAAGGTCACGAACTCGTCCTCCGACATGCCGGCCGCCGTGAGCCGCAGATTGGCGGCATAGGTGGTCCCCCAGGGACCCTGAAACCCGAGCCCGCTGCCCTTGAGCGATTTGGCCGGGTCGACGACGCCCTCGGCCAGCGTGAAGCCCTCGGTGTGACAGTCGTGGCATCCGCCGACGATGGAAAGCCTGAGCCCCCGCACGGCCGAAACAGTCGAATCCTGGGCGCGGACGGACGTCGCTGCGCACAAGGAAAGCAAGACGGCAACGATCGCGTAGAATTGTCCCGATAAACGTCGCTGCGTCATGGCGAAATGACTTTCTTTGGTTGCTCAAATGCCTAAATGATATTGACGATAAGGAATCCAGCCTCTGCAGTATCGCCGATTTTTCTGAAGAGAACTTATAAACTATAGCGGTTGAAAACCGGCCTCCCCGCCACGCCCTTGCTTGCTGCGTCGACAGCGGCAAGTTACGCTCGGCTCGTAAGGTTGGCACTTGCGCCCGGCGCCAATTTACTTGCTAAGGCTGCCAGACTCCGTGAAGATCGAACCCACCGCACCCCTGCCGCGCAACATGATCGATGTGCTGGATGCGGCCGGCATTGACACCGCCGGCATCGCCCGCTCGGTGGGCGTCACCGTCGAGGACCTCGAGACGGGCGTCACCAGGGCACAGGCGGACACCTTCGTCATGCGTGCCCTGCCTTTTTCGTCCGATCCCGCCTTCGGCCTGAAGCTGGGAGCCAGCCTCAAGAGCGAGCGGTTCAGCCTGGTGGGGTTGACGATGATGATGTGTCGGGACCTGGCCGCCGCGTCTCGCCAGATTGCTCGCTTCAACGCCCTGGTGTGGGGCGATCCCTGCACCGTGACGGAAAAGGATGGAACGATCACCTTGTGCTACACGCCGCTGATCGCGGGGCGCCCCTACAACCGGATGAAGCTCGACATGCAGCTGATGTCGATGCTGTCATTCGCCGACAAGTTCACCCAGGAGCGCATCGAGCCCTTGCGCGTCATGATCAGCGCTCAGCGCCCACCCTGGTGGGAGCGCTATGACGAGGCGTTTCGCTGCCGCGTCGAATTTGCGGCCGGCGAAGATTGCATCACCTTCGCCCGCCGCGATGCCTCGCACAATCTGGTCAGCGCCAACGCGGACCTGATGCCCGTGATGGAACGGCAGGCTGAGATGGCGTTGGCGCAAACCGGCGATCGCTGCCTGGCCGAGCGCGTCCGCGAGGTCGTCGACCGCACGATGAGCCAGCGGGAGCCCACCATCGCCGCCGTCGCGGCAGCGATGCGGATGAGCGCCCGCACGCTGCAGCGAAGGCTCTCCGACAACGGCATCCGCTTCAACCTGCTGGTCGACCAGGTGCGGCGCGAGGCCGCCGAAGCGCATCTGGCACGCGGCTCCGTGAATTTCGTCGAGCTGGCTTTCCTGCTCGGCTTCTCCGACCCGAACTCGTTCTTTCGCGCCTTCAAGAGATGGACCGGCACGACGCCGAGCCTCTACCGCAGCCGTGTCGGCGAAGCGCAATCCCGCCGCGCGGCGACCCGCTAGACTTGGTCTAGCGGAGGCTGTCCGCCCGCTTGCCGCCCCCCTCGCCGGGGTTGCGGCTCCACTCGTCTTGCGGCACCAGCGCCACCAGCGCGTTGGCGATCTCCGTCGCCCGGTAGCGGCCGTGCGGCCGCTCGACGCGGGATAGCCCGACGACCACCGAAGCCAGCGCATGCGGACAGCGGGCAACCCCGGTCAGCCTGAACAGCATGCTCTGGATCGGATCGACCGGCTCGCCGCTCCCTTCGTCCGGCTCGGCTTCGTTGTGCAGCGTTGCGCGATGCTCGACCAGTGACACGTCCACATTGTGCCGCCGGGTGGCCTGCGCCAGCATGGCGATCATCTCGGCGAGCGTCGCGCCGGCGCCCGCCGAGCTCTCCTCCTGGTCGCGGTTCGCGGCGTCACGCCCGGAGACGATCACGATCCTGCCGCGTCCGGCGGCTTCCATCGCCGGCAGCACCGCATGCGTGAGCCTCAGCCAGCCCATGCCGTCGTCTGCCGGAAGAGCTTCGCCGTCCCCGTCTTCCCGGGGTTCCTGGTGGCAGCAGATCAGGATGTCGATCCGCCCCCACATCTCGCGGATCCGCCGAAGATCCTGCTGGGCCTGCTTGAAATCCGACGCGTCGAGCCGCCGATAGCCGAGCGCCAGACCGGCGCTGCCCGCACTGTCGGACAGATCCTCGTCGATCGCCGGAGCAGGCCCGCAGGCGACGACCCGCTCGCCGGCCTGGGCGAAGGCGAGGGCGATGGCGGCGCCGACTGGCGTCGTCGTGTCGGAGACCACGACGACCCGGCCCCCGGCCTTCATGGCAGGACCGGCGACGCGCTGAGGGCGCTGGCGTCGCGACGCTGGATCTTGAACAGGGAGGGCTGCAAGCGCCGCGTCGACACCGGGTGGATGCGCTCCGCCGTCAGGTCGAGGCGCGTCAACGCGGCGTCCGGGATCGGCGAGCTCAGCGTGGCCGACAACTGGTAGAACGGCGCGGTCGGTCGCGCGCACAGGAAGGCCGCGTTGAGGATGGTCAGCGTCTTTGCCAGTGGCATGCTGGCAAACGGCAGGCTGCTGACGATCGCTCCCGCGTCGGGCTTCATGTAGAAGTCCAGCACCGCCAGGCAGGTGGCGTCCCGGTTGAACACCGAAGCCTCCGGGAAGCGGCGCCGGAGCAGCCGTGCCATGTTGCGGTCGGCCTCGATGAGCACCAGGTCGGGCTCGGCGATGCCGTGATTCGCCAGCGCCTGCGCCAGGTTGCCGGCGCCCGCGC
This sequence comes from Mesorhizobium sp., assembly GCA_040510195.1. GTDB lineage: Bacteria > Pseudomonadota > Alphaproteobacteria > Rhizobiales > Rhizobiaceae > JBEVJK01. Next base: position 41,961 of record JBEVJK010000081.1, on the reverse strand, counting down.
CGAGCTCGATAATCGGCCCGCGGGTGGTGGCGAGCTCGGCGAGCAGCGCCGCTCTCAGCGTCTCGCTTCTCAGCCAGATCGGTCGGCCGTCGACGATGTCCGCATCGCCAAAGGAAAGATAGGCGTCTGACATGCGTGTCTCCTGAAATTCCTCGTGTTGCCGCCCTGCTTCGCTCGGGGCGGCCGCGAACCCTGCCCGCCGTCATGCGCCGACGGCGCACGAAGTCATGCGCCGGCCGGGCCAAGTGGCGGCGTCGAACGTTTCTGCGTCTGCTTTGCTTTTCTGCTCTTGCGGATGCCCGGTTTTCTACCCGGTCAAATCACAGGTAGCATATTAGGAGAACTCGAATGTACGTGCACTTGCCGAGCATGCCAAAACGCTAGCGACGGCCGCCAAAATCGGCCTCGCCCATGCCGCCCGCCGTCAGTTGGTGGACGGCATCAGAGGCAGCGTCACCTTGACGACGTCGCCCGGCAGGATCGGCGTGTTCTCGTCGGCCGGAATCTCCTGGGTGTCGCTGCCGCCGCCGCGGACGATGGAGTAGGTTACGGCGGGCGCGCTTCCGTCGGCCGCGTGCGCGGCGATGTCGGGCGCCTTCGCCAGGGCCTCGGCCATCAGCGAGCGATAGGTGTCGATCTTCAGCGACAGCTCCACGATGTCCTTCTCGGCCTGCTGGCGCGCCTCGGCGATCTCGCGGCTGCGGTCGTTGGCGAGGTTGGTGGCGTCCTGCGACGCCTTGTTGATGTCCTGCTTGGCCCGCAGCGCCGCCGTGTCGAGATCCAGCACCTTGCCCTCTATGTCGGCGATCCGCTGCTCGATCGAAAGCACGCGGGAATTCACGACGAGCCCGCGATCGGCCAGCTTGCCGATGCCTTGCAGCTCCTCGCGGGCGAGCTCCACCTGTCGCGTCTGCGTGGCCGATTTCTTCTCCAGCGAGGCGATCTCGTTCCTGAGCAGCGTTTTCAGGTCCTCGATCTGCTGGAGCTGCAGCCTCATGCGCTTGTCGCGCGCCGTCATCACCGACTGTTCGTCGGCCATCATGGCGTCGGCCTCCTCGACGTCGGCGAGCTCTTGCGGCAGTGCGGCGTCGGTGCGGCCCTCGGCCTCGGCCGTCAGTCGCGCCCGCCTCGCATAGAGCCGGTTGCGTTCCGCGACGGCGACGGCCCAGTTGCCTTCGGCGCTGATGTAGTTGCGTTCGGCGCTCTCGTATTCGTCGATCGCCCGTCGCATTCCTCCGGCCAGGCTGACCGCCTTGAGAACGGTCAGATCGGGCCCGTATTCGAACGACCCCGGCGCGCGCACGTCGCCGGCGACGAAGATCGGACGGAACTGCACGACCTCGACCGAGGCGTCCGGCCGGTCGATCAGCCCGAATTTCTGCTGCAGCGCCTCGCTGATGGCAGCGGCAATCTCGGACGTCGTCTTGCCGATCGCCGGCATTTCGCCGACGAAAGGCAGCAGGAGCGTGCCCGACTGGCCGACCTTGTAGTCGCCGTTGATGGCGTCCCAGCTACGGAAGCTGCCCTCGGCGGTCTGCCATTCCACGACCCTGACCCTGAGTTTGTCCATGATGCCCAGGCGGTAGGGGACGGCCGCCCCCGGCGCGGCAGCCCACAGGCTGACGGCGAGAAAGAGGAGGGCGACGGCCAGCCTGCGCTGGCCGGCCGGCCGGCGCGGGGTCGAGGAAAACATCGGCAGGATCCTTTGCAAGGGAGCGAACATCAAAGACGCTGGCTTTCAGTAGCTGCCGCGGGACAGGCACACCGCGGGAATGGTTTTCAGGATGATCAGGAGGTCGGCCGCCAGGGACCAGTTCTGCGCATAGTGGCGGTCGAGCGCGACCCGGCGGTCGTACGAGACGTCGTTGCGGCCGCTGATCTGCCACAGACCGGTCAGGCCTGGCCGCGACCTGAGGTACCATTCGGCAGCCCGCCCGTACCGTTCCAGCTCGTCGGCCACGACGGGGCGCGGCCCGACCAGGCTCATCTCGCCACGCAGAATGTTGATCAGCTGCGGCAACTCGTCGAGGCTCAGCTTGCGCAGCACGGCCCCGACGGGCGTGACCCGCGGGTCGTTGCGCAGCTTGCGCGTCGCGTGCCATTCGCGCCGAGCCTCGGGATTGCGCCGCAGATGCGCAGCCAGCACCCGCTCGCCGTCGGCCATCATGGTGCGAAACTTCAGGCAGTCGAAGAATTCGCCATTACGACCCACGCGCCGGTGGCTATAGAAAGCGCTGCCGCCATCGGAGAATTTGACCAGGGCGGCCAGCAGCAGAATGAGCGGGCCGAGCAGGAGCAGTCCGACCAGCGCCCCCGCCACGTCGAAGGCGCGCTTGAGCGTACCGCCGATCGGCGGGTGGCCGCGAGCCCGCTTTCGTACGGGAAACGGCAGGCGAGCGGCATGCTTCATGACAACGAATGACCTGAATCAAATTGATAGTGCACGGCAAATGACGCAGCCGGGGCTGCGCGCTAATTTGGTCTACGAAAACTTTGAGCGAGAACTTGCGATTCGAGCATGCTGAAATAAGAATTCTAAACGAACGAGGCCCCGAAAAGTGCCTGTCTGACGATCTAAAAACGCATTGTTGAGCTCCGACCGTGCTAACCCGATCGCGGACTCTCTCCTGCCTCATACATTCCATTCTTTTCAAGAGAGTGTTCAAGAAGTTGAAAATTTTAGGAAAATTCTACTTAGCAATAGGGCAGTTGTTGCGTCGATGGGACGTGTTGAATATAGTCATTGAAGCGTTCGGGAGCCGGTCGAAAACCGGATGAATGGGAGACGCCATTTGTGGTTGGGTCTAAAACGCTCGCCGTGCTCGGCTAGCCCGTAGATGTCCTTTCCGCGTTTCTTCGTCGGAATGGCCGGCGTGCTGGTGGTGTTCGCCATCGTAACCTATCTGGGCACGCATTCCATCTGGACGACATTTGTTCAGACCTTGATTTGCGCAGTGTTGATACAGCTGGGCTATTTTGGCGCCATCTTCTGGATGGTGCATCAGGCGCGCCGCCGGCAGCCGAAGGCCGACCTCGCGGCGCGCGCCGTCGAGCGGGACCAGCCAGGCGAGCGCGTGCCCGGAAAGCCGCAGGTCGTTCCGCGCATCGGCCATCCGCGCAAGCTGTGACGAGTCGCTTCTGCAGGCTGCGGCTCGCCTGAAGGAATGTCTTGACCTTGCAGGTCCGAAAGGCGTGGAATCGCCGGTGCCGCTGACGGTGAAACCGTCGTCGCAACGGCGACGGAGGCAAGAGGGCAAGCCATGCTGGGTTTTCGCACCAGGAATCCGCTGCGGGACCGCCAGACGGACGAGACCCGCCTCGAGCGGCTGCGGCGCACGCTGACGGAGATCGCCGACGAGCTCGAGAAGGAGAAGGCTGGTTTCCAGGCCCGTTACGAGCGCGCCTCGACGGACGCGGCGTTCTCGCAGCAGGCGCTGGAGGATGGCCGCTCGGACGAATCCATCAGCGTCCGCATCGACGAGCTGACCGTCTCGTTGATCACCTATTCGAACCGCATCGCAGCGCTCGATCGCCAGCTTGCCTTCATGGCCCAGCTCGGGGTCGAGGTCGCGGAATTCGCCATTGCCGAGGCCGATGCGCGGGAAGCGACGCCCTGACGGCACGGACATTCTCAAGCCCGACTGCGCCTGCCGAAAGACCGTGTCACGCCTGCCCTGTTGCAACCATTCTTTGCATTGCGACGCAATCCTTAACGTTTTTTTGAGGAGCGGCGGCTACGGAAACGGAATGCTAAGCATTTTGTATCTCGTACAGGATTTAGCGGATCCTGCAGTCCGCCGTCGTGTTTTCATGCTTCGCCAAGGTGGCGCCAACGTAGCTCTCGCCGGGTTTTTGCGCGGCGACAGCCCTCTACCCGACTTCGAAGGAATCGTCCCGGTCGTGCTGGGGCGGACCCACGATCGACGCTTCGGTCAACGTTTGATGGCGGTCGCATGGGCCGCCGTCCGGCACTTGCGCGGAGCCTTCGCCGGAGGCAGCCGGCCGGACCTCATTCTCGCGCGCAATCTCGAAATGCTCGCTCTTGCGGTGCGCGCGGCTAGGCAGTTTGCCGGCTCACGATTGCCGATCGTCTACGAAACGCTGGACATCCATCGCCTGCTGTTGCGCCGCGACCCGCTCGGCGCTGCCTTCCGCGCCGCCGAGCGGCGACTGGGGCGGCACGCGAAGCTTCTCATCACCAGTTCGCCGGCCTTCGAGCGCGAGTATTTCCGGCCGCTTCGGCAGATCGATGCGCCGATCATGCTGGTCGAGAACAAGGTGCTCGCCCCCTCGACAGAGGGGAGCGGGGCGGCGGACCTGTCCCGGCAGCCGGGTCCACCCTGGATCATCGGCTGGTTCGGGGCGCTGCGCTGCCGGCGCTCTCTCTCCATCCTTTCCGAGTTCTCGCGTCGCATGGAAGGGCGCTTCGTCATCCGCTTGAGGGGCCGGCCGGCCCTCACCGAATTCGACGATTTCGCCAAGCTGGTGGCCCGCGAGCCCTATGTGGAATACCTCGGACCGTACCGCTACCCGGACGATCTCGCCGCGATGTATCGGGAAGTCCATTTCGTCTGGACGGTCGACCTGTTCGAAGCCGAGGGCAACTCGCGCTGGTTGCTCCCCAACCGGCTCTACGAGGGCTGTCGATGGGGAGCGGTGCCGATCGCGCTCCGCGACGTCGAAGTGGGCCGCTACCTCGCCGATCGCGGCGTCGGCCTGATGCTCGAGGAGCCGACGAGCGACGCGCTCGAGCGCCTGCTCGGCCCGATCGACGGCCCAGCCCACGCTCGCCTGACGGACGCCATCGCCGGGTTCGATCCGGCCAACTGGGCGCATGGTTCGGCCGACTGCCAGACGCTGGTCGACCGGCTCCGCAGACTGGTGACGCAGACGACCGCTTCCTAGCCACCAAGACGACGACGATGAGCGACCAGCCCAAGTTCAGTCCGGGCCGTTGCATGGCGGTCCTTCCCTGCCTCGACGAGGCGGCGCACATCGCCGCGACGATCGATCGGCTTTCGCACGCCGCCGAGACGCTCGGCATGCGCATCGTCGTGGTCGATGGCGGCAGCTCCGACGGCACCGCCGCGATCGTCCAGGAGATCGCCGACGCCAACAGCCGGGTTCGGCTAATGCACAACCCGCAGCGCCTGCAGGGCGCCGCCGTCAACCTGGCGGTGTCGGCCTGCGCGGCGGCCGAGGAATACCTCATCCGCATCGACGCGCATGGCGACTACCCCGCGGACTATTGCCTGCAGCTTGTCGCCGAAGCCGAGCGGACCGGCGCCGATTCGGTCGTCGTGGCCATGCGGACCAAGGGAACGGGCCTGTTCCAGAAGGCCACCGCCCTGGCGCAGAACTCCCGCCTCGGCAATGGCGGGTCGCAGCACCGCGAGGGCGGCGCCGGCCGCTGGACCGATCACGGCCATCACGCGCTGATGCGCCTCGACGCCTTCCGCGCCGTCGGCGGCTACGACGAGACGTTCAGCCACAACGAGGACGCGGAGCTCGACTACCGGCTGCGGCAGGCGGGGTTTCGCATCTGGCTCACCGACCGGACGGCGATGACCTACTTTCCGCGGTCGTCGGTTGCGGCGCTGTTCCGCCAATATCTGAACTACGGGCGGGGCCGCGCCCGCAACATCCTCAAGCACCGGGCGTGGCCGAGGCTGCGCCAGCTCCTGCCGGTGGCGGTCGCGCCGGTGGTGGTCGGCACCTCGCTGGCCTTCCTCAGCTGGGCGGCCTTCGTGCCGGCCGGCACCTGGATGCTGGCCTGCGTCGGCTATGGCGTCTGGATGGCGGTCGGCAAGCGCAACCCGTACGGTCCCTTGGCCGCCGTGTCGGCGATGATCATGCACCTTGCCTGGTCGGCGGGATTCTGGTTCCAGCTGCTCGCCTTCCGCCGCCGCAGGCCGCTTTCACCATGATCGCCTCTTCCGACAGGAAGTCCGACACAGCTGTCGACGTGGCCGTCTGCACGTTCAGGCGGCCGCAGCTTCACGAAACGCTCCGCTCGATCGCCGCACTCGCGCTGCCGCCGGGCGTCTCGGTCCGCGTCATCGTCGCCGACAACGACGTCACCCCTTCGGCTCGCCATTGCGTCGATGCGGTGCGCGAAGCAGTGCCGTTCCCCGTCTCTTACGTCCATTGCCCGGCCGCCAACATCTCGCTGGCCCGCAATGCATGCCTCGACAATGCGACCGGCGACTTCATTGCCTTCATCGACGACGATGCGACCTGCGCGCCGGGCTGGCTGGCCGGGCTGCTCGCCACGGCGCGCCAGGCCAACGCCGACGTCGTGCTCGGCAAGGTGGTTGCGGTCTATCCCGGCGCGGCGCCCGACTGGGTCAGGCAGGCGGATTTCCATTCCACCTGGCCGGTCTGGGTCGGCGGCGAGATCCGCACCGGTTACACCGGCAATGCGCTGCTGCGCCGCCGCGCCGGCGCCGCGGTCGGACGCCGCTTCGACCTGGCGCTCGGGCAGACCGGCGGCGAGGACACCGATTTCTTCGGCCGGCTGCACGAGGCCGGCGGCCGCATCGCTTTCGCGCCGGACGCGCTGGTCCACGAGACGGTTCCGCTCGAGCGGACCACGCTTTGGTGGCTCGCCAAGCGGCAGTTCCGCTCGGGCCAGACCCATGGCCGGCGCGTCGGCGAACGGGCTGGCGGGCCCTTCGCCCGGGCCGTCTCGGTCGGCATTTGCGGTGCCAAGGTGGCCTTCTGCCTCGGGGTCGCCCTGCTCAGCGTCGCATCGATACGCCGCCGCAACGCCAGCCTCCTGCGCGGCGTGCTGCATGTCGGCGCCTTGGGCGGCCTGCTCGGCCTGCGCGAGATCAGGCTCTACGGACGGCCGCAGGAGACGGCGCGATGACGGCCTCGCATCCCGACGTCAGCGTCGTCATTGCCGCCTTCGACGCTGAGTCGACGATCGCCGAGGCTGTCGACAGCGCTCTGGCGCAGCGCGGCGTCAGCCTCGAGGTCGTCGTGGTCGATGACAGCTCGCGCGACCGCACCGCCGCGATCGCTGCCGGTTTCTCCGACGACCGGGTGAAGGTGCTCGTTCTGCCCGAAAATCGGGGGCCCGGCGGCGCGCGCAACGCCGGCTTCGCGGTGGCGCGAGGCCGCTGGATTGCCGTGCTCGACGCCGACGACGCGCTCTTTCCGGGCCGCCTCGCCGCCATGATCGCGCGCGGCGACGCCGAGCACGCCGAGATCATTGTCGACAATTTACAAGTCGACCGTGCCGGCAGTCTCGCCGGCGAGGCGATGTTCGACCAAAGCTTGATGGAGCGCATCGGCGCGATCGACCTGGCGGCGTTCATCGCTGCCAATCGGCTCTTCGAGTCGACCTTTTCGTTCGGCTATCTGAAACCGATCTTCCGCGCGAGCTTCCTCGACGCCCACCGCCTTCGCTACGACGAGACGCTGAGGATCGGCGAGGACTACGTCTTCCTCGCGTCGGCGCTTGCGCGCGGCGCGCATTGCGTGGTCGAGCCGAAAGCCGGCTATCTGTACCGGGTCCGCGACGGCTCGATCTCGCACGTGCTGGCGGTCCGCCACGTCGAGGCGATGCTCGCCGCCGATCGCACCTTCCTTTGCGATCACGAGCTCGACGCGTCGGCCAGGCAGGCGCAGGCCAGGCGCACGCGAAGCCTCTTGCGAGCGGTGTCCTTCCTGACGCTGGTCGAGCATTTGAAGTCGCGCGCGCCGCTGCGCGCCCTCGCAGTCGCCCTGCGCGATCCCTTTGCGCTTTGGCACCTGCGCATGCCGATCGGCGTGCGGCTGAAGCGCTTGTCGCTGCTGTGCGACGCCGCCTGGCGCCGCACGGCGCCTATCCTCACACCAACGGGCGCTCGCGACGGGAGGCGGGCAGCGCCGCCAGCAGACAGGCAGAGCCGATGAACCAGGTTCCTTTTCTTTCCGACGTCAGGCCGCCCGCCGCGGTCCAAAGCAGCGAGGCGGCCGATGGGTTCATCGATCTCGACCGGCTCTATCGCATCGCGGTCAGGCGCGCCCGCGTCATGGCGCTGTGCGCCGCGCTGGGCCTTGCGGCAGGCATCGCCTACCTGCTGCTCGCCACGCCGATCTACACCGCCGGCACGCGGATCCTCCTCGACGAAAGCCTCACCAAGTTCGCCGAAGACCAGGGTCCCAGCCCCGCGAACACGATAAAGACCGACTCCAACCTCTTGACCGAGGTCGAGATACTGAAATCGAACCGGCTGGCGCTGGTCGTCGCCGACCGCGAGAAGCTCGCCGACGACGCGACCTTCATCAACCCGCCTCGGTCGCCGCTCGCCTGGGTCAAGTCGCGCCTCAAGGCGGTCGCCGCGCTCGTCGATTTCTGGTCCGAGGCTCCGTCCGAGGCTGCTTTGCGCAATTCCCGGCGTCAGCAGGCGGCAGGACTCCTGCAGAAGGCCCTCAAGGTCGAGCGCGTCGGCCGCAGCTTCGTCATCGACCTTTCCTATTCCTCGCATGTGCCGGAGCTCGCGGAGCGCGTCGCCCGCGCCTATGCCGAGGCCTATCTGGCCGACCAGCTGGACGCCAACTTCGATGCCACCCAGCGCGCCACGCTGTGGCTGCAGGAGCGCCTGGGCGATCTCCGGGAGTCCTCGCAGGCCGCCGCACTGGACGTCGAGCGCTTCCGTGCCGATAACGGCCTTACGGCCGCCCGCGGCGAACTGATGTCGGAGCGCCAGCTGGCCGATCTCAACAGCCAGTTGATCCTCGCCCAGGCCGACACGGCGAGCGCCTCGGCGCGCTACGAGCAATATCGCTCGATCGTCGCCGGCGGCGAAGCCAACGCCGTGAAGAATGCAACCGTCTCCTCGAAATCGGTCGGCGGCAATGCGGTCATCGACCCCTTGCGGACCCGCTATCTGTCGATCACCAAGCGCGAGCAGGAGATCGCCGCGCGCTTCGGTGCCGACCACCCGCAGGCCGTGGACCTGCGCCGCGAGCAGGCCGACGTCGCCCGCCAGATCTTCCAGGAGCTGAAGCAGCTCACCGAGAGCTACCGCACGGAGTGGGAAGTGGCCCGTTCCCGCGAGGCCTCGCTGCGCGAAAGCATCGGCAAGGTGGCCGGCGAGACGTCGGAGTCGAGCGGCGCGCTGGTCGAGCTGCGCGACCTGGAGCAGAAGGCTTCGGCGCTGAAGACGCTCTACGAAAACTATCTCGCCCGCTACGAGGAGGCCTCGCAGCAGCGCTCGTTCCCCATCGCCAAGGCCCGGGTCATCTCCGAAGCCGGCGTGCCGACCGCCCCGTCAAGCCCCAAGCGCAGCGTGGTGCTTGGCCTCGCCCTGGTGCTTGGCCTGATGGCCGGCGGCATGGTCGCCGGCTGGCAGGAGTTCCGCGACCGTGCCTTCCGCCTGGGGGACGAGGTGCGCCACGAGCTGGGGCTGAAATTCCTCGGCTACCTGCCGATCATCGGCGGTTCCGCCCTCGAACGCGCCCGGCGCGAGAAGCGCGAACACCCGTCGGATCCGGCCGAAGAGCCGGCATTCCGAAGCGTCATGCGCATCGCCATCGATCAGCCGGGCTCTCAGTTTGCCGAGACGCTGCGCAGCGCCCGCATCGCCGCAGAAACCATGCTTCCCTCCGGCGGCTGCAAGGTGATCGGCGTCGTCTCCGCCCTTCCCAACGAGGGCAAGTCGACGGTGGCCGCCAACTTCGCCGGGCTGATGGCCGCCAACGGAGCGCGCACGCTGCTGATCGATGGCGACCTGCGCAACCCCGGCCTGAGCCGCATGCTGTCGAAGCCGCCGGCCCATGGCCTCGTCGAGGCGATCACCGGCGAGCTCCCGTGGCAGGCGACCGTCCGCGTCGACCGTCGGACCCGCCTGGCCATCCTGCCGGCGCGCGACGGCGCCCAGGTCGCGCACACCAGCGAGCGCATTTCATCGAAGGGCATGAAGCGCATTCTCGATGGCGCCCGCGAGAAATTCGACGTCGTCGTGGTGGATTTGCCGCCGCTGGCTCCGGTTGTCGACGCCAAGGCCTTCTCGCGCCTGGCCGACGGCTTCCTCTTCGTGGCGGAATGGGGCGCGACGCCGCGCGCTTTGTTGCGCTCCTTGCTGCAGGCCGAACCGCAGCTCGCCGGCAAGATGCTGGGCGTGATCCTGAACAAGACGGACATGAAGCAGCTTGGCAGCTATGGCGGCTTCGGCAGCTCGGAGACCTACCTGGAGGCCTATTCCGACTACTACGTGAACAAGTCGAGCATCAAGGCCGCCGCACCGCCGGCACGGTCTAGCTAGACGTCGCGGCGGGCACCGTCACCGACAGGATGCGCCCGCCCTTGCCGGAGATCCGCGCTGCCGTCAGCCGGCCGGATTGGAACGCGCCCGTGTCAAGGTTGAGCCGACGGCCTTCGAGTCCGGCGCGCGCCACCGGCGTATGGCCGTGCACCACCCAGCTCTTCAGGAGGTGCGCCTGGTCGTAGAACTCGGAGCGGATGAACATCAGGTCGCGATCCGACTGCGCCTCGATCGGCAACCCCGGCCGGATGCCGGCATGCACGAACAGATGGCTCTTGGCGTCGATCAGGATCGGCAGGCCGCGCAGGAAATCGACATGCTCCTGCGGCACCTGCCGGCGCAGCAGGGCCAGCCGCTCGCCCGGCGCCAGCATCTGGATCATGTGCGTGTAGTCGATGCCGTACGATCTGAGCGTCGGGGCGCCCCCCATCTGCGCCCATTCCTGGAGCGAAAGCGAGCCATCGACGGCGTCGAGCATCAGCATCTCATGGTTGCCGGCCAGGCAGATCCGCTCGAAGCCCTCCGGCGGCGGCTCCAGCAGGTGGTCGAGCACCCGTGAGGAGTTGGGTCCTCGGTCGACATAGTCGCCGAGCAGGATCATCACCTTGCGCCCTGCCAGCTTGGCGGCATCGGCGACGATCTTGCGCTCGAGCGCCACCAGCGCGTCGTAGCAGCCGTGCACGTCGCCGATCGCGTAGACAACCGCATCCGAAAGATCGAGAGACAGGCGAACCCGCTTCGCAGGTCGCGACGGCTTGTCCCAACCCATCATCTCGGCCAGGCTTCTTATCAACCGCGAGCTCCTCCGAATGCCGCCGGCAGGCGCCCAGAGCGATGTCCTGGAGCATGATCCCGAAAACTGGCCATCCTGTCGCTGGAGACCATTTGCTCTATCAGGTCAACGGAGCGTGATGGCGATTCGCAGAAAGGTCATCACGCTCTGGCGCCGGCCGGCGTTCATGGACGAGGAAAGGCCGAGCGTCAATTGCCCGTCGGTCCGGGGACTTCCACCACCTTGCGGTAGAGGTGCCACGTGGCATGTCCCAGTATGGGAATCACCACCGCGAGCCCGGCAAACAGCGGGATCGAGCCGAGCACGAGCAGAGCGGCCACGATCAGCCCCCAAATCGCCATGGTGACCGGGTTTGCCAGCACGGCCCGCCCCGAGGTGTACATGGCGTCATAGGCGCCGATGTCGCGATCGAGCAGGATCGGAAAGGCGATCACCGTGGTTGCCAGCACCACCACTGCGAAGATGAAACCGACCAGGTTGCCGACGACGATCAGCATGAAGCCGCGCTCCGTCGTCAGCACGTCGCGAACGAACGTACCCAGCGATTCCGGCGGCCGTGCCCCGAAATACCATTGGTAGATGCCCTGGGCGGCAAGCAGCCAGGCCACGAAGACGGCGAGCAGGAAAAGCCCGACGGCGGCGATCGAGGGCAGCGCCGGCGACTGCCGCACCTCCAAGGCGTGCCACCACGACGTATCCAGCCCAGCCTCGCGCCGGCGGCTGATCTCGTAGAGACCCAGCGCGGCGAACGGACCGAGCAGCGCGAACCCCGACATCAGCGGGAACAGCAGCGGCAGCGCATTGTTGCCGGACGTCCAGGCGGCGAGCACCACCCCGACCAGCGGATAGATCAGGCACAGGAACACGTAGTGCGACGGCTTTTCCCAGAAATCGTCGAACCCTTTGCGCAAGGCATCGAACAGGTCGGAAACGCCGATCTTTCGCACGTTGGGATGGACCAGCGTATCGCTCGAGCCTGCAATGACGTGAAAGCCTGTCATTCCCGTCCTCCTGTTTTTTGGAGCGGCCGCTCCGCGTCGACTGCCGGTCCCCCCGGCCGGTCACGCGAGGCGACCTTGTCTTAGCCGGCCGAGCATACACGGTCTGCGGCCATTTGTCCCAGTGGAGAAGGTGTTAGAAGGCGAAGCGGAAGCCGGGATTGCGCCGGAGCACCTTGCTCGCCGACCGGACGGCGCCTTGCATCGAGAACCGCGCCCACCCCTGCACCGCCACGGGCTCGAAGCCCAACCCGCGCCACAGGCCGGAATTGTAGGAATCGAACGGCGCGAGCCAGGGCTCCTTGTCGCCGAACTGCGGCAGCCAGACCAGCGGTCCTTGGCGGCCGGGTCGCAGCTCGTTCTCGACGATCACATTGTTGTAGAGCCGCGGGCCGAGCCCTGCCTGACGAGCCCCCGGCACGAAAGGCACGGCGTTGCGGAACACTTCGAAGCCGAGCAGTGCGAGACGCTTGGCGGTGGCATCGAGCGCCGCGGGGATCGGCTGGAAGTCGGCGGCCCGTCCGTTGCCGGCGAGCTTGGCGTCGGCGACGACGATCTTCGGCCGGCCGTCGACAGTCTGCAGGCCGGTGAGCGAGATGAACCGGTCGATCGCGCCGCCGAACTGCTGCAACCGGTAGCCGTGGCCGACACTTCCCGGCGGCGGTGCGGGCCGCGTCTCGCCGTAGCCATAGCCGACCACGTAGAGCTGTCGCTCGTCGAGACGCGCCAGGCGCTTGAAGGCGGTGTCGCCCGCGCCCTCCCGCTCGATCAGCGCCTGCGTCTGGTCGATGCTGTCCTGCCCGACCAGCTTGAAGTCGGGGCCGACCAGCAAATTGCTACCGGCCAGCGCAAAGGCCCCGACTTCGGCCGTCGCTCCCGACGCCGCCGAGAGGATGGATGCATAGTCGGGCCCCGCACCGTCCTGCGATCGGACGAATGTGCTGCCGCTCTCTGTGCCGGCCACCACCAGCACGCCGTCCTGGATCCAGGCCGAGCTTTCTGCCTCGCCGTTCTCCGGCAGCGCCGCCGCCACCGCCCGTCCCTCGCCGGCGAGGCCCAGCCCGTCCAGCCAGCGGCCTGCATCGGCGTGCGTTCTGGGATCGACGAGCGCCTGGATCGCGACGCTGGCAGGCAGGGAGCGCAGGAAATGGCCGAGCGCCGCCAAAAGGTTCTTCGGCGCGGCGTCGCGCCCGAAGCACCCCGGCGGGAGCGCGACGGCGATCTCCTGAATCGCGCCTCCGCAATCCGGCAACAGGCCGGCTGCGGTAGGCTGGCGACGGCTCATTGCCCCTCAAGCTTTCCGAGACGCCCCGATGATCTCGACGACGAGAATCTCCAGATTTTACGATGCTGGCAAGTCGGTTGGAGAGCCAAAGGGCGGTCTTTAACAGCAATCGCATCAGCCGAGCGCATCGGCCTCCCGACGATACGAATGTTGCAGAAATCATGCCAATCCGGGAACGAAGTTCCAATTTTTGGCCCATATTCGCGATCGACAATGTCTACTAACTTGCTAGACTATTAACGAATTCGGAGGTCCCCTATGGCGTTTTTGTCGCAGTCGAACTCCCCGCGAAGCCTTTCCGCCTTTTCCCGCAACCCCCGCACTCGCCTGCTCGGCGAAGGGCTTGCCGCACTTGCTTTCATTCTCGCCGTGGGTTTCACGGCCGCCGTGGTCTGCGGCGTTGTGAGCGGCTGACCGGCCGCCGGCACTCGAAGCCGGATCATCTTCTTCCTCGTCGTCATGTCGCCTGGGTGGCATTGTCCACCCTCCGGGATTGGAGGAGAGCATGCAGATCGAATTCGTCGCCCACACAGCCGAGACCGACGCCGATGGCAGAAGCCTCGACCGGGACGCCCTGCGCGACTTTGCCTGCGCGGCCGAGGAAGCCGGCTTCGGCGGCCTTGCCGTCGCCGGGCTGCCGTCCGGCCAGGATGTCGCGGCGGTCGCCTCCTTCGTCCTGCACAGCACCGCCACGCTCGGCGTGCTCCTGCGACACCGAGTCGGCGCGGTGCCGCCGACGATTGCCGCCCAGCACCTGGCGACGCTCGACCAGTTGAGCGGCGGCCGGGTCACGGTAGCCTTCGAGCCGGATCGGCTCGCTCCCGGCGAGAGCCAGGAGGACAGCCTCGACCGCGTCGACGAATATCTGGTGCTCCTGAAGCGACTATGGGCCAACGAGCGCCCCTTCGACCACGAAGGGGCGTTCTACAGCATGGTCGGTGCCTTTTCGGCGGCCACTCCCTTCGGTCGGCCTCGTATCCCCTTGTCGCTCGGCGGCTTGACCGGCAGCGCCATCAAGGTCGCCGCAAGGCACGCCGACATCTTCGAACTGCCGGACGCCGACGCCCTCGAAACGGGCCGGCTCGTCGAGCGCGTGCGGGCCGCTGCGGCCGGCCACCGGCGGGCCGACGAGATCCGCTTTTCCTGTCGCTTGGGTCTGGAGCCCGGTGGCGACGCCTCAGCCGAGCGGCTGGCGCTGGCCGTGCTTGCGCTTCACGATCTCGGCGTCGTCGAGTTCCGCGTCTCGGGCCTGGCAAATGCGCCGGCGCTCGCGGCCTTCGGTCAGGCGGTGATCCCGCTGGTCCGGCGCACCGTCTCCCACCATGCGTCTCACGCCCGTCAGCCGGATGCCGGAAATGCGCGCCTGTCGGCCCTCAGAACTGGTATTTGAGCCCGGCCACCAGGTCGTCATTGGCCGCGACGTCGCGCATCTCCGCCAGGCTTCGATTGTCCAGCACCTCGGCGACCGCCTGCCGCACCTCGAGCATCATGTGGCGGACGCGGCAGCGTTCCTCGTCGCAATCGTCGCACCGCTGGTACTGGGTCCGGCTGGCGCAGGGCAGCGGCGCCAGCGGCCCGTCGAGGACGCGCACCACATGGCCGATCTTGATCTCCGACGGCAGCTTCGCCAGCCGGTAGCCGCCGTCCTTGCCCTTGCGGCTCTGGACGAAGCCCGCGTTGCGCAGCTCGCCCAGGATGGCGTCGAGGAATTTCTTGGGGATTTTGTTGGCGACGGCGATCTCGTTGACGAAGGCGAGCTGTCCGGGAGGCAGTTCCGACAGGTGGACGAGGGCCTTGAGCCCGTATTTGCCTTTTTTGGTGAGCATGCCCCGTACGCTCGCTTGGATTCGTCGCCTAGTCCGGTGGTGCCCCCCGTTTGTGCGCAAATGATGGCGAACTCCCGCGACGCATTGCCCCGCGGGTTGCCCCCGCCGTCCGAATTCGGTCATAATGATGAACGGGTGGGTGACAGGCTGGGCGACCGTGGCGGCGGGCGGACTGGAACCTGAGAGGAGACACCCGAAATGCGCCATTTGCTGCCCCCGCTTCACGAAGGCCACGCCCCGATCGTCCTGCACTATGCGTTCGAGGAAGCGCTCGATGCCTTCGAGGCGTGGCGCCCTGGCCAGCCGGAACCATCCGTCGATTGCGACGGCCAGCCGACGGCCATCAGCGCGGTGTTCGGGCGCATGCGCAGCTGCACCGATATCCTGCCGGTGCGCATCCTCGAGGAGATCGCCGCCGCGCTCGACGAGCCGGCGCTCGCCGAGTTCACTGCCAGCCAGACCACCTATGCGGAGGCGGCGCGCATCCTGCGTGCGCTCTGCGTGGAGCGGCTCAAGACCTGATCAGGCCTCGGGCCGGGGCCTGTCGCCGAGATCGAGCAGGAAGGGCACGCCCTCGGTGGCGTCGACCCCGCGCCCGATCTCCGCGATCGCCCTCACCATGCGGCCGTCGCGTTCGAGCTTTGCGTCGGCGAGCGCCACCAGCCGCTGGTTGGGCGTCGCCGAGGGCGAGGCTTTGCGCAGCGCCGCCGCGAGCTCGCCCTCGTCACGCTCGGGATAGAGCACGCAGGCGATGATGTAGGCCGCTGCCGTCGAGCGGCTGATGCCGGCAAAGCAATGCACGACGATGGGCTTCGCGCGATCCCACTTCTGGGCGAAGGCGATCAGCTCCTCGACATGCGCATCGCGCGGCAGCTCCATGTCCGGCTGCTCCTCGACGATGTCGTGCATCGACAGGAACAGATGATCCTCGAGCGCCACGGCGTCCGGTCGCTCGACCAGCGTTCCCTGCGTCAGCAGCGATACGATTCGTCCGGCTCCCGTCGCGGCAACGGTGGCGTGGAGCTGGCTGAGCGGGCATACATGGATCGTCGTCATCAGGCGCTTTCTCGTTGCGGCGCCGATCGGCGCCAGGACGCAAGGGCATTCGAAAGACGGCTCCAGCCGCTCTCGTCGGGGGGCAGGCCGAACCGCAGCCGCTGCTTCTGTCCGGCGAAGTTGCGGACCAGGATACCATGGGCGCCGAGCGTGTCGAACAGGCGCGGCGCGTCGGCATGGTCGACGCAGCAAAACAGCCCCGTACCGCCCGTTACGGCAAGGCCGTGCTCAAGAAGCAGCGTGCCGAGCCGGCCGGTCTCGTCCGCGAGCCTGCCGCGCATGGCGACCTGCCAGTCGCGGTCCGCCAGCGCCGTCATCGCGGTCTCCAGTGCCGGCCCGGAGACCGCCCACGGTCCCAGCCGCCCGGCAATTGCCGCCGCCAGCTTCGGGTCGGCCAGCGCGAAGCCGAGCCGCAAACCCGGCAGCCCATAGAACTTGCCGAACGACCGCAGCACGACCAGCCCCGGGCGCCCCGCATGGCCGGCAAGGCTTTCGACCCCGGCGCCGGCCGCTTCCATGAAGGCCTCGTCGACGACCAGCACGCCGCCGCGTGCCCCCAGGCGGTCGGCGAGCGCAAGCAGCGTGTCCCGGTCCGTCACGCGGCCGTCCGGATTGTTGGGGTTGACGACCACGGCGAGCGACGCCTCCGCCAGCGCGGCGAGGTCCTGCGTCTCGGTCACCCGGTGGCCGGCCAGCGTCGCGGCGCGGCGATGCTCGGCATAGGTCGGCGACAGGATGGCGGCGCCTCCCGGGGCGACCAGCGCGGCCACCAGCGGCAGCAGGATCTGCGTTCCGGGTGACGCCACCGTCCGGGCAGGGGGCCTCACCCCGTAGGCCGCCGCGGCCCGCGCCTCCAGCGCCGCGATCCGGCCGGGCTCCGGCAACCGCGAGAAGGCGGTAGCGGGCAGCGCCGAAACTGGGTAGGAGTGCGGATTGATCCCGGTGGAAAGGTCCAGCCAGGGCTGTGCGGCGTGCGGAAACAACGCCTGCGCACGTTCCAGGCTGCCGCCGTGATCGTCGATTGCCGCCGTGTCCTCGCTGCCCCGGAAGCCCATGTCAGTTCTGCTTGCTTTCCTGTCTCTGCTCATCGAACGCTTTGCCGGTTATCCGGAGCCGCTCCTCAAGGCGGTCGGCCATCCCGTCACCTGGATCGGCGGCCTCGTCGGCTGGCTCGACCGCAATTTCAACCGCGACGAAGAGCCGGAAGACCGCCGCCGCCGCAACGGCATCATCGCCGCCGCGGTCATCATGCTCGTGCCGACGCTGGCTGCCGCCGCGCTGGGGGGCATCTTCTCGCTCATTCCCCTGGGCATCGTCCTTGCCGCCATTGTCGCCACCAGCCTGGTCGCCCAGCGCAGTCTCGAGGACCACGTCTCCGAGGTTGCCGATGCGCTCGAGATCGGTGGCGCCGTGGCCGGCCGCAAGGCGGTTTCCCGCATCGTCGGCCGCGACACCGAGTCGCTCGACGAGGCCGGCGTCGCTAGGGCGGCGATCGAGAGCCTGGCCGAGAACTTCTCCGACGGCGTGGTGGCGCCTGCCTTCTGGCTGTCGGTCGGCGGTCTCGCCGGCGGCGCCGCCTATAAGGCAATCAACACGGCCGATTCGATGATCGGCCACCGCACGGCGCGCCACCAGGCGTTCGGCTGGGCCTCGGCGCGGCTGGACGATCTGGTCAACCTGCCCGCTTCTCGCCTGTCGGCCCTGCTCATCGTCTGTGCGGCGGCGATCCTGCCCGGTGCCTCGGCGGGCGAGGCCTGGCGCGTCATGGTCCGCGACGCCCGCCGGCACCGTTCGCCCAACGCCGGCTGGCCCGAGGCGGCGATGGCAGGGGCCCTCGGCCTCGCGCTGGCCGGGCCGCGCGTCTACGACGGCGAAGAGGTGGCCGACGCGGTGATGGGCAGGGGCGGGCGGCGCGAAGCCACCGCCGAGGACATCCGCCGTGCGATCCGCGTCTATTGGCTGGCCGACGTGATGCTGATCGTGCTGGTCGGCCTGCTGGCGCTTCTCCTGGTGGCCTGAGCGGCCCATCAGAACTCGATTCCCTCCTGGGCTTTGACGCCGGCCGAGAAATGATGCTTCGCGGCGCCCATCTCGGTCACCAGGTCGGCCGCTTCCAGCAGCGCCGGCTTGGCATTGCGGCCCGTCACCACCACGTGCAGGTCGGGCCGGCGCGCCGACAGCGCCGCCACCACCTCCTCGAGCGGCAGGTAGTCGTAGCGCAGGGCGATGTTGAGCTCGTCGAGCACCACCAGGCTGACCGCCGGATCGGCCATCAGCGCCTTCGCCGTCGCCCAGGCGCGCTCCGCCGCTGCGATGTCGCGGGCGAGGTCCTGAGTCTCCCAGGTGAAGCCTTCGCCCATCGTGTGCCAGCGCACGCGCTCGCCGAAGGTGGCCAAGGCATCCTTCTCCCCGCTCGACCAGGCGCCCTTGATGAACTGCACGACGCCCACCGTGCGACCGTGGCCGAGCATCCTGAGCGCCAGCCCGAACGCCGCCGTCGACTTGCCCTTGCCGGGCCCGGTGTTGACGATCAACAGGCCCTTCTCGATGGTCTTGCCTGCCACCTCGGCATCCTGCACCGCCTTGCGCTTGGCCATCTTGGCGCGATGCCGCTCTTGTTCCTGCTCGTCGATCGTCTGCATCTACTTCACCGTCATCGCCAGCCCGGCGACCATGAACAGCACGCGGTCGGCTCTCGCCGCGACTTTCTGGTTGAGGTGTCCTGCCGCGTCGCGGAACTGCCGGGCAAGCCCGTTGTCGGGCACGATCCCCAGCCCCACTTCGTTGGCGACCGCCACCCAAGGCCCGCGCGGTGCGCCGAGCACGGCCGCCAGCCGGTCGCTCTCCGCCTCCAGGTCCGCGCCCGCGAGCAGCCGGTTGGACAGCCACAGCGTCAGGCAGTCGACCAACACGGCCTGGCCGCCGGGCACCGCTTCGAGCGTTGCGGCGAGATCGTGCGGCGCCTCGACCGTGTGCCAGCCTTCCTCCCGCCGCGCCCTATGCGCTGCGATGCGGGCGCGCATCTCCTCGTCGAAGGCCTGACCGGTGGCGATGTAGCGCCACGGGCCGAGGCCGGCGCTCGCCAGCCTCTCCGCATGCGCGCTCTTGCCCGAGCGCGCCCCGCCCAGCACCAGCGTCAGCGAGCCGTCAGGCAAGGCGCCCCGCCAGCCCGCCCTCGGCCCGGGTCAGGCGCTGGCGGACGACGCCGACGAGCGCGCCGAGAAACACCCAGAAGACGAGGTTGGTCACCGTCACCGCCACGACGAATTCGTGGTGGAGCCCGGCCGGCACCGGCGAATCATGGCTCACCGGCTGCGGTGCGCCGACGACGTGCGGTGCAACGATCAGCGCCACGCCGGCAAGCGCCGGCAGCAGCGAGCGCGAGAAAGCGATAAGCCCCAGCCCGCCCGCCGTGGCGACGACGGTGGCGATCCACCACGCTTGCCGGGCCACCAGGTCGGCCGCCGGCATCGCCGGCAGCTCCGGCGGCAGCCCGAGCCCGGGCGCCAGCGTGAACACGGCAAAGCCGGCGAAGCCCCAGACGAGCCCCTGGCGCCAGCCGGCGATGCCTCCGAGCGCCTCGGACACGGCGACCAGCACCAGCGCGAAGCCAATCCCGGTCACCACGTTGGCGGCCACGGTATAGGCGAACCGCTCGAAACCGTCGGCAGGGGCCCAGGCTTCCTCGCTATGGTCGTGCGCCTCGACGGCCGCCGCGGCGTCGCCATGGTCATGGCCGGCGGCGGCTTGATCGGCTGCCGGCTCGGCGGCGTTCTCGAAGGTCTCCGCTTGCAGGATCAGCGGCACGGTGGCGAAGCTCTGCATGGCGGCCATGGCCATTCCGGCCAGCAAGCCGGCGATCGCCGCGACGAACACGACGTTGCGAAACACGGTCATGATGGAAAGTCCTTCGTCAGTGGCAGGGAAACGCCATCGAGTGGCGATAGTCGTGCGCGGCGTTGTGGGCGGCCTCCACATGGGAGAAGCCGACGAAGCCGATGACGAAGAAGCCGAGCAGCGCGGCGAGCCCGAGCTGCAGGAGACGCGACGTGGTCGTTGCGCCGAGGGTGTTGGTTGTCGTGGTCACTGTGTCGATGTCCTCTTGCCCTCCACCCGAGGGCCTTTGCGTTAAAGGGCGTCGCCGGCCGGTCTCCTGGCTCGCGGATCACAGCGCCTTCCCGCCTTCCCGGATCGCTCCAGTGGCTGATGGGGGCGCTAGCCGCATACAGTTGCGGGGGCAGCCGCGGCTTCGAACGCTAGGGTCCTTACCGCATTCCCTCTTTCGGTTCTCACCGAAAACCGACGACGCCGCGACTATAAGCGAAATTCCCACCACGGCAAACCCAATTCGGCCGCGTTGACAGGCGCCCCGGGCGCCGCGTAACGTCCGCCTCGACGGTCCCTTCTCGGCAACGGGAGGGGCGAAGAGGGAATGCGGTGCGGGCAATGGCGCCCAAATCCGCAGCTGTCCCCGCAACTGTAAGCGAAGAGCCTCGACCGAATGCCACTGGGCTAGCCCCGGGAAGGCGGGAGCAGGCGATGACCCGCGAAGCCAGGAGACCTGCCGTCACAAATGAACGCCGGAGCCGGGCGGGGTGCCCTGGACCGGTTTCCTTCGTGTCGCCGTGCAGGCCTGGCCTGCGCTGCCCGCCCGCACCCCGCGAATCGATGCTGGCCGGAGTGCGACGCTTGGACGACGAGGCACCAACCGAACTCCCGCAAAGCGCTGGCGCGGCCGTCACCGTGGTCGTCTGCGAGACCTGCCGCGACGCCTCCGGCTCGGAGGCCCATCCGCGCCCCGGCGCGCTGCTCGCCGAGGCGACCCGGCGGGCGGCAGCGGGGACGCGCATCGCCACCGCTCGCGTCGAATGCCTCGGCAATTGCAAGCGCCGGCTGAGTGCCGCCATGCTGCGCCCCGGCGCCTGGAGCTACGTGTTCGGCGACCTGACCGTCGGCAGTGCGGCCGACCTGGTGGCTGGCGCGCTGCTGTTCGCCGATTCGGAGGACGGCCTGATCCCGTGGCGCGGCCGTCCCGACAGCCTGAAGCGCGGGCTCGTTGCCCGCATCCCCCCGCTCTCACACGCGAAAGTCGATCGATGACCGCACTTCCCGAACGCGTCCCCTGCACCGTCGTCACCGGGTTCCTCGGCGCCGGCAAGACCACGCTGATCCGCCACGTCCTGGAGCATGCGCGCGGCCGGCGCCTCGCCATCATCGTCAACGAGTTCGGCGATGTCGGCATCGACGGCGAGATCCTCAAGGGATGCGGCGCCGAGACCTGCCCGGAGGAAAACATCGTCGAGCTCGCCAACGGCTGCATCTGCTGCACCGTGGCGGACGATTTCGTGCCGGCGCTCGACAAGATCCTCGCCCGCGAGCCGAAGGTCGACCACATCCTGATCGAGACCTCGGGCCTGGCGCTGCCCAAGCCGCTGGTCCAGGCCTTCCAATGGCCGTCGGT
This sequence comes from Mesorhizobium sp., assembly GCA_040510195.1. Taxonomy (GTDB): domain Bacteria; phylum Pseudomonadota; class Alphaproteobacteria; order Rhizobiales; family Rhizobiaceae; genus JBEVJK01. The sequence continues at coordinate 20,286 of JBEVJK010000081.1, read as the reverse complement.
CAGGAGCCGCGTCACCGTCGACGGAGTCGTCGCCGTGGTCGACGGCCCGGCGCTCGCAGAAGGCCGCGTCGCCGCCGATCTCGATGCGCTGAGCGCCCAGCGCGCCGCCGATGCCTCGCTCGACCACGACGATCCGGTGGAAGAGGTGTTCGAAGACCAGGTCGCCTGTGCCGACCTGATCGTCCTGTCGAAGAGCGACCTCCTCGACCGCGCCGCGCACGATCGCGCCGAGGCGTTGGTGGCGGGGCACCTGGCCCGGGCGGTCAAGGTCGTGCCGACCAGCCAGGGCAGGATCGACCCGTCCGTGCTGCTCGGCCTCGGGCTGGCCGTCGAGGACGACATCGAGAACCGCCGCACCCATCACGATGACGAGGCCGACCACGAGCATGACGATTTCGACAGCTTCGTCGTCGAGCTGCCGCCCATCGCCACGCCCGAGGCGTTGGCGCGCCGCGTCGCTGCCGCGGCCGAGGCGGAGAACGTGCTCAGGGTGAAGGGCTTCGTCGAGGTCGCGGGCAAGCCGATGCGGCTGCTCGTCCAGGCTGTCGGGCCGCGCGTCACGCACCATTTCGACCGCCCATGGGCGCCCGGCGAGGCGCGCCGCAGCCGCCTGGTGGTCATCGGCCTCAAGGGGCTCGACCGCTCGGCGGTCGAGCGAATCTTAGCCGGCTGAGGGAAGGCGCCGCCGTGCACATCCTGGCCACCAGCTCAGCCTCGATCGACGATCTCGCCGAGCCCGTCGACCTGCGCCAGCAGCCCGCGGACCTGGTCGCCCTGTCCTTTTCCGACAGCGATCTCGCCGGCCTTGGCGATGCCTGGCGAGCCGGCGCGGCCGCTGGCCTTTCGATGCGGCTCGCCGCGCTCTCCGATCTCCGGCATCCGATGTCCGTCGATCTCTGGGTCGACCGCGTCGCCGCCCATGCCAAGGTCGTCCTGGTCCGCATCCTCGGCGGCCACGACTGGTGGCGCTATGGCTGCGACCGGCTGGCGGCCCTGGCGCGCGACAAGGGCATCGCGCTGGCGCTTCTGCCCGGCGAGTGCCGGGCGGTCGACGAGCGCCTCGTCGAAGCCTCGACGCTGCCGCGCGACGAGCTTGACCGGTTGCTCGCCTTCTTCCGCGAAGGCGGTCCCGAGAACATGCGCGGCCTGCTCGGCAGCATGGCGGCGCTTGCAGGAGGTCCGCCTGCCGCGGCAGAGGCCGCCGCCGTCCCGCGGGCAGGCCTCTATGTGCCCGGCAAAGGCATCGCCGAGCTCGCTGACGCCGTTGCCGCGCACGATCCGGCGCGGCCGGTCGTGCCCATCCTCTTCTACCGGTCCATGCTGCTTGCCGCCGACGCCGCGCCGATCGACGCTCTGGCCGCGGCGCTCTCCGCGCGCGGCATTGCGGCGCTGCCGATCTTCGTCGCCAGCCTCAAGGATGCGGCTTCCCTCGCCTTCGTCGAGCGGGCGGCGCAGGCGCTGCCTCCGCGTCTGATCGTCGCCTGCACCGCCTTTGCCAGCGGCGCCGAGCCGGGAGCGTCGACCGTGTTCGACCGCCTGGGCGTGCCTGTGCTGCAGGCGATCGTCGCCACGACGCGCCGCGACGTTTGGGAAGCCAACCAGCGCGGACTGGCGCCCGCCGATCTCGCCATGCACGTCGCTCTGCCGGAGCTCGACGGCCGCATCCATGCCGGCGCCATCGCCTTCAAGTCCGCCCGCCCGGCCGATGACGCGCTCGGCTTCGGCGGCATGGCCAACCGGCCCGAGCCCGACCGCGTCGAGCAGGTCGCCGACCGCGTCGCGGCCTTCCTCCGGCTGCAGGCGACGCCGCGCGCCGAACGGCGGCTGGCCGTGCTGATTCCGGACTATCCCGCGGCGCCTGGCCGCAGCGGCTATGCCGTGGGCCTCGACGTGCCGGCGAGCGTGCTGGCGATCCTCCACGACCTGGCGGCGGCCGGCTATCGGGTGGAGGGCATTCCCGACAATCCCCGGGCTCTTATGCAGGTGCTGGAGCTGCGCGGGGCGAAATTCGACATTTCCACATATCGTTCCGGTTCCGATACGGTCGATCGGGCTTGGGGCCGCCCGCAAGACGACGCGGACGTCGAGGACGAAGCCTTCCGTTTCCGCGCCATTCGCTTTGGAAGTGTGATGGTGGCCTTCGCGCCCGATCGCGGTCAGGCGAGCGACCGGCGCGCCGACTATCACGATCCGGCGCTGCCGCCCCGCCACGCGCTTGTCGCCTTCGGCCAATGGCTGCGGCAGCATCTCGGCCTGCATGCGCTTGTGCATGTCGGCGCCCATGGCACGCTCGAATGGCTGCCCGGCAAGACGGTGGCGCTGTCGGCCGCCTGCTTTCCGGAACAGGTCGCCGGGCCGCTCCCGGTCGTCTATCCCTTCATCGTCAGCAATCCTGGCGAAGCCGCGCAGGCCAAGCGTCGTATCGCTGCCGTGACGATCGGTCACCTGCCGCCGCCGCTGGGCCTCGCCGGCCTCGATCCGGATCAGCAGGCTCTGGAACGATTGGTCGAGGAATATGTGCAGGCCGATGGCCTCGATCGCCGCCGCCGCGACCGGCTGGCGCGGCTGATCGTCGAGCGGGCGCGCACCAACGGGGTCGCCGAGGCGGCCGGCGTCGCTTGCGGCGAGGACCCCGACCGGGCCTTGCAGCGCATCGATGCCTGGCTTTGCGACTTCAAGGACTTCGCGGTCAAGGACGGCCTCCATGTCTACGGCCGCGCCGCCGCCGGCGAGAGCGACCCCGCCCGCCTGGCCAGCGCTGTCGCCGAGCGCGATGCCTTGATCGCCGCGCTTGACGGCCGCCACGTGGCGGCCGGACCTTCGGGCGCGCCGGCGCGCGGCCGAACGGACGTGCTGCCCACCGGGCGCAACCTCTATGCCGCCGATCCCCGCACCATGCCGACCCCGACCGCCGTCGAGCTCGGCAAGGCAGCCGCCGACGAGGTGTTGCGCCGCTACGTGCAGGACCATGGCGAATGGCCGCGCGCGCTGGTGCTCGACCTGTGGGGCAGCGCCAGCCTGCGGACCGGCGGCGAGGAGATCGCACAGGGCCTCGCTTTGCTGGGATGCCGCCCCGAATGGGACCCGGCGACGGGCCGCGTCACCGGCATCGAGGTGCTGCCGCTCGCCGCTGTCGGCCGCCCGCGGGTCGACGTCACCTGGCGCATCTCGGGCCTCTTCCGCGACATGTTCCCGACACAGATCGCGCTCGTCGACGCCGCCGCCCGCGCCGTCGCCCGCCGCGCCGAGGATGGCGCCGAGAATCCGCTGGCCGCCGAGCGGCTCCGCCTCGGCAGGCTGGGGCCCCGTATCTTCGGCTCCGAGCCCGGCACCTATGGCGCCGGCCCGGAAGCCTTGCTCGCTTCCGGCGCCTGGCAGACGCGCGACGAACTCGGCCGCGCCTATCTGGAGAGCGCCTCCTATGCCTATGGCGGCGCCGAAGGCGAGGGGGCGGCCGCCCCCGGCCTGTTCGCCGGACGCGTCGCGGAGGCGGCGCTCTTGGTGCATGCCGGCGACGATCCGGGCCGCGACCTGCTCGAAGGCTCCGCCGACGTCGCCTTCGCCGGCGGCTTCGCGGCCGCTGTGGCGGCGCTCGGCGGCAAGGCCGACGTGGTGACGCTCGACACCACCGACCCCGCCCGGCCGCGCGCCCGCTCGCTGGCGGAGGCGGTGGCGCGGGTGGTACGCGCCCGCGCCGTCAACCCGCGCTTCATCGAGGGACAGCTGCGCCACGGGCCCCGCGGCGCCGCGGAGTTCACCGAGACCGTCGACCGGCTGATCGGCTTCGCCGAGACCACGGAGGCGGTGCCCTCGGCCTTGATCGAGGCGGTTCACGATGCCTATCTCGGCGACCCACGGGTCCGCGCCTTCCTCATGGAGCAGAACCCCGCCGCGCTGCGCGCCATCGCCGAGCGCTTCGCGGCGGCGCGACGGCGCGGCCTGTGGCATGCGCGGCGCAACGCCGTCGACGACGAGCTTGCGACGCTGATCGCCGAGGCGCGGGAGCGCGAGGCGGCATGAACGCGCCGGTCGTCCGCGGCGCCTGTCCGGCGCTTTCCGCCCCCATGCAGACGGGCGACGGGCTCCTCGTCCGCCTCTCGCCGACCGACGGCAGCCTGACGCCGGAGGCGCTCGCCGGCCTTGCCGAGGCGGCCTTTCGCCATGGCAACAGCATCCTCGAGGTCACCGCGCGCGGCAGCCTGCAGCTGCGCGGGCTCGAGCCGGCGACCGTCGGGCCGCTGGCCGACGACGTGGCGGCGCTGGGCATCGAGCCCCGCGAGGGCGTGCCGGTGGAGCTGCCGCCGCTCGCCGGCCTCGATCCCGAAGAGAAGGCCGATCCGCGCCCGCTTGCGGCGGCGGTTCGCGCCGAGCTTGCCCGTCTCGGCCTGGCGGCCCGTCTCGGCGCCAAGGTCTCGGTCGTCGTCGACGGCCGCGGCCGCCTCGGGCTCGACGACGTGCCGGCCGATCTCCGCTTCGAGGCGGTGCGCGAGGATGAGGCGGTCGTGTGGCGGCTGTCGATCGGCGGTACAGCCGCCGATGCGGCGCTGCTCGCCTTCGTCGCGGAGGCCGACGCCGCGGCCGTCGCCGCCCTGGTGCTCGGTGCCGTCGCAGGGCTCGGCCTGCAGGGGCGCGGCCGCCATCTGTCGCCGCCTATGCTGCGCTCGCTCCTTGTTCGCCATACCGAATCGAATCACGAACCGGACCGGATCCGTTACGACCGATCGCGCCACATTGCCGCGCTCGGTTCGGATTGCCGCGCGTCGATTTCGCCGGTCGGAATCCACCTTCTGCGCGACGGTCGTGCCGCGCTCGGCGTCAGCCTTCCCTTCGGCCAGATCGAAGCCTCGCGCCTCGCGGGCTTCGCGGCCGCCGCGGCCGCGGCTGGCGCGGCCGAGATCCGCCCGGCGCCCGGCCGTGCGCTGCTGGCGCTGCCGCTCGGCACGTCGCGGGCGTCCGAGCTGCAGGCGCTGGCGCCCCGCTTCGGCCTCATCGGCGATGCCGCCGATCCGCGGCTCCATCTGGCCGCTTGCCCCGGCAGCCCGGCTTGCGCCTCCGGCCACGCCGCCGCCCGGACGCTGGCCGAGCAGCTGTCGACGCTCGCCGGCGCCATGCTGGACGGCTCCTTCTCCGTCCATGTCTCCGGATGCGCCAAGGGCTGTGCGCATCCGGCTGCCGCCGGGCTGACCTTGGTCGGCCGGCCGGACGGCATCGGCCTCCTGGTCGGCGGCAAGGCATCCGACATGGTCGAGGTGCGACTTCCCCATGGCGAGATCAGGCATGGTTTCGCCCGCCTTGCCGGCCTATACCGCGAGGCGCGGCGTCCGGGCGAGGATGCGGCCGCCTGCCTCGCCAGGCTGGGCCCGGGCCGCATCGCAGACGCCTTTCGGGGACAGCCATGAGCGCAACGGACTATATTCGCGACGGCACGGCGATCTACGAGAGATCGTTCGCTATCATCCGCGCCGAGGCCGACCTGTCGCGCTTCTCCGACGCGGAGAAGGACGTCGCCATCCGCATGATCCACGCCTCCGGCGACGTGCGGGCGGCGGAGCACTTCTTGTTCTCGCCCGGCTTCGTCGCCGCCGCCAGGGCCGCGCTCGGCACCGGCGCTCCGATCCTGTGCGACGCCGAGATGGTGGCGCATGGTGTCACCCGCGCCCGCCTGCCGGCCGGAAACCCCGTGGTCTGCACGCTGCGCGATCCGGCGACCGCCGAGCGCGCCGCGGCGATCGGCAACACGCGTTCGGCGGCCGCGATCGAGCTGTGGGGCGAGCGCTTGGCGGGGGCGGTGGTGGCGATCGGCAACGCACCCACCGCGCTGTTCCACCTGCTCGATCTCCTGGCGGCCGGGGCACCGCGGCCAGCGGCCATTCTCGGCATGCCGGTCGGCTTCGTCGGCGCCGCCGAGTCCAAGCAAGCGCTGGCCGAGAGCCGCCTCGGCATCCCGTTTGCCATCGTCAGGGGCCGCCTCGGCGGCAGCGCCATGACGGCGGCCGCATTGAACGCGCTGGCGAGGCCGGGCCTGTGACCGGCCGCCGCAAGGGCCGCTTGATCGGCGTCGGCACCGGGCCGGGCGATCCGGACCTGCTCACGGTCAAGGCGGTGCGCGCCTTGGCGGCGGCCGACGTGGTCGCCCATTTCGCCAAGCAGGGCAACAACGGCAATGCGCGTGCCATCGTCGATGGCATGCTGAAGCCCGGCGTGACCGAACTGCCGCTTCTCTACCCGGTGACCACCGAGCTCGACCGGCACGATCCCGAGTATCGGGAGCGGATCCGGACCTTCTACGAGCACTCCGCCGACGCAGTGTCAGCGCATCTGGAGGAAGGGCGGACGGTCGCCGTCCTGTCCGAGGGCGACCCGCTTTTCTACGGCTCCTACATGCATATCCACGTGCGGCTCTCGGCGACCTACGACGCGGAGGTGATCCCCGGCGTCACCGCCATGTCGGGCTGCTGGTCGCAGGTCGGTGTGCCGATCGTCCAGGGCGACGACGTCCTGACCGTCCTGCCGGGCACGCTGTCGGAGTTCGAGCTGACCCGCCGCCTGGCCGACACGGATGCGGCGGTGGTCATGAAAGTCGGTCGCAACCTGCCGAAGATCCGCCGCGCGCTCGCCGCCACCGGCAAGCTTGCCGGCGCCGTCTATGTCGAGCGCGGCACCATGCCGGGCGCCTCGGCGATGCGGCTTGCCGAAAAGGCGGACGACCGGGCGCCCTATTTCGCGCTGATCCTCGTCGCCGGCTGGAGGGAACGGTCGTGACGGGCAGCCTCGCCGTCGTCGGGCTCGGTCCCGGCCATCCCGAGCAGATGACGCCGGAAGCAAGCCGCGTCGTCGCCGCCTGCCGCGAATTCTTCGGCTACGGCCCCTATCTCGACCGGCTCCGGCTCGGACCGGGGCAGATCCGCAACGCCTCCGACAACCGCGAGGAGCTCGATCGCGCCCGCGCCGCGCTGGAGAAAGCGGCGGCCGGCGCCGCTGTCTGCATCGTCTCGGGTGGCGACCCCGGCGTCTTCGCCATGGCCGCGGCCGTCTGCGAGGCGATCGAGGCGGGACCGCCCGCGTGGCGGTCGCTGGAGCTGACCGTCGTGCCCGGCGTCACCGCCGTGCTGGCGGTCGCCGCGCGCGTCGGCGCGCCGCTCGGCCACGATTTCTGCGTGCTCTCGCTGTCCGACAATCTGAAGCCCTGGGAGGTGATCGAGCAGCGCCTCGAAGCCGCGGCGCGCGCCGGCTTCGTCATCGCGCTCTATAACCCGGTGAGCCGCGCCAGGCCCTGGCAGCTCGGCCGGGCCCTGGCGCTTCTCACCACTCATTTGCCGGCTTCGACGCCGGTCGTCTTCGGCCGCGCCGCCGGCCGCCCCGACGAGCGCATCGCGGTGGCACGCCTCGACCGAGCCGATGCCGGCTTGGCCGACATGGCGACTTGCGTGGTGGTCGGTTCGCCGGAGACCCGGCTGATCGAACGCGAGGGACGTCCGCCGCTGGTCTATTCGCCCCGCTTCTACGCCGGGGCCGGCCGATGAGCGACCGCCGCCACCGCCTCGTCCAGATCGGCCACCGCCGGCAGGCCGGATGGTGGCGGCCGGCGCAGCAGGATCACCTCGATCCCCAGGGCGCGCGCGGCGGCGATCTTGCCATAGGTGGCGCTGCCGCCGCTGTTCTTGGCGACCACGGCGTCGATGCCGTGGGTTTCGAGAAGCCGACATTCGTCCGCTTGCTCGAATGGGCCGCGGCGGGTCAGGTAGACGGCGTCCGCCACCGCGAGCCGCGGCTCGATCGGATCGACGCTGCGCAGCAGATAGCGGTGCTGCGGCGCCGCATTGAAGGCCTGCACCTCGTTGCGGCCGAGCGTCAGGAAGACGCGCCGCGGCGCATTGCCGAGTGCGGCCACCGCGTCTTCGACGCCGGCGACCTCGGTCCAGCGGTCGCCCGCTGCCTTCCGCCAGGGCGGGCGGACGAGCGCCAACGCGCGGACCCCGGTCGCCGCCGCCGCCGCCGCGGCGTTGGCGGAGATCTGCGCGGCATAGGGATGGGTGGCGTCGATCAGCAGGTCCACGCCTTCCTCCACCAGGTACCGGGCGAGGCCGGCAGCCCCGCCGAAGCCGCCGCTGCGGACCGGCACGGGCTGCGGCGCCGGGTTAACCGTGCGGCCGGCGAGCGACAGGGTGACCGCGCTCCCCAGCCCGGCCAGCCTTTCGGCCAGCAGCCGCGATTCCGTGGTGCCGCCGAGGATCAGGATGCGCTGCGTCATGGCCGCTGACCTTTCGCCCGAGAATGCCTCACCCGGCCGCTGGCTGTCCATCGTCGGCATCGGCGAGGACGGTCCGGCGGGCCTCGGCGAGGCTGCGCAGGAGGCCCTGCGCGCGGCGGCCCTCGTCTTCGGCGGCAGCCGGCATCTGGCGCTGGCCGCACCCTTGATCCGCGGCGAGGCGCGAGCCTGGCCGAGCCCCTTCGCCGACGGCATGGACGCCGTGCTCGCCGCCCGCGGGACGAAGGTTTGCGTGCTCGCCTCCGGCGACCCTTTCCTGCACGGGGTCGGGGCCACGCTGGCGCCAAGGATCGAGGCGGCGGAGATGGCCGTCTATCCGGCGCCCTCGGCCTTCAGCCTGGCGGCGGCGCGGCTCGGCTGGCCGCTGCATGGGGTCACGGCCGTGTCCCTGCATGGCCGGAGCCTTGACCTCGTGCGCCCGCACCTTTCCCCCGGTGCGCGCCTCTTGGCGCTGACCTCCGACGGCAGAGGCCCGGCCGCCGTGGCGCGCCTGCTTTCGGAAGCCGGCTTCGGATCGTCTCGGTTGACCGTCCTGGAGGCGCTCGGCGGCCCGCGCGAGCGCATCCGCCAGGCGCCCGCCGACGGCTTCGCCCTGACCGAGGTCGACCCGCTCAACGTGCTTGCCGTAGAGGTGGCGGCCCAACCCGGCGCGCGCATCGTCCCGCTCGCGGCCGGGCGCCCCGACACGCTGTTCGAGCATGACGGCCAACTCACCAGGCGCGAGATTCGCGCCGTCGTGCTCTCCTCGCTGGCACCGCGCCACAGCGAGCTCCTGTGGGATGTCGGGTCCGGTTCCGGGTCCGTGGCCATCGAGTGGATGCTGGCGCACCCGTCGCTGCGTGCCGTCGCCGTCGAGCGCGTCGCCGAACGGGCGCAGCGCATCCTCCGCAACGCCGCCGCCTGCGGGGTGCCTGCGCTCGGCCTGGTGGAGGGCGAAGCCCCCGCCGCCCTTGCCGGCCTGGAGGCGCCGGACGCGGTGTTCGTCGGCGGCGGCGGCAGCGACGATGGCGTGATGGCGGCCGTGGTGGACGCCCTGAAGCCCGGCGGGCGGCTGGTGGCCAATGCCGTCACCCTGGAGATGGAGGCGGTGCTCCTGGCGCATCGGGAGCGGCTGGGCGGCGAGCTGTTGCGGCTTTCCGTCGCCCGCGCCGCACCCGTCGGCGGCATGCAAGCCTGGCGCCCGGCGATGCCCGTCACCCAATGGATCTGGGAAAAGCCATGCTGACGGCCGGCATAGGCTGCCGGCGCGGTGTCGGCGAGGCCGCCGTGGTGGCGGCGATCCGCGCGGCGCTGGCCCATTTCGACGCCGACGAATCGCGCCTCCTCCGTCTGGCGACGGGCGCCTCCAAGCGCGACGAGCCGGCCATCAGGGAAGCCGGCCGTCGGCTCGGCGTGCCGCTCACGCTGGTCGAGGCGCCTGCCTTGAGGGCTGCCGAGGCACGCATCCTGACCCGCTCGGCCCGGTCGCGCGCCGCCGCCGGCGTCGGCTCGCTGTCCGAAGCGGCGGCTCTGGCCGCCGCTGGCCCCGATGCGATGCTGCTCGGCCCGCGTCTCGCGCTGGGCGGCGTCACCTGCGCCCTGGCGATCGCCGGAGGTGCCCCGTGACCGTGCACTTCATCGGCGCCGGGCCGGGTGCGGCCGACCTCGTCACCGTGCGCGGCCGCGACCTTCTGGCGCGCTGTCCGGTCTGTCTCTTTGCCGGCTCCATCGTGCCGCGCGAGCTGCTTGCCCATTGCCCGTCCGAGGCGCGGCTGATCGACACGGCGCCGCTGTCGCTCGACGAGATCGAAGCGGAATTCGTCCGCGCCTTCGCCGCCGGCGAGGACGTGGCCCGCCTGCACTCCGGCGATCTTTCGGTGTGGAGCGCGCTGGCCGAGCAGTTGCGGCGCCTCGACCGACTGGGCATCCCCTATACGCTGACCCCTGGCGTGCCGTCCTTTGCCGCCGCGGCGGCCGCGCTCGGCCGCGAGCTGACCGTGCCCGAGCTGGCGCAGAGCGTGGTGCTGACGCGCGTTTCCGGCCGCGCCTCCCGCATGCCGGAGCGCGAGACGCTGGCCGCCTTCGGAGCCACCGGCGCCACGCTCGCCATCCACCTGGCGATCGACCGGCTGGCCGAGATCGTGGCGACGCTCACTCCTCTCTACGGCGCCGACTGCCCGGCGGCGGTGGTGGCGCGGGCGTCCTGGCCCGACGAGCGCGTGGTGGCGGGAACGCTGGCCGACATCGAGGCGAAGCTCGCCGGCGGCGTCCCGGAGCGCACGGCGCTGATCCTCGTCGGACCGGCGCTCGGCGCCCGCGATTTCCGCGACAGCGCGCTCTACGACGCGGCCTATCAAAGGCGTTTCAGGGGGCGGGACGGATCGTGAGACGGCGCGAAGGGCGCTTGCCCCACCAGCTCGCCCTGGCGGTCGAAGACCAGGATCTCGAGGGCCACGTCGGCGCGGTCGAGCACGGCGGCCGCGGTCGGCCAGGCGTGCCGGGCGACGACGTCGCCCAGCGGCATGCCGCCCCCGGCGGCGAGCGAGAAGGCATGCGCCACCGTGTTGGCGCCGCGCACCGCCTCGGCGAGCGCCGCGCTGCCGCCGCTCTCGGAGACCAGGGCCGCCAGCGCCTCCAAATCGGCTGCGCCGCGCTTGGAATGGACGTCCAGCATGCCCTGCGCCAGCTTGGTCATCTTGGCGACGCCGCCGGCGACGGTCACCTTGGGCACCGGATGCTTGCGGATGTACTTCAGCATGCCGCCGATGAAGTCGCCCATGTCGATCAGCGCCTCCTCGGGCAGGCCGTGCAATTTCTGCACTGCGGCCTCCGACGTGGCGCCGGTGGCGCCGGCGACGTGGTCGAGTCCGCTGGCGCGCGCCACGTCGATGCCGCGATGGATCGAGGCGATCCAGGCCGAGCACGAATAGGGGATGACGATCCCCGTGGTCCCCAGGATCGACAGCCCGCCGACGATGCCCAGGCGGCCGTTGAGCGTCCGGGTGGCGAGCCTCTCGCCGTCGGCCACCGAGATCTCGACCGCAAAGTCGGTGTCGCCTCCCGAGGCCTCGGCGACCGCCTGCGCGATCATCTGACGCGGCACCGGGTTGATCGCCGGCTCGCCGGGCGGGATCGGCAGGCCGGGCCGCGTCACCATGCCCACCCCGGAGCCTGCCTCGAACGTCAGCCCGGCGCCCGGCGCCCCACGGCGGACGGTCGCCATGACCAGCGCGCCATGCGTGACGTCCGGGTCGTCGCCGGCATCCTTGACGATGCCTGCCGTGGCGCTGCCGTCGCCCAGCCGCTCGACGGCAAGCGCGAAGGCCGGCCTGGCGCCGGACGGCAGCGTCACCGAGACCGGATCTGGAAAGCTTCCCGACACCAGCGCCGTGCAGGCCGCCTTGGCGGCGGCGGCGGCACAGGTACCGGTCGTCCAGCCGCGGCGCAACGGGCGTTCTTCCAGGCTCATGCCGCTGTCTATAGGCAGCCAGGTGGGTCGCGTCATCCGGAAAAGGCGGTGCTCGCATGAGTCGGGAAGCGACGCTCGCGCGGATCGCCGCACGCGGCCCTCGCCTCGAGCCCGGCCATGTGTGGCTCGCCGGCGCCGGTCCCGGTGACCCGGGCTGCCTGACCCTCGACGTCGTGGCGGCGCTCGGCCAGGCCGATGCGCTGGTGCACGACGCGCTGGTCGATGCCGAGGTGATCGCCATGGCGGAGGGCGCCGAGCCGTTCTTCGTCGGCAAAAGAGGCGGTCAGCCCTCGGTCAAGCAGGAGGCGATCAACGCCTTGTTGATCGAGCTGGCCGGCGCTGGCCGACGCGTGCTGCGCCTCAAGGGCGGCGACCCCTATGTCTTCGGCCGCGGCGGCGAGGAGGCGATGGCGCTGGCCCGGGCTTCGGTTCCGTTCCGCTTCTTGCCCGGCCTCACCGCGGGCTTCGCCGCGCTGGGTGCGGCCGGCATCCCGCCCACCATGCGCGGCATCAACAAGGCGGTAATCCTCGCCACGGGACACACCGCCGACGGCGAGGAGGAGGCGCTCGACTGGGCTCTTCTGGCGCGCACCGGCCAGCCGATCATCGTCTATATGGGCCTGAAGAACCTCAACCGCATCGCGGCGGCGCTGATCTCCGGCGGCCTGGCCGAGGACACGCCCGCGGCGATCGTCATGGGTGCCACGACGCCGCGCGAGCGCATCCATTCCGCCACGCTGGCCACCATCGCGGCGGATGCGACGCGGCTCGGCTTCGGCTCCCCCGCACTGATCGCCATCGGCGGCATCGTCGCCCTGCGCGCCGCCCTGGGCGTCCAGCGGTGAGCGCCCGCGCTTTGATCATCGGCGCGCCGCGCTCCGGGTCGGGCAAGACCAGCGTCACCATCGGCCTCTTGAGGGCGCTTGCGCGCCGCGGGCTGGCGGTCGGCGGTGCCAAATCGGGTCCCGACTATATCGACCCCGGCTTCCACCGGGCGGCAACCGGCCGCGAAGGCGTCAACCTCGACAGCTGGGCGATGGCGCCGGGCCTGCTCGCCGGGCTGGCGGCGCGCGCGGCGGAGACGGTCGAACTGCTGGTCGTCGAGAGCGCGATGGGCCTTTTCGACGGCATTCCGGGTGCTCCCGGCCGCTCCGGCTCCGCGGCCGACCTGGCGCGACTCTACGGGCTGCCGGTCATCCTGGTGCTCGACGCCTCCGGCCAGTCGCAGACGGCCGCCGCGGTCGCCAAGGGCTTCGCCACCTACGACCGCGACGTGCGGGTCGCCGGCGTCATCCTCAACCGGCTGGGCAGCGAGCGCCACCGGCGCCTGGCCGCCGAGGCCATCGAGGCGATCGGCATTCCGGTCGTCGGCGCCATCCTGCGCGACCCCGCGCTGACTTTGCCGGAGCGCCATCTTGGGCTGGTGCAGGCAGGCGAGCACCCGGACCTCGCCCGGCATCTCGACCGGCTCGCCGACATGGCGGAGCGCTCGCTCGACCTCGACCGCATCGTCGCGCTCGCTGCTCCGCTGGCGCCGGAGCACGCCGACGATGCGGCGGCCCTGCCGCCCCCCGGCCAGCGCATCGCGCTGGCGCGCGACGACGCCTTCTCCTTCCTCTACCCGCATGTCGCGGCGCACTGGCGCGCTGCCGGTGCCGAGCTGGTGCCGTTCTCGCCGCTCGCCGACGAGCCGCCGGCCGGCGACTGCGACGTCGCCTGGCTCCCCGGCGGCTATCCGGAGCTGCATGCCGGCCGGCTCGCCGCAGCGGCGGCCTTCCGCGACGGGATGCATCGCTTTTGCGCGACCCGCCCGGTGCACGGCGAGTGCGGCGGCTTCATGGTTCTGGGCGAAGCGCTGGAGGATGCCGAAGGCGAGACGCACCCCATGCTTGGCCTGCTTGGCCACCGGACCAGCTTCGCCGAGCGCCGGATGAACCTCGGCTACCGGTCCGCCCGCCTGCTGGCCGACTGCGCGCTGGGGCCTGCCGGCAGCGAGGTCAGGGGCCACGAGTTCCACTATGCCCGGCTGACCGAGGCCGGCGGCGACCCGCCGCTTGCCGATCTCGCCGACGGGGAAGGCCGGCCGCTGGGCGCCTTCGGCGGCCGCCGCGGCCTGGTGAGCGGCGCTTTCTTCCACGCCATCGCACGGAGCTGACGATGCCAGCCGCGCCGCGCGACATCGTCGAGGACGTCATGCTCTGCCTCGCCTTCTACACGCGGCTTCCGCTGCCGGTCCCGGACGGCGCCGGACGGGCCTTTGCCGCCGCACAATGGGCGGCCCCGCTGGCCGGCGCGGCTGTCGGCGTCGCGGCCGCGGCGGCCTACGCCTTGCTGGCGCGTGCCGGCCTTCCGGCCGCCCCGGCCGCGCTGGCCGCCATCGGGGTCGGCATGCTGGCCACCGGCGCGCTCCACGAGGACGGGCTCGCCGACACCGCCGACGGCTTCGGCGGCGGCACCACGCCCGAGCGCCGCCTGGAGATCATGCGCGACAGCCGGGTCGGCACCTATGGTGCGCTGGCGCTTACCTTCTCGCTCCTGTTCAGGGCGAGCGCGGTGGCCTCGCTCGCCGCCCCCGGGCTGGTGCTGCTGGCGCTCCCTGCCGCGCATGCCGCCGCTCGCAGCTTGCTGCCGGCCTTCATGCGCAGTGTGCCGCCCGCCCGCAGCGACGGCCTGTCGGCCGGCGTCGGCGCCGTCCCCGCCGCCGCGGCCCGGATCTCCCTGGGGCTCGGCGCGCTCGCCCTGGTCGTGGCGCTCGGCATCCCCGGCGCGCTCGCCGCGGCAATTGCCCTCGGCATTGCCTTCTGGTGGCTCCGACGCGCTTGCCTCGCCCGCATCGGCGGCCAGACGGGCGATGTCCTCGGCGCGCTGGAGCAGGTCGCCGAGTCGACAGTGCTTGCCGTCGCCTGTCTCGTTTTCATTTGACCGAAAGGCCTTCTCATGACCCGCTTCGCGGATTTCGACGAACTGCGCGCCGCTTGTCTGGACCTGCCGATGGGCGATGCTGCCGCGGTGGCGGCCGCCCAGCTGCGCCAGAATGGCCTGACCAAGCCCCAGGGCAGCCTCGGCCGGCTCGAGGACCTGGTCGCCTGGCTGGCCCGCTGGCAAGGTCGCGCGATGCCGCGGCTCGATCGCATCGCCGTCCTGGTTTTCGCCGGCTCGCACGGCGTCACGCGGCAAGGCGTCTCGGCCTTCCCGGCCGAGGTGACGGCGCAGATGGTGGCCAATTTCGCGGCCGGCGGCGCGGCCATCAACCAGCTGGCGCGTGCCGCCGGCGCCCAGCTCAGGGTCGTGCCGCTGGCGATCGACGAGCCGACGGGTGACTTCACCGAAGCGGCGGCGATGGACGAGCGTGCCTTCCTCGACGCCGTGGCGACCGGCTTCGACGCTGTCGAGGAGGGCACCGACCTGCTCTGCCTGGGCGAGATGGGGATCGGTAACACCACCGCCGCAGCAGCCGTCGCGGCAGCCTTGTTCGACGAGCCGGGCGATGTCTGGGTCGGGCGCGGCACTGGCGTCGACGACAGCGGGCTCGCTCGCAAGGCGGCTGCGGTCGATGCCGGGCTGGAGCGCCATGAGGCGGTGCTCGCCGATCCCCTGCGGGTCGCTGCGGCGCTCGGCGGTCGCGAGCTGGCCGCCATACTCGGCGCCACCCTTTCGGCGCGGTTGCGCAAGGTGCCGGTGCTGCTCGACGGCTTCGTGGTCACCGCGGCGGTCGCACCGCTCGCCTCGATCGATCCGGCCGCGCTCGACCACGTGCAGGCCGCGCATGTCTCGGCCGAGACGCCGCATCGGCGCCTGCTCGACCTGCTCGGCCTGTCGCCGCTGCTCGACCTCGGCATGCGCCTCGGCGAGGCGTCGGGGGCATGCCTTGCCGTCAACGTCGTCCGCTCGGCCTGTGCCTGCTTCGCCGGCATGGCGAGCTTCGAGGAGGCGGGCGTTTCGGACAAAGGGGAGTGTTAAGGACCTCCCCGGTCCGGTGGCGAACGAATGCCCAACGCAAAGACAATTGCTCAATCAGCGCTTTCTTGCCACTATGGGCCCTCGAACGAGCGCGGGGCGGCCCCGCGCAGGGGGTGGATGTGCAAGCGGGCAGGGCGGCTCTCACGGTGCGATCGCGGGGACTTGCCGCATGAGCGTTCGCCAGGAAGGCCCCAACGCCCGCCATGACGACGCGGCCCGTGCCGGCTGGCTCTATTACGTCGCCGGCAACACCCAGGACCAGATTGCCGCCAAGCTCGGCGTGTCGCGGCAGAGCGCGCAACGGCTGGTCTCGCTTGCCGTCTCCGAGGGCCTGGTCAAGGTCCGCATCGACCATCCCATCGCCGAATGCCTGGAGCTGGCGGCGCGGCTGAGGTCTCGCTTCGCGCTGGATCTGTCGGAGGTCGTGCCCAGCGACCCGGCGTCGCCGTCGACCACGCTCGGCCTCGCCGAGGCGGCGGCCGCCGAGATCGAGCGTCGGCTGCGCTCGCCCGATCCGATCGTGCTGGCGGTCGGCACCGGCCGCACGCTGAAAGCCGCGATCGAGCAGCTCTCGCCGATGGAGTGCCCGCAGCACAAGCTGGTCTCGCTGACCGGCAACATCGCGCCTGACGGATCGGCGGCCTATTACAACGTCATCTTCACCATGGCCGACACGATCAAGGCCAGGAGCTTCCCGATGCCGCTGCCCGTCATCGCCTCGTCCCAGGAGGAGCGCCAGATGCTGCTGGCCCAGCCGATGATCCAGCCGGCGCTCACGCTGGCCGCGCAGGCCGACGTCACCTTCGTCGGCATCGGCGACCTCGGCGCCAACGCGCCGCTCTACGAGGACGGTTTCATCACCGAGGCCGAACTCAAGGCGCTGCAGAAGGCCGGCGCGGTGGGTGAGATCGTCGGCTGGGCCTTCGACCGCGACGGCCGGTTGGTCGACGGCATCACCAACGACCGCGTCGCCTCCGCCCCGCTGCCGTCGCGCGAGCGATCGCTGGTGGTGGCCATCGCCATGGGCGAGCGCAAGCTGCCGGGGATCCTGGCGGCGGTCACGCGGCGGCTGGTCAACGGGCTTATCACCGACGAGAGAACCGCTGCCGCGCTGCTCGCCGCGGGCTGACCTCGCCACTCCTAACGACGAGGCGAGTGCGGATCTTGGCCGTCGAGGAAGCCCATGTCGCGCAGGAGATGGTCGGAGAGGCTGCGCGGGTCGAGCGTGCGCGGACGCGCAAGCGCCGGCGCGAACACCCGGGCCACCCAGGTCGCCCAGTTGCGATGGTCCTTGCCGCTGAGGGTCGTTCCATACGGTGTCATGGCGTCACCTGTTGATCGTTGCGTTGATCGATGCCATTGAATCTGAGTGTCGGCGGGCCGGATTTCCAATTGAAATCCGAGCAGCGTCCATAAGTCAGGCTTATGCATGAGTGCTTCGCAGCTGCCACCTCTCGCGGCCGTCCGTGTGTTCGAGGCCGCTGCTCGCCTGCTGAGCTTCACGCGGGCCGCGGCGGAACTCGGCATGACCCAGGCCGCCGCCAGCTACCAGATCAAGCTCCTGGAAGAGCGTCTCGGCACGCCGCTGTTCCTGCGCAAACCGCGCCAGATCGAGCTGACGGCCGCCGGCCGGCGGCTGGCCCCGCAGGTCACGGAAGCCTTCGAGCTGCTGCGCGGCGCCTTTGCGGCGGCCCGCTCCAGTGCCGACGGCCTGCTGGTGATCAGCACCGTGGCGACCTTCGCCGCCAACTGGCTCGCCCGTCGGCTGGGCTCCTTCCAGATCGCCCATCCCAATCTCGCCGTCCGGCTCGAGACCACCGGCGACCTGGTGGATTTCAGCCGCGAGGAGGTCGACCTCGGCATCCGGTCGGGCGGCGGCCGCTGGCCGGGGCTTGCCGCCCACCACCTGCTGCGCTCCGACTTCACGCCCATGCTGAGCCCGGCGCTCGCGGCGTCGATCGGCGGCGTCGAGGCGCCCGCGGACCTTCTGAGGTTGCCGCTGATCGGCCGCGACGACCCCTGGTGGCAGCAGTGGTTCGAGGCCGCCGGCGTGCCGTTCGAGGGCCAGACCGACCGTCCGGCGAGCCGCATGGGCGCCCAGACCTATGAGGGCACCGCGGCGCTCGCCGGCCAGGGCGTGGCAATCCTGACCCGGGCGCTGTTCGTCGACGAATTGGCCGAGGGCCGGCTGATCCAGCCCTTCGCGCTGACCGCCGACGACGGCCATGCCTACTGGCTCGTCTATCCGGAGGGCCGCCGCAACCTGCCGAGAATCCGCGCCTTTCGCGACTGGATCCTGGCCGAGATGGCGGCCTTCAACGCCCTGAACGGGCTGCAGCCCTGAAGGCGCTCAGGCGGCGGCCGTCTGGGGCAGGGCCCAGACGTTCACCGGCTCGTCGCGCCCGCGCAGCGTGACGCCGCGACGCTCCACCAGCCCGGCAAGGGCCGGCGCCGGCGCATCCGGGCCGATCGCGGCGATCAGCTCGTCCCCGATGCAGATCTCGGCATCGAGCTCGCGGCACAAGGCTTGCAGCCGGCTCGCCACGTTGCAGGTGTCGCCCACCACCGCCACGGAGAGGTTGCGCTCGCTGCCGACCGCGCCGAGCACCACGGTGCCGTACTGGGCGCCGATGCGCACGTCGACCGCCGGCTCGCCGCCCGCCACGCGCCGTCCGTTCCAGCTCCTGAGGGCGCCGATCATGGCGCGCGCGCAGTTGAGCGCTCGAAGCGGATCGTCGGCGGCCGGGTGCGGCACCCCGAAGGTCGCCATGATGCAGTCGCCGATGTAGTTGTCCACGGTGCCGCCATGGTCGAAAACCACCTGCTCCATGCGCCGGTGGAATTGCCTCAAGAGCTCGAACACCGCTTCCGGCGCCTGGTCCTCCGAATAGGCCGTGAAGCCGACGATGTCGGCGAACAGCACCGCCACCTCCTGGCGCCGCACCGGCCCGAACGGCTCGTCCGTCGAGGCCAGCTCGTCGACGAGGTTGGGGGAGAAGTGGCGCGCCAGGTTCACCCGCGCGCGCTCGGCCACGATGTAGTCGTCGGCCAGTCGCCGCGAGCGCGACACGACGATGGCGAGGATGCCGGTGATGATCAGGATCACCACGACGTGCGTCGTCTGATCGATGAGGCTGACGAAGTTGGGATCGAGCGCCAGCTTCGCATGGTCGGCAGCCGGCATGGCGCCCGGCCGGCCATAGGACACGACCGTGCCCGGCTGGCTGATCACCCAGCGCACGGCCGCGCTCCATGAGATTGCGGCGGCGATGCCGAGCCAGAGCGCCAACCGCGGCGACAGCGTCAGCGCGCCCAGGCAGACGAAGATCAGCAGATATTTGAAGCTGCCGTCCCGGAGCTGCATCGCCGGCGGCATTCCCCCGTCCGCGAACGGATTGGGCCCGACCAGCAGCCAGGTCACCAGCACGATGTCCAGCGTGCCGACGACATAGGCGAGCCAGGGCGGGTCCCGCCGCATGCGGACCAGCCAATACTGCCACGCGCCGACCAGGAAGAAGAACAGCAGGCTGCCGAGGATGAACAGGTAGGAGGCGTCCCATTTGGCGATGAAGCCGAAAAAGACCGCGACCACCGCCAGCGCCCCCGAGCGAGCCCAGAACTGCAGGCGCGCACCCTCTCGCACGGCACGCGCCAGCATGGCGCCGAGCCGCTTGCGGCGCCGCTGCTCCAATGTCGTGGGCTGCGGGTCGGCAAGCATGGTGCCGCCGACATCCTGAACTGTGACACCCATTGCCTCGCCCTTTGCGTCGGCCGCCGCGCTCGAATCGCCGCCGCGGACCGTGCTCAGTCTACCCATATCAGGCAGAACGCAAGGAATCCCGCCGCGTTGCAACGGCGACCGCCTGGCCGACGTCCCGGCGGTGCTGCATTGCACCATCGAATCCGCCTTGACTTGCCCTCGTGAAGGTGAGTAATTGCCCATATCAAGGACAATTGCTCACTTTGGTTTAGGGAGGACTTTGATGAAACTTCGTACGCTCATGCTGGGCCTGTGCTCGGCCAGCGCGCTGGCGTTTGCTGCGCAGGCGGAGACGATCACCATCGCCACGGTCAACAATGGCGACATGGTGCGCATGCAGAAGCTGACCGACGACTTCACGGCCAAGAACCCCGACATCCAGCTCGAATGGGTGACGCTCGAGGAGAACGTGCTGCGCGAGCGCGTCACCACTGACATTGCCACCAAGGGCGGCCAGTATGATGTGATCACCATCGGAAACTACGAAGTTCCGATCTGGGCAAAACAAGGATGGCTGCTCGAACTCAACAAGCTTGGCGACGACTACGACGTCGCCGACATCCTTCCGGCGATCGCCGGCGGTTTGAGCGTCGATGGCAAGCTCTATGCCGCGCCCTTCTACGGCGAATCGGCCATGATCATGTATCGCACCGACCTGCTTGAGAAGGCCGGGCTCAAGATGCCGGAAGCCCCGACCTGGGAGTTCATCGCCGATGCGGCGCGCACGATGACCGACCGCGCGGCCGACATCAATGGCATCTGCCTGCGGGGCAAGGCCGGCTGGGGTGAGAACATGGCCCTGCTCACGTCCATGAACAACTCTTTCGGCGGACGCTGGTTCGACGAGAA
>JBEVJK010000080.1:0-47915 GCA_040510195.1 Mesorhizobium sp. | reverse complement strand
CGCCGAACTGACGACGCGGCGCAGCGCCGCATGCCTCTCCACGCCGAGAAATTGGCGCTTGTCGCACTGCAAAAAGCCCAATACGCTTGACCCAATACCCGGCCGTGAAGGACCGCTGTGCGAGCCGGGACAGGGGTAAGACAGAGGAGAAACCATGCTTCGCACAACCATTCCGTTGGCCGCGATGTCGGCGCTCGCCGCCATGCTGGCGCTGCCCGCCGCGGCGCAGGACAAGGTCGTCAACGTCTACAACTGGTCGGACTACATCGACGATTCGATCCTCGCCGACTTCACTAAGGAAACCGGCATCAAGGTCACCTACGACGTCTTCGATTCCAACGAGATCCTGGAGACCAAGCTGCTCGCAGGCGGCAGCGGCTACGACATCGTGGTGCCGACCCACAACTTCCTGGCCCGTCAGATCCAGGCCGGCGTGTTCCAGAAGCTGGACAAGTCGAAGCTGCCGAACCTGTCCAATATGTGGGACATGATCTCCGAGCGGACCGCCAAATACGACCCCGGCAACGAGTATTCCATCAACTACATGTGGGGCACGGTCGGCCTCGGCTACAACAAGAAGAAGGTCAAGGAGGCGCTCGGCCTGGACGCCATCACCAGCTGGGACGTCTTCTTCAAGCCGGAGAACCTCGAGAAGCTCGCCGGCTGCGGCGTCTACGTCCTCGATTCGCCGTCCGACATCGTTTCGACGACGCTCAAATATCTGGGCCTCGATCCCGAGAGCAAGTCGCAGGAGGACCTGGCGAAGGTCGAGGCGACGCTGGTGGCGGTCCGTCCCTATATTCGCAAGTTCCATTCGTCCGAGTACATCAACGCGCTTGCCAACGGCGACATCTGCCTGGCGGTCGGCTGGTCGGGCGACGTCTTCCAGGCCCGCGACCGTGCCGCCGAGGCGGGACAGGGCGTCGAGGTGGACTACGTGGTGCCTTCGGAGGGTGCGGAGATGTGGTTCGACCAGATGGCCATTCCCGCCGACGCCCAGCATGTCGCCGAGGCGCATGAGTTCCTCAATTACATGATGAAGCCGGAGGTGGCGGCCAAGGCGTCCAACTTCGTCTATTTCGCCAATGGCAACAAGGCTGCGCAGCAGTTCCTCGACAAGGAGGTGTCCGGCAATCCAGCGATCTACCCGGACGAGGCGACGCTCGCCAAGATGTTCACCGTCGCGCCCTACGATCCCAAGACGCAACGCACGGTGACCCGCATGTGGACCAAGATCGTCACCGGTCAATAGAGCTCCGCGGGCCCCGGCGCTGCCGGGGCCCGCCCGCCTTGGAAATTTGGGGGACCGTGGGATCATGAAGTCGCTTGGCAGCATCCGCAGGGCATTCGCCCCCTGGAACGACCCCGAGGCGCGCCCCTACATCGTCTTCGACAACGTCACCAAGCGCTTCGGCGACTTCACCGCCGTCAACGACCTGTCCCTCAAGATCTACGAGAAGGAGTTCTTCGCGCTGCTCGGCGCCTCCGGCTGCGGCAAGTCGACCTTGCTCAGGATGCTCGCCGGCTTCGAGGAGCCGACCTCCGGCCGCATCACGCTCGACGGCCAGGACCTCGCCGGCATCCCGCCCTACAGGCGCCCGGTCAACATGATGTTCCAGTCCTACGCGCTGTTCCCGCACATGACCGTCGAGCAGAACGTCGCCTTCGGCCTGAAGCAGGAGGGCATGCCGAAGGCCGACATCGACAAGCGCGTCGGCGAAATGCTCCGCCTCGTCAAGCTCACCGAGCTCGCCCGGCGCAAGCCGCACCAGCTTTCGGGCGGCCAGCGGCAGCGCGTGGCGCTGGCGCGCTCGGTGGCCAAGCGCCCAAAGGTGCTGCTGCTCGACGAGCCGCTCGGCGCGCTCGACAAGAAGCTGCGCGAGGAGACCCAGTTCGAACTGATGGACCTGCAGCAGAATCTCGGCCTGACCTTCGTGGTGGTCACCCACGACCAGGAAGAGGCGATGACCATGGCCGATCGCATCGCCATCCTGGACAAGGGCGAGGTGATGCAGGTGGCGACCCCGGCGGAAATCTACGAGGCGCCCGGCTCCCGCTTCGTCGCCGGCTTCGTCGGCAACGTCAACATGTTCGAGGGGACGGTTGCCAGTCGCGACGCGGCCGGCGCCCGCATCGCCGCCCGCGACGGGCTGACGATCGACACCGAGAACCCCGGCACCGCCGAGCCCGGCAACACGGTCGCTTTTGCCATCCGGCCCGAGAAGATCCGCGTTTCGTCGCGGCCTCCCGAGCGCGCCGACGTCAACGCTGTCGAAGGGGAGATCTACGACATCGCCTATCTCGGCGACATGACGGTCTATCACGTACGCCTGGAGAGCGGGCAAGTGGTCAAGGCGAGCGCGCTCAATGCCGCCCGCGTGACCGACGATCCGCTGACCTGGAACGACCGCGCCTGGATCTCCTTCCGCCCCGACGCCGGCGTCGTGCTGACGCGCTGAGGGCAGGGCCATGACCGACGCCGCGCTCATCGAGAGACCCGCCGCCGCTGCCGCCCAGGCGCGCCCGGCGCTCGCCAGCCGGGTCGTCACGGCCATCAGCGGCCGGCTGGTGATCGTCATTCCCTATCTCTGGCTGCTCGTCTTTTTCCTTGTTCCCTTCGTCATCGTCTTCAAGATCTCGCTGTCGCAGACGGCGATCGCCATGCCGCCCTACACGCCGGTGCTCGATCTGTCCGAAGGCCTGTCGGGCCTCTGGGCGCAGCTCGGCGAGCTGAACTTCGACAATTACGCCTGGCTCGCCGACGATCCGCTCTATTTCAACGCCTATGTCTCCAGCGTCGTGATTGCCGGCATCTCGACGTTTCTGACGCTTTTGGTGGGCTATCCGATCGCCTATGGCATGGCGCGCGCGCCTGCGACGCTCAGGCCGATGCTCTTGATGCTGGTGATCCTGCCCTTCTGGACGAGCTTCCTGATCCGCGTCTATGCCTGGATCGGCATCCTCAAGCCGGAGGGCCTTCTCAACCAGGCGCTGCTCGCCGTCGGCCTGATCGACGAGCCGCTGGTCATCCTCAACACCCACACGGCGATCTTCATCGGCATCGTCTATTCCTACCTGCCGTTCATGATCCTGCCGCTCTATGCAAACCTCGAGCGGATGGACTTTTCGCTGATCGAGGCCGCCCAGGACCTGGGCTGCCGGCCGATCGGCGCCTTCTGGAAGATCACCTTTCCGCTCTCCATCCCCGGCGTCGTCGCCGGCTGCCTGCTGGTCTTCATCCCGGCCGTCGGCGAGTTCGTGATCCCCGACCTGCTCGGCGGCTCGCAGACGCTGATGATCGGCCGCACTCTGTGGAACGAGTTCTTCGCCAATCGCGACTGGCCGGTCTCGTCGGCGGTCGCCGTGATCCTGCTGCTGTTGCTGGTGGTGCCGATCATGATCTTCCAGCAGGCGCAGGCGCGCGCCCAGGAGCAGGGCCGATGAACGCCGGCTGGACCCGCTTCAACGTCACCTCCGTCGTGCTCGGCTTCGCCTTCCTCTATCTGCCGATCGTGCTGCTGATCATCTTCTCCTTCAACGAATCCAAACTGGTCACGGTGTGGGCCGGCTTCTCGACCAAATGGTACGTCTCGCTGTTCCATAACCAGGGGCTCCTCGACGCCGCCTGGGTCACGGCACGCGTCGGCGTCATCTCGGCCACGGTGGCCACCGTGCTCGGCACGCTGGCAGCGCTCGCGCTCACCCGCTACACACGCTTTCACGGCCGCGTGCTGTTCTCGGGCATGGTGTTCGCGCCGCTGGTCATGCCCGAGGTGATCACCGGGCTGTCGCTGCTCCTTCTGTTCGTCGCCATCGGCCTCGATCGCGGCTTCCTGACGGTGACGCTCGCCCACATCACCTTCAGCATGTGCTTCGTCGCCGTGGTGGTGCAGTCGCGCCTGATGACCTTCGACCGCTCGCTGGAGGAGGCGGCGATGGACCTCGGCGCCCCGCCGGTCAGGACCTTCCTGGAGATCACCTTGCCGGTCATCATGCCGGCCATCGTTTCGGGCTGGATGCTGGCCTTCACGCTGTCGCTGGACGATCTGGTCATCGCCTCCTTCGCGTCGGGCCCCGGCGCCACCACCTTGCCGATGAAGATCTACAGCCAGGTGCGGCTCGGCGTGACCCCCGAGATCAACGCCGCCTGCACCATCCTGATCGCCGTGGTGGCGATCGGCGTCGTCGCTGTCTCGCTGGTCAACAAGCGCCGCGAGGTGCAGCGTCTGCGCGACGAGCAAGCCGCATTGAGGGTCTGACCCGGGCCTATTCGGGCGCCGCCACCGGCAGGATCGGCGACACGAAGGGCACGCTCCACGATCCGCCGACGAAGAAGGTCGCCTGCGCCGCCGTCGCGGCCGGGTCGGCGCCGGCCGGGAAGATCCGGCCCGACAGCGCCAGCCCGCCGCCGACATAGGGGACCAGCCCCGACAGGAAGATGTCGTGCGCCTCGGAGCGGGCTTCCGCCGTCTCGATGCGCAGCACGCCGCTGGCGACCTTGGCTTTCAGCGTCACCGCGCTCACCGGCAGCGCGCCGCCCGCCACGTCGCGGAGCGCGAAGAACCCCGCCTGGTTCGATCGCTTGAGAAAGGCGGCGATGTCGATCCCTTTGATCTGACCGGCACCGAAATTGGCTTCGACCTGGCCGTCGGCGCTGTCCAGCAGCCCCCGCCACGACGTCGCGAGGCCCTTGATCGCCCCGGTGATCGTTCCCCGCCCGGTCGGCACCAGGCCGAGCCCGGTCGCCGCACCCAGGATGTTGCCGTCGACATCGCTCGCCTTGACGGTGATCTCCGCCAGGTCCTGCGGGCCCTTGTGGTCGAGCCTCAGGCCCGCCTGCAGCGTGCCGCCAAACGCCATCGCGTCGGAGATGTCGAGCGCCGCCAGCCCGTCCTTGACCTGCGCCGTCGCCGCCACGTCCGTCATGCCGAGCGAGCCGGCGGTGGCGCGCGCCGCCGACAGCCTAAGGTCGAGCGCCAGCTGGTCGACGAAGCCCGTCTCGAAGGCGCCCTCCGCGGCGGCATCCGTCGGCAGCGGCGTGAACGCCGACAGGAACGAGGCGAGGTCGAGCGTTTCGAAGGCCAGCGTGCCGGCGATGCTCGGCACCGGCCCGGCGAGCGAGACGTCGAGCACGCCTGTGCCCGGATTGCCGTCGAGCACCAGTTCCGTATCGTCGAATTTGGCGCGTTCGGCATTTCCGGTGAGATGGCTGGACAGCGAGATCGAGCCGATCGCTGCCTTGGCCGCAAAATCGGCCTGCGACCATTCCACCAGCCTCCTGAGCGACGGCGAGGCGAAGGTCAGCTCGCCGTCCACATAGGAGCTCGCCGCCGCGTTGAGGCTGCCTTCGAAGCTGGCCGAGGCGGGGTTCGACTTGACCTGCGCGGTCACCGGCGCCTGCCCGCCGGCCAACAGCACCAGCGGGGTGGGCGAGGCCAGGTCGAGCGTGATGCTTTCACCCCGCCAGATGCCGGTGGCGTTGAGCTTGCCGGCGCCGTTGACCGACGGCCAGTCGACGCGCCCTGACAGGCTGGTGACCACCTCGCGATCCTCATCGCCTGCCGCGACGACGATGCGGCCATCGTTGAACTCGATGGTGCCGAACGGGTCCGCGGGCAGCCGGCCGAGGTTCGGCTTGGTCGGGTCCGCTGCGACCACCGCCCTGGCGGCCTCGACGGCGCGCGCGATGCGGCCGCCGCCCGGCCAGGTCGGCAGGTAGACGGGGCCCACCGGCACCACCCGCAAGGTCGGCCGCACCAGCCTGACGTCGGAGAACACCACGTTGCCGACCAGCGCCGCCATTGCCGACAGCTCGATCTCCACCCGTTCCGCCTCGACCACCGGGCGGCGGTCGGCGTCCTGCCAGTCCGACAGCGTCACATTGTCCAGCGTCGCCTTGAAGACGGGGAACACATCGAGCACCGGAGCCGCGCCGATCTGCACGCGGTAGCCGCTCCAGGCGCTCATCTCGAGCGCCACGCGATCGCGCACGATCTGCGTGGAGGCGATCAGCGGCAGGAGAACGATGGCCACCACCAGGGCCGCCAAAGCGGCGACGAGCGCCCAGACCGTCTTCCTGACCATCGGTGATGGCATGCTGCCTCGTCGACTATGGTGGATCGGCCCCCCAAGAGCCGGCATCCTTCCGCAGCGTCCGCTTGCATGGCCGCCGCGGCGCAAAACGGACAATACCTTGTTTCGCGACAATGCAATATGCATAAGCCGGAAGTTGGACGGGAGGGAGAAGATGAGCGACGACACGCCCCTGTGGACCCCCACCGCCGAGGCGGTCGACCGGGCGGCTTTGACGGCCTTCGCCAGGGCTGCCGAGGCGCGCACGGGCCGGCGCTTCCCGGACTATCGGGCCTTGCACGCCTGGTCGGTCGAGGATCGCGCCGCCTTTTGGGAGCTGCTGTGGGACTTCTGCGGCGTCGTCGGCACCCGCGGCGCGCGCACGCTCGTCGACGGCGACCGCATGCCGGGCGCAGCCTTCTTTCCCGACGCTCGCCTGAACTTTGCCGAGAACCTCCTGACCCGCACCGGCGACGACGACGCCATCGTCTTCCGCGGCGAGGACAAGGTCGAGCGCCGGCTGTCCTGGAACGAGCTCGCAGCTCTGGTCTCGCGCCTGCAGCAGCTGTTCCGGGCTGCCGGTGTCGAGCCCGGCGACCGCATCGCGGCCATGCTGCCCAACCTGCCGGAGACCGTCGCGGCCATGCTGGCGGCCGCATCGCTGGGCGCCATCTGGTCCTCCTGCTCGCCCGATTTCGGCGAGCGCGGCGTGCTTGACCGCTTCGGCCAGATCGAACCGGTGCTGTTCCTGGCGCCGGACGGCTACTGGTACAACGGCAAGCGCATCGAGGTGGCGGAGAAGGCCGCGGCGGTCGCCACCGCTCTGCCCTCCGTCCGCCGCACGCTGATCGTCGACTATCTCGGCGAGGCCGCCACCGTTGCCTCCGCCATCGCCGGCGCCGAGCCGCTCGCCGCCGCGCTGGAGCCCTACGCGGCGCGCCAGCCGACCTTCGAGCGGTTCCCCTTCTCGCATCCGCTCTACATCCTGTTCTCGTCCGGCACCACGGGCGTGCCCAAATGCATCGTCCACTCGGCGGGCGGCACGCTGTTGCAGCATTTGAAGGAGCACAGCCTGCATGCCGGGCTGACGGCAGGCGACCGCTTCTTCTACTTCACCACCTGCGGCTGGATGATGTGGAACTGGCTGGCCTCCGGGCTCGCATCGGGCGCCACGCTGCTGCTCTACGACGGCTCGCCCTTCTATCCCGACGGCAACGTGCTCTTCGACTTCGCGGCGGCCGAAAGGATGACCTTCTTCGGCACCTCGGCCAAGTTCATCGACGCGCTGCGCAAATCCGGGCTCGCGCCGCGCCGCGGCCACGATTTGTCGTCGCTGCGCACCGTCTCGTCGACCGGCTCGCCGCTGTCGCCCGAGGGCTTCGCCTTCGTCTACGAGGCCATTGCGCCGTCGGTTCACCTCGCCTCGATCTCCGGCGGCACCGACATCATGGGCTGTTTCGTGCTCGGCATTCCCACCCAGCCGGTGTTCATCGGCGAGATTCAGGGCCCGGGGCTCGGCATGGCGGTCGACGTCTGGGACGACGAAGGCCGTCCCCTGCGCGGCGACAAGGGAGAGCTCGTTTGCACCCGCGCCTTCCCCTCCATGCCCCTGGGGTTTTGGAACGACCCGGCCGGCGAGAAGTACCATTCCGCCTATTTCGACCGCTTCGACGGCGTCTGGTGCCACGGCGACTTCGCCGAGTGGACGCCGCATGGCGGCATGGTGATCTTCGGACGCTCCGACGCCACGCTCAATCCGGGAGGCGTGCGCATCGGCACCGCGGAGATCTACAACCAGGTCGAGCAATTGCCGGAGATCGCCGAGGCGATCTGCATCGGCCAGGAATGGGATGGCGACGTCCGCGTCGTGCTGTTCGTCAGGCTGGCGCCCGGCGTCGCCCTCGACACCGCCCTGGTCGATCGCATCAAGGCCAGGATCAGGCAGGGAGCCAGCCCCCGCCACGTGCCGGCAAAGATTGTCGCGGTGGCCGACATCCCGCGCACCAAGTCCGGCAAGATCACCGAGCTCGCCGTGCGCGAGGTCGTCCATGGCCGGCCGGTCAAGAACAGGGAGGCTCTGGCCAACCCCGAGGCGCTCGATCTTTACCGCGACCTGCCCGAGCTCGGCGCCTGATGGTTAACGAGACCTTTCGGCTAAATTTACCGAGAATTGGCTGGGTTCTTGGCTCGCCGGCATTCTCGGCAATCGGGTAACCCCCTGTTAAGGATTGGGCTGGATAGTCGTGCGTAACTTGAGGTGAAATCCTGCCCGTTCGACTCCCCGCTCGACGGCTAGCTCAAGCCCCCGTTGTAACAGCTTCCTTGACCAGGCGCCCCGTTCGGGCGCCTCTTTTTTTGTGCTTCAGATCGGCGTCGCCTCGCGGTCCCCCTTTAGCGCGCCGGACAGCAGGATCACCGGCGCGATCGCCGTCAGGATGATGACGATCGCCGCCACCGCGCCCTCCTCGGGTACGCCGCGCGAGGCGTTCTCGTAGACGAAGGTGGCGAGCGTGTTGAAGCCGAACGGCCTCAAGAGGATGGTCGCCGACAGCTCCTTCACCGTGTCGACGAAGACCAGCACCAGCGCCGTCAGCAGCGCCGGCTTGAGCAGCGGCAGCAGGATCCGGAAGGCGCTGCGCCCCGGCGAATGGCCCAGGCTGCGCGCCGCCTCGTCGAGATGCGGCGGCAGCTTGTCGAGCCCCGCCTGCACCGCGCCCTCGGCGAGCGCCAAAAAGCGAATGGTGCAGGCCAGCACCACTGCGGCGGCCGAGCCGGTCAGCAAGAGCCCGGTGGAAACCCCGAAATGGGCGCGCATCAAGCCGTCGAGCCCGTTGTCGAACCGCGCCAGCGCGAACAGCAGGCCGAGCCCGAGCACGCCGCCGGGCAGCGCGTAGCCGACCGCCGCCAGCCGCACGGCGACCTGCATCGCCGCCGAGCGCGACAGCCGCACCGCATTGACGAGAAGCAGCGCCAGCCCGACCGTCAGCGCCGCCGCCGAAAGCGCCGTGACGAGGCTGTTGGCGAAGGCGTCGCGCAGCGCCGGCGCGGCGAACTGCTCGAGCCGCCGCGACGCATACTGGCCGAACACCAGCAGCGGGATGCCGAAGCCGACGGCCACCGGTGCGGCGACGGCCAGCACCGCCACGGCCGCCCTGGCGCCCCCGAGGCGGATACGCGAGGGCCTGGCAGCGAGCTGGGTCGCCCGGCCGTGGTGGAAGCGCTGTCGCCGCCTTGCCCAATGCTCGGCGCCGATCAGCAGGAACACCAGCACCAGCATCGACAGGGCGATCTGCGCGCCGCCCTCCAGGCTGCCGCGGTTGAGCCAGGTGGTGTAGACCGAGAAGGTCAGCGTCCTCACCCCGAGATACTCCGAGGCGCCGATGTCGTTCAGCGTCTCCATCAGAGTCAGCGCCACGCCGGCCACGATCGCCGGCCGCGCCACCGGCAGCAGCACCCGGAAGAACACCTTGGCAGGCCGCGCCCCGAGCGTGCGCGCGACGTCGGCGATGGCGCGGCCTTGCATCAGCAACACGACGCGCGCCGTCAAATAGACATAGGGATAGAGCACGGCGGACAGCACGAAGGCGGCCCCGGGCGTCGAGCGGATGTCCGGAAACCAGTAGTCGCGCACGGTGGCAAAGCCGAACAGCCAGCGCACCAGCGACTGCACCGGGCCGGAATAGTGGAAGAACTCGGCGAAGGCGTAGGCCGCCAGATAGGGCGGCACGGCAAGCGGCAGCACCAGCGCCCAGGTGAACGTCCTGCGCAGCGGGAAGTCGAAGGCTACCACCAGCCACGCCGAGGTGACGCCGATGGTCGCCGTGGCGGCCGCCACCATGATCAGCAGGAAAAGCGTGGTCAGACTGGCGCCAGGCAGCACGTTGCGCACCAGATGCGGCCAGTCCTCGGCGCTGCCTGACAGCGCGACATAGGAAAGCGAGGCGACCGGCAGCAGCACCAGCGCGGCGGCGGCAAAGGCAGCCGCGAGCAGGACGGGATGGCCCGGCCGCCTGACCTTCAGGCGAGGCGGCCCTGGTGCGAGGGCGACCGAACCCGGCCGGCCGTCCGCCGGCAGGGCGAGCCGCGTCATGTCGAACGGCCGGGCGCGCGGCGCCCGAGCGTCTCAATCCGGTCGGCGCTCCTAGCTGCTCGGGCCATCGTCGAGGCCAACGCGGTCGACCATCTCGGAGGCCTCGCGGCGATGCTTGGCGATGTCGGCCAGCCCGAGCGTATCGGCCTTGAGCTCGCCGAACTCCTTGACGATCTCCGTCGGCTCCAGGCCCGGCTCGACCGGGTATTCGAAGTTCCGCTCGGCATAGACCTGCTGCGCCTTGTGGCTGGCCAGGAACTCGATGAACTTGACCGCGTCGTCATGGTGCGGCGCGTGCTTGGCCAGCGCCGCGCCGGAGATGTTGACGTGGGTGAGACCGTTTTCGAAGGTCGGGAAGAGGACGTTGATGCCGTAGCCCCATTCCTTCTCCTTCGGGTCCTTCTCATTGGTCCGCATCAGCCCGACATAGTAGGTGTTGCCGAGCGCGATATCGCACTCGCCGGCCGCGATGGCGCCGGCCTGCGGCCGGTCGCCGCCGTCCGGCTTCTTGGCCAGGTTGGCCTTGAGGCCCTTCATCCATTCCTCGGTCTTCTCCGGCCCCCAATGCTCGATGGCGGCCGAGAACAGCGCCAGATTGTAGTCGTGCTGGCCGGAACGCATGCAGATCTTGCCCTTCCACTTGGGATCGGCGAGCTCGGCATAGGTGATCGTCTTGTCCTTCACGCGCTCCTTCGAGGCATAGACGACGCGGGCGCGCTTGGTGACGCCGAACCAGTGGCCCTCGGGATCGCGATACTCCGCCGGCAGCAGCTTGCTGAGCGTCTCGTCGACCAGCGGCTGGGTAATGCCTTTCTCCTTGGCGGCGGTGAGCCGCGAGATGTCGACCGTCATGATCACGTCGACCGGCGAGTTCTCGCCTTCGGCGGCAACGCGCTCCTCCAGGCCCTTGTCGAGGAACAGCACCTCCGTCTTGATGCCGGTCTCGGCCGTGAAGGCGTCGAGCACCGGCTGGATCAGCTCGGGCTGGCGGTAGGTGTAGATGTTGACCACCCCGTCCGCCGCTGCCGCGCCCGCGACGAGCGTCGAAACCGCAAGGACGGCGAGTCCGGCCAGGGGCCGGGCGTTTCGTGCTGTCATTTTCCGTCTCTCCTCACCGGTAAGGCCCTGCGGCCCTTTGATCGGCAAGACAACGCCGAACCGCCCTTGTATTTGCGAAAAGACGTGGCCCGTCAAGAGAAAGTCTAATGAATTCAAGTGTTTAGAATTATTCTAAACTGGAGTGTTGTTCACTAGTTTCAAGGGGTTGAAGGCGAAACGCAGCGCAATGCGCTGCAAGGAAAATCTCTGTGATCGAGGCCGGGGCCGGCTATTCCGCCAGCACCCGCGTCGACGGGAACACCACCTCCACCAGCGTTCCCTCGCCCGGGGTGGAGACGATCGCGAACCTGGCGCGGTTGGCCTCCACCATCGCCTTGGTGAGCGGCAGGCCGAGGCCGGTGCCGTCCTGGCGGCCGCGGCGCAGCGTGCTGACCTGCTTGAATGGCTTCAGCGCCTGCTCGATCTCGGCCGGCGTCATGCCGACGCCGGTGTCGCGCACCCGCATCACCACGTCGCCGCTCGGCTCGTATGCGGTGGAGACGATGACCTGGCCGCCCGCCAGCGTGTAGCGCACGGCGTTGGAAAGGAGGTTGAGCGCGATCTGGCGCACGCTGCGCAGGTCCGCCACCACTTCGGGCAGCTTGGCAGCCAGGCTGGAGCGGATGATCACCCGCTCGCGATTGGCCTGCGGCTGCATCATCGCCACCGTCTCGGAGAGCGTGTCGTTGAGCGAAACCGCTTCATAGGCCATCTCCTGCTCGCCCGCCTCGATCTTGGAGATGTCGAGCAGGTCGTTGACCAGGTCGAGGACGTGGTTGCCGGAGCGGTTGATGTCGCGCAGATAGTCGCGATAGCGGTCGTTGCCGACCGCTCCGAACTTCTCGTCGATCATCAGCTCCGAAAAGCCGATGACGGCATTGAGCGGGGTGCGGATCTCGTGGCTGACGCGGGCCAGGAAGTCGGTCTTCTGCGAGGAAGCGCGCTCGGCCTGGGCGCGCGATTGGGTAAGCTCCTCCTCGGCGCGCTTCCATTGCGTGATGTCGCGCATCACGGCGCAGAACCCGCTGTCGTTGGGCAGGCGCCCGATGGTCATGAACAGGGGGATGAACCGGCCCTGCGCCTCGCGGCCGATCACCTCGCGGCCGTCGTTGAGCACGCTGGCCACGCCGTGCTCGGTCAGGCCCGCCAGATAGTCGCGGGCGGCACGCTGGCTCTCGATGGCGAACAGCGACACGAAGGGCTGGCCCAGCACCTCGTCATTGTCGAAGCCGAACAGCGCTTCGGCCGGGCGGCTGATCGAGCGGATCATGCCGTCGCGGGTGATCAGCACGACGCCGTCGGTGGCGGTGTCGACGATGGCGCGCATCTCGTCGATCCGCGCCTCGATCTCGGCCCGCTCGGCGGCGGACGCGGCGGCTGCCGCCGCGGCGATGCGGTCGGTTTCGGCAGGCGCCCGTTCCGCCGGCCGCAACGTCAGAAGCAGCGCATGGCCGCCGTTCCACGGCACCGACTGGAGCCTTGCGTCGACGGCGTGCTCCTCGCCGTCCCGGTCGATCAGCCGCAGCTTGCGGTCGCCTTCCTCGGCCGGATAGGGCTCGCCGAACAGCCGGTCGAGGCCACCCTCGGCGGCGAGCTCTTCCACCGACGGGTATCCCGATAGCGCCGTGAACTCGTCATTGGCGAAATGCAGCACGTCTCCCGAATGGACCAGGATGGCGATTGGCAGCCGGGCGAGCAGCGAGGTGTCGAGCGGTGCCTTCCGGTCGCCGAGCGGGAATGCCGAGGGCAGGAAGCCGTCCCGAGCGAAAACGGGCCGCTCCCCTTCGGCCGCGTCGACCTGCACCACGGGCGCTTGCGGCTGGGCCGCCGGAGGCTCCGCCGGCTGCGTGTCCGGCTCCGGCGTACCCGCTGGTACGCCTGGCGTATCCTCAGGCGCACCTGTCGTTGCCATAGCCGGCGGCTCGGCCCGATTGTCCCCCATTTCTGCCGTCGCCGCGGGGACCGCCTCCGCCTCCGGGTCCTTCGCTTCGGGCGTACTGGCCGGTACGCCAATATCGGCGTCCGCCGTCTGGCTGTCGCCCTTCAGGCGGTCGCCGATCTCGCGGAAGGCGCTGCGCTCCACCGCGGTCAGCGCTTTTTCGGCGGCGTGGCCGCGATGTTCGGCGAGGCGGATGATCTTGTCGCTGAAGCGGCGCTCCGTCTTGGGCACGATGCTCAGCACCGGCACCTCGCCCTTGAACGGATCGGGCGGCAGGGTTTCGGGCGTCGAAGCCGGCGGGGCAGGGGCCTCGTCGCGCGGCTCGGGCGCCGGCACCGCCACCGCATCGCCGCCGCGCGCCACGCCGAAGCCGCGGAAGCCTTCGAAGCGGCGGTCGCGCCGGTAGATCGGCAGCGCCGCCAGATCGACCGGCACCTTGAGCCCGCTGTCCGGCACCGGCCACAGGACCGTCCTCCCCGACCAGGTCTCGCGCCGCTCCAGAAGGCCGGCGATCTCGCCGTCGGCGTCGAACCCGAACTCGGCCGCCACCTCGGCGAACGGCCTGCCGGCGATGTCGGCCGCCCGGCTGCCGACGGCCAGCGCCAGCTCCGGCGAGATCATGCTGAAGCGGCCCTCGGCATCCGTCCGCCAGGTGAAGCGCAGCGGCCGCGTGACCCGCTCGCCCTCGGGCTGCGGCGTCGAAGGAGCCGCAGCGACATGCGTCGCCGCGCGATCCGCATCGAAATACCAATGGTGGTCCTGCTCGCGGGGCCCGGAGGCGACCGCCTCCGGTGGCGGCGCGTCGTCCGCCTCGACCGGCACCGCCGCCGGTTCCGGCTGCGCCGCGTCGATCACGATCAACAGATGGGTGGCCGGCGTGTCGGTGAGACGGCCCATGCCGGCCGGCAATCGTCCGCTGAGCGCCGGGATCAGCCGCTTGAGGAGCCGCTGGTTCGCCTCGCGCATCTCCGCAGTCATGGCGGACAGCGTTTCGGTCGCGATCCCCAGCCGCTCGAAGCCGTCCGAGGCCGCCGAGACGCCGCCCTCGGCATCGACGAGCGCCGCGAAATGCCCCGGTTCGCTGATGCCGCCGATCACTCGCTGCGCCGCGTCCGCGGGGTCGGGAGCGCGCGCGGCATCGGCGGGCACTGACAGCAGGATCGCCTTCTCGCCCCCCGGCAGCGTCAGGCCGCTCGCCTGGAAGCGAACCGCCCGGCTGGCCAGCCGCACCAGCACCGCCTTGTCGCGGCCGATGTCGGGATAGCCGGGCGTCGCCATCACCTGGCGGCGCGCGACCGGCGTCAGCCGCGACTCCGCGCCGATGATCTGCTCGATGTCGGCGGCGCCGAAAAGCTTGGCACCTGGCCCGTTCGCCCACAGCACCGAGGCCAGGTCGCTGGACAGCACGGCCAGAGCGTCGCCCGCGGCGAAGCGCTGCCTGACCTCGTCGAGCACGGCGATATCCAGGAACGAATAGCTCGCAGACGGCATGTCGAGTTCAGGCTTCCCCTCGGTGCAGGCTGAGCGGGACCGCCTGCGGTTAACATTTCGTTAATAACAAGCCCGGCCGGCACCCGTCCACAAACCAGCACCGTTCCGCCCCGAAAATTCCAGCGCTTTGGTTAACCGGGACGCTTTTTTGATGCAGCGCAGCAAAAAATGTTGCAATGCACAAGAAAACCTCCTATATGGGCCTCATCAACAATGGTGCGGTCGAAATCCTCACCGCCAACGAAAGGATAGGAAATGTCCAAGAGCGCTACATCTGCCAAGCTCGGCGAAGTCGCCGAGACCATCGAGTTCCCCTCCTTCGATGCCAGCAAGGCCACCGATCAGCTCCGTTCCTTCGCCGAGAAGGGCGTCGAGCAGTCCAAGGAGGCCTATGCCAAGCTCAAGGTCGGTGCCGAAGAGGCCCAGAAGGCCTTCGAGTCGACCTATGAGACGGCCCGGTCCGCCGGCGGCGAGCTGTCGCTGAAGACCATTTCGGTCCTGCGCGCCAACGCCGAGGCCAATTTCGCCCATCTCGAGGCCCTCGTCGCCGTCAAGTCGCTGTCCGAGCTGGTCGAGCTGCAGACTGGCTTCCTGCGTCAGCGGGTCGAGACCGGCATCGAGCAGGCCAAGGAGCTCCAGGCGCTGACCGGCAAGGTCGCGACCGAAGTCTCCAAGCCGATGAAGGATGCCGTCGAGAAGGCCGTCAAGCAGCTCAAGGTCGCCTGACCATCAGATACCCGGCGGGCGGCTTCCTCCTCCCATCGCCCGACGGGACAGGCCGGTTCGACCGGCCGAGCATAGGAAAGGCCGGGTCCTCCCCCCGGCCTTTCTGCATTTCGGCGCGTTGAGATGCCGAAGCCTTGACGCTCGTCCATTGCGTTCGCACTTGAAAATCGGCTCCGTTGTCCGTAAGGGAGCCTTCCGGCAATGCCGCGGGCGGTTGTAGCTCAGTTGGTTAGAGCGCAGGATTGTGGCTCCTGAGGTCGGTGGTTCGAGCCCACCCAACCGTACCACTCGACGCATCGCCGATTCCTGCCGCTGCCGTGCGGCATTCTCTCCCTGAAACCATCCCTCGGTTCTCTACGAATACCAACAAGCATTACGGAAACGTAATGCTTTCTTGTGCCTGTCGTCGCGAGGTCGTGAGAAGTATCCTTTGACATCGTTCAACAAAGTCTCGGGTCGATGTCAAAAGAATCGCTCCTTGCACCTGCGATCGTCTGCTTTTTGCTTTTGCTTGCCGCCCGCGCATATGCATCGGACGTCGACGCGGCCATTGTATTCGCCGTCGATGCATCCGGGTCGGTCGACGAGGCTACTGCAGAGCAGCAGCGCGTCGGCCATGCGGAGGCACTGGTTTCTCCCGAGGTGCTGGCGGCCTTCTCCGGCGGGGCAAGCGGCTGCCTGGCGGTGACCTATTTCGAATGGTCGAGCTTCGGCCGCGCACGCATGGTCCTGCCGTGGACGAGGCTGTGCAGCGCGGCAGACGCCGATGCGGCCTCTGCGGCCATCCTCGCCCGCCCGCAAGGCACCGGCGGGCGGATCGTCGGGCAGACGTCGCTGTCCTTCGCCATCGACGCCTCGGTGGCGCTTCTCGACGCCTTGCCGGACCGCGCAGGTCGCACCGTCATCGACATCGTCGCCAATGGCGAGAACAATGACGGTCCGCCCGTCGCCGCAAGCCGACTGAAGGCGATCGCCGCCGGCCACACCATCAACGCGCTCGTCATGGCGCCGACCGTGCGCGGCATCCCCACCGACCTGACGCGCTACTTCGCCGAGCAGGTGATCGGCGGCCCCGGGGCCTTCGTCATCGCGCCGTCGCGCAAGGAAGACTTCGCACGCGCGCTGCGCCGCAAGCTCTCCGACGAGATCGCCCTGGCGGTCGGCAAGGGCGGGCGCGCCGGCTCGGTCGAGACTGCGCCTGGCCAGGATGCGCGCTTCAGAACAGCGAGCCTTGTCCGCCCGGCCCTTTGAGCTTCGCCCTGTCCTTGGCCTGCGGCCGCCGCGCCGCCTCGCCGGTGGCGATCGCCTCGGCCTTGCCGTCGGCGAACTGCAACGTCAGATGGGCGCCCGGCGTCACCGCCTCGACACGCTTGACCAGCGAGCCGGCGGCATCCGTCACCAGCGCGAAGCCGCGCTCCAGGATCCCCTGGTGCGACAGCGTGGCAAGCAGCCGCTCGCTCTGCGCCAGCCCGGCGCGCTGTCGTTCCAGGCGCGCGTCGATCGCCCGCGGCAGCCGCTCGGCGAGCCGCCCATGCTCGCGGCCGGCCAGGACGACCCGCCGCATCAACGGCTCCGCGGTGACACGGCTCGCCGCCGCGGCCAGCCGGCGCCGCCGCTCCTTGAGATAGGCGCCGGCACAGCGCGGCAGCTGGCGCTCGGCGCGCGCGAAATGCTTGCGCGCCTCCTCCAGGTGCCGCCTGAGCAGCGAAGGCGCGAGACGCATCGCGCCGAGCCGCGCGCGCTTGCGTTCGGTGCTGACCACCAGCGCCCGGCCGAGGCGCGATGTCGCCTCGTCGTGCCGCCGCCGCGGCAGCGCCAGCAGCTGATCGGCCGAGGGCAGGGCCCTCGCGGCGGCCCGCAGCGCCTGCTGGCGACGGTCGACGGCGCGTCCCGTGGCGCCCGCCAGCCGGGCGCCGAGGCCGGCGAGGGCGGCCTCCAGCTCGGCCTTGACCGGCACCGCGAGCTCGGCCGCGCCGGTCGGCGTCGGGGCGCGCATGTCGGCCACGAAGTCGACCAGCGTCCAGTCCGTTTCGTGGCCGATGGCGGAGATGATGGGGATCGTCGAAGCCGCGACCGCCCGCGCCAGCGCTTCGTCGTTGAAGCCCCACAGATCCTCCAGGCTGCCGCCGCCGCGCGCCACGATCAGCAGGTCGGGCCGCGGCACCCGGCCGCCGGGCGCCAGCGCGTTGAACCCGTTGACCGCCGCCGTCGCCTCGGCCCCGGCCGTCTCGCCCTGCACCCGGACCGGCCACACCAGCACGTGGACCGGGAAACGGTCGGCGATGCGGTGAAGGATGTCGCGGATCACCGCGCCGGTGGGCGAGGTCACCACTCCGATCACCCGCGGCAGGAAGGGCAGGGGCCGCTTGCGGGCCCGCTCGAACAGGCCCTCCGCCGCCAGCCGCCGCTTGCGCTCCTCGAGCAGCGCCATCAGCGCTCCGGCACCCGCTGGCTCGAGATGGTCGATGACGATCTGGTATTTGGACGAGCCGGGATAGGTGGTGATGCGCCCCGTCGCGACCACTTCCATGCCCTCCTCGGGCCGGAACCGCAACCGGGCCATGGCGCTGCGCCAGACCACGGCTTCGATGCGCGACCTGTCGTCCTTCAGCGTGAAATAGGCGTGGCCGGACGAATGCGGCCCGCGGTAGCCGGAGATCTCGCCGCGCACCCGCACATGGCCGAAGGCATCCTCGACCGTGCGCTTCAGCGCTCCGGAAATCTCGCTCACCGTGTACTCGGTCGCATTGCTCGCCGAATCGCGGGGCGTGAAAAGCTCGCTCATCGGCCGATTGAGAGCCGCCGCGTCGGCGCCGTCAAGCGCGCCACCGCCATCGATCGCTTTTGTGCCCTAACCGCTTGTTAAATAAGCATGCGCTTAATTGCCTGACCTCTAACGGACAACGGCAGTCCCATGACCCGGCACGGCCAACAGCGGCCGCTCACCACGCAGCTCACCTTGACCGTGCTGGCACTGGCGCTGTTCGGGCTGCTGACGGTGGGCGCCTTCGGGGTCTATTCCGTGGTGCAAACGGACCGCGTCTCGCTCGCCCGGCAGCGCCTCTTCGTCGAGGATGGCATCAAGGACCAGTTCGCGACGCTCAGGCGCGAGCAGGAGACGGTGGCGGTGTGGGACGACGCCATCCTGTTCGCCCGCGCCGGCGACCAGGCCTGGATGTCGGACAATCTCGGCCTCTGGTTGAGCACCTATTACGGTCACGACCGCGTTTTCGTGCTGGACCCCAAGGACCGGCCCATCCATGTCGTGCGCGACGGCGAGACGTTGCCGCCCGCAGCGCTCGGCGACGAGGACCGCCTCATCTTGCCGCTGGTCGCCGAGGTGCGGTCGCGGCTCGCCCGCAGCGCCGATGCCGACGCCGCCAACGATCCCGACGATTTGGTTGTCGAGGACCTGGTCATGCTGGACAGCCGCCCGGCGATCGTCAGCGTGGCGCCGCTGGTCCCGAGCTCGCAGCGGCTGACCCAGGAGCCGGGCACCGAATACCTGCACGTGAGCATGCAGTATGTGGACGACACCCTGGTCGGTCATATCGCCCGCCAGTACCAGCTGTCGGGCGCCCGCTACGTGCCGGCTGGCGAGGCCGCTCCCGGACTGGCGCTGGTGCCGCTCGCCGACGCCGCCGGCGCCACGCTGGGTTATGTCGGCTGGCAGCCGGAGCGTCCGGGAATGGCGCTGGCCAGGCAGGCCGCCCCGGCGGTCGCGCTCGCCTTGGCGCTCGGGATCGGCATGCTGTTCTTCCTGCTCCGCCGGCTCCGTCGCGCGTCCTCCCAGCTGCAGCGCAGCCAGGACCAGGCGCAATACCTGGCCTTCCACGACACGCTGACCGGCCTGCCCAACCGGGCGCTGTTCGAGGACCGGCTGAAGCGTGCCCTGGTGGCGGCGGGGCGCGAACGCGGCAAGATCGCGCTGCTCTATCTCGACCTCGACCGGTTCAAACATGTCAACGACACGCTCGGTCATCCCGCCGGCGACGAGCTCGTTCGCCAGGCGGCGGCCCGGCTGGAGCGTGCCGTGCGCGCCGTCGACACGGTGGCGCGCCTGGGCGGCGACGAGTTCGCGGTGATCCTGGTCGGTGTCAGGGATGCGCGCAACGCCGAGGACATTTGCGAGGAGCTGCTGCAGCAGTTCGGCCTGCCGTTCCGCCTGCTCGACGACCAGGTCTTCATCAGCGCCAGCATCGGCGTCGCGATCGCCCCCGACTCGGCGGCGGATTCGGA
The DNA here is from genome assembly GCA_040510195.1 of Mesorhizobium sp. Taxonomy (GTDB): domain Bacteria; phylum Pseudomonadota; class Alphaproteobacteria; order Rhizobiales; family Rhizobiaceae; genus JBEVJK01. The sequence continues at coordinate 28,260 of JBEVJK010000080.1, read as the reverse complement.
GGATTTGCTGCGCAAGGCCGACATCGCGCTCTACGAGGCCAAGCGCAACGGGCGCGGCCGCTACCAGGTGTTTGCCGGCGACATGGACGACATCGTGCTGCGCAAGCGGCTGATCGAAAGCGATCTGAGGGCGGCGCTCATCGAGGGCGAGCAGATCTCGCTCGACTACCAGCCCGTGTTCGGCGCCGACGGCCGCAGTGTGGTTGGCGCCGAGGCGCTGATCCGCTGGAACCACCCGGTGCATGGCGAGCTGCCGCCGGCGCATTTCATCTCCATCGCCGAGGAACGCGGCATGATCGGCCTGCTCGGCGACCACGTGCTGGCCATGGCGGCCCGCTTCGGCGCCGAGAGCCGGCTGCCGTGGATCGCCGTCAACGTGTCGCCGCTGCAGCTTCGCGACGAAGGCTTCGCAGCCAACCTGTTCGCCATCCTGGCCGAGGCCGGACTGGAGCCCGCCCGTCTGCAGATCGAGATCACCGAAAACGTGCTCCTGGAGAACAACGCGGCGACCCGCAGCGTGCTCGCCGAATTGCGCGACCGCGGCGTCAGGATCGCGCTCGACGACTTCGGCACCGGCTACTCATCGATCAACTATCTCAGGCGTCACGCCATCGACAAGCTGAAGATCGACCGCTCCTTCGTGCGCATGCTGGACGGCGACGAGCGCGCGGCGGCGATCGTCAAGGCGCTGATCGAGCTCGGCCGCGCGGTGCGCGTCAAGGTGACGGCGGAAGGCGTCGAGACCGCCGAGCAGCGGGACCGGCTCGTGGCGATGGGCTGCGACGAGCTGCAGGGCTTCCTGTTGTCGCCGCCGCTCGACGCGGCGACCATGCTGTCCTGGGCCGCGCCGGGCGCGGCTGCTCGCACGCCGCCGGCAGCCTCCGCCTCCTGACCTACCAGCCCGGCATGACGTGGCTCGGCTTCAGCCGCCGGCCGCGCAGTCCGGTGAGGGCGGTAAAGTCGAAGCCGCCCGGCTCGTCCGCCACCGGCACCGAGATGTTGTCGAGGCTCTCGGTGATGTGGCGCGCCAGGGCCTCCACCACCTCGGGACGCGCCGAGTGCCCGCGCATGATGCCGATCTGGATGTCGGCCAGCGGCGTGAAGCCGTCGGCCTCGCCGAGCACCCGCATGCCGGGCCGCAGCGCGCATTCGGGCAGCACCGAGATGGCGATCCCCGACATCACGGCGGCGATGATGACGGTGGCCGACCAGCTGGTGAACAGCACGCGGTAATCGCGGTTCATGCGGTCGAGGGTCTCGCAGGCGTCGCGCCGCCACTGGCATGTCGGTCGGCCGAACGCCAACGGCAGCACGTCCTGCTCGTGAGTCGCGTGGTTGGCCGACGTCACCCACAGGAGCGGCTCGCGGCGCACCACCTCCGACTGGCTGCGCACGCCGTCATGCGTCACCAGCGCCAGGTCGAGATTGCCGCGTCTGATGTGCTCGACCAGGTTGACGGTCGGCTCGCAGACCACCGACAGCTCGACCCGCGGGTTGGACCGCGCGAAGCGGGCCATGATCTCCGGCAGGAAGCGCTCGGCATAGTCGTCGGGCGTGCCGATCCGGACATGGCCTTCCAGGCTCGTCTCGTCGAAGGCGGCCATCGTCTCTCGGTTGAGCCGGATCATCCGCCGCGCATAGCCGAGCAGCTTCTCGCCATGGTCGGACAGCCGGTTGGTGCGCCCGTCCTTGAGGAACAGCGGCTTGCCGATGCGCTCCTCCAGGCGGCGCATCTGCATGGACACGGCCGACTGCGTGCGATGCACCTCTTCGGCGGCCCGCGTGAAGGAACCGGTGTCGGCGATGGTGACGAAGGTCTGCAGTTGGTCGAGATCGAGCGGCGACATGAGAGCCTTCCATTCATCAGCTTGGTTGATCGCAAACATTAAAAACATTCGCTGGACTGATCAATAGGGCAGGCGCATCATCCGGCTCGTCAACAGAAAGCGTCGAGTTCCCTGCGCCTCGCGCGGCCCGTTCCCCGGCCGCCGCGACCGCAGTGCTTGGCGCTTGAAGGAAAGGAGAACGGTCATGACCATGCTTGAACGCAGCCCGCTGGCGCTTCGCGCCGAGACCAGCCGGGGATTGGCGATGCGGCTGGCCATCGCCGTATCCGCGGCCTATCGAGGCTGTAGGAATCGCCGTGAGTTCCGGCGCCTGGGCGAGATGTCGGACTACGAGCTGGCCGATGTCGGCCTGACGAGGGCCGACCTCCATCTGGCGATGGCATCGCCCTTCGACTTCGACCCGACGGCGCGCCTGGGCGTGCTGGCCGAAGCGCGCGTCGAGGCCATGCGCAAGGAGACCGAGGAGGCGGCCTGACACGAGACTGCAGGCGTTCCCCACACTCCCTACCGGCTTCCCACCGGTCGCCTGCACGATTGCCCGGCCCTCCCAGGGTCGGGCATTTTTTTCGCGCCTCGCGACGTTGCGGGTTGTCGCCTTCGGCAAGCCGAATGGCGGCCTCGGCTAGTGACCCCGCGCCGAGGCGATGGCAAGGGAAGAATCACCATGAGCGCCCCCGGAACCACCGCCACCGCCGCACGCCTGTCCCCCGTCTCGACGGTGTCGAGGTCGCTGCTCGACAGCCTCGCTTCGTGGTGGCAAGGCAGCAGGGACCTCGACGCGCTGGACCGGATGTCGAGCGCCGGGCTGGCCGATGTCGGTCTGATGCGCCACGAGCCGCTGCCGCGCAATCCCTTCACGTTCCTGCTGGCGCCCTCCAGCCCGCCGCTGCGCGAGCGGCGCCGGACCGGTCAGAGGCGGCCCTAGGCCTGACGTGGCGGCCCGGCCTTAGCGGTATCGGTCCATGCCCTGCTTGAACTGGTCGAAGATCGATTCCATGCCGCGCTGATAGTCGTCGCGCTGCTGGCTCCCGGTCTCGAACATGCGCCCGAACAGGTCGTCATAGGGGTTGCGCGCCCGCCCCGAAGGGTTGCTGCGCGGCTCGGGTGCGGCCTGCGGCTCCGGGTCCGGCGCCTCGGCGCGCCCGCTTTGGCCGCCGCCGAGCATCTCCTCGAAGATCCGCCCCAGCGGATTGTCGGCGTAGGGATCGGCGTCGGGCGCCCGGCGCTGCCGCTCTGGCGCGGCCTGCCGTCCACCGCCGAACATCTCCTCCAGCACCTTGCCGAACGGGTTGTCGAACGGGTTGTCCGGCGTCGGCGCCTGGCGCCGCGGGGCGGCACCGCCGCCGGCCAGGCCGCCGCCCTGCCGCATCATCTCGCCGATGATGTCGCCGAGCGGGTTGTTGCCGGCGCCGCCGAAGCCGCCCGCCTGCGCCTGTCCCGTTGTCTGCTTGTAAAGGCCGCCCATGATCATCGCCGCGATCACCGGCAGCATCTGTTGCAGGACCTGCTGGCCGATGCCGGTCGCCTGCGCCGCCTGGGCGGCCACCGCGCGCGACAGCTCCTTGGAGCCGAACAGGTGGCCGAGGATGCCGTTGCCCTCGTCGACGCCCGGCTGCGCGAAGGCCTGGCTGGCGTCTTCGAAATACTTGCCGTGCTGGCCGCTCGCCATCGCGGTCAGGAAGGCACCGACGCCGTAGGGATCGGAAGCGTTGCGCTTCAGGCCCTGGCTGAAGGCGGGCAGCAGCGCCTCCACCGCCGCCTGCGTCTGCGCCTGGGAGAGGTTGAACTGGCGGGCCAGCGCATCCATCGCCTGGCCGTTCTGGGCGTTGTTCAGCATGTCGAACAGGGGCAGCATTTGCGGATCCTCCTTCCGGCCGACGTTTCGCCCCAATCTAGCGCAGTCCGGCTCAGGCGCCTATGGCTGCCGTCAATAGGCGTATTCGAGGAACACCGGTTCGATAGAGCCGCCCCAGCGCGTGTGGAAGGCGCTGACCATCTCCTCGGCGCTCGTCGTGCCGCGGGCCACCACCTCGTCCAGCGGCGACAGGAAGTTGGTCTCGTCATAGCCGTCGCGGTTCTGGCGGTCGCGGTTCCTGAGCCCGGTGCGCGCGATCGCCAGCGTCTCGCGCGCGATGTCGAGCAGCGGCCGGCCGCGGAACGTCGCGCCGAGGCCCTTGGCCGGCACTGCGTCGCGCAGCTCCGAGACCTCGGCAAAGCTCCAGTCGGCGGTCAGCGCCTCGGCGGCGTCGAGGGCCTCGGCATCGTAGAGCAGCCCGACCCACAGCGCCGGCAGCGCGCAGATGCGCCGCCACGGCCCGCCGTCGGCGCCCCGCATCTCCAGGAAACGCTTCAGCCGCACGTCGGGAAACAGCGTCGACAGGTGGTTCGCCCAGTCGCCCAGCGTCGGCCACCCGTCGGGGATCTCCGACCTGAGCGCGCCCTCCATGAACTGCCGGAAAGTGACATGGGTGACGTCGTGATAGTGGCCGTCGCGGATGACGAAGTACATCGGCACGTCGAGCGCCCAGGCGACGTAGTCGGCAAAGCCGAAATCGGGCGCGAAGCAGAACTGAAGCAGGCCGGAACGCTGGTTGTCGGTGTCGCGCCAGATGTCGGCACGCCAGCTCTCTAGGCCGTTGGGCCGCCCTTCGGTGAACGGCGAGTTGGCGAACAGCGCGGTCGCCAGCGGCTGCAGCCTGAGCGACACCTGCATCTTGCGCCGCATGTCGGCCTCGCTCTCGAAGTCGAGGTTCACCTGGATGGTGCAGGTGCGGTACATCATGTCCAGGCCCAAGGTGCCGACCTTGGGCATGTAGCGCGTCATGATCTCGTAGCGCGACTTGGGCATGCGCGGCGTCTCGGCGAGCGTCCATTTCGGGCTGGCGCCGAGGCCGAGGAAGCGGATGCCGAGCGGCTCGGCGATCTCGCGCACCTGCGCCAGATGGGCGTTGCCCTCGCGGCAGGTCTGGTGGATCGTCTCCAGCGGCGCTCCGGACAGCTCGAACTGGCCGCCCGGCTCCAGCGAGATGGCCCCGCGGCCGGTGGGCTCCACCAGGCCGATGATGCGGTCGGCGTCGAGGATGGGGTCCCAGCCCAGCGTCCGCTGCATGCCCTCCAGGATGGCGCGGATGCCCCGGTTGCCGCCATACGGCACGGGGGCGTGGCCGTCTATGTAGAAGGGGAACTTCTCGTGCTCGGTGCCGATCCGCCACTTGTCGCGCGGCTTGTTGCCCTGGGCCAGGTACTCGACGAGATCGTCGAGGCCCTCCACGGGCCGATTGTCGGTGGTATCGCGCGCCATTCTGCCTCCGGATGCGCCTTGTCGCCGGCGCTTGGGTAGCGTTTGATGAGCGCAACTGCCGGCAACGATCAAGCGAAAAATGCTGATCGCTGCCGCAAGCCGGGCTGATCTCAGGCTACCAGTCGCCCGCCGCCGCCTGCAGCACCGCCAGGGCGGCGACGGCTGCGGTGTCGGCGCGCAGGATGCGCGGCCCGAGCGGAATGGGCGTCACGAAGGGCAGCGCCTTGAGCTGCCGTCGCTCGTCGTCGGAGAAGCCGCCTTCCGGCCCCACCAGCAAGCCCAGCCGCTGCCCGGCGAGCGGCTGCAGCAACGGCAGAGGGTTGTTGGTGCCGGCGCTCTCGTCGCAGAACACCAACCGGCGACCTGGTTCCCACTCCCACAGCACGCGGTCGAGCTTGACCGCCTCGCCGACCGTCGGGATCGCCAGGATGCCGCACTGCTCGGCCGCCTCGATCGCGTTGGCGCGCAGCCGGTCGAGCCCGACCGTCGACATCTGCGTGTGCTGGGTGATCACCGGCTGCAGGTGCCCGGCCCCCATCTCCACCGCCTTCTGCACCAGGTAGTCGAGCCTGCCCTGCTTGAGCGGCGCGAAGCAGTAGACGAGGTCGGGATGCGGCGGCTGCAGCCGCGTCTGGGTGACAGGCGACAGCACGGCACGCTTCTTGTGGGCAGCGGAAAGCCGCGCCAGCCATTCGCCGTCGCGACCGTTGAAGACGAGCAGCTGCGCCCCCTCGGCGAGCCTGAGCACGGTGAGCAGATAATGGCTCTGCTGCGGGTCGGCCTCGATGTCGAGGCCGGCCGCCAGCTCGTGCGGCACGAAGAGCCGCTGCATTCGGTAGTTGGCGCGCATGGCGGCGAGACTTTGCCGAAGCGCCGGCTGCGGTCAAGGCCCGGCCGTCGGATGCCAGTCCGGCCGGTAGCCGTCGGCCAGCACCTCCACGGTGGTGAGCGGCGTGACGAGCAAAAGCGGCGGCCCGAGCAGCGCCGATAGAGGCAGCGCCGCCCCGTAGCCTGCAAACCGCCAGGGCAGGGCCTTGCCTTGGCGGAGCGCGAAGGGACGGCCGCCAGCATCCACCATCGCGCCGTCGGGCAGGCTGGGCAGCGCGTCCGCGGAGAGCCGGCGCGGCAACCCGCCGGACGCACGCCGTTCCAGGTGCAGCCGGCGGTCGAGCTCCGGCGTCGGCGCGCCGGCGAGGCCCGCCACGTTCCGGAAGCGCTGCAGGAACTCCGCCGCGCGCGGCCGCCGGCAGTAGAAGCAGGGCCGATGCCCGGCCGAGAGCGCCGTCGGCTCGTCGAGGAAGAAGAGCTCCGTCCAGCCGGTACGCCCGCCTTGCCGGTTTCTTCCCATGGGCTCCCGCCGGCGGCCCTGGAAGTCGCAGGCGCAGATCAGCCAGGCCTTGAGCGCCCAACGCTTTCTGAGCAGCGTCCGGGTGTCGGGATCGTGGATGATGCCGCGGTTGCCGGTGAACAGGCCGCGTTCCGGCACGGCGTGGATCTCGCCGAACGGGTCGACGCGGTTCTGGAGGGGCATCGTCGGGAGCGCTCCTTTTCACCGGCCTGCGGCCTATGCTACCCGTCGGCGGCAGGCACGTCAGGAGGCCCCAGCCATGCGCGTTCTCGTCGTCCAGAACTATGACGACACCGGCCCCGGCCAGGTCGGCGATGCGCTCGCCGCCGCCGGCGCCGAGCTCGACATCGTGACGGCGCAGCGCGGCACCGACCTGCCGGACGGCGCCGCCCATCATGACGCGCTGCTCGTGCTGGGCGGCGCCCAGAACGCGCTCGACGATGGTCATTCGCCCTATTTTCCGGCGCTGCTGTCGCTGATCCGCGCCTTCGCCCAAGCCGACCGCTCGGTGCTCGGCATCTGCCTGGGCAGCCAGCTGATCGCCCGCGCCTTCGGCGCCGAGAACCGGCTGGGCGCCGCCGAGGAGTTCGGCTGGCAGCCGGTCCGCCTGACGCAAGGGGCCGCCGGGGACGCGCTGTTTGCCGGCCTGCCCGGCGAATTTCCCATCTTCCAGTGGCACGACGACACCTTCGGCCTGCCGCCCGGCGCGGTGCGCCTCGCGACAAGCGCAGCGGCCGAGAACCAGGCCTTCCGCATCGGCCGCGCCGTCTACGGCATCCAGTTCCACTTCGAGGCCGACCGTCCGCTGGTCCGCGCCTGGAGCGAAGCCTTCGCCGCGGCGATCGCCGAGCGCCATCCCGACTGGGCCGCCCGGCACGATGCCGAGGCCGCGCGGTTCGGGCCTGCGGCCGACGCCATCGGGCGGCGGCTGGCCGAGGCCTGGATCGCCACCGTCGGCGCCGGCGTCCGGGCGCCGGCCGGCGTGGCATAAACGCCACGCAGGCGGATTCATTTGCGGCCGGCCCGCGCTGCACTGGCTTTGTTAAGGTCTGATCAATAGGAAGAGCCGGCCTCGCGCGGGAACCGGGGCGCCCGCCGCAACGTTGGCAGGTTCGACGAAGCCGCGCGCCGGCGTCCAGTCGTACTTGTCTTCAACTCAGGCAGTCGCAGGAAGTCGAAACCGAGATGAATCCCTTGAGAGCCACGCTGCTGTCTTGCTTCATGCTCTTCGCCATCACCGCTTGGGGTGTGGCGATCTACACCGCCGACGCGGCCGGCGGCCATGCCGTCGACGGCTATGGCGTGACCGCCATGACCCGCTGACCCTCGAAGTCAACCGTCAGCACCCACTTTTCGGCGCCGTCGATCACCAGCGCGGTCAGCCGTCCGCTGAGGAAGGCGCCCGTGTCCACGTTGACCCGGTTGGGCAACACCTCCGGCCGCGTCACCGGCGTGTGTCCATGGACGATGACCTTCTCATAGAGCCCGGTATGGCTGAGGAACGCCCAGCGAATCCAGATGAGGTCGGCCGGGTCCTGCTCGTCGAGCGGCACGCCCGGCTTCACTCCGGCATGGCAGAAGAAGAAGTCGCCGAAGCTCGCCCGGTCGGCCAGCCCGCTCAGGAAGTCGAGATGCGCATCGGGGATCGCGTGGACGAGCGCGGCATGGCCCGCCCGCAGCGCGACTGGATCGAGGAAATCGAGCTCGACGCCATAGGACCGCGCGGTGCGGTCGCCGCCATTGTGAGCGAACAGGCCGTCGGCTCGCGGCTCGGCCATGAAGTCCAGGAAGCCGACGTCGTGGTTCCCGCACAGGGAGACGATGCGGCGTTCCCTCCGCGTCGCCTCTGCGAGCCGGTCCAGCACGCCCTTCGAATCTGGCCCGCGGTCGACATAGTCGCCGAGATGGATGATGCGGAAGTCGCGCCCGGGATGGCGGCTGAGATCGTCCTCGATCGCCGCATGCATCCGCGCCAGCAGCGCGGCCTCGCCATGCACGTCGCCGATGGCGTAGAGCCGGACGCCGTCCGGCCCCCTCGCATGCTTTAAGCTGATACCTTTCTTCGCCAATCAGCCGTCGCCTATCACGATCACGTGCAGCGCCCGCGGTCCGTGGGCGCCCAGGATGATCTTCTGCTCGATGTCGCCGGAACGCGAGGGCCCGGAGATGAAATTGACGGTGCGCGGCATGTTGCCCTTGCCGGCGGCGTCCCGCACCTTGCCGATCGCGGTCTCCAGGTCGGGCACCACGTCGGCGGCCGAGACCACCACGATATGATGCTCCGGCAGGAAGTTGATCGTCGAGGGGTTGTCCGCGCCAGACATCATGACCAGGGTGCCGGTCTCGGCGACGCCGGCCAGGGCATGGCTCACGCCCACCTCGTCGTCGCCGTCCGAAGGGCCGCGCCTGATCTCCAGCGATCGCTGGGCGTCCCACGGCAGCGCCGTCAGCCGGGCGTCGGCGCCCATGCGGAAATTCGGCGCCAGATTGTGGTCGCGCAGATAGTCGGCGACCGCCTTCGGCACCTCGTCGGCGCTGCGCACCGAGGCGACGCTGGCCGACAACCCGCCGAGCATGGTCGAAAACAGCGCCGTACGCGCCGCCGGATCGAGCTGGCCGCGTGCCGGGATCACCCCCTTCGGCGCCTCGGCCAGGCGCTCCGACACCGCCTGGCGGCGCGCCGCATCGTCAGCTGGTGTCTTCAGCGCCGTCCGCACCTTGGCGAGGATCGCTTCGCGGCCGCTCACCGGGCGCCCCCGCGGGCAGCCTGCCGATACTGCTGCATGAAGGTCCGGCCTTGCGGCGCCGGCAGTTCCCGGTGCTTCGTCCATCCGCCGGCCAGCGGCAGCGACGACAACCGTCCCCTGGCGCCGGCCAGCCGGGAGATGAGCGGCATGGCAAGCCCGGTCGCCGCGCGGTAGAGCGCCGGCCGCCGCGCGAAGAAGGCCCACAGCCTCAGCCCGGCGCGCTGCGTCGCCGGGTTGAGCCCGCGCTCGAACTCGCGCTCGCGCCAGTGCCGCATCATCCTGGGCAGCGGGATGCGCATCGGGCACACGCTTTCGCAGCGGCCGCAGAAGGTCGAGGCGTTGGGCAGGTGCCCGGCTTTGTCGACGCCGATCAGCGACGGCGTGAGCACGGCGCCCATCGGCCCGGGGTAGACCCAGCCATAAGCGTGGCCGCCGACCGCATGGTAGACCGGGCAGTGGTTCATGCAGGCGCCGCAGCGGATGCAGCGCAGCATGTCCTGGAACTCGGTGCCGAGCATCGACGAGCGGCCGTTGTCGAGGAGGACCACGTGGTACTCCTCCGGCCCGTCGACATCGCCCGGCCGTCGCGGCCCGGTCGACAGCGTGGTATAGACGCTCATCTCCTGGCCGGTCGCCGAACGCGCCAGGACGCGCAGGATCTGGGCGGCGTCCTCCAGCGTCGGCACCACCTTCTCCAGGGATGCGACCACCACATGCACCTTGGGCAGGATCTGCGTCAGATCGCCATTGCCTTCATTGGTGACGATGATCGAGGTTCCGGTCTCCGCCACCAGGAAGTTGGCGCCGGTGATGCCGACGTCGGCGTCGAAATAGGCGCCCCGCAGCACCCGCCGCGCCTCGTTGAGCAGCGCTTCCGGCTCTTCGAGGTCGCGCGACGGCGGCAAATGGTCGTGGACGCGGCGGAAGTCGGCCTCCACCTGCTCTTTGTTGAGGTGGACCGCCGGCGCGATGATGTGGCTCGGATGCTCGTTCCGCAGCTGGATGATGTACTCGCCGAGATCGGTCTCCACCGGCCGGATGCCCTGGGCGACCAGGAACTCGTTGAGGCCGATCTCCTCGGTGATCATCGACTTGCCCTTGGTCACCGTGCGCGCGCCGGCCGCCCGGCAGATGTCGAGCACGATGCGGCGGGCATCCGCCGCGGTCTCGGCCCAATGCACGTGGCCGCCGCTTTCCTTCACCTTGGCCTCGTAGGCCTCCAGATAGAGGTCGAGATTGGCCAGCGTGTGGTCCTTGATGTCGCGGGCCTTGTCGCGCAGCGCGTCGAACTCCGGCAGCGCGTCGATCGCTCGCCGGCGCTTCTCGATGAAGCCGGAGCGCACATTGCCGAGCGCCTTCTGCAGCTGGGCGTCGGCGAGCGCGGCGCGCGCATTGTCCTTGAAGTCGGGGGAGGTGATGTCCATCGTCAGCTCCGTCCGGCAATCGGCGGCGTCTCGGTCATGCCGGCCAGAACCTCGGCGACGTGCCGCACCTCGACGCGGCTGCCCTGGCGCTTCAGCTTGCCCGCCATGTTCATCAGGCAGCCGAGGTCGCCGGCCAGCAGCGTGTCCGCTCCGGTCGCCTCGATCTGCGCCGTCTTCTCCGTCACGATGGCGTTGGAGATGTCCGGATACTTGACGCAGAACGTGCCGCCGAAGCCGCAGCAGACGTCGGCGTCGCGCATCTCGACCAGGCTGAGCCCCTCGATCGTCTCCAGGAGGCGGCGCGGCTGCGCCTTGACGCCGAGCTCGCGCAGCCCCGAGCAGGAATCGTGGTAGGTGACCGACCCCGGCCCGTGCGCCGCCACGCTTGTCATGCCGCGGATGTCGACGAGGAAGCTGACGAGCTCGTGCACCTTGGCCGCGAAGGCGCGGGCGCGCTCCTGCCAGGCCGGGTTCTCCGCGAACAGGCCGGGATAGTGCTTCTTCAGCATGCCGGCGCAGGAGCCCGACGGCGCCACCACGTAGTCGAAGGCCTCGAAGGCCTCGATCGCCTGCTCGGCAAGCGCCCGGGCGTCCCGCCGATCGCCCGAATTGTAGGCCGGCTGGCCGCAGCACGTCTGCGCCATCGGCACTTCGACGCGGCAGCCCGCCTCCTCCAGCAGCTTGATCGCCGCGAAGCCCACGCTGGGCCGGAAGAGGTCGACCAGGCAGGTCACGAAGAGCCCGACCCGCGGCCGCGAAGCGTCACTGTCTGCCATCGGCTCCCATTCGCCTCGAACCCGGCTGAGCGCTGCCGTCCAGCCTCTGCTTGAGTCTCAACCGCGACACCCGCTGCCAGTCGCCGGTGCGCTCGGCCTCGGCCATGGCGCCGCCGACATAGGCGATGTGGTCCATCGCCGCCCGCCGCGCCGCCGCCGCGTCGCCGCTTGTCACCGCCCTGTGGATCGCCTGGTGCTGCTCGAGCAAACGGTCGCGGGCGCCGGGCAGATGGTAGATCAGGACACGGCTGCGGAACACGCCGTCGGAAAGCAGCCGGTAGCAGGAGCGCAGCGTGTGCAAGAGGATGATGTTATGGGCGCATTCGCCCACCGCGCTATGGAACTCGACGTCGATCGCCGCCTCTTCCTCGAAGTCTTCCCGGCCGTGCGCCGCCTCCATCCGCGTCATGATCTGGTCGAGCATCGCCCGGTCGTCGTCGGTCGCGCGCCGCGCCGCATAGTCGGCAGCCACGCCCTCGATCTCGCGCCGATACTCCATGTAGTCGGCGGCCGCCTTCTTGTTCGTGGCGATCAGCTCGGCCACCGGCTTGGCGAAGACCTGGCCGGTCACGTCGGCCACGAAGGTGCCGCCGCCATGGCGGGTCGTGAGCAGCCCGCGCGCCTCCAGTGTCTTCAGCGCGTCGCGCAGGATCGGCCGCGACACGTCGAGCCGCGGCGCCAGCTCGCGCTCGCCGGGCAGCCGGTCGCCCACCCTCAGCACGCCTTCCAGGATCAGCCCCTCGATCTGCTGGATCACCTCGTCGGCGCTGCGAAAGTGCTCTATCCTGGAGAAGATGTCGCCCAAGCGAACCCTCCGACCCATGTCTTTTGGCCGGCTCACTCTAGAGGGCTCGGCACCCGCTGGTCAATTTGTTTGTCCAGTTCGATTGTTTGGACGGAAGAACGCCTTCCCCTCGGCTTCGAGGGCTGGTAAATCCGGCTGACCACATTCCCGGAGATCGCCAATGTCCGGACCCCTGATGCCGAAGCCAGACCCGGCGACGCTCGCCAGGCGGGCGGAGATCGCCGCCGACCTGCGCGCCATCGTGCCGGGCGAGGGGGTGGTCGACACGGTGACGGAGATGCGCGCCTTCGAGAGCGACGGGCTGACGGCCTATCGCCAGCTGCCCCTGGTGGTGGTGTTGCCTCAGACCACCGACGAAGTGTCCAGGATCCTCGCCTACTGCAATGCGCGTGCGATCAAGGTGGTGCCACGCGGCTCCGGCACCTCGCTTTCCGGCGGCGCTCTGCCGCTCGAGGATGCCGTGCTCCTGGTGCTGAGCCGCTTCAACCGCATCCTGGACGTCGATTTCGCCAATCGGGCGGCGGTGGTGCAGCCGGGCGTCACCAATCTCGGCATCACCGCCGCCGTCGAGCACGAGGGCTTCTATTATGCGCCCGACCCGTCCTCGCAGATCGCCTGCTCCATCGGCGGCAACGTGGCGGAGAATTCCGGCGGCGTGCACTGCCTGAAATACGGCCTCACCGCCAACAACGTGCTGGGCATCGAGGTGGCGCTGATGGACGGCACCGTCGTCAGGATCGGCGGCAAGCATCTGGACGCCGAGGGCTACGACCTGCTCGGCCTGATGACCGGCTCGGAGGGCCTGCTCGGCGTCGTCACCGAGGTCACGGTCCGCATCCTGAAGCGCCCCGAGACGGCGCGCGCTTTGCTCGTCGGCTTCCCGACGTCGGAGGCGGCCGGCCGCTGCGTGGCCGAGATCATCGCCGCCGGCATCATCCCCGGCGGCATGGAGATGATGGACGCACCCGCCATCCGCGCCGCGGAGGATTTCGTTCACGCCGGCTATCCGCTCGATTGCGAGGCGCTGCTCATCGTCGAACTCGACGGCTGTGCCGACGAGGTCGACCACCTGATCGAGCGCGTCGAGGCGATCGCCGAAGCCAACGGCTCGACCTCGCGCCGGGTCTCGCAGTCGGAACAGGAGCGGCTGACCTTCTGGGCCGGCCGCAAGGCGGCTTTCCCGGCGGTCGGCCGCATCTCCCCCGACTACTACTGCATGGACGGCACCATCCCCCGCAAGGAGCTGCCGCGCGTGCTGGCCGGCATGCGCGAGCTCTCCGAGACCTATGGGCTGGCCGTCGCCAACGTCTTCCATGCCGGCGACGGCAACCTCCACCCGCTGATCCTCTACGACGCCAACCGGCCCGGCGAGCTGGAGCGGGCGGAGGCCTTCGGCGCCGACATCCTGCGGCTCTGCGTCCGGGTCGGCGGGGTGCTGACGGGCGAGCATGGCGTCGGCGTGGAGAAGCGCGACCTGATGCCCGAAATGTTCAGCGAGGTCGATCTAGACCAGCAGATGCGCGTCAAATGTGCCTTCGACCCGCAGCATCTGCTCAACCCCGGCAAGGTCTTCCCGCAGCTCCGCCGCTGCGCCGAGCTCGGGCGCATGCACATCCACGGCGGGCGGCTGCCCTTTCCCGACATTCCGAGGTTCTGAGTGGACGCCGCACTTTCCCCTGCCAGTCCGGAGGAGGTGCTTGCCGCCGTCCGCTGGGCGCTGGCAGGCTGCTCGCCGCTCGAGGTGGTCGGCCACGGCTCCAAGCGCGGCATCGGCCGGCGGGTCGAGGCCGCCGCCACGCTCGACCTCTCGCGGCTGACCGGCGTGACCCTCTACGAGCCCGAGGAGCTGGTCCTGTCCGCTCGCGCCGGCACGCCGCTCGCCGAGGTCGAGGCGCTGCTCGCCGAGCACGGCCAGGAGCTCGCCTTCGAGCCGATGGACTTCGGCCCGCTCTCAGGCGGCGTTGCCGGCCGCGGCACCATCGGCGGCGTGCTCGCGGCCAACGTTTCCGGCCCGCGGCGCCTCAAGGCGGGGGCGGCGCGCGACCATGTGCTGGGCGTCGCCGCCGTCTCCGGCCGCGGCGAGGCGTTCAAGTCGGGCGGCCGCGTGGTCAAGAACGTCACCGGCTACGACCTTTCCAAAGGGCTCGCCGGCTCCTGGGGCACGCTGGCCGTGGTCACCGACGTCACCTTCAAGGTGCTGCCGAAAGCCGAGACCGAGGCCACTCTCGTCCTGCCCGGCCTTTCCGACCTCCAGGCGGCGGCCGCCATGGCGCTCGCTTTGGGCTCCTCGGCCGAGGTCTCGGGCGCCGCGCACCTGCCCGAAAACATCGCCCCCCGCGTGCTCGACGGCGCACTGGCGGGGGCGGCCGCCACCTTGCTCAGGCTGGAGGGCGTCGCTCCCTCCGTCGCCTACCGGCTGGGCGGCCTGACGGCGGCGCTGTCCGCCGCCTCCGACCACCGGCATTTGTCGCCGCCGCAATCGCGGCGGCTCTGGCGCGAGCTGCGCGACTGCCTGCCCTTCGCCGACGGCACCGAGCGCCCGGTCTGGCGGGTCTCGGTCGCGCCGACTGCGGGGCCGCCGCTGGTCGACCTTTTGCGTCGCGAGGCGGCTGTCGACGCCTTCTACGACTGGCAGGGCGGGCTGGTCTGGCTGCGCATGGACGACGATCCGGCCGCCGAGGCGCTGCGCCGGCTGATCCGCGCCGCCGGCGGCGGCCATGCCACGCTGGTGCGGGCCGCCGCGCAATGGCGCGCCGCCGTGCCGGCCTTCGAGCCGCAGCCGGCTGCGCTGGCCGCGCTGTCGGCGCGGCTCAAGGAACAGTTCGATCCTCAGGGCATCCTCAATCCCGGCCGCATGGCGGCGGCCGCCTCGGCCGACGGAGCGAGCGCCTGATGCAGACCAACTTCACCGCCGCGCAGCTTGCCGACCCGCATGTCGCCGAATCCGAGAAAGTGCTGCGCAACTGCGTGCATTGCGGCTTCTGCACGGCCACCTGCCCGACCTACGTCACCCTCGGCAACGAGCTCGACAGCCCCCGCGGCCGCATCTATCTCATCAAGGACATGCTGGAGGCGGGCCGCGCGGCCGACCGCGAAACGGTGCTGCACATCGACCGCTGCTTGTCCTGCCTTGCCTGCATGACCACCTGCCCCTCGGGCGTCAACTACATGCACCTCGTCGACCACGCGCGGGCGCATATCGAGAAGACCTATGTCAGGCCGCTGCCCGACCGCCTGATCCGCGCTTTGCTCGCCGCCGTCTTGCCCTATCCGGCCCGCTTCCGCGCCGTGCTCGGCCTTGCCCGCCTCGGCCGTCCCTTCGCCGGGCTGTTTTCGCGCGTGCCGGCGCTGAAGCCGCTTGCCGCCATGCTGGCGCTGGCGCCGGTGCGCGTGCCCTCCGTTCCTCGTCCCGCGCGGCCGGCCGTGTTCGCGGGCGGGCGCCAGCGGCGCGGGCGGGTGGCGATCCTGACCGGCTGTGCCCAGCCCGTGCTCGATCCCGGCATCAACGCCGCGGCGATCCGGCTCCTCACCCGGCTCGGCGTCGAGGTCGTGCTGCCGGCCGGCGAAGGGTGTTGCGGGGCGCTCCTCCACCATATGGGCCGCGAGGCGTCGGCGCTCGATCAGGCCCGCCGCAACGTCGACGCCTGGCTCGCCGAAGCCGAGCGCGGCGGGCTCGACGCCATCGTCATCACGGCGTCCGGGTGCGGCACGACCATCAAGGACTATGGCTTCATGCTCCGGCTCGACCCGGCCTATCGCGACAAGGCGGCCCGCGTCTCGGCGCTCGCCATGGACGTCACCGAATACCTTGCCGCGTTGGACCTGCCGCCGCCCGCCGGCGCCGCGCCTCGGCCGACGGTCGCCTACCACGCCGCCTGCTCGATGCAGCATGGCCAGAAGATCGTCCGTCAACCCAAGGAGCTGCTCGCAAAGGCCGGCTATGCGCTGCGCGAACCGCGCGAGCCGCATCTGTGCTGCGGCTCGGCCGGCACCTACAACATCCTGCAGCCCGACATCGCGGCGCGCCTCGGCGACCGCAAGGCGGAGCACCTCGCCGCCACCGGCGCCGATCTCGTCGCCACCGGCAACATCGGCTGCATGATGCAGCTGGCCGGACGGCTCGGCGTGCCGGTCGTCCACACGGTGGAGCTGCTCGACTGGGCCTATGGCGGGCCGCGTCCCGCAGCACTTGCCGCCTATTCGGCGGCCAGCCGCGTCCCCTCTGCGGTGCCGTAGGTGGCTCGGTAGAGCTCGCGCTGGCGGGTCAGCGCCACCATCGTGTTGCGCAGCAGGATCGCCACCGTCACCGGGCCGACACCGCCGGGCACCGGCGTGATCCAGGAGGCCACCTGCCTGACGCTGTCGGTGTCGACGTCGCCGACGATGCGGGTCGTCCCGTCGGCGGCCGTCTCGGCGTTGATGCCGATGTCGATGACGGCAGCGCCCGGCTTCACCATGTCCGCCTTGATCAGCCGCGGCTTGCCCACGGCAACGAACAGCGCATCGGCCCGCCGCGCATGCGCGGCCACCGAGCGGGTCATGTGATGGCAGACGGTCACCGTGGCGCCTTCGCTCATCAGCAGGAAGGCGATCGGCTTGCCGACGATCTCCGAATGACCGACCACCACCACCTCCAACCCCTTGAGGTCGAGCCCGGTCGCCCTGAGCAGCTCTACCGAGGCGGCGGCCGTGCAGGGCGCCAGGTCGAGCTGGTTGTAGACGATGTTGCCGATCGAGGCCGGATGCATGCCCTCGACGTCCTTCAGCGGATGGATGGCGCTCTGCAGGGCCCTGATCGGGATGTGCGGCGGCACCGGCCGCTGGATGATGATGCCGGTGACGCGCGGGTCGGCGTTCATGCCGTGGATCGCCGCCTCCAGCTCGTCCGCCGTCGCGTGGGGCTGGAAGCGCCGCTCGTCGAAGCCGATCGCCGCCTGCGCGGCCTTGGCCCTCTGGTTTCTGACATAGACCTCGACCGCGTCGGCGTCGCCGACGGTGATCGAGACGAGCCGCGGCGGAAAGCCCTCGGCGATCGCCGCCTCGGCGGCGGCGCGCACCTCGGCGATGATGCGGGCGGCGACCGGCCCGCCCTTCAGAGTGCGGGTGTCGTCGGCATGGGACATCGGCGGCTCCTTGCAAGGGACGGGCGCCTTTTGCAATAGCCGGCCCGAAACGGCAAGGGCAGCGCGCTTTGCGAAGCGCGCTGCCCTCGTCGCGACGTGCCTTGGCCCCTCCGGCGTCAGGCCCGTCCCCCGAATCCCGGCCGCTACATCACCACGACCTTGGTTCCGATGTCGACCCTCTCGTAGAGGTCCACGACGTCCTCGTTGCGCATCCGGATGCAGCCCGAGGAGACGGCGCCACCGATCGTCCAGGGTTGGTTGGTCCCGTGGATGCGGTAGAGCGTCGAGCCCAGGTAGAGAGCGCGCGCGCCGAGCGGGTTGGCCGGTCCGCCCTCCATGTGGACGGGCAGGATGCGGCCCTTCCGGCGCTCGCGCGTGATCATCTCGGCCGGCGGGCGCCAGTCCGGCCACAGGCGCTTCTGGGTGATGCGGTGCGTGCCTGCCCATTCGAAGCCGGGCTTCCCGGTGCCCACGCCATAGCGCCGCGCCATGCCGCCTTCCTTCACCAGATAGAGGAAGTTCTCGCGCGTATCGATGATGATCGTGCCGGGCGCCTGGCTGCCTTCGTAGACGACGTCCTGCGGCAGGTAACGGGGGTCGAGCGGCGGATGCACCTCTTGCGGCACCGGCGCCGCGATGCCTGCCGTCTGGAGCCCGGCGGGCCGCTGCTGGCGATAGGCCCTGCGCAGCTGAGGCGGCGGCGGCTGCACGGCCTGGAACCAGCCCCGCCTGACGACGCGCGGCGCCGGCGGGCGCGCCAGCGGCAGCACCGCACGCCCCTGGCCCTCGAGCTGCATCACCCAGGGCGCCGCGAGGTCGGGGCTGACCACCACCGGCGGCCGCTGGCGGTAGCGCTCCGAGGCGCTCGCATCGCCGGCCGCAAAGCCGAGCGCTGTCGCTGCGCCCACTGCCAGAAGAAGCACCCTGCTCACCATCGCCCCACTCCGATCGCTCGTCGCCCCCGTGCGCAAGCACGGCCCCTGTCGCCGGATCGTGGGCAGTTTTGGCAACCGAATGGTGAATCGAATTCGATTCAAATCGTCGGCTGTCAGGATAGTTTTCGGTGTGGTTACCGGCCGGTTCAGGAATCTGGTAAAGCCGTGTTTAAGCCATTGCGGGCACCGGTTAACGAGAGGACGCGACCCCATGGACGACCATGTGCCGCCGGGCCTGGCGAGGGGCGAGGACGGCCGGCTGCGCTGCGCCTGGCACGGCACCGACCCGCTCTACCGCCGCTACCACGACGAGGAATGGGGCCGCCCGGGCGCCGACGACCGGCGTCTCTTCGAGAAGATCTGCCTCGAAGGGTTCCAGTCCGGCCTTTCCTGGCTCACCATCCTGAGGAAGCGCGAGAACTTCCGCGCCGCCTTCGCCGGGTTCGATTTCGACAAGGTCGCCCGCTTCGATGACGCCGATGTCGAGCGGCTGCTCGCCGATGCCGGCATCGTGCGCCATCGCGGCAAGATATTGTCGACAATCAACAATGCCGCGCGCGCCCGCGAGCTGATCGGCGAGGCGGGCTCGCTCTCCGCCTTCTTCTGGGGCTTCGAGCCGCCGGCCGACGAACGCCCGGCGCGGCTCGACCGCGAAACCCTGATGGCCATGCCGCTGACGCCGGCCTCGACCCGGCTCTCCAAGGCGCTGAAGAAGCGTGGCTGGACGTTCGTCGGCCCGACCACGGTCTACGCCTTCATGCAGGCCATGGGCCTGGTCGACGACCATCTGGAGGGCTGCTACTGCCGCGCCGAGGTGGAGGCCGCGCGGCGCCGCTTCGAGCGTCCCGGCTAGCCGAGCCCGTTGGCCATCGCGGCCGCCAGCAGCACGGCCACCGTGCCGATCACCGGGTACATCACCAAAAGGCTGGTCGCCAGCGCCGCCGCGACGTCGCTGCTGCGCCGCCCGGCCTCGGGGCCGAACGGTCCCGGTCGCGGCGTCCCGGCCGTCCCGTCGCTGCTATGGCTGCTGCGCATGACCTTTGCTCCTTCGGCTTGGCGTTTTCAGCCGATTCGGTTTCCGGTCGATGTCGCGGAGCTGCGCCGAATGTATCGCGCGCCTCATCTGGAATTGCGTCGCCCCGTCGTGTAGAGGCGTGCGCATGAACGACAAATCCCAGAAGACCAAGGCGCGGCTGCCGCGCGGCCTGACCGACCGCACCCCGGAAGAGATCCGCGCCGTCGACGCCATGATGGCGAGGATCCGCGACGTCTACGAGCTCTACGGCTTCGAGCCGGCCGAGCAGCCGCTGATCGAGTACACCGATGCGCTGGGCAAGTTCCTGCCCGACCAGGACCGGCCCAACGAGGGTGTCTTCTCCTTCCAGGACGATGACGAGCAGTGGCTGTCGCTGCGCTACGACCTCACCGCGCCGCTGGCGCGCTACGTGGCAGAGAATTTCGAGCGCCTGCCCAAGCCCTATCGCAGCTACCGCTCGGGCTGGGTGTTCCGCAACGAGAAGCCGGGACCGGGCCGCTTCCGCCAGTTCATGCAGTTCGACGCCGACACCGTCGGCACGCCCGGCGTCGCCGCCGACGCCGAGATGTGCATGATGATGGCCGACGTCATGGAGGCGCTGGGCATTGCCCGCGGCGACTACGTGATCCGCGTCAACAACCGCAAGGTGCTCGACGGCGTTCTGGAGGCGATCGGCCTCGGCGGTGCCGGCAATGCCGGCCGCCGCCTGACCGTGCTGAGGGCGATCGACAAGCTCGACAAGTTCGGGTCGGACGGCGTGCGCTTGCTGCTGGGGGCGGGGCGCCTGGACGAGAGCGGCGACTTCACCAAGGGCGCCGGGCTCGGCGAGCGCGAGATCGGCGAGGTCATGGCAGTGACGGAGGGCAGCACGGCGGCCTCCAGCCCGGCCGCCGAAGCCGGCTTCAGCGAGCTTGCCGAGATCGAGGCCCTGGTCCGCGCCGCCGGCTATGGCGAGGACCGCATCCGCATCGACCCCTCCGTCGTGCGCGGCCTCGAATACTATACCGGCCCCGTCTACGAGGCGGAGCTGCTGGCCGAGATACCCAACGAGGAGGGCCAGATCGTGCGCTTCGGCTCGGTCGGCGGCGGCGGCCGCTATGATGGGCTGGTGTCGCGTTTCCGTGGCGAGCCGGTGCCGGCCACCGGCTTCTCCATCGGCGTCTCGCGCCTGATGACGGCGCTGAAGAACCTCGGCAAGCTCGGCCAGGCCGAAGCGGCCGGGCCGGTCGTCGTGCTGGTCATGGACCGCGACCTCGACAGTCTCGCCCGCTACCAGCGCATGGTGGCCGCGCTGCGCCAGGCCGGCATCCGTGCCGAGCTCTATCTGGGCGGCGCCGGCATGAAGGCGCAGATGAAATATGCCGACCGGCGCGGCGCGCCCTGCGTCGTCATCCAGGGCGGCGACGAGCGCGCCTCGGGCACCGTGCAGGTCAAGGACCTCGTCGAAGGCGCGCGCCTGTCGGCGGAGATCGCCGACAACCAGACCTGGCGCGAGAGCCGGCCGGCCCAGGTGACGGTGCCCGAAGCCGAGCTGGTGGCGACCGTGAAGGCGATCCTCGACGCCGGGCTCGAAGGGGCGCGCCGTGGCTGAGCGGGCAAGAGGCCGCCGGCCATGACTTCCGGCACGCCGGACTTCGCGCCGGACATCCTGGCGCTGTTTGCCGCGCGCGGCGCGGCGCCGGTCGAGGTGGCGGTGCTGCAGCCGGCCGACCCGTTCCTCGACATGGCCGGCGAGGACCTGCGCCGCCGCATCTTCCTGACCGAGAGCGAGACCGGCGAGACGCTCTGCCTGCGCCCCGAATTCACCATTCCCGTCTGCCTCGACCACATCGCCTCGCGCGCCGGCACGCCGCGCCGCTATGCCTATCTCGGCGAGGTCTTCCGCCAGCGCCGCGAGGCCGGCAACGAGTTCTTCCAGGCCGGCATCGAGGACATCGGCGATGCCGATCTCGCCGCCGCCGACGCCCGCTCGATCGCCGACGCCCATGCCCTCTTGGCATTGACGCTGCCCGGCCGCGCCTTGCGCGTGACGCTCGGCGACCAGTCGGTGTTCGAGGCGGTGCTCGCCGCGCTCGGCCTGCCGCGCGGCTGGCAGAAGCGGCTGGCCCGTGCCTTTGGCGCCCCGGCCGCTCTGGCCGCCGCGCTCGACGATCTCGCCCATCCGGGCGGTCGCCCGATCCTCGACGACGCGGTGGCGGCGCTGGTCATGGCGGGCGAGCCGGAGCCGCTCGCCGCCCATGTCGGCGCTGCCATGGAGGCCGCCGGCCTGTCTCCCACCGCCGGCCGCTCGCCGAACGAGATCGCCCGCCGTCTCCTGGAAAAGAACGAGCTGCGCTCGGTCCGCCTCGCCGAGACGGCGCTCGCCGCGCTCAAGGCCTTCCTGGCGATCGAGGCGCCGCTGGCCGAGGCGCCTGCCGCGCTCGACGCCTTCGCCCGCCGCGCCGGCATCGCGCTCGGCGCCGCCGCGCAGCGCTTCTCGGCCCGCGCCGAGCGGATCGCCGCCGAGCTCGGCGGTGCCGACATCCGCTACGACGCGGCGTTTGGCCGCCCGCTCGACTACTACACCGGCCTGGTGTTCGAGATCGCCGCTGCCGGCGCCGCGCGGCCGCTGGCCGGTGGCGGCCGTTACGACCGGCTGTTGACCCTGCTCGGCGCCCGCGCGCCGATTCCCGGCGTCGGCTTCTCGGTCTGGCTCGACCGCATCGCCGAGCTCAGAGGCGAGGGCGCGCGATGACGCTGACGCTGGCGCTGCCTTCCAAGGGCCGGCTGAAGGACGAGGCGCTGGCGCTGTTTTCGCGCGCCGGCCTGGCGGTCGACATCCCGGCCGACCCGCGCCGCTATCGGGCCACGGTCGCCAGCCGTCCCGATGTCGAGATCGCCTTCCTCTCGGCTGCCGAGATCGCCGGCGAGCTCGGCCGCGGCACGGTCGATTTCGGGGTGACCGGCGAGGACCTGCTCGGCGAATCGATTGCCGACTGGGAGGCGCGCACCGAAATCCTCGCCCGTCTCGGCTTCGGCCGCGCCGACGTGGTGGTCGCCGTGCCCGAGGTCTGGCTCGACGTCGACACCATGGCCGATCTCGACGACGTGGCGGCCGATTTCCGCCACCGCCACGGGCGGCGGCTGCGCATCGCCACCAAATACTGGCGGCTGACCCAGCAATTCTTTTCCGGCCGCCACGGCATCCAGGTCTACCGCATCGTGGAAAGCCTCGGCGCCACGGAGGGGGCGCCGGCCGCCGGCTCGGCCGACATCGTGGTCGACATCACCACCACCGGCTCGACGCTGCGCGCCAACCATCTGAAGGTGCTGGACGACGGGGTGATCCTGCGCTCCGAGGCCTGCCTGGTCGCCGCCCGCCGGCCGCGCGCCGAAGCGGACGACGCCGCGCTCGCCGAGATCGCCGCGCGGCTGGGGGGCGTGGTGCCTCCCGTTCGCTGAACGAGACGGCCTGGCAAGACATGGTTCCCACCCGCCGGAGCGTGGTCCGGCGGGTGGGAATGGTTGTCGCGACGCTCGGCTAGTTCGAGCCGACGGGCTTGTTGTTCCAACCAGGGAAACCCGACTTCTGCGCCGGAGCGGCGCCGGGGAGGACCGCGTCCCGAAAAGTGGCCATATCGTTGACGATCTTAGCTCTTGCCACACTGCTGTCTTGGCCGATGGCACGCCCGAGTTGCGGGGCTCCACTGAATGCTTTCGAAACCTCGTCGAAGTCGTACCCCGTGAAATCGATTCCGGATTTTTGCGCTGCATTCTGCAGAGCAGTTACAACAAACACCTTCACATCGGCTACGTTGTCTTCGTCGACCATACTGTACAGCTGTTCCATATTGTTCAGGAACTGTTGTGGTTTACCATCCCGGATTGCCCCCACGACGCCTCCGGCCAATGTCGCTGCCTTCTTATCGAATTGTTCCTGATTCTGGATCGACGAGGTGGCTTTCTCCTCCCGCTCCGCGTTGAGCTTTCGCAGGTCGCTGTCGATCTTGGCGAACATTCGGCCTTGCCCTTGATCGGTGTGAAAGTGCTTGGCAGCAAACTTGCTGAAAAGCTCGTAGGAACGGTCGACTTTCGCTTTGATTGACTGGCGTGCGGCGGCGTCTTTCTTCGGGTCAAGTCCGGGCCCTAGGATGTCGACCGCATTGTTCCTGGTCTTCTTGTCGGCTTTGAAACCCGAGAGATCGGCTCCCCCTAAACTCTCGTTCAATTTTTCATGGATGAACGTGTCCACCTCCTTGCCGTAGTGGCTGGAACCCTTGTCACCGACTACATCCGAGGCCGTTTCCTCGAGCTGACCCATGAACCTGACGAAGCTTCCGTCGTCGTCCTTGTCGAAGACGTGCAAGACAGCCTTGGCCAAGTCTTTTGCCTTGGTTTCGTTAGCCACCCAACTCGGCTCGTAGTCCGCTCGGTGAGCGTCGAGGATGTTTTGGTATTCCGCCATGAAATCCGCAGAGTGCATCTCGGTCTCGGGGCCTGTCTCGGCGACCACCTGAGCGGCCGGCCGTGCCTTGCGCTCCACGTTTAAGCCCTGGGAGCTGTTCGTCGTTAACAAGGCCTTGAACGCCTGCGCCTTTTTGACGCTCCGGCCCGCTGAGATTTTGGAGGAGATGCCGGTTTCGAATTTCTTCTTTATTTCCGAGAAAGCCTTCTTTCCCGGGCGCAGGAAGGCTCTTCCCGCTTTTCGAAGAGCATGTCCATCGAGTTTCATCACGATCTTCCTTCATGATAGCTGCAGTTTTATTCCCGCTGCAACCTACCGCCCCGCCCGCAGGCCGCGTGTCGCGTCCATGACAGCGCTTGCCGCTTCGGTCTGGCGGGGCGATCGAGGTGCAGCGCGGGCAGACATCGCAGCGGGCTGCCGAGGCAATCGGCCTCGATGGTCCGATGCGCCACTTGCGAGAAGCAATTCGCCCGCCGGAGTGTTCGTCCGGCGGGCGTCATCATCTCGGTTCCGACTTGGCCGATCGCCGCTCGGGGTGGCGGCAGGTCTCGCAGTTTCGAATTCGACCGAATGAAGCCGCCCTCAGCGGCCCCCTCACGCCTCCACCACCTGCCTTCGCCCGTCGACCGACAAGCTGCCGGGGCCGAACACGGCGAGGATCAGGAAGGCGCCGGCCAGGCCGAGGTCCTTCATGAAGGCCTGCGTGTGCATCAGGCTGAGCATCGGGTCGTCGCCGCCCTGCCCGTAATGGCCGAGATAGCCGGCCGAAACGCAATAGGCGGCGAGCAGCACCGCGACCGGCGTCGTCTGGAAGCCGATCAGCACGCAGAGCCCCGCCGCCACCTCGAACACGGCGCTCGCCCAGGCGGTCATCTGCGGCACCGGCAGCCCGAGGCCCTCGAAATAGCCCGCCGTGCTGGCGATGTCGGTCAGGCTGTGGATGCCCGAGATCAGGAAGATGGCCGACAGCAGGATGCGGCCGACGAGGACGGCGATGGCATTGGGCATGACCGGGGCTCCTCTGCTCACGACACGCGTGAGAATGCCCTTTCGGCCCGCCGCTGTCACCCGAAGGCATGAAAAAGCCCGGATCGCTCCGGGCTTTCCGCTCTATCGACCTGGGGGTGGAGGGTCAGCCGCGGCGCGCGTCAAGCGACAGCGCGCCGGCGCCGAAGGCCGCCAGAAGCAGCAGGCCGCCGGTGATCGCCAGGTTCTTCTCCAGCATCAGCACCTGCACCTGGTCGCTGAAGTCGAGATGGGCGAGCGCGGTGGCCGCCAGCGTGAAGACGGCGAGCGCGATCGCCGCGACCCGGGTCTGGAAGCCGGTGAGCACCGCCAGGCCGGCGCCGAGCTCCAGCAGGCCGACGAGCACGGTCACGACGGTGGGGAAGGGCAGGCCGAGGCTACCGAACCAGGCGGCGGTGCTGCCGATGGCGGTCAGCTTGCCGAAGCCGGCCAGGATGAAGATGAGCGACAGAAGCACGCGGCCGGCAAGCACCAGGCCGGCGTGGTTGGCAAGGCCGGCCTGAGGCGCGGCAATGGATTGAGCAGACATGGCGATTTCTCCGAGCGTGGGTTTGGTTGGCGTCCCACCAGGAAATAGGCCAAACCCATCGTTCACAAAAGATCCATATGTGTCGACAGATCGTTCACACTTGGAAGGATTTTCCGCCAAGGCCCTCAGCCGGGGCGGGTCATGTCCTCCGGCCGCACGAGGCGGTCATAGTCCTCGCTGCTCACCAGCCCGCTCGCCAGCGCCTCCTCGCGCAGCGTGGTGCCGTTCTTGTGCGCGGCCTTGGCGATCTTCGCGGCGTTGTCGTAGCCGATGCTGGGCGCCAGCGCGGTCACCAGCATCAGCGAGCGCTCGACGCCGGCTTTGATGTTTTCGATGCGCGGCTCTATGCCCACCACGCAATTGTCGGTGAAGGAGATCGCCGCGTCGGCCATCAGCTGCACCGACTGCAGGAAGTTGTACGCCATCAGCGGATTGTAGACGTTGAGCTCGAAATGGCCCTGGCTGCCCGCCACGGTGATCGAGGTCTGGTTGCCGAACACCTGCACGCAGACCTGGGTCAGCGCCTCCGACTGCGTGGGATTGACCTTGCCGGGCATGATCGAGGAGCCGGGCTCGTTCTCGGGCAGGCTGATCTCGCCGAGCCCCGAACGCGGCCCCGAGCCCATCAGGCGGATGTCGTTGGCGATCTTGAACAGGCCGGCGGCGAGGCTCGCCAGCGCGCCGTGGGTGAAGACGAGGGCGTCGTTGGAGGCCAGCGCCTCGAACTTGTTCGGTGCCGAGGTGAAGGGCAGGGCGGTCAGCTCGACCACCTTCGCGGCGAAGCGATCCGCGAATTCGGGATGGGCGTTGAGGCCCGTGCCGACGGCGGTGCCGCCCTGGGCGAGGGCATGGATGCCGGGCAGCGTCGCCTCGATGCGGTCGATGCCGAGCTGGATTTGTGCCGCGTAGCCGGAGAATTCCTGGCCGAGGGTGACCGGGGTCGCGTCCTGCAGGTGGGTGCGGCCGATCTTCACGATGTCCTTGTAGGCTTCCGCCTTGTCGTTCAGCGCCTTGAGCAGATGCTTGAGGGCGGGAACGAGCCGGTCATGGATCTCGCGGGCGACCGCGATGTGCATGGCGGTGGGAAACGAGTCGTTCGACGACTGGCCCATGTTCACGTGGTCGTTCGGGTGAACCGGCTTCTTGCTGCCGCGCTCGCCGCCGAGGCGCTCGATGGCGAGGTTCGAGAGCACCTCGTTCATGTTCATGTTGGACTGGGTGCCCGAGCCGGTCTGATAGACCACGAGCGGAAATTCGTCGTCGTACTTGCCCTGCACCACGTCGGCTGCGGCTGCGGCGATGGCATCGGCCAGGCGCGGCTCCAGCTTGCCGAGATCCTTGTTCACAAGGGCGGAGGCCTGCTTCACGATGGCCAGAGCATGGACCAGCGGAAGCGGCATCCGGTCCGTCCCGATACGGAAATTCTGGAGCGAGCGCTGCGTCTGCGCACCCCAGAGCTTGTCGGCGGCGACTTCGATGGGGCCGAAGGTATCGGTTTCGATGCGGGTTGAGGGCGACATCCTGACCTCTTTCGATGGAGTTGGGTGTTCTTATCTCAAATGGTGGCGCTCGCAACCGCGAACGCGCATTGGAGGCCTTGGAAAATCGCATGAGCGACACCCTGGAAGCGCCGCTGTTCCGCCCGCCCCATCCCAAGCCCCGCACCGAGCCTCTCGGGATGGTCGCCTTCCTGCGCGCCGTGCGCGAGAACCCCCTGAACACCTGGATGGAGGCGCATTTCGAGGATCTCGTCCTGACCGGCGAGGGGGCGCTCGGGCGGATGACCGTGGTCAACGACCCGGCCATCATCCGCCACATCCTCGTGGACAATGCCGCCAACTACCGGAAGGACGACCTGCAGATCCGGATCCTGGCGCCGGGCCTGGGCAGGGGCCTCGTCACGGCCGAGGGCGACGAATGGCGGCTCCAGCGCCGCACCATCGCGCCGATCTTCACGCCGCGCCATGTGGGCAGCTTCTTTCCGGCCATGGTCGAGGCCGCCGATCGTGTCGTCAGGCGCTGGCAGCGCCGCCCGGCCGGCCGCGTGGTCGATGCCTCGCTCGAGATGACCCGGGTCACCCTCGACGTGCTGGAGCGGACGATCTTCACCCATGGGGTGCCGAAGGACCCGGATGCGCTCGGCCGCGCCATCACCCGCTATTTCAACAGCCTGGGACGAGTCGATCCGCTCGACATCTTCGGCTTCCCGGACTGGGTGCCGCGGATCGGGCGCCTGCGGGCGCGGCCCTCCATCCGCTTCTTCGAGGAGACGGTCAACGAGCTGATCGATGCCCGAAAAAAGCTCCTCGCCAGCGGAGAGCCCGCGCCGCGCGATCTTCTGACCCTGCTGCTGGAGGCGGCGGATCCGGAAACCGGCAAGGGCCTGACCGACATCGAGGTGCGGACGAACATCGTCACCTTCATCGGCGCCGGGCACGAGACGACGGCGAACGCGCTTTCCTGGTCGCTCTACCTGCTGTCCCAGGACGAGCGGGCCCGTGAGCGGGTGGAGCAGGAAGTAGACGAGGTGCTCGGGGAGGGGCCGATCGAGCCGCAGCATCTGGAGCGGCTCGTCTACACGCGTGCCGTCATCGACGAGGCCGTGCGGCTCTATCCGCCGGCTCCTTACATGAGCCGGACCGCCATCGCCGACGACCGGATCGGAGATCTGGAGATTCCGGCGGGCTCGATGGTCGTGATTGCGCCTTATGTCCTCCATCGCCACAAGAAGCTCTGGGACGAGCCGGACGCCTTCCGGCCCGAACGTTTCCTGCCGGAGAACCGCGGCGGGATCGACCGCTTCGCCTATCTGCCGTTCGGGGCCGGCCCCCGGGTCTGCATCGGCGCGAGCTTCTCGCTGCAGGAAGCCGTGATCGTCCTGGCGACCATCGCCCGCTCCGTGCGGCTCGATCTCGTGGA
>JBEVJK010000079.1:0-108972 GCA_040510195.1 Mesorhizobium sp. | reverse complement strand
GAGGTCAATGATCAACTGTTTGGTGTCGCCCCGAGGGTCGGGCGATGGTGAGTTCGACAATACAACAACTCCGTGGCGGCCGCCTTGGCGGCCCGAATTCCCTCAGGCGTTGTTGTAGCCACCGCCAAGGGCGCTGGCATTTCACTATGTTAGGCCTCACGGATCGCGTGCGCGACGCTTCAATCCCGAATCGGAGAGTTCGAGCAGAGTTCGAGCGGCGTCAGTGTCGGATCGCCCCCGCTCGCCGCTGTCCGAGCTCGCTATGTCGTCCCGACACGTGCTTTGATGTCACGCAATGCCTGCTTGACTTCAATGGTTTGGCGGCCGGCAAGGTTGAGGTTGAGGGACGTCCGGTCTCCTTCGGTCCGGAACGAGATCACGTGGTCCATGTTGACCACGATGGGTCGTCCGTCGGTGTCGGTAAGTTCAAGCCACATCGCCATCTCCCTGACATTTTCCGAGAGCCTAGCATCCTTTAACTGCATCATGGCCTCTGTGCGACCAAAGGACTGGCAATGACCGAGTGGGAATACACCTGCGTCCATTGCGGAAGGGTCAGCCACAATCCGATGGACGCGCTCGAGCGTTACTGCGGTGCCTGCCGGCAATGGTCCGACGACCATACCTCATCGCTCAGCTATCATTGGATTCTGGACGAGAACCAGCGTCCAGTTCGTGCGCCGCTGTCCCTGTGGGGCCCTTGGTTTGAGCAGCTCGAGAACCGTCAGGTCGCCGAGACATTCACGCAGACGACACGTGTCTCGACGGTTTTTCTTGGCCTCGACCACCAGTGGACAAAAGGTCGGCCGCTTCTTTTCGAGACCACGGCGATCGAAAAGGAAGGCCACGGGTCGCCGTTGGTCGACTTTCTGGTCCACGACGAGCTCGAATGCATCCTCGACGCCACATGGGACGATGCGGTCACCACCCACAACACGCTAGTCAGACGCATGCTGAACCGGGAGATGAAGGCGCTCGCCGCAATGGCGCGACCAAAGAAGCAGGCTGATCCATGAGCGAGCTCGTGGTGAGCTCCCCCAACCTAGGGCCAGTGCCTGGCCGACCGCCTCCATCGCGCCGTTTACTGTCCAGCTGAGGATTCGCCCGCGAACCTTGTCAGGTCGGCGTTCGCCACCTCAAGTGACTTGCGCAGGCGCGGCGCTGCGAACTCAAGGAAACGCCGCATCTTCAACGGCAGGATGCTGTGCCCGGCATGCACGAGGTGGATCGGAATCGGGTCCGGCTCGAAGTCGCTCAGGATGATCTGCAGCTTGCCTTCCTGCACCGCCGTTGCAACCTGGTAGGAAAGCACATTCGTGAGGCCGATTCCGGCAGCCGCGGCGTCGATTGCCGACTCTGCCGTGTTAATCCATAGGCGGCAATGAGGTCGGATCGGCTTGGCTGCACCGCGCTGGTTTGGCGCGGACAGCCAGGATTGTCCCGATGCCATTCCCGAAAAGATCACGCACGTGTGGTCAAGCAGGTCCTTTGGTTTCTTTGGCATTCCATTGGCCGCGAAGTAGGTTGGACTGCCGCAGATGACGCGCCGAACCGATCCCACGCGGGTCGCAACCATCGTGCTGTCGGGCAGTTCGCCGATGCGAACGGCCATGTCGATGTGGTCGTCCACCAGATTGACGTTACGATCCGCCAGGGTCATTCGAACGTTGATTTCAGCGAAATGCTCGAGAAATTCGCTGATCACAGGGAGGACATGAAGGCGTCCGAAAACGATCGGAGCAGTGATCGTGAGTTCACCGCGAGGCACGCTGTACTCGCCGGACGCCTGGGCGTCCGCTTCTCCGACTTGCTCCAAGATGCGTTTGCAGGCTGCGACATAGGAAACGCCCGCTTCGGTCAGCGTCAACCTACGGGTCGAGCGGATGAGAAGCTGTACCTTGAGATGCGATTCAAGCTCGGCGACCTTGCGGCTGATTGTCGGCAGCGGAACACCGAGCCTACGCCCAGCAGCTGAAAAGCTGCCTTCCTCAATCGACGCCACCAACAACGACATGGCTTCCAAGCGGTCCACCGACTCTCACTCCTAGAGAGGTCAATTCTCAGAAATACAGGATTATTCGCGATTTCAGTAGGGGATACTTTCTTTCTCAACGGCGGGCAAACTGTTTTTTTCCTGCTCGTCACCCGGTCGGAGTGTCCCATGCCCTATGGATTTCTTGACATCGCCTCGACCTCGAAGGTGAAGGCCGCCCAGGCCAAGAACGGCAGTGGGGATTACTGGAGAGATTTTACAGGCGAGCGAACATTCGATCGCTTCACGGAAAACGAGGCGGCTTTTATTGCCGAGCGCGACAATTTCTACATGGCCACAGTCTCCGAGAGCGGCTGGCCATACATCCAGCATCGCGGGGGGCCTTCGGGATTCCTACGCGTGTTGAACGAACGGATGTTGGGGTTCGCCGACTTCAGAGGAAACCGTCAGTACATTAGCATCGGCAACTTGGCGGCCAGCGACCGCGTATCGCTTATCCTCATGGACTACGCGGGACGGCGACGCCTGAAAATCTATGCTCACGCCGAGATCAAGGAAGTGAGCAACGATCCGGAACTGAGAACACTTCTTACCTTGCCGGGATACAAGGCAGTGGTGGAACGGGCCATCCTGCTTCATCTGAAGGCCTTTGACTGGAACTGCCCACAGCACATCATTCCGCGTTTCACCGAGACCGAACTGGCAAGTGCGCTCGAGCCCGTCCGGCAACGACTTGCCGAATTGGAGGCCGAGAACAAGAAGCTGCGGCAGGAGGCGGCCGAATCGCAGAACCCTTCGGGAGCCTAGTTCCCAGGCACGAGGGCGATCTATTTCCTCTCCACGTTGGGCAGCTTGTAGCTGTTGTCGAGGATGGGCGCCGTCGGCACATAGGCCCTCACAATCAGCGCGAACTGGCCTTCCGGCGTCGGCAGCCAATTGGCCTTTGCCTCGGCGTCCTGGGGCTCATCATGTGACATGGTTATGGTCAGCGAGCCGTCTGGCGCGAACTTCAGTTCGTCTGCGTCCAGCGAGACCGTGCCGATGTTGGTTCGCCCGTTGGGGGGCTCGGGCAACATGAAGTAATCGCGGTCGTACATAGTCAGCGACCAGAAGCCGCCCTTGGATCGGTCGACCGGCGGCAAGCCGTCCTTCGGAAAGGTCATCGTGTAGTTGTGCTTGCTGTCGAGCAGCCCTCCCTTCGCGTCGGTGGCGCGGATGAGGTAGACGGCCTCGTGATAATCGTTGACGAGGATGTAGACGACCGCGGCCTGTGCCCGCCCGAACCAGTCGGAACCCCATAGCCCGCCATTCTCCTGGCGCTGCCAGCCATTGCCGACGTCGACCCCGACCTGCTCGTACTTGGCACTTGCGTGCAGCGAGGCGTCGGCCTTGACCACGGCCTTGTCAAGCAGCTCCTTCCACTTCGGGTCGGACTTGCGCAACGCAACCAACGCCCGCGCCTGGTCGGCCATCGAGGCATCACCTGGGGCGACTGTGGGGTTGAGCGACAGCACTTTATCCAGATCGTCCCAGAACCGCGACGGCACCACCCACTGCGTCCGGGCGACGTCTGGATCCTTGGCGATCATCTCGGCGGTGACGCCGCCCGCATAGACGGCGTTCTTGGTGTAGGCCTCGCAGTCGAAGGTCTTGCGGCTTTCCTGGTTCTGACTGAGCGGGTAGACGCCCATCTGGTTCTGCACGGCGATGGCGCGTGCCCTGCCATCGGGGGTGCGGGCCGCGAAGCTCCTCGGGAAGATGCCGCCATAGTTGGTGGTGAGGCGAATGACCTCCTCAAAGCCTTGCGGCTTGTCGCCCTGCCAGTCGGGGCCGACGAGCAGGTATTTGCCGCCTGGGGTCCCCCATGCCGAACCGAGGGTGCGAACGACGTTGGTGAAGACGTCGGTGATCTGCATCACCCAGTAGTGTCCTTCTGGAACATCGGCAGGGGTCTGCACGACAACCGGCTCCCTTCCGAGATCGAGGAATGCCTCGCCGTAGAAGGTATCGTTGTTCGGGGTCACGACTATGCGTTGCGCCGGCGGCAGATAGCCGGCGATGCAGCCGCTCGTGTTGACGGGCGAGCCCGGCCCGACGCCGAACATCGTGCCGGGGCCGTTCTTCATCAGCTCCCACATGCTGGTGCGCGAGGTGACGTCGATGGCCGGATAAGCCCAGTAGAAGACGATACGGGCAAGCGCCTCGACGTAATCCTCGTTGGCGAGCAGAGCCGGGGCGGCGGCCGACCGGGCAAGGTTGGGACTGGCGGGATTGAATGCCTCAGAAAGGTAGGATTCCTGCGTGCTCTGGGCGAAGGCTAAGCTCGTGCCAAGAACAAGCGCGGCGAGTGTGGGAGCTGGTGAGGGTCGCATCGGCAGTTCTCCGGCCAGCGGACTTACGAACCTGATGGTCGCGTTTGAGGCGTGCTGCCGTCAAGGGCGAACCCGTAGCGGGGAACATGATGCCCCGGCACATTGGGGGAGATGCGCCGGGGCTAGCCCGTCAGGGCAATCGGAACGGTCTGGCAGCCGTCCTTGTGTAGGCGGGGCAGACGTTGGTCCAAGCGAAACCGCTCTGCTGCTTAAAATGCCCGGCCTCGAGGCTTGTTCCGAAGAATTTGATCTTTCGTCGATTCAGTAGGCGCCGGGTTCCCTCGGAGCCCAGGAGTAGGGAAATGTGCCTCAAGCATAGAATGAGGCGGGCCAGCAATAAGTTTCGCGGGAATCGGTAAGAAGACATTTCCGAGATTCCACGCTAGACTATGATGCCGGTCGGACACGACAGGAGGGTAGCCATGAAACGGCTCTATATCCTCGCATCGGTAACACTAGTGTTCTCTACTTACTGCCTAGCCGCAGAACTTACGGCCGAGATTCCAAAGGGTGACTCCGAATTCATTGCAAAGGCGACATCTGCTGCTCCCGCGGATATCGGGAAGGACGCCACGATCATTCGACTGGCTGACGGCTTCAACCCGACCACCGTCAGGGAAGGGAAAAACGGATGGACCTGCGCCATCGATCTAGACGGCGCGCCGTGGTGTGCCGATGCCGTCGGGGTTGAATGGTTCAAGTCGGTTTATACCCAGGCCGAGCCGGCTGACAAAACGGGCTTCGTCTACATGTTGGCCGGGGACCTAGGCGTCAGCAACCACGATCCTTATGCAACCGACAAATCGCATTGGGTTCATACGGGTCCGCACGTCATGATCGTCGGAAAGGCAGCCCACGAGATGGCCGCCAACTACCCGAACAAGGTGGACCCCGATCCTGGTCATCCCTACGTCATGTATCCGGGGAACAAGAAGTATCAGCACCTGATGCTTCCCGCCGACATGGGAAGCGGACATAGCCAATAGCGCGTGCTTCACCGCCGCGTCGTGACCGGCCGCGGCGGTCCTGCCCCGCTTCAGCACGGTCACTTCGCATCGACGTGCCCAATACTGCGAGTTCGTGACCGGCGCTTTGCATGACCACCCGGCGAGGGGGTCTGGTCTTGCCCGACCGGTCCCGTCGCACTCGTTTCGCTGAAGATTGGTCTTAGCAATCTGCGGGCAGTGTTTAGATGCGGGGCTAAAGCTGGTTGCTTATCTCGACGAGGTTGCCGTCGGGGTCTCTAAAGTAGATCGAAAGGATATCGCCCATCGCCCCGGCTCGCTCTCCCGGTCCATCGACAATCTCTATTCCTTGGCGCTCGAGGTGCATGATAACCACTTCGATCGGCGTATCGGTGAGCAGGCAAAAATTTCCGCTGCCCGGAACAGTGTCGCGTGCGATGGTTGGCGCTCGAACGGCATCCTGAAGGCTGATCTTGCTGGACCCGAAATGCAGCGACCACTTGCCTGGGCGCTCCTCCCGCGGCTCCATGTTCAAGACACGTTCGTAGAATCGTCGCGAAGCCGCAACGTCCTTGACGCAAAGCACAATATGATCGATCGCGCGCATCTCCATGCCATTCAACTACCCTTTGCGGGGCCTGACGAGAAGTGCGACGGTGCTAACCTGCCACCCTCACGAGAAGCTCGATCAGACCGTTGGCGACCTCACCCTCTCTCGCCGCACGCCGAGACCGATGATCCGCCCCGGAATTCGCCTCAGCGAAGGGAAGCGGTCGAGCAGCCGCAGTATCCATGGGGCGCCCGTGATTGGGGTGCCGGATAGGACGCTGCCGATCACGTTGTCCTGCGCCAGCTTCTGCCCGGCCTGGATCAACCGCGTCGGGAACAGCCGGCGCTCCTGCACCTTATGCAGCAATTCGTCGGGGTTTTCCCCGCGTGCCAGCGGAGCCGCCAGCACGTTCGCCGTCGCTACCGCGTCTTGAATCGCCAGATTGATGCCGATGCCGCCGATCGGGCTCATCGCGTGCGCCGCGTCTCCGATCGCGAGGAGGCCGGGGCGGTGCCAGGTGTCGAGCCGGTCGAGCGCGACCGAGAGCAGGTGCAGGTCCGCGGTGCTGGTGAGGCCGCCTGAGAAGTCGAGCTCGGGGAACAGCGCCTGCATCTCGCCGCGCAGCCAATCGATGCCGCGTGCCTCGACCTCCTGGGCCGCGCCTTTGGGGATGAGAAAGGCGGCCTGCCAGTAGGTCCGGCGGTCGATCAGCACCGCCATGCGCCCGGTATCGACCGCGCCCCGCAGCCTTTCGCCGGGGTTGTCGGCCTTGGGCAAGCGGAACCACAGCACGTCCATCGGCGCGCCAAGCTGGGTCACAGGCAGCATGCCGAGCTTGCGCACAAGCGAGGAGCGGCCGTCGGTCATCAGCACCAGCTTGCCGGCACGGATTTCGCGGCCGTCCGCCAGGCGAACGCCCTCGATGCGGCCCTTCTCCGCGACGAAGCCGGTGACTTCCGCCTCCATCTCCAACGCAAAGTCGGGAAAGGCTTCGGCCTCGTCGCGAAGGAAGTCGAGAAAGTCCCATTGCGGCATCATCGCGATGAATGGAGCAGGCGTCTTAAGGTGGGAGAGGTCGCCGATCGCGTAGTCGCGCCCCGCGACCCTGATCTGAGCCCCCGTCACGCGGTCGTGCGGTCGTTCGAGGAACCGGCCGAGCAGGCCCAACTGCTCGAGGATCTCCATCGTCGACGGGTGGACGGTGTCACCGCGGAAATCGCGGAAGAAATCGGCGTGCTTTTCAAGCACCCGAACCGATACGCCGGCGCGGGCGAACAGCAGCCCGGCCATCATGCCGGCCGGCCCGCCGCCGACAACAACTATGTCAACCAATGTCGTGTTCATGCGGCGTCTGACCAAGCTGCGGAGTGAGGAGACACTGTCTCCCCGACCTGTCCGATGCTGTCAACGACCGGCGCCGAGGCCATCGCGAATGAACTCGATGCTGATCGCGACGTGTCCGTCGCGTATCGCAAAGATCTTGGAGGGCTCCCGGGACCCTGTGGAGAGCTGGACACCGCCTGGTTCGTACTGAGGGTGTCAAGATCAGTCGATATAGCGCGACTTCTGCGATCTGAGCACGGCCTCAGCAAAGTCAGGCATTTTGAGACCTTCCCGCACCTGTGCATCAAGGGCTTCTTCGGCTGCTCGAACGGCATGCAGCCGCGAGAGCACTTCCCTGGCTTCCAGTCGAGGAACGACCACGATGCCGTCGCGGTCGCCGACCAAAATGTCCCCCGGCGCGATGGCAACGCCTCCCATGACGACTGGAAACCCAACCGTGCCCGGACCGTTGCGCGCCGGCGAGTTGGGTGTGATCCCCGCGCAATAGACCGGCAGTCCGACCGCTTCGATTCCGACGACGTCGCGCACCAGGCCGTCGGTGACAAAGCCGGTGAGCCCCTTGTTGCGAGCCATCCCGAGAACGAGGTCTCCAGTCACCGCCGTGCCGACGAAGCCGTCGGTGGCCGCCACGATGATGTCGCCGCTTTTGGCGGCATCGAGTGCCCCGAATACCGCAAGGTTGTCGGCCGGGCCGCAATGGCAGGTCATGGCGACGCCGACCAGGGTCACAGACCCGGCAGCGACAGGCTTTATCGCGTAGTGCAGTGCCCCACGCCCTCCCATTGCATCGACGACATGGCCAACCGGCACTCCGGCGAAGGCGCTGACGATCTCTGCAGGGGGCCGCTCGAAACGTCGCTTGATGGTGATTTGCGGCTGGTCCTCAATCATGTGACGGCCTCGTACGTTCGACAAATGAAAGACAGTCCCGCCCTAGGTCGCCTAAGGTTTGCGCACCCATCAACGCCATGACCCGGTCGATTTCCTTCCGGTACAATTCCAGCACATGCCGCACGCCGGCTTCTCCGCCGACAGCAAGTCCCCACAGCTGCGGCCGGCCGATCAGGCAGCACGTGGCGCCAAGCGCCAGCGCTTTCACCACGTCGGAGCCCCGCCTGATGCCGCCGTCGATCAGCACAGGCATGCGCCCCGAAACGGCCGCCACGATGGCCGGCAAAGCGTCTAGCGACGCGGCTGCTCCGTCAAGCTGGCGACCCCCGTGATTGGACACGATGATGCCGTCCAGGCCGCGCGCCACTGCCTCGGCTGCTTCCGCGGGATGCAGGATGCCCTTCAGCAGCAATGGCCCGGACCAGATGCTGCGCAACCAGTCGACATCGGCCCAACAGAGCGAGGGATCGAGAAGGCCCGCCATACGGCTTGCGACAGTGCCGATCGCCACGGTCTCGCCGGGACGCACGTAGTTGCCAAATGTCAGTCTGGGCAGACGGTTTCGCATGCGCAGGAGCCAGGCCGCCCTGGTGGCAGCCGCAAGCGTTCCGGCTGCGCCGAAACGTGGCGGGATGGCAAATCCGTTGCGGATGTCGCGCTCGCGATTGCCGAGCATCTGGTTGTCGATGGTCAGCACGAGCGCGTCGTATCCTGCGGCGGCTGCGCGATCTACCATTTCGCGCGTGAAGCCGCGATCGGTGTAGACGAATACCTGCATCCAGCGCGGCTTCACTGCGGTTGCCGCTATGTCTTCCAGCGTGCACGCCGAACCATGGCTCGCGCAATAGAAGGTGCCGGCAGCTCCAGCCGCCCGCGCCGCAGCACATTCGCCGTCTGGCCAGAACAGGCCGGCCAGCCCGGTCGGCGCGATACCGAGCGGCATAGCAAGCTTCTCGCCGAATAGGCTGAGCGACAGGTCGCGCGACGCCGCTCCGTTGAGCGGCCTGGGCAGGAGGTCGACATCCTCGAATGCCTGCTCGTTGCGACGCAGCGTGCGCTCATCCTCGGCGCCGCCGTCCGCGAAGTCGAAGACCGGGCGCGGCAGCACACGACTCGCGGCGGTGCGGACCGCGGCTACGCTGTACAGGTGCCCGAGCGCCGCCGGCGAGGCAGGCGAAGCACCAATCGTGGCCGGGCTCCTCACGGCGTCTTATCGCCGATGCGACCGTAGTATGTCGGTCCGCCGCCGCCCGCAATGCGGACTCGGCAGAGCGAGCCGCCGAACGAGGGGTTCGCGCCAGTCGCCAGCACGCCGGCATTTGTCACCCATAGCAGCTCGCCCGAAAATACGCAGTTGGTCGTCGCCTTGCCGCACAGGAAAAAGCCCTCGGCAGTGCCGTCAGGCTTGAGCACGTGGATGCCGTTGGCGGCGATGTCGGTCACATAGAGGCGTCCGTCCGCGCCGACCTTCAGGCCGTCCGGGATCGGATTGTCCCCGGGCAAGCAGCCGAGGTCTTCGACACTGCCATCGGATCGCTGGCGCTTGACGCGTCCCGTGTAGGATTCGCCCCAGACGATCGAGCCATCGGCTTCGATCGCTACGCCATTCGGGAAGGTTGGTTCATCGAAGCCGACGGCAAGACGGGCAGTCCCGTCGGGGTCGACGGCGAAGATGTAGCTAGGATCGGGATTCGCGGGGTTGTACGTGCCTGGATCACTGAAAACCAGTCGACCGTCAGCCGCGAAGACGAGATCGTTTGGCCCATTGAGCCGGATGCCTGCGACCTCGGTCAGGATGATCTCGGCTTTCCCGCCTTCGGCGACGCGCTGGATCGATGGCGTCGTCATCTCAGCGGCGCGCCAAGGTCCCGTGGTGCCGCCGTTCTGGCAGACATACATCCGGCCGTCGGACCCAAGCACGCAGGCGTTCGGTGCGCCCGCAACATAGGCAAACTGGCGGGCGCTTCCGTCCAGCCCAATGGCCGTCAGCTGGCTGCGATAGCTCTCGACGATCACCACGCGACCATCAGACAGAACCGTCGGCCCCTCGGGCCAGCCGAGTCCGGTGGCGACGACCTCCGCCGACAGCTCCGCGGCATCCTCCATGTTGCAATCCTCCAAACAAGCACACCCTATCAAGATCCGCTGGGGTTGATCCAGCGAGGCGATATAGGCCAGCTAGCCCAACCAAGGTTGGCGCCGAGGAGGCGTTCAGATTCGATAGACCTGCTCGGCATTGCGCCTCAGGACCAATGTACGCTCGCTTTCGGAAAGGTCTGCAACTGCCGCGAGGATCGCCGTGGAGATCTTTTGCGGCGACGCAAAGAGCAGATCGACGGGGAGGTTGGTCCCAACCATAGTTCTGTCGGGACCGAACACTTCCAACGCATGTCGTAGCAAGGGAAGCACGCTTCCTATGGACCAGGATGGATCGCCCAGCCCGAAGCCACTGAGTTTGACATGGACATTGTGTGCGTTCGCCAATCGCTGGATAGCAGCACGCCAGTTCGCCACCCCTGCTGGACTGCGGTCGGCGACCATACCGAAATGATCGAGCACGATCGTGGTCCCCGGGAAGGCGCGAGCCAGCGCCAGGGCATCGTCCATCTGAGGCCAATAGAGCTGCAGGTCGAAGCTTAGCCCCAGCGGAGCAAGGCGGGCGAACCCTTCCCGCCATTGGCGATCTTGCATCAGGCCCGGGCCCGCCGCGCTGCAAAGCCGCGGGTCGTCGTGCCAGTTCAAGATCTGGCGAATCCCGCGCGTGCGCGGAAATGCGGCATGAGCCTCTAGCAGCCGGCCAACGTCGGGATCGGCGAGATCAGCAAAGCCGACGATCGCGCTCGGCAGGCCGTCGCGGTCGGCGAGTCCGCTTAACCACCGGGTTTCGTCGAGCGGATCGTGCGGATTGCGGCCGTTCTGCACGTGGACGGTCTTGACGATGCCCAGCCCCGCCATGTCGC
The DNA here is from genome assembly GCA_040510195.1 of Mesorhizobium sp. Classification (GTDB taxonomy): domain Bacteria; phylum Pseudomonadota; class Alphaproteobacteria; order Rhizobiales; family Rhizobiaceae; genus JBEVJK01. The sequence goes on along the minus strand of JBEVJK010000079.1, from coordinate 97,897 downwards.
GTGCATAGTCGACGGGAAGGTAGTCGCGGCGGATCGGCGAAAGGTCGCCCTCCAGCGGTTCTGGTCGACTGGGGTCCAGCCACGGATAGGCGGCGTCCGCGAGGCTCTGGAAATGCTGGTGGGCGTCAACGATTGTCCAGCTATCCGTGTCGGACCCCTCGGTCATCCGCGCTGGCGCGTCCATTGGTCGGCGAAAACCGCCAGGATGACGACGACGCCCGAAGCGACGTACTGCCAGAAGGACGGTACGTTCATCAGCGTCAGACCGTTCTGTAGCCCGCCCAGGGTCAGCGCGCCGATCAACGAGCCGAGCGGGTTTCCGACGCCGCCGAACAGACTGGCGCCGCCGATGACCGCCGAGCCGATCGCCTGCAGTTCGAAGCCGCTGCCGCCGATCGGCTCCGCGGCCCCGATGCGCGCGATGAGCACGAAGCCGGCAATGCTGGAAAGCACGCCCGACACCACATAGACGGTGATCTTGACCCGCTCGATGTTGATGCCCGAGAGCTTGGCTGCCTCCTCGTTGCCGCCGATTGCGATGATCTGCTCGCCGAGTGCGGTGAAGCGGACGAGCAGGAAGGCGACGGCCGCGATCACCAGCGCCAGGATCACCGGCGTCGGAATGTCGAGGATGCGGCCAGCGAAGATGGCGCGGAATTCGGGCGGCAAGCCGTAGATGGGCTGACCGTCGGTGTAGATCAGCGCGGCGCCGCGAAAGATGCTGAGCGTGCCCAGCGTAACGATGAAGTCGGGCAGCCGGAGCTTGGCGATCAGAACGCCATTGAGGGCACCGCAGACCAGGCCGACCAGGAGGCCGGCGCCGATCCCCGCGAGCAGACCGTGCGACAGCATGTCGGCCGCGACCATGCTCGACAGGCCGACCACCGAGCCGACGGACAGGTCGATCCCCTTGGTCATGATGACCAGTGTCATGCCGACGGCGATCACCGCGTTGATCGACGATTGGAGCATGATGTCGATCAAGTTCGACGGCTGGTAGAAGGTCGCGTTGAGCGCCGAGAACACCACGAAAAGCGCCACGCAGCCGATCGCCACGCTGGCGTTGCGCAGCATGTCGCCGCTGCGGGCGGCCTTGGTGGCTTTGCCTTCGGCGGTGTCGGGGCGCGGCAAGGTTGTTTGGTCAGTCACGGGGCGTCCTCCCTGGAGGCGAGCTCGATCAGGCGTTCTTCGGTCAGGCTGGCGTCGTTGGCGACGATGTGGGTGAGACGGCCGCCGCTCACGATGCCGATCCGGTGGCATAGGAGAAGCAGTTCCGGCAGTTCGGAGGAGACGACGACCAGCCCTGCCCCATCGGCAGCGAGCCGGCGCAGCAGCGCGTAGATCTCCGCTTTGGCGCCGACGTCGATGCCGCGCGTCGGCTCGTCGAACAGGAACACTCGGGCGCCCGTCGCCAGCCAGCGGGCGATGACGACCTTTTGTTGGTTGCCGCCCGAGAGATTGCGCATCTCGGCGCCGATGCGCGGCGGACGGATGCGCATCTCTTCGACATACCGGCGGATGATGCGGCGCCTCTCGCCGCCCTTGATGATGCCATAGGAGGAAAAGCGCCCGTAATTGCCCAGTCCGAAATTGCGCTCGACATCCATCATCGGCACGATGGCGTGGCCGCGCCGGTCCTCGGGGATGAGCGCCAGGCCGGCCTGCATGGCATCGGCCGGCGTCTCGACCTTCACCGGCCTGCCGTCGATCTCGATCATGCCGGCGGTGACGGCGTCGACCCCGAAGCAGGCGCGAAGGATGGCCGAGCGCCCCGAGCCGACCAGACCGGAAAGGCCGACAATCTCGCCGGCGCCGACCGTCAGATCGACGGCGCGGACGCGCGCTGTCGACAACTGACCGAGCCTCAGCACCGGCTTGCCCTGGACCGGGGCCGGCTTCTCGCCGCCCATTTCACGCGACAGCTCGCGCCCGGCGATCAGTTCATTGAGGCGAGCCTCGGAATAGTCGCGGATCGGGCCGACGGCAACGACATCGCCGTCGCGCAAAATGGTCACCTGATCGGCAATGGCACGGATTTCACTCATCCGGTGCGAAATATAGACGATCGCCTTGCCGGCCGCCTTGAGGCGTCGGATCACGGCGAAGAGGCCCTCTTGTTCGGCCGGGGTCAGACTGGAAGTCGGTTCGTCAAAGGCGATGATACGGCCGCCACGGGCCAGAGTGCGGCTGATCTCGACCAGCTGCCGATCGGCCATGCCCAGGCTGGACACCGTCGAGTCGGTTTTCAGATGCGGCGCCAGGTCGTCGAGGATCTTGCGCGCCTCCTGGCGAAAGTCGCCGCGCGGCACGATGCGAAGGCCCTTGGTGCGACCCAGAAAGATGTTCTGGGCCACGTCGAGCTGGGGCACCAGGCTCAATTCTTGGCTGACCAGCCCGATGCCCATGGCGAGCGCGTCGCGCGGGCCGCCGATCTCGACGCTGCCGACCGGATCGAGGCTAATTACGCCTTCGTCCGGCTGGACGATGCCGAACATGATCTTCATGAGCGTCGACTTGCCGGCGCCGTTCTCACCGAGCAGCGCGTGGACCTCGCCGCCGCGCAGGTGAAGGTCGACGCCCTTCAGCGCCCGCACCCCGGCGAAGCTCTTGACGATCCCCGTCATGGACAGAGCGGCAGGACGGCTCGCGCCGTCCCCCTCTCCAGTGGCCCGGTTCAACATCGGACGGCTCAATTCGTCTTCGGATCCGGGAAATCCTGGACGTTGTCCTTGGTGATCACCGCCTGCGGCGAGACGATCCATTGCGGGATCGGCTGGCAGCCGAGCAGGCGCAGCGCCATCTCGACGCCGAGCTGGCCTTCCTCGAACGGGAACTCGGCGACCGTGGCGCGCATCTGGCCGGCGCCGACCGACTTCTTCGCCTCGCGGATGCCGTCCGTGCCGACCACCGCCACCTTGTCCAGGCCGCTGCCATTGGTGACCGCCTCGACGACGCCGAGCGCCATGCCGTCATTGTTGGCATAGATGCCGACGAGTTCGGGTGTCTGGCGCAGAATATTGGCGGTTGCGTTGAGAGCCGTCAGGCGGTCCCAATTGCCGGGCTGGCTGGCGACCAGTTCGAGCTTGGGATACTTCGCCAGCTCCTCCTTGAAGCCCTGGATGCGCAGCCGGGCGTTGGGCGAGCCGGCCGCGCCCTCGATCTGGGCCACCTTGCCGCCGTCCGGATAGGTCTCGTTGAGGAAGGCCGCCGCCTTGGCGCCGATGGAGACCTGGTCGGTACCGACATAGGTGCTCGCTCCTTCCGTCCGCGCGTCATCGATGATGATGGTCGGGATGTTGGCGGCGCGCGCCGCCTCGACCACCGGCGCCAGATTGGAGTCGGACTGCGGCGACAGAAGCAGCGCGTCGGGTTTCTGCGACAGCACCGTCTGGGCCAGGTTCAGCTGCTCGATCATCGAGCTCTCGTCCTTCGCCGCCTGCACGTCGACGGCGATGTTGTGCTTGGAGGCTGCGTCCTTAACGCCGGCCGCCACGTCCTGCCAGAACTCGTTGATGAGCGTCTTGGTCACGTAAGCGAAGCGCAACTCCTTCTTCGGCGCCGGCACAGCGCCGAACTCGGCCTCGACCGCGGTCGATTCGATCTTGTCCATCTTGGCCGTCGGATAGGCGGAGCAGCTGTCCTGCGCAAAGCCGTTCGACACGCCGCAAAGCAGCGCGACCGCAGTGGTGGCGACCAAATGGCCGCGAACGCGTAGTGTCATCGAAAGTCCTCCCTTTTCGCCCGGACCAAATTCCGGATCCTCCGTAAAAAGGCCCGAGCTCGTCGGCGCCTCGTACCACTCCTTGTGCAGCTCCGGCGGTTCACGACTTTACCGGATTTGAGTAAGTTGAAAACTAGCGCAAGTGATCTGTTAGAAGCAATTTAGAAGCCCTATCGAAACTGTTAGCCAGGCTAAACGGAACAGAGTAGTGTGGCGAGACCCTGGGGGACATCCCATGCAGCTTCCGGTTCGTGCCATCTGGGTATTTCACGCCGCCGCCCGTGCCGGCAGCGTGTCGCGCGCGGCGGAGGAACTGGGCGTGACCCCCTCGGCGGTCACCCAGCAGATTCAAGCACTTGAGGTGCAACTGGGCGTGACGCTGCTGACCAAGGCCGGCCGACGCGTCGTGCTGACGGAAGCGGGCGAGCGCTACTTTGCCACCATCACCAACGAGATCGAACAGATCACCGATGCCACCAGCACCATTCGCGGCTACCGCTCGGTCACGTCGCTCACGGTGCGCGCGACGCCGACGCTCTCCAACAAATGGCTGCTGCCGCGGCTCAGCGCCTTCCTCGACCGGCACCCGGAGCTCGAAATCCGCCTCGACGGCACCAACGAGCCCACCGACTTCAACCGCGAGCTTGTCGACCTCGAAATCCGCCACGGCGATGGTCGGTGGCCTGGTTTGTTCGTCGAAGCCTTGGTCGAGGAGACCTTTGTTCCCGCCTGCGCGCCGGCGCTTGCCGCCGCCGGCAGCCTGGGCGCGGCGGACCTCACGCGGTTCCGGCTGATCCATTCGGTGAAATCGCAGGCGCAATGGCCTGCCTGGTTCAAGCTGGCGGGAATCCAGCCGGCCGAGCGCTGGCGGCGCGTCCTCTTCGACCGCAGCCACATGGCGATCGACGCCGCCGCCGGAGGCATGGGAATCGCCCTGGAAAGCTCGATGATGATGGAGCGCGAATTGCAGAGCGGGCAACTCGTCTGTCCGGTGCTCGGACCGCCACCGGTCCACATCGTCACGCAATGGATCGTCTGCCCGCGTGATCACCTGCGGCAAAAGAAGGTGCGCCTCTTCCTGGAATGGTTGCGCAGCGAGCGCGACCGTAGCCAACCGACCGATGGCAAGCAGATTTTTGAATTGGCGACTTGAGAACTTCACAGAATTCTGTTTTGCTGTGAATAATCTCTCGTTTGGAAGGTCAGCATGCTCGCTCGCTTCGCCACCCGCTTGAACTCGTTCGGTTCGGCCCCCCACCTGCGCTGGCCGGACCTCACCGGCAAGCCGACCATGATGCAGATGGTCGAACGGGCGGCCTCGGTCGCCGGCCTCACCGATCTCGACCTGAACTATCCCGACCATGTGGCGGATAAGCCGTCGGACATCGCGCGTCGCATCGGCGATCTCGGCCTGGCGATCAACGGGCTCGCCATGCGCTACTACACCAATCCGGGCTTCAAGCTGGGTGCCTTCACGCATCCTGACCTAGGCGTGAGGCGCGAGGCCATCGACCTCACCAAGCGCGGCATCGACGCGGCGCGTGCCATGGGCACCGACCTGATGACCGTGTGGCTCGGCCAGGACGGCTTCGACTACAATTTCCAGCTCGACTACGGACAGGTCTGGGACTGGGAGGTGGCGGGCATCCGCGAGATCGCCGAGCACGACCCCGGTTGCCGGATCAGCATCGAGTACAAGCCCGACGAGCCGCGTGCGCATTCCCTCTTGCGGGACGCGGCCACGACCTTGCATGCGATCGCCGATGCGGGTGCATCCAACCTCGGCGTGACGATCGACTTTGCCCACGCCCTCTACGCGGGTGAGCAGCCGGCGTTCGTGGCCCATCTGATCCATCGCCGCAGCCGGCTTCTGGGCGTCCATCTCAACGACGGCTATGGCAAGCGCGACGACGGCCTGATGGTGGGCGCCGTGCATTTGCGCTCGACCCTTGAACTCCTGCGCCAGATCCGTCACGACGGCTATGACGGCGCGCTCTATTTCGATACGTTTCCAGACACCAGCGGCCTCGACCCGGTTGCCGAATGCGAAGCCAACATCGCGACCGTGCGCCGGCTGCTGGCGGTCGCCGACCGGCTGGACGGCGACAATCGGCTCTCGACGGCGCTGGCGCGCCAGGATGCGGTCGCTGGGCAACGTATTGTCAATGACGCCTTGATCGGCACCTGACGGAAGCGAGAGGAACGACAACAGGCCATGACACTCCCGATTGGCGATGCGAGAACTGTCGGCCCGCGAATCCGTATGATGATGCCGCACTTGACGCCGCTCGAAAGCCGGGTGGTGGAACGCATCCTTTCGCGCCGCGATTTCGGCACCGGCACGTCGTTGAAGACCGTCGCCGATGACGCCGGCGTGTCGGAAGCCATGATCGTCAAGATTGCCAAGAAGCTCGGCTTCGACGGCTTCAAGGACTTTCGCGCCGGCCTGGTCGACTACAACCGCCTGCCGACCGCCGATCTGCACCAGGAGCTCGCGCCCGACGACAGCGATGCCGAAATCGCACGCAAGGTGTTTCGCACGTCCATCCAGGCGCTCGAGGAAACCTTGTCGATCCTCGACCCGCGCGCCTTCGAACGAGCGGCGGACATGATCTTCCACGCCCGCCAGCGCGATTTCTACGGCATCGGCGGTTCCGCCCAGATCGCACGCGACGTGGCGCACAAATTCCTGCGCATCGGCGTGCGGACCAGCGTCTTCGACGACGCGCACATGATGCTGATGTCGGCCGCGCTGCTCGGCGAGGGCGACGTGGCCATCGCCTTTTCCCATTCAGGCTCGACCACCGCCGTGCTGGAGGCGTTGGAGCTGGCGCGCCGACGCGGCGCGCGAACGATTGCGCTGACCAACTATTCGACTTCGCCGCTCGCCTCGATCGCCGACGTGGTTCTCTGTTCGACGGCACAGGGTTCGCCGCTGCTGGGCGAGAATGCCGCGGCCCGTATCGCGCAGCTGATCATCTTCGACGCCGTCTTCGCCGCCGTGGCGCGCCGCGACCTTGCCGCCGCCGAGCGAAATCTCTCCGCCACGATGAACGCCGTGACGTCCAAGCGGCGCAGCGCATGATTTCGGCGCCGCGCCCCGTCGTCGTGGTGGTCGGCAGCCTGCACTACGACATCGTCGTCCGGGCGCCCGACCGGCCGCGCAAGGGAGAAACCGTCGCCGGCTTCGCCTGGCAGCCGAAATTCGGCGGCAAGGGCGGCAACCAGGCGGTGGCCGCGGCGCAGGCTGGTGCCGAGGTCCGCATGGCCGGGGCTGTCGGCAGTGACGATTTCGGACGCTTCCTTCTCGAGAAACTCGCCGCCGGCGGCGTCGACGCCGCGCGCATCGTGCGGCTCGACCGGCAAGGGTCCGGGATGAGCGTCGCGATCATGGATTCGGGCGGCGATTACGGCGCCGTCATCGTGTCGGGGGCGAATGCGTCGATCGATCCCGCGGCATTCGAAGATGCGGGGCTGTGGCGGGATGCCGGAATTCTGGTCCTGCAGAACGAGATCGCCGAGGGCGTCAACCTCGTTGCGGCGAAGGCCGCAAAACGGGTTGGCGCGGCGGTCTGCCTCAACGCCGCTCCATTCCGGCCGCTCGGGTCGGAATTCGGTGGGCTGATCGACGTTCTGGTCGTCAATGCCATCGAGGCCGAGCAATTGGGCGGCTGCCCGGCCGACGATCTCGCCTCCGCTGAACGCGCCGCCTCCATCCTGGTCGACCGCTTCCCGGCGGTCGTCGTGACGGCGGGTGGCGACGGCGTCGTCGGCCTGAAACGGGGCAACGCGCCGGTCGTCCAGCCGGCCATTCCGGTGTCGCTCGTCAGCACGCATGGTGCGGGCGACGTGTTCGTCGGCACGTTTGCGACGGCGATGGCCAAACGCTTCGACTTCGCGAATTGCCTACGACGGGCCAATGAAGCCGCCGGGGCTCATGTGTCTCGCCCAGCCGACGCCGCCGAAAAAAGCTTTAGCCCTACTAAATGATCATGCTCAGCTTCTAAATTGCGCTAACAGCTCTACCTCAATAGAAGTCTTCCTGCATGGCGCATTCGATGCGTCTGCCTAGGCGGCCTAGCCGCCCGGAGGAGATCACACAGACAATCCCGGAAGGATACGCGTTCGCCCGTGTCCTTCCCTTCGAAGAAAATACGCCGCGGCGGAGCCGTGGGCGATCGTCTTGTCGCGCCATGCGCGGTCGGGACGACTGACTTCATCGTGCGAAGGACACCGCTATGAACCTCTATACTCTGCTTGCCGCCCGTGCCGAAGGAGGTCGCCCGGTGAGGGTCGGTCTGATCGGCGCTGGCAAATTCGGCTCCATGGTGCTTTCCCAGGCACAGCGGATCGCCGGTTACCACATGGTGGCCGTCGCCGATCTCAACGTCGCCAAGGCGCGCGAATCGCTGGAGCGCGTCGGTTGGCCGGCAGAGCGCTACGCCGCCAAGAGCGCCGGCGAGGCGGTCAAGAGCGGCACAACTTTTGTCACCGACGATGTCGCCGCCCTGCTCGCCTGCGACGACATCGAATGCGTCATCGAGGCCACCGGCCATCCGATCGCCGGCACGCGCCATGCCTTGGCCGCCATCGAAGCGGGAAAGCACGTGGTGATGGTCAATGTGGAAGCAGACGTGATGGTTGGGCCGATCCTGGCTGAAAAGGCCCGGCAGAAGGGTGTCATCTACGCCATGGCCTATGGCGACCAGCCGGCTCTGATCTGCGAGCTGGTCGATTGGGCGCGCGCCACCGGTTTCGAGGTGACTGCGGCCGGCAAGGGCATGAATTTCGAGCCGCGCTACCGCTATTCGACACCGGACACTGTGTGGAGCTTCTTCGGTTGGACGGACGAAGAGGTGGCCAAGGGCGATTTCAATCCCAAGATGTACAATTCCTTCACCGACGGCACCAAGGCCGCGATCGAGATGGCGGCGGTCGCCAACGGCACCGGGCTCGACTGCCCTGACGACGGGCTCGCCTTTCCGCCGGCCGGCCTCCACGATCTGGCGCGAGTCTTTCGGCCAGTAAAGGATGGCGGGCGCCTGGCGCGCTCCGGCCTGGTGGACATCGCCGCCAGCCAGGAGCCGGACGGCCGCGAGGTGTTCAACAACATCCGTTACGGCGTCTTCGTGACCTTCAAGGCGCACAACGAATATTCGCGCGCCTGCTTCAAGCAGTATGGCCTGCTGACCGACCCGTCGGGCTGGTACGCGTCGATGTGGCGACCTTTCCACATCATCGGCCTGGAGACCTCCGTCAGCGTGCTGTCGGCGGTGCTGCGCAACGAGGCAACCGGCTCGTCCAAGGAATTCCGGGGCGACGCCGTCGCCACCGCCAAGAAGGACATGCAGCCGGGCGAGATGCTCGACGGTGAAGGCGGCTACGCGGTGTGGGCCAACGCCATCCCCGCCACGCGCAGCCTGGAACTCCGCGCGCTGCCGATCGGCCTTGCCCACAACGTGAAGCTGAAGCGGGCGGTGAAGAAGGATCAGATCGTCAGCTTCGACGATGTCGAGCTGGTCAACGATCTCGACGTGGTCGGCGTTCGCCGGGATATGGAAGATCGCTTCCGCCCGAAAAAAAACGTCGCCGCCTGAGCGAAAGGGAAGCCCGATGAAAGACGCCAACAACCCAGCTGCCTTCGTCGTCATGCCCGAGTTCCGGGTGGCGCCGGCTGCGATGGCGGCCTTTTTGGAGGCCGCCGCCGACGACGCCCGGCATTCCGTCGCCGACGAGGCCGGCTGCCGCCAGTTCGACGTCGTGCGTCCAGACGGCGGGCAAGACATCGTGGTGTTTTACGAGGTCTATGATGATCGCGCTGCTTTCGACGCGCATCTAAAGACCCCGCATCTCCTGCGTTTTCAAGCCGCGATGAAGCGGCTCGGCGTCGACGAGACCCAGGTGCGCTTCGCCGCCAGACACTGCCCCTGAATGGCGCGCTGGAGGAGGCGCTGCGATGACTAGCACTGTCCCGACCTCGATCGGCTTCGTCGGTACCGGCATCATGGGCGGCAATATGGCGCGTCGGCTTGCCGAAGCCGGCTTTGCGGTCGCCGCGTGGAACCGCACGGCATCCAAGGCCGAAGCGCTGGCGGACGCCGGTGTGCGCGTGGCAGCGACGGCTGCAGACGCGGCGCGCGGCGCCAGGATCGTGATCTCGATGCTGAGCTCCGGGCCGGTTTCCGACGAGGTCCTGTTCGGTGCCGGAGGCGTCGTCGGTGCCATGGCAGAGGGCACGACCCTAGTCATGATGAGCTCGGTCCCGGTCGAAACCGCTAGACGCCAGGCAGACCGCGCCGCCGAAGCCGGCATTTTCTATGTCGACGCGCCTGTCTCGGGCGGGGAGAAGGGAGCGCGCGACGGCACGCTGGCGATCATGGCCGGTGGTGCCGCCGACGTGGTGGCGGCGCTGACGCCGATTTTCGAAACGCTCGGCCGCCCGACCCATGTCGGGCCGGCCGGTGCCGGTTCGCTCGCCAAGCTCGCCAACCAGTTGATCGTGGCTTCGACCATCTGTGCGGTGGCCGAGGCCCTCTTGCTGGCAGAGCAAGGTGGTGCGGACGCAGCGAAGGTGCGCGAGGCGTTGCTCGGCGGCTTCGCCGACTCGACCGTTCTGCGCCATCATGGGAAGCGCATGATCGACGGCGATTTTATCCCCGGCGGTCCGGCCAAGTATCAGATCAAGGACACTGGCGCGGCTCTCGCGCTCGCATCAACGCTCGGGCTCAGTCTGCCCGTCGCCACAGAGGTCGACCGTCTTTTTCGTGACCTCGTCGCGCATGGCGGCGGCGACCTCGACCACAGCGCCGCCATCGTCGAATTGCGGCGCGCCAACAGCCGGTCCGGACCGGGGATCGCCAAGGTACCCGGCCGCATCGAACAGCCAACGGAGGAAATGTCATGAAGATCACCCTGCTCGGCAGCCTTGTCGCAGCCGCCCTCGCGCTTTCAACCGGCGCCGTCCGCGCCGAGTCGCTGACCCTCTCGACGCCCGACGCCGACACCTCGGAAATTACGCTGGCCGCCAAGCATTTTGCCGAGCTCGTCAAGCAGAAGACCAATGGCGACCTGGAAATCCGGGTCTTCCCGAACGGCACGCTCTACGGCGGCGACCCGTCTGCCGGAGTGAAGCAGCTGGCCGGCGGCTCGCTCGACATGCTGCTCAATGCGACTTCGCTCTATGCGACTTTCAATCCGAAGTTCACCGCCATCGCGGTGCCCTATTTGTTCGACGACGTGACGCAGCTGCGCAGCTATCTGGATGGCGAGCCCGGCAAGGAACTCACTGCCGAACTCGACTCGATTGGCATCAAGGGGCTCGATCTATGGTCGCGTCCGCTGCGCCAGATCACCAATTCGCGCCAGCCGATCACCCAGCCGGACGACCTCAAGGGCCTGAAATTGCGAGTGCCGAACAATCCCCTTTGGGTCGAGTTCTTCGGCGCCATGGGCGCGGCGCCGACGCCAATGGCCTTCGCCGAGGTCTACAACGCCCTCCAGCTCAAGGTGGTCGACGGCCAGGAGAACCCGGTCAACGTGCCGGTCAGCGCCAAGCTCTACGAAGTGCAGAAATACCTGACGATCAGCAACCACATCGCCGACGCCTGGGTGGTTGGCGTCAATCCGGCTCGCTTCGAGGGGCTATCGGATGCGCACAAGCAGGCCCTACAGGAGGCGGCCGTGGAAACGGAGGCTTGGAAGGCCGAGAACGACGCCGCCGACATCGCCAAGTCGATCGACACGTTGAAGTCGAACGGCATGGAGGTCAACGAGTTGACGCCCGAGCAGCGCCAGGCCTTCGTCGCCGTCGCGCAGACGCTCGCGCCGACCTTTGCCGGGCTGGTCAAGGACCAGGCCTTCTTCGACCGTACGGTCGCCTTTGTCGGCAAGAACTGAGCCGCGGCATTGGCCCGCCGGCGTTGGTCGGCGGGAGGGACATGCCGGGTGCCGTTGCGGACAGTCTCCGCTCGATCGGGAGGATCGATCCGATGCGCCTTCACCGTCTTACATTTGGCCGCGCCGTCGAACTGGTCGCCGACGGCGCCGCCGGAGCCGCCTGCGGCGGCATCCTGCTCATCGTGTTGATGCAGGTGGCTGGCCGCCTTTTGGGCCGGCCGCTGCCTTGGACCGAGGAGGCGGTGCGCTTCCTGTTCGTCTGGATGGTCTTTCTCGGCCTTGCCGCCGGCTTCCGCACGGTTGAATCGGCGCGCGTCGTCGTCTTCATGGCCATGGCGCGGGGCTTTTTTCGCCATATCGCGGTCCCGATCTATGTCGGCTCCTCGGTGCTTTTCTTCCTAATCACCGGCTGGACTGGGATAACGCTCGTGCGCCAGCAGATCATGATGCACGAAACGGCCGCAACCTTGCCGTTGCCGATGTGGACGATCGGGCTTGTGATGCCTGTATCCTCGGTGATCGCAATCCTTGCCATCATCGAATCCCTGCGGACCCGCCGCAGCCTCATCGCTCTGCCCGAGCCGGGCATTCCGGCCGGAGAGCTGGCGCATGCCGATGTCAACATGACCGCGAGGACGCAGCCATGAGCATGAGTCTCTTTCTACTCATCATTTTCTTCGCCATGAGCATGCTCGGCGTGCCGCTCGCTGTCGCGCTCGGCCTGGCCGGGGTCGCCACCCTGCTTCTGTTCACGCCGATGCCGTTCGATCTTCTGACGCAGACCATGTTCTCGTCGATGAACTCGTTCCTCCTGGTCGCCGTGCCACTCTTCATCCTGGTCGGCGCTGTCATGGAGCGCGGCAGGGTCGCCGAGCGCATCTTCGACTTCGCCGAGGCCATGGTCGGCTGGCTGCCCGGTGGCCTCGGCCACGTCAACGTCATCTCCTCGGTCATCTTCTCCGGTGTATCCGGCTCGTCGGTGGCAGATATCGCCTCGGTGGGCGCCATCGAGATCAAGGCGATGGAGCGGCATGGCTTCCCCAAGGGCTACGCCGTCGGCATGACACTCTGCACGGCAACGCTGTCTTCGATCATCCCACCGTCGATCCTGGTCGTCATTGCCGGATCCATCGCCAGCGTGTCCATCGGCACGCTTCTCGTCGCGGGTCTAGTGCCGGGGCTGTTCATTGCCTTCGCCTTCATGGTCTTCAACCACTTCTATTCGGTGCACTACGGCTACAATCCGCCTTCGCCCTTCGTGCTGCGTACGGTCATCGTTACCGGCTTGAGCGCCATCCTACCGATGCTGACGCCGGTCATTCTGGTCGCCGGCATCGCCAGCGGCGTCTTCACCCCGACCGAGGCGGCGGCGGTTGCCGTGGTCTATGTCATGGTTCTCTCGATCCTGGTCTACCGAACTATCCCGCTGGCGGAAGTCCCGGAGATCCTGATCTCGACGGCGCGCATCTCCGGCACGATCCTGTTCATTGCCGCCACATCGCAGCTCGCCGCCTGGATCTTCGCGTTCGAAGGCCTGCCCGACAAGGTCGCGGTGCTTCTCGACGCCGTGAGCGTCGGCCCGATCTCGGGTCTGCTCGTCATCTTCGTCTTCCTGCTCATCATCGGCATCTTCATGGAAGCCATCCCGGCGATGTTCATTCTCATCCCCGTTCTGCTGCCGCCGGCGTTGTCGCTCGGCATCGATCCAATGCACTTCCTGGTTGTGATGGTGATGACGCTGACCCTCGGCCTCGTCACGCCGCCAGTTGGTGTCTGCCTGTTCGCCGCGGCACAGGTCGCCAATATGCGGGTCGAGGACGTCATACGAGGCTCGCTGGCGCCTATGGCCGTGCTGACCCTCGCCATTTTCCTGCTGGTGCTGTTCCCGGTCCTCACACTCGGTCCGATCCGCCTGATGGGGCTCTATCCATGAGCGGGGCGGAGAGAAACCCAGTGTCGAAGGCGGAGAAGACACGCACCCGCTACCTGGTGGTGATGGGGATAGCGGGAACTGGGAAGACCGAGGTCGGAAAAAGGCTGGCAAACGCGCTGGGGGCCGCGTTCGTGGAGGGGGACAATTATCATTGCAGCACGAATATCGAGCTCATGCGCAGCGGCACCGGACTAACCGATGAACACCGCTGGCCCTGGCTCCACAGCGTGTGCGACGCAGCCTTGGCCGAAGATGGTCGCACCGTGGTCATCGCATGCTCGGTTCTGAAGCGCAGCTACCGTGACCTGCTTCGAGATCGACTGGGCTTCGTGCGCTTCTTGTATCTGCACGGCTCACTTCAAGAAATCAGTGCCAGGCTAAGCCAACGGCGGGGTCATTTCGCCTCCAATTCGTTGCTCACGAGTCAGATCGAAACGCTAGAACCACCGTCGCGGGACGAAGATCCGATCGTTCTGGATATCGCAGACACTCCTGAGCGGATCGTTCAACGGGCAACGAGCTTGCTTGCGGACTCGATTCGTTGAAATCATCCTGGAAGCTTGGCGGTCGGGTTCGCACTGGTGAGCAGTTCTACCTGCCCCATAGCTTCAAGGAGCTGAATGAGACGCGGGCGGTTGGGACGTCGGCCTCGCTGATGGCCTGGCTGGCGTAGCCAGCGCTATCGACCTGTTGCCGTCAAGATCAGCGTGGCAATCTCCTGCGGATGGGAGATCAGCGAAACATGACTCGACGGAACCTCTATCGTTTGGGCGTTCATGCGAGAGGCCATGTAGCGCTGGAGGTCGGGGTTGATCGTCCGATCGTTGGTGGAGACTGCGTAGAAGCTGGGCTTTGAACGCCATGCGGCCTGGGTGGGGCGCCCGGCAAGGAGCGCTTTCCTGAACGGCTGTTGCACGGCAAACAGCACACGGGCTTTCTCGGTCGGCAAGTCGCCAGCGAAGTCCTTCAGAAAGGCTTCTTCAGTGAGCCGGCCTTCATCTCCGTCGTAGACGATACCTGCCGATGCGGGCGGTGCCGGGAAGCGTGCGGCGAGTGCTGCATAGTCCTCCCCCGCGTCGGGTGCTCGGGCAGCTACGTAGACAACTGCCGAGACGCTCGGGTGCATTCCTGCCTCCGTCACGATCATGCCCGAGAAGGAGTGGCCTGCCAGCACCGTAGGCCCATCCTGCCGGTCAAGCACCTTACGGCAGGCGTCAACTGCGTCGTCCAGGGTCGTCAGCGGGTTTTGAACCGAGGTCACGCCAAGTCCGCGCGCCTGCAGGAGCGGAATGACCTCCGACCAGCTGGAGCCATCCGCAAAGAGCCCATGGACAAGGACGACGTTGTTGGCAGTCTGCAAGGCCGGCTGCGATTGTGACCTCGCCTTAAATGGCTGAAGTGCACTCGCCGCTCCGAAGAGCAGCGACATGGCGAAGGTGCGACGATCGACGGTCATGGCTGGATCTTTATACAGAGCGGTCGGGCAGATTGCCATTAGCGGTGAGGCCCAGCTCCGCCCGGCGGCCTCGACTGGCCGGAACATTGCCCAGACATTTGGGTCGGCAACAATCCGCTGAAAGCGGGGATGAAGCAAATCGTTGTTTTTGGAGGATATTTTGGTGGGTGATGCAGGGATCGAACCTGCGACCCGCTGATTAAGAGTCAGCTGCTCTACCAACTGAGCTAATCACCCACGGGCGCCGCACAAAGGCAGCGTTGGCGCGGGATATAGCCATCCCGCTCCGTGCTGTCCAGCCCCGCAACGCGACGTTCAAGCGAGCGCCGTGGGTCAGCCGGAAAGCGCTCGCTCCAGGTCGGCGACCAGATCGTCGGCATCCTCGACGCCCGCCGAGAGCCGGACCAGCGAATCCGAGATGCCGATCCTGTCGCGCTGGGCGGCGGGAATGGAGCCATGGGTCATCAGGGCGGGATGCTCGATCAGGCTTTCGACGCCGCCCAGGCTCTCGGCGAGGGTGAAGAGCTCCGTCCGTTCGAGGAAACGCCGCGTTCCGGCCAGGTCTCGGTCCAGCACGGCCGTGATCATGCCGCCGAAGGCGTGCATCTGAGCCCGCGCCACCGCATGCTGCGGGTGGCTCTCAAGCCCCGGATAGATCACCCGGCGAACGTCCTTGCGGCCTTCCAACCAGCGGGCGATCGCCAGGCCGTTGGTGGAGTGGCGCTCCATGCGCAGCGCCAACGTCTTGATGCCGCGCAACGCTAGGAAGCTGTCGAATGGGCCGGAGATGGCGCCGACCGCATTCTGCAGGAATTTGAGGCGGTCGCGGAGGTCGGCATCGTCACCGACGACCACCGTGCCGCCGACCATGTCGGAGTGGCCGTTCAGATACTTCGTCGTGGAGTGGACCACGATGTCGATGCCGTGCTCGAGCGGGCGTTGCAGATAGGGACTGGCAAAGGTGTTGTCGGCTACCGACAGCAGGCCGCGCCGCCTTGCCAGGGCGGCGACCGCCGACAAATCGACGACGCGCAGCAGCGGATTGGTCGGCGTCTCCACCCACAGCATGCGCGTCTCGGGACGGATCGCCGCCTCGACGGCCGCCAGGTCGGTGAAGTCGGCGAAGCTCACCTTCAGCCCGGCCGAACGGCCGCGGACCTTGTCCAGCAGGCGGAACGTGCCGCCGTAGATGTCGTCTGTCGCCACGATATGGGCGCCGGCGTCGAGCAGCTCGAACACCGTGGCGATGCCGGCAAGGCCCGAGGCGAAGGCGAAGCCGGCGGTGCCCGATTCCAGGTCGGCGATCGCCCGTTCGAAGGCCATGCGGGTCGGGTTCTGGCTGCGCGCGTATTCGTAGCCCTTGTGCACGCCTGGGCTCTGCTGGGCATAGGTCGAGGTGGCGTAGATGGGCACCATCACGGCGCCGGTGGTCGGGTCGTGGCTTTGGCCGCCATGGATGGTGCGGGTGGCGAAGGCGAGGCGGTTCTTGCGGGTGTCGGTCATCTCTTGGCGCGCCGTCTCAGATGGTTGATCAGGTCTATGCGGGTGATCAGGCCGACGAATTCGTCCTCATCGAAGACGATCGCCACCTCGTTGCGCTCGAACACGGGCAGCAAGGCGTCAAGCGAGCGGTCGGCCTGGAGCGTGTGCAGCTCCCTGGTCATGGCGGTCTCCACGGGCTGGTTGAACCGATCCCAGCGGCCTTCATAGTTGCCCTCGACAACGGCGAGAATGTCGCTCTCGTCGACGATGCCGACCAGCCGCCCGTCGTCGATCACAGGAAGCTGCGAAAGGTCGCCTCGGCGCATGCGGCCATAGGCCGTCAGCAAGGTGTCGTCCGGGCCGACGAAGACCGTGCCGCCCTCGCGATGCGCGCGAGCGACGAGGTCGCGAAGGTCGCCGTGCTCTTCCACCTCGGACAGGCCTTGCTCGGCCAGCCAGAAGTCGTCGAACACCTTGGAAAGGTACTTGTTGCCGCTGTCGCAGACGAAGGTGACCACACGCTTTTCAACCTTTTGCTCGCGGCAGTAGCGCAACGCGGCGGCGAGCAAGGTTCCCGACGAGGAACCGGCGAGAATGCCTTCGCGGGAGAGCAGGTCGCGCACGGCGAGCATGCTCTGCTTGTCGGGGATCGAATAGGCCTTCTTGACCAAGGAAAGGTCCGCATTGGGAGGCACGAAATCTTCGCCGATGCCCTCGACCGTCCAGCTCCCGGCCTCTTCCATCTTGCCCGTCTTGACCAAGGGTGCGAGCACCGACCCGACCGGATCGGCGAGCACCATTTCGGTGTGCGGCGAGACCTTGGCGAAGAAGCGGCCGAGGCCGGTCAGGGTGCCTCCCGAGCCGACGCCGACGACGACCGCGTCGATCCGTTCTTCGAGCTGCGACCAAAGCTCGGGCCCGGTGGTCGTCTCGTGGGCGGCCGGATTGGCGGGATTGGCGAACTGGTTGACGTAGAAGGCGCCCGGGATCTCCGCGGCGAGGGCCTCGGCCATGTCCTGATAGTATTCCGCATGTCCTTTGCCCACGTCCGAGCGGGTGAGCCGGACCTCGGCGCCGAGGGCTCGCAGGTGCTGGATCTTTTCGCGCGACATCTTGTCAGGGACGACGAGGATGATTCGATAGCCCTTGGGGATGCCCACCTGCGCTAGGCCGAGGCCGGTGTTGCCGGCGGTCGCCTCGACGATGGTGCCGCCCGGCGCCAGGCGGCCGTAGCGCTCCGCATCGGCGATCATCGACAGGGCGATCCGGTCCTTGATCGAGCCGCCAGGATTCTGGCTCTCCAGCTTGACGAACAGCCGGCAGCGGCCGGTGTCAAAGCGCTTGAGCTCGACCACTGGCGTGCCGCCGATCAGCTCCAGCACGGAGCCGTAGGGCTTGTCCAACCGCGCCATCGTTCACCTCCCCGGCCGCGACAGCATCTCAATGCAGCCCTTCTAGTGGAGATAGGGCCGGATGATAGGGGAGAAATGCCCGGAACAAGAGCTTTGGCGGAAAAGAATTGCTCGCGCCGGCGGCCAGGACGGACAGACGGAGGCAGCCTTCTTCAGGTGACGCCGAAGCCGGCGTCGATCGGCATGGCGATGCCGTGCACCATGGCGGCTCGATCCGACAGCAAGAAGAGCACGACCTCGGCCACCTCGTCGGGCTCGATGAAGCGGCCGAGCGGCATTCGCTTGAGCATCGGATCGGCCTTTTGGGGGTCGCTCCAAGCCTTGACGGCCATCGCCGTCAAGGTCACCGCCGGATTGACGCAGTTGACGCGGATGCCGTGCGGGCCGAGCTCGTTGGCCATCACCCGGCTCATCGCGTCGAGCGCCCCCTTCGAAGCGCAATAGGCGGCATGGTCGACGAACCCGGTCAGCGAGGATAGCGAGGACACGTTGACGATAGCGCCGCCGCCGCCCTCGGCGATCCGGTGGCGGGCATATTCCTGGGCGACGATCATGGGCGCGCGAGCGTTGACGGCGATCAGCGTGTCGAATGACTCGACGCTGACGTCGACGAAGCTTTCGAGGATCGTCGTGCCGGCACAGTTGACGAGCAGGTCCGCTGGCAAGGCCTCGCGAGCGGCACGGCGGGTGGCCCCAGCGTCGGCCAGGTCGGCGACGATGGCGCGACCGCCGATCTCGGCGGACAGAGCCGCCAGGTCCTCGGCGGTGCGACTGATGGCGGTGACGGTCGCGCCGCGCGTCGCCGCCAGTCGGGCGATCGCCAGCCCGATGCCCTTGCCGGCGCCGGTGACGATGATCGTCCTGCCGTGGAATTCCTGGCTCATGGCGGTCACCGTACCCGGCTGCCGGCCAGCTTGGCCTGGAGGATCACGACGGCAAGCAGGAACAGGCCGCGGATCACCGATTGCCAATACGCCGAAAGGGAAATCCAGCCCAGGCCGTTTTCGAAGTTGAGGATGTTGAAGACCATGGCCAGGAGCATGGCGCCGGCCAGAGTGGCGCCGACCGAGCCGACACCGCCGGTGAGGAGCGTGCCGCCGACGACGACCGATGCGATGGCGAAGAGCTCCCAGCCGACGCCCTCGGTCGGCTGCCCGGCGCCGAACTGAGCGGCCAGGACGACGCCGGCCAGTCCGGCGAGCAGGCCGGAGGCCATGTAGACGCCGAGGAGGGTGCGCTCGACCTTCAGTCCCATGAGCTTGGCGGTGGCCTCGCCGTCGCCGATGGCCAGGATGCGCCGGCCGACCGGATGGCGCTCGAGCGCCACCCAGCCGGCGAGGTACACGACGAGCATGATCCAGGCCGGGATCGGGAAGCCCCAGAAATCGCCCTGGCCGATTTCGGTGAAGCCGGAATCATAGGAGACCGACACCGACTGGTTGCCGGCCAGAAGCAGCGCGCTGCCGTAGGCGGCAAGCATGGCCGCGAGCGTGGTGATGAAGGGCTGGATCCTCAGCCTGGTGATGATCAGGCCGTTGAGCGTGCCCACGACGAGGCCGGCCGCCAGGCCGCCCAGCAGCCCGGCTGCCCAGTGATACGGCGAGAGGAGGGCAGAGACCACGCTGGCCAGAGCGGCGGTGCCGCCAACCGAGAGATCGATGCCGCCGGTCATGATGACGAGCGCCATGCCGAGCGCAATCAGCGCGAACATCGAGTTGTAGCGCAGGAAGGTCAGCGCATTGTAGGGCGACAGGAAGTTGTCGTAGCGTAGCGCGCCGAAGACGATCAGCGCCACGAGGGCGGCGATGACGCCCAGCCGCGCCAGGTCGATCGAGGAGCGCGGCGCGAGCGGGCCGAGGAAGGAGAGGCGGGAGACGGACGCGGCAGCCATCGGTTCAGCCTCTCTCGGCGCGTTGCTGGATGAAGACGGCGGCAACGATCAGCCCTGCCTTGACGATCAGCGCCGCCGCGTCCGGCACGCCGTTGGCAAGCAAGGTGTAGCGGACGAGCTGGATGACGCACGCGCCGAGCAGCGTGCCCAGGATGTTTGCCCGGCCGCCGGTCAGGAGCGTGCCGCCGACCGCCACGGCGGCGATGGCATCGAGCTCCATGCCGAGGCCGACCAGGTTGGCGTCGCTCGCGGAGTTGCGAGCCACCACGATCAGGCCGGCGACCCCCGCCAACAGCCCGGAGATGGTGTAGACGAGACGCTTCACCCTGACGGAAGGGATGCCGGCGAGGCGTGCCGCCTCCTCGTTCCCGCCGACCGCGATGATCTGGCGGCCGAGCCCGGTGCGGCGGATCAGGAAGGCGGCCGCCGCCACCACCACCGCCATGATGACCACCTGGGCGGGGATGCCGAATACGCGGCCGAGCGCGATGAACTGGAAGGCTTCGTTGCGGAAGACCTGCAGGTTTCCGTTGGTCAGCACCTGGGCGATGCCGCGACCGGCGATGAACAGGACCAGCGTGGCGACGATCGGCTGGATCGAATAGCGGGTGATGAGCACGCCGTTGAACCAGCCGAGCGCGCCCGCCACCGCCACCGGGACGACGAAGGCCAACGCGACGGCCAGGACCGGGCTGGCAATCGGCACGATGGTGCCGAGGAAGACCATCGGCGCCAGCGCGCCGGCGATCGCCATCAGCGAGCCCACCGACAGATCGATGCCGCCGGTCGCGATGACCAGCGTCATGCCGGTGGCGACGATGACGATGGTCGCGACCTGGGTCAGATTGACGTTGAGCGTCTGCAGCGAGACGAAATTGGGCGTCACGGCGAGGTTGAAGAGGATCAGCGCCAGGAAGGCGACGAACGTGCCGTAGCGGCTGACCCAGACGAGCGTCGCGCGGCGAGGCGAGGGGGCTTCGGCGGGCTTGGCGGTATCCAGCGTGGTCATGCCGCCTCGTCGTCCTGGTGGGCCATCGCCGCCATCAGCCTGTCCTCGCTCAGTTCGCCTGCCGCGAAGCGGTCGACCGAACGTCCGTCGGACAGCACGGTGACGTGGTCCGCCGCGGCGATCAGCTCCTCGAGCTCGGACGAGATCATCAGCACGGAAAGCCCCTCATCCGCCAGGCCACGGATGAGCTTCAGGATCTCGGCCTTGGCGCCGACGTCGATGCCGCGCGTCGGCTCGTCGACGATCAGCAGCCGCGGATTCATGCACAGCCAGCGGGCGAGCAGGACCTTCTGCTGGTTGCCTCCCGAAAGCTCGCGGATCGGCTGCTCGGGGGAGGCGCATTTGATGCCGAGCGCCTTGACGTAGCTCTCGACGATCCGCTGTTGCTCGGCCTGGTCGACCACACCCTGACGGATCAGGCGCGGCAGGACGGCCAGCGTCATGTTCTCGCGGACGCTCATGTCGGGGACAATGCCTTCGACCTTGCGATCCTCCGACACGAAGCCGATGCCGTCGGCGATGGCGTCCGCCGGACCGGCATAGTGGCGTTCGGCCCCGTCGACGCGGACGCTGCCGGCGTCCTTCCGGTCCGCAGCATAGATCAGCCGCGCCGTCTCGGTGCGGCCCGAACCGAGCAGGCCGGCCAGGCCTGCGATCTCGCCACGACCGACCGCGAGCGTGACGTCGCGGACCCGCAGCCCGGAGGTGAGGTGCGAGACGTCGAGGAAGGGCGTTCCCCCGGCCTCGCCACCGCCCCGCTGGCTGGCGGTGAATGCCGTCAACTCCTTGCCGAGCATCGCCCGCACCAGCTGGAGCTTGCCGATGTCGCGCATCGGGCTGACCGCCACCGTGCGGCCGTCGCGCATGATGGTGACGCGGTCGCAGATCGCATAGAGCTCGTCGAGCCGGTGGCTGATGAAGATCGTGGCGACGCCATCGGCCTTGAGCGTGCGGACGGTGTCGAAGAGCACGGCCACCTCGCGCTCGTCGAGCGAGGAGGTGGGCTCGTCCATGATCACCAGCCGCGCATTTTGGGTGACCCCGCGGGCAATCGCCACCATCTGGCGGGTGGCGGTGCCGAAGTCCTCCAGCGGGCGCTCGACGTCGATGTCGAGCTTGAAGCGCTCCAGAACGGCGCGAGCGCCGGCCCTCAGGGCGCGCCGATCGACCAACCCGAAGCGCCGGGGCTCACGGGCCAGGAAAATGTTCTCGGCCACCGACCGGTGCGGGGCGAGGTTGATCTCCTGGTAGATCGTGGCGATTCCGGCAGCCTGGGACTCGGCCGGCGAGGAGAAATCGACCTCGCCTCCGTTGAAGACGATGCTGCCAGCGTCGCGGCGGTAGGCACCGGTGAGAATCTTGATCAGCGTCGATTTGCCGGCCCCGTTCTGGCCGACCAACGCCATCACTTCGCCCGGCTCGATCTCGAGGCCCGCCGCGACCAGGACCTGGACGCCGGAAAAGCTCTTGTCGATGCCGGTCATGGACAACAGCATGGACCTCTCCTCCCGGCGCGCATTCAACAGGACTCGTGCGCCTTCTGGCAATCCGCAAAGCGAAGCCGGCCGCAATCGAATTGCGGCCGGCTTGTCTCAGGAGGATCAGTAGGCGTTCGCCACTTCGGCTGCGGCGTTGGACGGGTCGTAGAACTTGTCTTCGTTGATCAGCTTGGGCTCGATGGCCTCGCCCTTGGCGTAGCGGGCCATGGTTTCGAAGGCCTTGGGGCCGAATCGCGGGTTGCACTCGACCACGGCTGCGATCTTGCCGTCGACCACGGCCTGCACCGCCTCCTTGCCGCCGTCGATCGACAGAACCAGCACGTCCTTGCCGGGCGTCTTGCCGGCCGCTTCGAGTGCTGCGATGGCGCCCATCGCCATCTCGTCGTTGTGGGCATAGACCACGTCGGCGTCGGGATGCGCCTGAAGCAGCGCCTCGGCCACCTGGCGGCCCTTGTCGCGGGCGAAGTCGCCGGTCTGCGAGGCGACGATCTCGAAGCCCGCCTTGCCGGCTACCGCCTCGTCAAAGCCCTTCTTGCGGTCATTGGCGGGCGAGGAGCCGGTGGTGCCTTCAAGCTCGATGATCTTGGCGCCGTCCGGCTTGTTCTTGATCAGCCATTCTCCCATCCGCTGGCCTTCCAGGATGAAGTCCGAGCCGATGAAGGTGACATAGTCCTCGCCCGCCTTGGCGAGCGACTGGTCGACGTTGCGATCCAGAAGGATCACCGGGATGCCGGCCTTCTTGGCCGCCATCACCGCCGGAATGAGCGGCTTCTCCTCTCGCGGGGCAAGGAAGATCAGGTCGACGCCCTGGGCGATCATCGAGTTCACGTCGGCCACCTGCTTGGCGGCCGACCCGGCGGCGTCGGTGTAGACGAGCTGGTATCCGAGCTTGGCCGCCTCGTCCTGCATCGACTTGGTCTGCGCTATGCGCCAGGGATTGTTGCTCTCGGTCTGAGCAAAGCCCACCTTGTAAGTGTCTTTTTGCTCGAGCTTGGGCAAGTCGGCAAGGGCGACCCCGGCCGTTATGCCGGCGGCGCCCAATGCGGTGGCGGCGAGCAGAAATAGGCGGCGTGTCATGGTGGTCATCGGCGTTTCCTTCTCCCACGGCTCGGCCTCTCAGGACCGCAGCCAAACGACGAAAATCGGCTTCACAACGGGAAATCTTGCGCTAATAATATTAGCAGTCAAGCGCAAAATATTAGCACTTGGCGGACAGCGAGGGCGAAGCCGCAATCCATGGCCGAAGATTCCGGGAGCGAAACGCATAGCGGTGAGCGGCGGCGCGGCAGGCCGACCATGACGGATGTCGCGCGGATCGCCGGCGTGTCGCAGTCGAGCGTCTCGCTGGTGCTCAACGCCATGACGGGGGCGCGCATCTCGGCGGAGACCCAGGGCCGGGTCTTCGAGGCGGCCCGCCAGATCGGCTACGAGCTGCCGGCCACGCGCCGCGAGCCGGCCGCCGGGATCGAGAGGAACACCATCGCCTATCTGGTCGACGAGATCTCGACCAGCCCGCACCCGGTCATCAACCTCGACGGCGCCCGCGACTTCGCTTTCGAACAGGGGTTTCTGGTCGCCGCTCACGTCACCCGCTCCAATCCGGAGCTGGAGGCATCGACGATCGAAGCGATCCGGCGCGATCGCTCGGTGATCGGCGTCATCTATTCGACCATCTTCACGCGCCATGTCCGCTTGCCTCCGGCGCTCGCCGAGCTGCCGACGGTCCTGCTCAACTGCTATGCCGAGCCTCGCCGTCACCTGTCGATCCTGCCGGCCGAAGTGGTCGGCGGCTTCAATGCCACCCGGCACCTGACCGGCCTCGGCCACCGCCGGATCGGCTTCATCAACGGCGAGCCGTGGATGGACGCCTCGGTCGACCGGCTGAAGGGCTACCGGCAGGCCCTGGCGAGCGCCGACATCGCCTTCGACGAGCGCCTGGTTCGCCATGGGGATTGGCTGCCGCTGCTCGGCTACAGCCATGCGCTGGAGCTGCTCTCCCTCGACGAGCCGCCCACCGCGATCCTGTGCGGCAACGATCTGATGGCGATCGGCGCGCTGGAGGCGGCGAGCGAACGCGGCGTCCGGGTGCCGGAGGAGCTGTCCGTGATGGGCTATGACGATCAGGAGCTGGCGCGCTACACGCATCCGCCGCTCTCGACCCTGGTGCTGCCAAACTACGAGATGGGGCAGCGCGCCGCCGAGGCCCTCATCGAGATCGCCGTCCATGGCAAGCCGCTGAGGCCGATGACGATCAAGATCGACGGACCGCTGGTGCCTCGGGCGTCGACCGCCCGCCCGCCGAGGCCGTCCGATGCGCGCCAATCGGCATGAGGAAAAAAATGATCGCGAGCGTGGAACCAATCCCAAGCTGCTCCGTTGAGGGCTGACGGCGGGCGATCCCCCCACCCCCACCCCATGCCCGCCGTTACAGACTCAAAAAGCCGACCTCCAGGTCGGCTTTTTTCTTTCTTGCTGTTGCGAATTCGGAACCTGTCGCCGCCTGACCGCGTTAGGATGATCGTTGCGGCAAAGGCCGCTTGTCGCCCGAGGGATACTCCATGGCACCGCGCCCCGCCTGGAAGGGCTATCTGAAACTGTCGCTGGTCACCTGCGCGGTCGAGCTCACCAACGCCATCACGCAGAGCGAAAAGATCTCCTTCAATATCCTCAACAGGAAAACCGGCAACGCCGTGCGCCGCCAATATGTCGACGGCACGACGGGCAAGCCGGTGGATGAGAAGGACGAGGTCAAGGGCTACGAGACCGGTAAGGACGACTTCCTGCTCGTCGAAGAGGAGGAAATCGAGGCGGTGCAGATCGAATCCTCGCACACGCTGAACCTCGAAACCTTCGTCAAGAAGGAGGAGATCGACCCGATCTATCTCGACACGCCCTATTATGTGACGCCGGCCGACGAGGTTTCGGCCGAGGCGTTCGCGGTGATCCGGATGGCGCTCGAGGACAAGAAGATGGCCGGCCTGGCGCGGATCGTGCTGTGGCGTCGCGAACGTCCCGTCGTCGTGGAGCCGTTCGACAAGGGCATGCTGCTCACCACGCTTCACTACGACAAGGAGGTGAGGCGGCCGGAGGAGATCTTCGACGACATCGACGTGCCCAAGCTCGACCCCCAGATGGTCGAGCTCGCCGAGAAAGTCGTCGAAAGCCGCAAGACCGAGTTCGACCCGAAGCAGTTCGACGACAGCTACGAGGCGGCGCTGGAAGCGCTGATCCGGGCCAAGAAGTCCGGCCGCAAGGTGCGGAAGCCGAGCCGGGACGAGACCCCCGAGCGGCCTTCCAACGTGGTCAACCTGTTCGACGCGCTGAAAAAGAGCCTGTCCTCGGAGGAAAAGCCGGGCAAGAAGGCGGAAGCTCCCAAGAAGCCCGCGCGCGGCAAGCCGCGCAAGAAGACGTCCGCCTGAGCGCGGCTGCACAATGGCCGACCTCGACCGATACAACGCCAAGCGCGACTTCAGCGTCACCAGCGAGCCGGCCGGGCGTCGGGGCAAAGGAAAGGCCAAGGCGGCCGGCGGCCGCTTCGTCATCCACAAGCACGCGGCGCGACGTCTCCATTACGATCTGAGGCTCGAGCATGATGGCGTGCTGTGGAGCTGGGCGGTGACGCGGGGGCCGAGCCTCGACCCGTCGGAGCGTCGTCTCGCGGTGCATGTCGAGGACCATCCGCTCGACTACGCCTCCTTCGAGGGCAACATTCCGAAAGGCGAGTATGGCGGCGGTGCGGTCATCGTGTGGGACGAAGGCAGCTGGGAGCCCGACGGCGATCCCCGGATGGGCATGAAGAAGGGCCATTTGCGGTTCGAGCTCAAGGGCGAGAAGCTCGGCGGCGCCTGGCACCTGGTGCGGCTGCGCGCGCGGCCAAAGGAAAAGCGCGAGAACTGGCTGCTCATCAAGTCCGACGACAGCTTCGCCCGGCGCGACGGCGATGTGCTGGAGGAGGCGCCGGAATCGGTGAAGTCGGGCCTCGCCATCGACGACATCGCCGCCGGCCGCAGCGCGCCCAAGCGGGCTGCTGGGGGTCCCGCAGCCGAGCCGAAACCGCAGGGCAAGCGGCCTCGCGCGAAGTCTCGCGCGGCGATGCCGGATTTCATCCCGCCCTGCCTGGCGCGGCTCGACCCGACCCCTCCTTCGGGCGAGGGGTGGCTGCACGAGGTCAAGTTCGACGGCTATCGCATGCAGGCCCATCTCGAAGACGGCAAGGTCAAGCTCTATACCCGCACCGGGCTCGACTGGACGCACCGCTTCGGCGGGGCGATCCCCAAGGCCATCGCCGGCCTCGATGCGTCCAGCGTCATTCTCGACGGCGAAATCGTCGTCTTGGCCGACAATGGCGTCTCGGTCTTCTCGGAACTGCAGCTGGCGCTTTCGGAAGAGCGCACCGAGCGCATGATCTACTACGTGTTCGACCTCCTCCATCTCGACGGCAAGGACCTCACGGGCGAGCCTCTGCTCGACCGCAAGGAAGAGCTGCGCGACCTTCTGGAAGGCCGCGACGAGCAGGGAGCGCTGCGCTTCAGCGAGCATTTCGAGGAAACCGGCAAGGTCATGCTGGCGCATGCCTGCCGCATGGGCCTCGAAGGTGTGGTGTCGAAACGGGCCGACGCACCCTATCGAAGCGGTCGTGGCAACGACTGGATCAAGTCGAAATGCACGACCCGCCAGGAGTTCGTGCTCGCGGGCTACCTGCCCTCGGAGGCGGCGGGCAGGGGCGTCCGCTCGCTGGTGGTCGGCTACTACGAGGATGGCGCGCTGAAGCCGGCCGGCAGGGTCGGCACCGGTTTCTCCGGGAAGGTGGCGGCCGACCTCAAGAAGAAGCTCGAGGCGCGTCGGCAGAAAACATCGCCTTTTTCCGGCGATGCCGCCCGCGATAAGGGCGTCGTCTGGGTGGCGCCGGAGCTGGTCGCCGAAATCGAGTTCCGTTCCTGGACGCGCGGAGGTAGCATCCGGCACGCGTCGTTCCAGGGCTTGCGCGAGGACAAGCCGGCCAAAGAGGTGAGCGTGGAGTCATCCAAGCCGGCGCCCAGCAAGGGCAAGCCGCGAAATGCCGCCGCCGGCACCCCGGCCGCGCCGAAGACGTCGGTCGTGCTATCGAACCCGGACAAGAAGATGTGGCCCGAGGCCGGCTTCACGAAGCGGGACCTGCTCGACCACTACAACCAGGTGTGGCCTCGGATGAAGCCTTACATCGTCGACCGGCCGCTGGCCCTGGTTCGGGCGCCCGAGGGGATCGAGGGTCAGCGCTTCTTTCAGAAGCACGCCATGCCCGGCATGAACAAGGCGATCCTCGCCTCGCACGACCCTGAGGACAACGAGGAAGTCCTCTACGTTCGCGATTTCGATGGCGTCGCGGCGCTGGTCCAGATGGGCGTGGTCGAGATCCATATTTGGGGTTCGACCGTCGACAAGATCGGCATGCCCGACCAGATCGTGTTCGACCTCGATCCCGACGAGGGGCTCGGCGTGGCGGCAGTGCGGGCGGCCACGCTGGACGTCAAGCGGCGGCTCGACGAGCTCGGGCTGCCCACCTTCCTGAAGACGTCGGGTGGCAAGGGCTTTCATGTCGTCGTGCCGCTCAAGCCGAAGGCCGATTGGCCGACGGTCAAGCAGTTCTCGCACGATTTCGCGCGGGCGATGGAGCAGACCGACCCCGAGCTCTACACGGCGACGCTCTCCAAACGCGCCCGAAAAGGCCGCGTCTTCATCGACTATCTGCGGAACGGGCGCGGCTCGACCGCGATATGCCCCTATTCGAGCCGCGCCAAGCCGAAGGGAAGCGTGTCGGTGCCGGTGCCGTGGGAGATGCTGGACGGACTCGAGCCCGACGCGTTCATCATGGGCAGCGCCTCGCTTGCCGAGGCACTCGCGGCGCCGGACCCATGGGCGGATTTCGAGCGCGCCAGGAAGCCGTTGAAGCGCGGCTGATCAGGCGGCTTCTTCGGACACTGCGGAGATGCGGGACAGGCGCCTGACCTCCTCGTCGTTCAGCAGACCGCCGGCGCGCAGCAGACCGGCGAAACGGCCGTTCGACATCGCGAGCTCGTGGAACGCGCCCTGCTCGACGATGCGCCCCTGATCCATGAAGATGACGCGGTCGGCGTCGCGGACCGTGGTCAGGCGGTGGGCGATGATGAAGGTGGTGCGGCCTTCGCGCAGGCGGTCGATGGCCTCCTTGACGCGAGCCTCGGTCTCGACGTCGAGCGCGCTGGTCGCCTCGTCGAGGACCAGGATCGGCGAATTCTTCAGCACGGCCCGCGCAATCGCGATGCGCTGGCGCTCGCCGCCCGAAAGCTGGCCGCCGCGCTCGCCGACCACGGTGTCGTAGCCTTCGCTCTTGGCCAGGATGAAGTCCTGGGCCGCTGCCGCCTCAGCCGCGGCGTGGATGTCGCCATTGCTGGCGGAGCCGCGGCCGACGCGGATGTTCTCCTCGATCGAACGGTTGAACAGGCCGGCGTCCTGGAAGACGGTCGCGATCGAATGGCGAAGCGACTTCCGGCTCACGGTGCGCGTGTCGATGCCGTCGAGCAGGATGCGCCCATGGTCGGGGTCGAAGACGCCCTGCAGGAGGTTGATCAGCGTCGTCTTGCCGGCGCCCGTCGGGCCCACGATGGCGATCGTCTCGCCGGCCGCGACCTCGAAGTTCACGTCGGAAACGCCATGACCGCAATTGGGGAAGGTGAAGCCGACGTCCTCGAAGCGCACATGCCCGGTCACCGGGCCGAGCTCCATAAGGCCCTCGGGCTCGCGACCGTCCTTCCAGTCGTCCTCGAGCTGGTAAAACTGCACCAGCTTGGCGCGTGACTCGAACACCTGGTTGACGAAGTTGGTGATCTGGTCGAGCCGGCTGATGAGCAAAGCGGCAAAGCCGGTGAAGGCCACGATGTCGCCGATGCGCAGTTGGCCGTGCGTGACCAACAGGGCGCCGATCAGGAGCACCACCATCATCGAGACGGTCGACGCCAGCCGGTGGAGCGCGCTGGCCAAGGCCCACCAGTCGAGCACGGGATACTGCGCCCTCATCAGCTGGTCGGTGAGGTCCTTCAGTGCCCGCGTCTCTTCGGTCATCCGGTTGTAGCTCTGCAGCACCGAGACGTTGCCGATCGAGTCGCTGACATGCGAGAAGACCTTCTGGTGGTGCCCCTCGACGGCATGCTGGCCCTCCTTGGTCTTGCGCATGACCAGGCGGCCGATCGCGACATAGAGGAAGCCCAGGCACAGAAGCACTGCCGACATCCGAAGATCGAGCGACATGGCGGTCGGCACCAGCAGCGCCAGCGCGACGGCCGTCGCCAAATGCTGGCGCATGAATTCGAGCCACAGGCCGAACATCGCCTCGACGGCGCGCACCAGGGTGTGCAGCACGTTGGAGGTCCCACGCTCATGGTGCCAGGCGAGCGGCATGGCGATCACCCGCTCGAAGGAGTCGGTGAGCACGGCAGCGCGCCGCTCATGTGCCAAGCGATCGGCGCCGCGAGCGACAAGTACGAAAGCAACGACGTTGAAAACGCCAAGACCAGCCCAGAACGCCAAGGTCGGGAAGACGTCCTGCTTGTCGGATATTGAATCGATAACCCGCCCGAACAAGATGGGCTCGGCTACGGATACCATCGCAAGCACGATGTTCGCCGCACATATGAGGAAAACGCGTCGCCTCGCGGGAGCAAGGTACGACAGCGCTCTCGAATACACTTCCAACAAGGACACTATGCTTACCCCGCGGGCAAATTTGTGCAGTGCGATAGCGGAACAGGTACCGTTTGAAGACCGACTTTACAATGCTTCCGCATGACGCAGGTTCCCCTAAAGAGGACAACATTATGCAGGTCCCGGTAACGTCTCGTGATCTGGTAACGAACTGATAAATAATGAAAAATGGCGGCATCACGGCAAAAGAAAGACCGCATTCCACGTCTGCAACGTACAATGCGGCCTTGGTCTAGGCAGGGATGGTTACGAGGATATCTCTTTCACCCCCACTAGAAAGTTCAATGGAAGAACCTTTTATTTTCTTTCCGTTGACCTCTATAGCAACTGTTCTTGCACGTTCGGCTTTCTTGATGCGTATTTTGTAGCATGCCCCTTCGAGATTTACTGTTGCGGAAAATCCTTCCCAATGCGGAGGGAGCTTCGGCTCGATGGCCAGTCGTCCGCCTTCGCGGCGGATTCCGAGAATGCCCTCGACCGCGGCCCGGTAGAGCCAGCCCGCCGAGCCGGTGTACCACGTCCAGCCGCCGCGGCCGCCCTTGTCGCCCACCGAGTAGATGTCGGCCGCCACGACATAGGGCTCTACGCGGTAGCGCTCGGCTGCCGCCTCGTCGAGCGCATGGTTGACCGGGTTGAGCATCTCGAAGCAGCGCCAGGCTTCCTCGACGCGGCCCATCTCGGCCAGCGCGATCACGAACCAAGTGGCCGCATGGGTGTATTGGCCGCCATTCTCGCGGACGCCCGGCGGGTAGCTCTTGATGTAGCCGGGCTCTTTCTCGGTCTTCGAGAAGGGCGGCGTGAAGAGCTTGACGATCTTCAGGTCCGGGTCGACCAGGCGCGCCGCTGCGGCGCCCATGGCCGTTCCTGAGCGCGCCGGATCGCCATGGCCGGAGAGCACGCTCCACGACTGGGCGATGGAGTCGATCTGGCACTCGTCGGACGTGCGCGAACCGAGCGGC
Organism: Mesorhizobium sp.; assembly: GCA_040510195.1. Taxonomy (GTDB): domain Bacteria; phylum Pseudomonadota; class Alphaproteobacteria; order Rhizobiales; family Rhizobiaceae; genus JBEVJK01. Next base: position 66,923 of record JBEVJK010000079.1, on the reverse strand, counting down.
GTGCCGTCGTCATAGGTGCCGCGCCGGTACCATTCGCCGTCCCAGGCGGTCGCCTCGATGGCGTTTTTCAGGGTCGAGGCGTGGTCCCGCCAGGCCTTGGCGCGCGCCGCGTCGCCCTGGGCCTCGGCGATCGGCGCCATGTCCTCCAGTGTCTTCAAGAGGAACCAGGCAAGCCAGGTGCTCTCGCCGCGTCCTTCGGCGCCGACGCGGTTCATGCCGTCGTTCCAGTCGCCGCCCAGCATCAGCGGCAGCCCGTTGGGGCCGGTCCGCTTGATGGCGAGGTCGAGGGCGCGTGCGGCGTGCTCGTAGAGCGTCGCCGTCTCCTTCGACACTTCGGGCGTGTAGAAAGCATCGTGCTCGCCTGGCGCCAGGGGTGGGCCTTCGATGAAGGGCACCGTCTCGGCGAGGATCGAGGCGTCGCCGGTCACCTTGACGTAGTATGAGAGCGCATAGCCGAGCCACACCACGTCGTCGGAGATCGTCGTGCGGACGCCGGCGTCGGTGCGCGGCAGCCACCAATGCTGGACGTCGCCCTCGCGGAACTGGCGGCGGGCCGCGTTGCGAATCTGCGCATGGGCGAGCTGCGGATCGTGCAGCAGCAAGGCCAGCGTGTCCTGCAGCTGGTCGCGGAAGCCAAACGCTCCCGAGGCCTGGTAGAAGGCGGAGCGGGCGCGGATGCGGCAGGCGAGGCTCTGGTAGGGCAGCCAGTTGTTGACCATGGCGTCGAAGGCGGCGTCGGGCGTCTCGACCTGGAGCGTGTCGAGGAAGCTGCGCCAATTCGCCTCGACCTCGGCAAGGCGCTCGTCGAAATCGCGGCCGCGGTGGCGCTCGACGAGCGCGGCGGCTTCGTCGACGGAGCCGGCGTCGCCCATCAGGACGAGGAGCTGGGCCACGCCCCCGGGGGGCACGACGACGTCGCGCATGAAGGCGGAGCAGGGGTCGCTGCCGGCCTCCGTGCGCTTCGACAGCGCCGCGCCGCCGGCCACCGAGTCCGGCAGCTCCACCGAGCCGTGCAGCCCGATGAACTCGTGGCGGTCGGCGGTGTAGGCGTCGGGGGGCCGGTCGCTGGCCAGGAAGGCCACGCGGTCGCCGAAATCCAGGCTGTAGGGGTTCCTGGCCGTCAGCGCGCCGGTCGCGGCGTCGTAGGCCGGCACGATATAGGGCGCCGAGCGCGCGCGGCTGGAGCCCAGCACCCATTCGGCATAGGCATAGACGCGGAGATTGATCGGCACCGACCCGGAATTGCGCAGGATCAGCCGGGAAAGCTTCACCGGGTCGGCGGGATCGACGAGCTGCGTCAGCTCGACGGCTAGCGGGCCGCGCCGCGTGCTGAAGGTCGAGACACCCTGTCCGTGCCGTGCCTCGTAGGTCAGCGCCGGGTCGCGGGCGATCGCCGCGAAGGGCGAGAACACCCGGCCGCTCGCCTGGTCGCGGATGTAGATCGCCTCGCCTGGACGGTTGCTGACCGGATCGTTCGACCAGGGCGTCAGCTGAAAGTCGCGGCTGTTGCGGCTCCAGGTGAAGGAGGCGCCCTCGGCCGAGGTGTGGAAGCCGAAGCTCGGATTGGCGATCACGTTCACCCATGGCTGGGGTGTCGATCTCGACCCGGTTAGGCGCACAACATAGTCGCGGCCCCGCCGGTCGAAGCCGCCGAAGCCGTTCCAGAAGTCGAGCGCGCCGGCCGGCTTTTCGGCCTCGCCGACGGTGCGCAGCCTGGGCGGCGAGGCGAAACGCGGGCGTGCGGCCTCCGCCGCGGCCTCCGGCTCGCCATGCAGCGCGGCGAGACCGGTATCCCGCGCCGCCAGGGCGGCAGCCTCGGCCCGTTCGAGCTGGTCGAAGATGGTGCCGTTGCGGGTATGGAAGGCGATGCGGGCCGCAGCGAGCAGGGTGCGGTAGGAGGCCTCGTCCATCAAATCGCGCCGGACCGCGAAGATGTGCTGGCGGGGACCCAGCTCACGGCCGCGCAAGCGGCTGTTCTCGCAGTGCCATTCGATCGCCTGCTGCAGGTCTTGCACGTAGGACGCGGCCTGCTCGTTGACGATGACGAGGTCGGCGACGAGGCCGCGGGCGCGCATATACTCCTGGAAGCGCAAGGTCTGGGTGACGATCTCCAGGTCGGCGACGTCGCCGATCCGGAGCACGAAGATCGGGAAGTCGCCCGAGATCGCCATCGGCCACAGCGCCGACTGGCGGCCGAGGCCCGAGGCGATCGACTGCGCGGCGATCCGTACCGACGGGTCGGGGTAGAGAAGATAGCGCGCCAGCTTCTGGACGTTGGCGGCCTGGGTCAGCGTGAGGCCGATATGGCGCGTCTGCACCTGGCTGCGGGTCCAGGACAGCATCGCCTGGCGGGCGAAGCTCTCGCGGTGGTCGAGATGGGAGACGGCGGTGTCGAGAGCCTCGCGGTCGGGTGCCACGACGGTCCAAAAAGTCAGCGAGACCTTCTTCTTGGCGGGGACGCGGACACGGCGCCTCAGGACCGCCACCGGGTCGAGCACGAAGCCCTGGCGTCCGGCCAGCCGGGCTCCGCGGTCGAACGCCGCGGCGTTGGCGATCGAGCGGCCGCGCCCGATGAAGGCGCGACGGTCCGTCTCGGCCTCGACCTCGCGGCCGAAGCCGCGGCCGCCGCGCACGAAATGCGCGTAGGCGATATCGGGGTCGTTCTTGTCGCGCTTGCGCCGGGTCGCATAGATCACGGTGCGATCGGCCGCGATCTCGGTCTCGACGAACATCTTGGAGAATGCAGGGTGGGCGCTGTCGGAGGCTTCCGGCGCCAGTGCCAGCTCGGCGAAGGAGGTGATCTCGATAAGGCGGTCGCTGGTGCCGTCGTTGAAGATCTCGATGCGACGGCTCTCGCCGTCGCACTCGGAGACGACGATCACCTCCACTTCGGTGCGCAGCGGGCCGACCGTCTTGATGAAGGTCGCCTTGTCGTCGCAGAACAGCGTCTGGCAGGTCTCGTCGGGCGCCTGCCGGGGCTCGGCCGTCGCCGACCACCATGCGCCCGACTCCATGTCACGGACGAACAGATACGAGCCCATCCGGTCCTCGGTCGGGTCGGGCTGCCAGCGTGTGACGGAGAGGTCGTTCCAGCGGCTGGAGCCGGATCCGGTGGCCGTCAGCATCACCGAATAGTGGCCATTGCTCATCAGGTCCGTCGAGCGCAATGCGCGCAGCGGGTTGACCACCACGCGAGTGTCGGGGCTGAGCTCGACCGCGTCGACCGCCTTGACCCGTTCGGTCGCCTCCGGCTTGGCAACGGAGATCGGGACGTCGCGCGGCGCCTTTTCCTGCAAGAGCAGCTCGGCCGCCTCGATGACCGGGTCGGAGTGGAAGCGGTCGCGCATGCGGCCCTCGAACACCGCATTCGCGATGGCGACGATCGACATGCCCTGGTGGTGGGCCATGTAGTTGTAGACGATGGCGCGGCGGTCGCCCTCCGGCACCCGCTGCGGGGTGAAGTCGACGGCGTCGTAGAAGCCGTAGCGCCCGAGGGCGCCGATCAGGCGCAAGCGTCGCAGGTTCTCGACCGCGTCATGCGGCATGAACTGGGCCGCAAGCACCGTCGCATAGGGGGCAATCACCGTGTTCTGGGCCAGGCCTCGCTTCAGGCCCAGGCCCGGCACGCCGAAATTCGTGTACTGGTAGGTCATCTCGCGGTCGCGGCCGTTGTAGGCGGCCTCGGAAATGCCCCACGGGATCTGCTTGGAACGGCCGTACTGGATCTGGCGGCGGATGACGAGATGGCTCGTCTGGTTGAGCAGGCCGCCTTGCGGCTCCTTCATCACCAGCGGCGGCATCAGGTACTCGAACATCGAGCCCGACCACGACATCAGGGCGCCGCGGAAGCCGATCTCGACGATCGGCCGGCCGAGGCGGAACCAGTGCTCGGTCGGGATGTCGCCCTTGGCGATGGCAAAGAGGCTCGTCAGACGCGCCTCGGAGGCCAGGAGGTCGTAGCAGCTCTCGTCGAGCTGGTGATCCTCCACCCGATAGCCGATGGCCAGCAGCTTCCGGTCCTGCCGGAGCAGGAAGGAGAAGTTCATCTCGAACGCATAAAGCCTCGCACGCTCGCGCAGCGTCTCCAGCCGGGTCCGCAGCTCGGCAAGGTGGGTGTGGTCGCTGTGGGCATCGCTGACATGGGCCTCGCAGGTCGCCTCCAGCTTGGCGGCCCAGCCGGCGAGCTCCTCGCTGCGCGGCGAATCGGTCTCGTGGTGGATGGAATCGGCGAGCTTGCGCAGCTCCGCGGCGATCACGGCGAGATTGATGGTGCGGATGGACGCCATTTCCGGCTCGGTCTTGATCGTGTCGACGGCACGGCGCATGCCGCCGATGCGGTCCATGAGCCGCTTCCTGAGCGGGCGCAGCTGACGGCGGTCGTCGGGCAGCGCCTCCAGGCTCTCCTCCAGGATGGCCACGGTGTCGAGCAGGCCGTCGAAATCGCCCTGCAGGTGGACGGCCGGCGCCTCGGCCCATTCCTGACAGGCAGCCGCCAGCGCAATCAGGTGCCCGGCGAGGTTGCCGCTGTCGACGCTGGAGATGTAGAGCGGGTGCAATGGATTGAGCGTTCGCGTCTCGTACCAGTTGTAGAAGTGGCCGCGCGCCCGCTCCATCTTGTCCAGCGTGTCGAGGGTCGCCTCGATGCGGTCGACCGCGCTGGCCAGGCTGATCCAGCCGAAGTCGCGCGCCGAGATGATCGACAGCAGGTAGACGCCGATGTTGGTGGGCGACGTGCGCGCCGCCACCACGGGGTGCGGCACCTCCTGGAAATTGTCCGGCGGCAGCATGTTGTGCTCGGGCGTGACGAAGGTCTCGAAGTAGAGCCATGTCCGGCGGGCGATCGTGCGCAGCCTTGCCCGCTCGGCGTCGTCGATCACCAGCCGGTCCTCGGTCTCGGCCGAGCGGCTGACCAGCCAGGCGAAGGCCGGCGAGACGATCCACAGCACCGAAAAGATCAGCGCGACGTAGATGCCGGTCGAACCGGCCAGGAAGGGCAGGAGAGGGCCGGCGAGGCCGATGACCACGGCCCCGTACATCATGCGGTACTGGCCGGCGATCGTGTCGGTTCCGGCCTTGCCCGCCTGGGAGGCGGTACGCCACTCCAGCAGGTTCAGGCGGCTCACCGTGAGGCGGTAGAGCGTGCGGACGATGGCGTCGCCCATCATCCAGGCCTCGTCGGCGAGGAGCACGATCTTGAGGACCACCTGGGCGGTGCCGAAGGCGAAGTCGCGCGCCACCGCACTCAGATGGCCGCGCAAGGTGGCGTCGCGGGTCGTGGGAATGAGCGAATCCACGATGTCGAAGGTCAGCGCGATGAACATGCTGAGGATCAGCAGCGCCTGCCACTGGGCGGCCTGGGAGAAGGGGAGCAAAGTCCATCCGGCCACCGATGCGGCGACCCAGAAGATCGGCGTCAGCGTGCGGCGCAGATTGTCGACCATCTTCCAGCGCGCCAGTCGCGACAGCCCCTTGCTGCGGCCGAAGATGAACGGCAGCAGCTGCCAGTCGCCGCGCGCCCAGCGGTGGTGGCGCGAGCGGTCCACCGCGTAGCGGGTCGGGTAATCCTCGACCACCTCGACATCGGTGACCAGAGCGGCGCGCGCGATCGAGCCTTCCAGGAGGTCGTGGCTGAGGACCGTGTTCTCGCCGATCCGGTCCTCCAGCGACGTCTCCATCGCATCGATGTGGTAGAGACCCTTGCCGGTGAAGGTGCCTTCGCCAAAGACGTCCTGGTAGACGTCGGAGACGGCGAAGACGTAAGGGTCGAGGCCGCGATTGGCCGAGAAGACGCGCTGGAAGAAGGAGGCTTCGTCGCCGGTGGTCAGCGAGGCGGTGACGCGCGGCTGCAGGATGCCGTAGCCCGCCTTGACGCAGCCCGTCGCCGGGTCGACGACCGGTCGATTGAGCGGATGCGCCAGCTTGCCGACCAGGCGGGTCACCACGTCGCGCGTCATCCGCGTATCGGAATCGAGCGTCATCACGTAGACGACGTTCTCCGGCAAGGGGACGTCGGTCGGCAGGAAGGTGGTGTCGTTGTCGCCGCGGAGCAGGCGGTTCAGCTCGTGGAGCTTGCCGCGCTTGCGTTCCCAGCCCATCCAGCTCGACTGAGCGTCGTTGTAGAGGCGACGCCGGTGCAGAAGATGGAAGAGCGCCGAGCCTTCGCAGGGATAGCGCTCGTTGAGGCGGGCGATCTCGGCCCGCGCGTAGTCGAGGATCTGCAGGTCGGAGGCCTTCTGCTCGACGTCGCTGTCGGGCCAGTCGGACAGCAGCGCGAAGCGGATGTCGCCCTTCGAGTTGGCCAGATGATGCACTTCCAGGTTGCGGACGGTTTCGTCGACATCGTCGCGCGAGCCGATCAGGGCGGGAACCACGACCAGCGTCCGCTGGTCGGCCGGGATACCTTCCTTGAATTCGTAGCCGACCAGCCGAGTCGGCTTCAGGAAGGCCAGGACAGAGGTGTTGAAGAGCCCGAGCGTCGCCTCTGCCGCAGGCAGTGCAAAGCAGATCAGCATCAGGGCGACCGACGCGGCCGAAAGGCCGAGCGCCACCAGGGCCGCCCCGGTCACCCAGAGGTAGAGCGCGGTAAGCAGCGCCACGGGGACGGCGATGCCGGCCCAGCCGGTCCTTTCGAACGAGCGCAGGAAGCGGCGGCCGAAGCTCGGCCGGTAGCCGATCGCATCCTCGAGCTGCTGGCGCTCCGGGCCGACCAGCCAAAAGCCGATGTCCTTCGCCGGGAGGGAGGCGCCCGCCACCTCTGGCGCATCCGCTCCCGCCAGCTGCAAGGCTCGGTCGGCGACGTAGTACTCGCTGAGGTTCGAGCGGCGGGCGAGGTCCTCGATTGCGGTGCGGTACTGGTCGCGAGAGGAGAAATCCAGCGCCGCGAAGTCGGTACGCTCGCGCAGCAGGGCGTCGACGCGGCTGATCGCCTCGAACCACTCGGTCCAGTCGATGTCGTTGATCTTGCGCAGGCCGCGAATGATGTTGCCGGTCGTCACGTTGCCCGAAGACAGCGTGCGGTGCTCGGCAATGATGATCTCTTCGGCGTCGCTGCCGGACTTTTCGAGCTCGGTCTCCAGCCAGATCAGCGCCCGCCCGGCGTTTTGCGAGCCGTCGCGCAGGCGGTAGAGCAGCTGGGTCGCAAAGGCGGTGTCGCGGGCGTGGTCGGTATAGCCGGTCAGGATCTGGGTGCTGTTGTCGTCGCCGCCGCTCGCCAGGACCACGTCGGCCACGGAATTGGCGATGCTGCGCAGCTCGCGGGATCGGTTGACCCGTAGCGCCAGGCGACGCAGGTTCTCGATCAGCACGAAGCGGAGCAGCGAGGGCAACGCCCACAATTCGCCGATTCGCAACGGGTCGACCGACTGGTAGCCCTCGACGATGGCCTTGAAGAGCTCGCCCGACACCGTCGAATCGACATGCGCGACATAGATCCAGGCGAGCGCGAGGGCGCGCGGGATCTGTCTGCCCCCGACATCGATGGTCGGCAGCTCGCGGTAGAAGCGCCGCGGCAGATCGCGGCGGATCTGATAGATCGTCTCCTCGACCAGATAGTGGTTGTCGAGCAGCCATTGGGCCGCTGGCGTGACCGTCTCGCCGCGGGCCTGGGCGTCGTTGGTGACGCGGTAGACCTCGAGGATGTGGCGCGCATTGTCCTTGTTGCGCTGATGGAAGTCGAATTCCTCGCCAAGCCCGTAGAAGAAGTCGATCTCGCCCTTGGCGAGGCTTTCGCCCAGCTTGCGGAGCTTGTCCTCCGGCAAGAAGATCGAACGGATCGGCAGCTCGGCATCTGCCGGCAGCGGGTGGACTCCCGTTTCGAGGAGCGAAGGGTCGGTCCGCACGTTCATGTCGATCTATTCCATGGATGCAAGAAAAACCAAGCCATTGCCGGCCGGGCGACGTCCGGACGGTTTAGTCCACCTTTGCCGCATTGTATCCCGTCTCCGCGGCAAATTTCATTTTGCAATGCACAATCAATTTGTTGCAATGCAGGGAACCTTCGCAATGGGAGCGAGTTATTGGACCATTCTGCGGCAAAGCCGCCCTCTCCACGCCTCACTTAATGTTTCAGGAAAGCACGATGAGCCGGAAGATACGCAAAGCCGTCATCCCCGCAGCCGGGTTCGGGACTCGCATGCTGCCCGCAACCAAGAGCATTCCCAAGGAACTCCTAACCGTCGTCGATCGCCCGATTCTGGATTATATCGTCGCCGAGGCTTTTGCATCAGGGATCGAGCATATCGTCGTGGTGACCGGCCGCATGAAGGGCGCGATCGAGGACCATTTCGACCTCGCCTTCGAGCTCGACGCGTCGCTGCGGGCCAAAGGCAAGGATAGCGTCGCCGACGGACTTGCCGGCACGACCCCGGGCGTCGGCGCCATGTCGTTCGTGCGCCAGCAACAGGCGAAGGGGCTCGGCCACGCCATTTGGACGGCTCGCCATGTGATCGGCGACGAGCCGTTCGCCGTGCTGTTGCCCGACATGCTGATGGTGGCGGAGGAGCCGTGCCTGAAGTCGATGATGGCCACTCACGAGCGCGACGGCGGCAACGTGCTGGCGGTGGAAAAGTGTCGGCCCGAGGAGGCCCACAAATTCGGCATCGTCTCGCTGAAGCCGACCGCCTCCGGGCCGCTCGTCAACGGGCTGGTGGAGAAGCCGGCACCGGGAACCGCGCCGTCCAATTTCTACATTTCCGGGCGCTATATCCTGCAGCCCGAAGTGTTTGCCCTGCTGGATGGCCAGGCGCCGGGCGCCGGTGGCGAAATTCAGCTGACAGACGCGCTGATCGGGCTGATGGAGACGCAGGAGATCAGGCCGTACGAGTTCCGCGGGCAAACTTTCGACTGCGGTTCGCCGGCCGGCTTCGTGGCCGCCAATCTGGCGCTCGCCATGGCGCGGCCGGAGCTCGCCGAGGCGCTCGCCCCGGAGCTCGACCGCTACGCCATGCCGGCGCGGCCCGGCGCTGGCTCGCGGGCCGCCTGACGCCAAGGGCTGTCAGGAGGCTCGAGCCGCGGTGCGTTTCCGGGTTGCGCCGCGGCACCGGATCGGCTTCCTCTAGGAAATGACCGAGACGCTCTCGCAGGCCGCCGCGCGTCGCATCGTGCTCGCCGCACAAGGCTTCGCCGACCCCAAGCCCGGCGCGGCAATCGACCGCCGGCACCTCAAGCGGGTGCTGGCGCGCCTCGGGCTGTTCCAGATCGATTCGGTGAGCGTGGTGGTGCGCGCCCATTACATGCCGCTCTTCTCGCGGCTCGGCGCCTATCCGCGGGCACTGGTCGACGAGGCGGCGCTCGGCCGACGGCGGCTGCTCTTCGAATATTGGGCCCACGAGGCCTCGCTGCTGCCCGTCGAGACCTATCCCTTGATGCGTTGGCGCATGGAGCGGGCAGCGCGCGGCGAAGGCATCTATGGCGGGCTGGCGAGCTTCTATCGCGAGCGCGCCCACGACATCGAGCAGGTTTACCAGGAGGTGGTCCGTAACGGACCGGTCGCCGCCTCGGACTTCGACGGCGAGCGCGGGTCGGGCGGCTGGTGGGGGTGGAGCGACACCAAGCGGGCGCTCGAGTTCCTGTTCTGGGCGGGACGCATCACGACGGCGTCGCGCCGGCCGAGCTTCGAACGCCTCTACGACCTGCCGGAACGCGTGCTGCCGGCGGCGCTGGTGGCGGCGACGCCTCCCCGACCGGAGGAGGCGCGGCGTGCCTTGCTCGAGATCGCGGCGCGGGCGCTCGGCGTCGCCACCGCGGCGGATCTCAGGGACTATTTCCGCATGTCGCCCTCCGATGCCGACCCGCAGATCGGCGAGCTCGTCGAGGCCGGCACGCTGCTGCCCGTGAAGGTCGAGGGGTGGCCCGGCAAGGCCTTCCTGCACGCTGGCTGCCGCCGGCCGAGGCGCGTGTCGGCGCGGGCGCTGCTGGCGCCATTCGACCCGCTGATCTGGGAGCGCACGCGCACCGAGCGGCTGTTCGACTTCCGCTATCGGATCGAGATCTACACTCCGGCCGAAAAGCGGGTCTACGGCTACTACGTGCTGCCTTTCCTCCTTGGCGAACGGCTGGTGGCGCGGGTATGCCTGAAGGCCGACCGGCAGGCGGGTCTTTTGAGGGTCAATGCCGCCTATGCCGAAGCCGGGGCTCCCGACGACACGGCGGAGGCGCTGCTCGGCGAGCTGACGGCGATGGCGGCGTGGCTCGAGCTCGAAGGCGTCGAGATCGCCGATAGCGGCGACCTGGCGCCGATGCTGCGCGCCGTCGGCGGGCGGCGGCGCGTCGCGGCCTGAGGCCCGCGCGCTACATCTCCGACAGCCAGTCGGCCAGTCGTGCCTTGCGGACGTCGCGGAGCAGGCGGATGAAACCGTCGGCCTGAAACTCGGCGGTGGCGCGGCCTTTCTCGGCCGTCGCAAGCGCAGCCTCGCCCACCACACCGGCAGGGTTGAGGTCGGTGGCGATCCAGGCGAAGGCATGTGTGCCGGTGGGGCGCAGCAGCTCGAACTCCGCTTCGGCGCGCTCGACGCTGGACGCGAAGTTCAGCGCAGCGTCCATATCGACCAGGTCGGGGCGGAATGCGAGCATCAGCGACGTCTCGATGTCGCCGCCATGGATGCCGTAGCGCTCCTCCGACTCCGAGAACAGCCCGGCTGGGCGGCCGAATCGCTGCCAGCTGGTCTTGACGGCCATGACCGCATGGGCGACCCGCAGCTCGCGCGAGACGATGCCCATGATCTCCTCGTTGCCGCCATGTGAATTGACGAACACGATCTTGCGCACGCCGACGCGGGCCACCGAGGCGCCGAGCTCGGTCCAGGCCGCGATCAGCGTCGTAGCCGGGAGCGTCAGCGTGCCGGGCGCATAGAGGTGCTCGTTCGACTTGCCGACCGCCTGGATCGGCAGGATGCGGATGTCGAGATCGTCGGGCAGGCGGACGATCACCGTCGCCAGCATGCCTTCCATGATGGTCGCGTCGGTCGACAGCGGCAGATGCGGCCCGTGCTGCTCGATGGCGGCGAGGGGGATCACGGCGATCGTCGCGTCTGGATCGACCGAGGCGTACTCGGTCGTCCTGTAGTCTCCCCACCAGACCCGTCTTGGCGCTGCCACTGGCTCCTCCTCGGCGGTCGGCTCAGCCGGCCGCGATGACTTCCACCTCGACCTTGAACTCCGGCCGCGCGAAGCCCGAAACGATCATCAGCGTCGAGGCCGGCGCCGGATCGGCAAACAGGCGGTCGCGCACGGCCATGTAGGCCGCCAGGTCCGACCGGTCGGTCAAATAGGCGTTGATGCGCACCACGTTGTCGAGCGACATTCCGGCTTCGGCCAGGATCGCCGCGACGTTCTCGAAGCAGAGCTCTGCCTGAGCCGCGGCATCGGGCGGCACGCGGTCGTTCGCCGCGATGCCGAGCTGACCGGAGCAGAGGACCAGCCGCATGCCCGGCGGCACCTCGATGCCGTGGCTGTAGCGGGCGAACGGCTTGCGGATCGCGGCGGGCGCCAGCGCGCGCTTGGTGGCGGCTTTCGTCATGCTCGAAGGTTAGATCGAAGCCGCCGCCGCTTACAAGTCGCGGCGTCGCTGCGATCATGGACATCGGCTGCGAAAATGGGCACGATGGCCGGTGAAAGGCGGCAGGGGAACGTGCCTGTCGCGCGGGCAAGGAAGGGGTATCGTCATGCCGAAGGGCATCATCCCGCCGCTGGCGCTGGCCGCGGTGCTCTCGGTGGCCGCCACGGTGGTCTCAGCCGCCGAGAAAGTCACTTTCGGAACCAACTGGCTCGCCCAGGCCGAGCATGGCGGCTACTATCAGGCGGTGGCCGATGGCACCTATGCCGCCTGCGGGCTCGACGTCTCCATCATGCAGGGTGGGCCGCAGGTCAGCGGTCGGCCGCTCCTGCTTGCGGGCAAGATCGATTTCTACATGGGCGGCAATCTCCTGCCGGCCTTCGACTCCGTCCAGCAGGGCATCCCGTTGAAGATCGTCGCTGCCACCTTCCAGAAGGATCCGCAGGTCGTGATGTCGCACCCTGGACAAGGTCTCGATAAATTTGAGGACCTCAAGAGTGCCGAGCAATACATCATCGGCGACGAGGGACTGCAGAGCTTCTTCCAGTGGATGGTCACCGATCTCGGCTTCGATCCGGCCAAACGCGTCCCCTACACCTTCAATCCGGCACCGTTCATTGCCAATCCAAAGTCGATCCAGCAGGGCTATGCCACCTCGGAGCCCTTCGCCGTCGAGAAGGAGGGCGGCTTCAAGCCCAACACCTTCCTGCTCGCCGACAACGGGTTCGGCACATACGCCACCACAATCGAGACCATGCAGAAGACGATCGACGAACGCCCGGAGGTGGTGAAGTGCTTCGTCGACGGTTCTGCCAAAGGCTGGTACAACTATCTCTATGGCGACAATGCAGCTGCCAACGACTTGATCAAGAAGGACAATCCGGACATTACCGATGAGCAGATCGCGTTCTCGATCAAGCAGATGAAAGATTTTGGCATTGTCGATTCCGGCGATGCCGAGAAGCTCGGCATCGGTGCCATGACGGACGAACACATCGCCAAGTTCTACGAGACGATGGTGAAGGCCAAGGTTTTCCCGGAAGGCCTGGACATCAAGAAGGCCTACACACTCGACTTCGTGAACAAGGGCGTCGGGCTCGACCTCAAGAAGTGAAACCGGCGCGCCAGGCATATGCATCTGACATTGGATAGACGGACCGAAGGATCGGCCGGGCAGCGCCTTCTGGACCTCGCCAATGTCGGCAAGACCTTTTCCAACGGGGTCACCGCACTAGCCGGCGTCGACCTCGCTTTGTCGGAAGGCGAGTTCCTGTCCTTGCTCGGCCCCTCGGGCTGCGGCAAGTCGACGGCGCTCAGACTTATCGCCGGCCTGTCGACGCCGACCACCGGTCGTCTCGAATGGGCCGGCGCGGCGGCGCGTGGCGTGCTGGAGGTCGGGTTCGTCTTCCAGGAGCCGACCCTGATGCCGTGGGCCAGCGTGTTCGACAATGTGTGGCTGCCGCTCAGGTTGCGCGGCCGGTCGCGGCAGGAGGCGGGGCCGGCGGTGGAGGCGATGCTGGAGCGCGTGCACCTTTCCGGCTTCGCCGCATCCATGCCGCGCGAGCTCTCCGGGGGCATGAAGATGCGGGTGTCGATCGCCCGGGCGCTGGTGACGCAGCCGCGCATCCTGCTCATGGACGAGCCGTTTGCCGCGCTCGACGAGATCACCCGGTTCAAGCTCAACGAAGATCTGCTGAAGCTTTGGCAGGACCAGCGTTTCACCGTGGCCTTCGTGACCCACAGCGTCTTCGAGAGCGTCTTCCTGTCCAGCCGCATCGTCGTCATGGCCGCCCGGCCGGGGCGGGTGCATTCGGAAATCGCCATCGGCGCGCGATATCCGCGCGGCGACGCATTCCGCACCTCTCCCGAATATGCGGCGCTGTGCCGACACGTATCGGGCGCGCTCGCCGAGGCGATGGACGCCAGCCGGGAGGCGGCGCCGTGACCGAGCTTGCCCACGGCGGGCGGCCGGCGCTCGACGCTGAGGAGAGCCGGCGGGTCAGGACGGCCCGGCTGGAACGGCTCGGGCGCATCCTTTTGCCGGTGTTCATCATGGTGCTGGCTGTCTGGCTGTGGGACCGGCTCTGCGTTTGGTACGAGATCCCGCAATACATCCTGCCGCGACCCAAGGTGGTGATGGCGACGCTGTGGAACGACCGGGCGCTGCTTTTCTCCTCGCTATGGGTGACGCTCAAGATCACCTTTTTCAGCCTGGCGCTGGCAGTGGCGGGCGGCGTCGGCCTGGCGGTGCTGTTCACCCAGTCGAGATGGGTCGAGATGTCGTTCTTCCCGTTCGCGGTGATCCTGCAGGTGACGCCGATCGTCGCCATCTTCCCGCTGATCAACATCTACGTGGACAACCAGACGGCCAAGCTCCTGCTCTGCGCCTGGATCGTGGCGTTCTTCCCCATCCTGTCCAACACGACGCTGGGGCTGAACTCCGTAGACCGCAACCTGCTCGACCTCTTCACCATGAACCGGGCGACGCGCCTGCAGGAGCTGCGGCTGCTGAGGCTGCCTTCGGCGATGCCATACTTCCTCGGCGGCCTGAGGATAGCGGGGGGCCTGTCGCTGATCGGCGCCGTGGTTGCCGAGTTCGTCGCCGGGGCCTCGGGGCAGTCGTCCGGGCTGGCGTCGCGCATCATCGAGGCCGGCTATCGATTGAACGCGCCGCGGCTGTTCGCCGCGCTGCTGCTGATCTCCATCGCCGGCATCGTCATCTTCATGACGCTTTCGCTGGTCTCGCACCTCGTCCTGCGCGGCTGGCACGAAAGCGCGCTCAAGGCCGACCGGTGAACAGCGCCCTCTCGTTTCCCGCCGATGGGCGCTACATGCTCGCCGGGGGGCGCCTGCATCGCTCGCTGGCGGTCGGCGCACTCGGCGCGGAAGACGTCGACGGCTTCGCGCTCGCCGACATCGTCGTCGAAGAGGGGAAGATCGCAGCGCTTGGGCCGCCCGGGTCCATCGTGGCGGCGGGACCACGGGTGGAGCTTGGCGGCCGCATCGTGATGCCGGCCTTCGTCGACTGCCATACGCATATCGACAAGGGTCACATCTGGCCGCGCAAGCCCAATCCGGACGGCAGCTTCGCCGCGGCGCTTCAAGCAAGTGCCGAGGATTCCAGCACGCGCTGGACGGCCGAGGATGTGGCGCGGCGGATGGATTTCTCGTTGCGCACCGCCTACGCCCACGGCACCAAGGCACTCAGGACGCATCTGAACTGCGAGCCGCCGCAGGAGATCGTTTCCTGGCCGGTCTTCGAAGAGATGCGACAGCGATGGAAAGGTCGGATCGCGCTTCAGGCGACGGCCCTGATTGGCATCGAGATGGTGCGCGATGGCGCCTGGTTCGCCAGTCTTGCCAGGCTGGTCGCGGCCGCTGGCGGCCTGCTCGGCGCGGCGACCACGATGGTGCCCGATCTCGAAGAGCTGCTCGACCGAATCTTTCAGGCGGCGATCGAGCACGGGCTCGACCTCGATTTCCACACCGACGAGACGCTTCAGCCCGAGGCGAACTCGTTGAGAAAAATCGCCGAGGCCTCTGTTTGGAACGGCTTCCAGGGCAAGGTGCTGGTCGGCCATTGCTGCTCGCTGTCCCGCCAGCCGGAGCTGGAGGCGCTGACCACGCTCGACAAGGTGGCGCGCGCGGGGCTTGCCGTGGTGTCGCTGCCCATGTGCAACCTCTACCTCCAGGACCGACGGTCGGACGGGACGACGCCGCGCTGGCGCGGCGTCACGCTGGTGCACGAGATGAAGGCGCGGGGCATTCCGGTGGCCCTCGCTTCCGACAACACCCGTGACCCGTTCCACGCCTATGGCGACCTCGACATGCTGGAGGTCTATCGGATGGGGACCCGCATCGAGCATCTCGACCATCCCGTCGACGACTGGCCGCGCGCGGTGACGGTGACGCCGGCGGAGATCATGCGGCTCGACGACGCGGGGCTCGTGGCGGCCGGCCGCACCGCCGACCTCGTGCTTTTCCGGGGCCGCAGCCTGACCGAGCTCCTGTCGCGCCCGGAATCCGACCGGGTCGTGCTTCGGGGCGGGCGTCCGATCGACAGCATGCTGCCAGACTACGCCGAGCTCGACGACCTGATGGGGGATTAGATGGACATCGAGGCGCTGAAGCGCAAGCTCGACGGCCTCAGGGTCGAAGACAATCCGAAGATCGTGCAGCAGAAGAGCCGCGACTTCTACTGGTACAGCCCGGTCCTCAAGCAGGCGCTGGACCGGGTGACGGCCGACCTGGTCGTCTCGCCGCGAAGCGAGGAGGAGGTGGTGCGGGTGCTGGCCGTCTGCAGCCGGCACGGCGTGCCGGTCACGCCCCGCGGCACCGGCACCGGCAATTACGGCCAGGCGATGCCGCTGTCGGGCGGCGTCGTGCTGAGCCTCGCGGACATGAACAAGGTGAAGGGCGTCGCGGCGGGGCGCGTGGTGGCCGAGCCCGGGGCCGTGATGGCGGAGATGGACCGGGCCACGCGCGCGCATTCCGGCCAGGAGCTGCGCATCCATCCGTCCACCTACAACACCGCCTCGATCGGCGGCTTCATCGCCGGCGGCTCCGGCGGCGTCGGCTCGATCAATTTCGGCGGCCTGCGCGATCTCGGCAACGTCATCCGGCTGAGGGTCGTCACCATGGGTGATACGCCCCAGGTGCTGTCGATTTCCGGCGAGGACCTGCAGAAGGTGACGCATGCCTACGGAACCAATGGCATCATCACCGAAGTCGAGATGCCGCTCACGGCGGCCTACGATTGGGTCGACGTCATCGTCGGCTTCGACAGCTTCATGGGGGCCGCGCGCTACGGCAATGCGCTGGCCTGCCAGGACGGCATCCTGAGCAAGCTGGTCACGCCGATCGCGGCGCCGGTGCCGACGCTCTATTTCAAGCGCCACCAGGCGTTCCTCAAGGAAGGACAGAGTATTTGCGTCGTCATGGTGGCGCCGCAGAACATGGAGGCGTTCCGCGCCTTCACCCGCCGCCAAGGCGGCGACATCGTCTTCGACGCCTCGGAGGCGCCCGACCTCAAGGGTCTGCCTCCCGCCTACGAACTGGCCTGGAACCACACGACGCTCAGAGCGCTGCGCGTCGACCCGGCGATGACCTACCTGCAGTCGCTTTATCCGTTCCCCGACCAGCTGGCGCTGGTCGACAAGATGGACCGCATGTTCCCCGGCGAGGTGTTCTCCCATCTGGAGTTCGTCCGCTTCGACGGCAACGTCACCTGCTTCGGGCTGCCGCTGGTACGCTTCACCACCGAGGAGCGGCTGGACGAGATCGTCCGGCTGTTCGAGGACAATGGCTGTCCGATCTTCAACCCGCACCGCTACACGCTGGAGGAAGGCGGCATGAAGCAGACCGACGAGGTACAGCTCGCCTTCAAGCGCCAGACCGACCCGCAAGGCCTGCTCAACCCCGGCAAGATGATCGCCTTCGACCACCCCGACTACGACTACCGTTCGGGCAAGACCTTCCTGTTCAAGGGCCTCGAAAGGGCGCTATAGGCTGCTGCAGGAGGGGCTTATGCGCGCGCTCGTGGTCTACTGCCACCCGGTTCCCGAAAGCTTCTGCGCTGCGGTGCGCGACGCGGTGGTCGAGACCATCGCCGCGCGGGGCTGCGAGGCGCGGCTGATCGACCTCTACGCCGAAGGCTTCAATCCGGTGCTGAGCGCCGACGAGCGGCGGCACTACAACGACCGGGCGCCGAGCGACCCGGCGCTGGCCGAACACATCGCGCATCTCAGATGGGCCGAGATGATCGTCTTCGTCTACCCGACCTGGTGGTACGGCCTGCCGGCGATGCTGAAGGGCTGGCTCGACCGGGTGTGGGCGCCGGAGGTCGCCTTCAGGCTCGGGGAGGGGGGCATGATCGTGCCGCTGATGGGCCACATCTCGCATGTCGCGGTGGTGACCACATGCGGGGCGCCCTGGTGGTGGTCGCATCTCGTCGGCCATCCCGGGCGAAAGACGCTTCTCAGAGGCGTTCGCACGATCTGCGCGCGGCGCTGCCGCACGCTTTTCTTGGCGCACTACCTGATGGACACGTCGACGCCATCGTCCCGCTCGGCTTTTTTGACCAAGGTCAGACGGCGCCTCGCCCGCTTCGCCTAGGAGCAATTCCGAGCAAGACGCGAAGAGCGGTCTTGCGTCCGGAATTCCCGCAAAAGCAATGAGACAGGGAAATTCCGCAGGTCGAGGAAGCGCGGAAATGATGGAGCGGCGCGCGCGCGGCTGGTCGTGAAACGCCGGATTGCTAGTAGATCAGGCCGCGCTGCTGAAGAACGCTGCGGATCTCGTTCAGCTGGCGCCTCATCTTGCGCAGCTCGCTTTCGAGAACGTCGATGCGCTCCGCTTCGCTCGCGCCGCGCAGCGTCTCGAACCTGAGGCCGGCATTCCGGTCGCGGCGCCAGACCAGGCGGGCCGGCGATTCGAAGCCTCGATCGGGAATGGCGATATGTAGCCGCTCGGCGAGCGGCAAATCGCTCATCAGGGCGATCCGGGCGCCCTTGTCCGAGAGGTCGCGCACCATCACCTCGATCCCGTGGGCGACACCCTCGGCGGTTATGATGGCCCGCGCCAGAAGGCGGCGCCGCGGCGCGGCGCGTCGCTCCTCCGCATTGTCTTCACGAACCTGCGTCGCCTCGTCCGCCTGCACGGCCCACGCGATTCTTGCCTCGTTTGCCAAAATCATGAGTTCCAGCTGATCGAGCCGGGATGATGCGACCAGAACGTGTGCCTGTCACTGGCGCCGCACGCCAAAACGCATGCCTTGCGCGCCAACCGTGGATCCAATGCCGGAATATCAGCGGGCCTGCATATTTACCTTAACGTCAACCAGTCCGACCGTTTGGTTAAGAAAATGTTGATTTCTGACCGTCGCTGCGCGACTGTTTGGGTCAGAAATCCGGAGGAACGGGGTGGCGGAAGCCGCTGGTTCGTCCGCCGGATACCCCATGATGCTCAGGTCCGCCGCATCTCCTGGGTCCGTGGGGTCGGTCGGTCGGCACTGGCACATAGTGGCCTCCTCGTACCGCTGCCAGCTGCCGGCCGACCCCCAACAGCTTCGCGCTTTCGCTACGAAAAACGCCGCCCGAAGGCGGCGCGTTCTCGTTCGCGTTCGGACCAGATCCTACTTGATCTTGGTTTCCTTGAATTCGACGTGCTTCTTGGCGACCGGGTCGTACTTCTTGAAGCTGAGCTTGTCCGTCTTGGTGCGGCTGTTCTTGCTGGTCACGTAGAAGTAGCCGGTGTCTGCCGTCGACAGCAGCTTGATCTTGATTTTTGCGGCTTTGGCCATGGGATCTCGTCCGTTCGTGCTGGGCGTGTGCGTTGTCTGGATCGGGGCCGCGCGATCAGCCCTGAGGCCCGGCGCGGAAACTCGGCGCGACACATAAAGGAGGGCGGGGGAAAGTCAAGCCCGCCCGGGGATGCGCAGGATGCGAAGGGCGACCAGCAGCAGATAGGCGACGAAGAACAGCGCCAGCGCGTAGGCGAAGCCCGGAGGGCCGACGAGGTCCATGGCGAGCCCGATGGCCTGCGGCCCGAGCAGCATGCCGAAGCCGTAGCAGAAGACGAAGGCGGCATTGGCCGAAGCGAGGTCGCGCCCGGTGAGGCGGCTGCCGAGATGGGCAAGGCCGACCGTGTAGAGGCCGGCCACGACGCCACCCCAGACGAAAAGCATGGCCGCCGTAAGTGCCCAGTCGTGGGCGACCAACGGCAGGATCAGCATGCCGAGAAGGCCGACCGCGGCGCAGGCGGCCAGCAGGACCCGGCGGTCGCCGACGCGGTCGCTGACGACGCCGAGCGGGATCTGCAGAATGACGTTGCCGAGGCCGATCATGGTGAGCAGGAGGGCGGCTTCGGCTTCGCTGTAGCCGATGCGGCTGCCATAGACCGGAAACAGCGCGAAGCCACCGGTTTCCACCGCGCCGAACACCAGCACGGCGGCAGTGGCCGTCGGCACGAGCCAGATGTAGCGGAAGAAGCCCGCCGGCTCGTCCGCCTCGCCGGCATGGATCTCGGGCGCCTCGCGGCGGGCGGCGAAGACCGGCAGGATGGCCAGCATCACCACCCCGAAGGTGACCGCGAACGGCAGGAAGCCGCTGCTGCCGAGCTGGGAGAACAGGAAGGGACCGAGCGCGAAGCCGAGCGACAGCACGGTCGCGTAGACGCCGAGCACGAAGCCGCGCCGCTCGGGCGGGGCCGATGCGCTGATCCAGAACTCGGACAGGATGAAGAGCACCGTCAGCGCCACATGGAGCGCGACGCGCAGCGGGAACCAGACCCAGAACGCCGGCGCAAAGTAGAAGCCGAGGAAGGCGGCGCCGCCAATGACGATCATCGCCAGCATGGTCGGCACGAGTCCGAGCCGGGTCGCCAGCGGCGTCGCCAGCGGGGCGGCCGCAATCGAGGCGACGCCTGCCACCGCGGTGTTCAGGCCGATCATCGAGGCCGAATGGCCGCGGCTCTCCAGGATGACGCTGAGCAGCGGGACGCCAAGCCCGATGGCGATGCCGACCACGCTGATCGAGGCGATGGCGGCGCCGATCGACAGCCAGCGCATCTCGCCGGCGAGCGGTGCAGGGTGGGCCGTGCTGCCGCTCATGAGGCTAGATGAGGTCGCGTAGGAAGCGGTTGCGCACGAGGCGGTAGAACGGTACCGGCGCGCCAGGGGCAAGCCGCGGATCGGATGCCAGGCGCGCCTCCAGATCGGCGAGCACAGTGCGCGTGATGGACGGGATGTCTGCGTCGCGGGCCTCGGCGAGCGGCAACCAGACCAGCTCCTCGAGCTCGCCGGTCGGGCCGCCGCCTTCCAGCGTTACGGCGACGTCGCTCGCCCAGGCGGCGAGAAAGCGCGTGTCGAAGCGGCGGACCCGACCGGGCGGCGTGATGGCGCGGGCGACGAAGCGCAGCGTCTCCAGCGAGGGGTGGACGCCGTGGCGGACGAAGCCCTGCCAGTCCGGCCGCGACGTGGCGAAGGGCTGGCGGCGGCCGAGCAGCAGGCCGGCCTCCTCATAGGTCTCGCGGACGGCCGACAGGGCGATCGCCCTGGCCCGGGCGGCACTGCCGCCGCGGGTCGTGGCGGCAAGCTTGGCGGCCTCCTCCGGATGCAGCCCCTCGGCGACCGGGACGCGGCTGTCGGCGGGATCGGTGCGGCCGCCGGGAAACACGAACTTACCGGGCATGAAGGCGTGGCGCATGTGGCGCCGGCCGAGCAGCACCCGGGTCTCGCCGGCGACGCGGTCGAGCAGGATCAGCGTCGCGGCGTCGCGCGGGCGCAGCCGCCCGCCACCCAATGCGCCGGCCTCGACCTTGTCGATCTCGGCCTTGGTCATGCCCTCCATCACCGCGACCTCCTCCAGGTCAAGCTTCCGGATGATCCTCGATCAGATCGGCCTCGCCACCGAAGCCGTGCATGCCGAGGGCCCACTGCAGGCCGACCACCGCGCCCTTCATCGGCCGCAGCAGGGCAAGCGAAAGCGCCACCGTCAGCGGCACCCAGATGGCCAGATGCTGCCAGATCGACAGCGTGCTGGTTGCCTCGACGCCCATGAAGCCGCCGACCACCAGGTGGCCGACGATGACCACGACGAGATAGGCCGGCAGGTCGTCCGCCGATGATGATGAATCTCCGCGCCGCAGTGTTGACAACTGTCGACAGTTTTCAGAAACGAGGCGAACAGCCGTCCCTCGCCGCAATGCGGGCAACGCCCGGCCAGGCCGCGCGCCATCGCCTGCCAGAGCGGGCGGGGTCTCTCGAGGGCGGCGTCGGCCTTGCGGCGGCCGCCGAACACATGCTCTTCCATCATCGTCTCCTGGCGCGGGATCGTCCGCGCGCCGCGGTCGGACGCGACCTTGCCCGCGCCCCCTTGGCCTTGTGGAACGAGCGTTTCGAGCCCGGCAAGGGACGCGGCTCGCTCAGCATCTCGAAACGCATGGCCCCGGCCAGCGGCGCCACCTCGATCAGCCGCACCTCGACGCGGTCGGCCAGCCTGTAGCCGCGGCCGGTCCGCTCGCCGAACAGCGCATGCGCCGTCTCGTCATGGATATAGTAATCGTCGCCGAGCGATGACACCGGTATGAAGCCGTCGGCGCCATATTGCGGCAACTGGACAAAAAGTCCCGCCTTGGTCACCCCGGAGATGCGCGCCTCGAAGGTTTCGTCAACGCGTTCAGACAGATAGGCTGCAATCAGCCGATCCACGGTGTCGCGTTCGGCAGCCATGGCGCGACGTTCGGACGCGGAGATCAAGGCGCCGATCTCTTCCAGCCGTTCCTCCTCGCCGACGGTCAGCCCGTCCTTGCCGAGCCCCAGCGTGGCGATCACAGCGCGATGCACGATCAGGTCCGCATAGCGGCGGATCGGCGAGGTGAAATGCGCGTATCGCCGCAGGTTCAGCCCGAAATGGCCAATGTTTTCAGGTGCATACTCGGCCTGGCTCTGAGACCGAAGCACCACCTCGTTGGCCAGCGCCTCGTGGTCGGTGCCGCGCACCTGGTCGAGGATGGCGTTGAAGGCGGCCGGCCGCATCGCCGGCCCGTGGGCGAGCGAGATGCCCAAGGTCGCCAGGAACTCCCGCAAGCTCTCCTGCTTGGCCAAAGAGGGTGCGTCGTGGATGCGGTAGACGAGCTTCTGCCGCTTGCCTTCCAGGGTCTCTGCCGCCGAGACGTTGGCCTGGATCATGAATTCCTCGATCAGCCGGTGGGCGTCCAGGCGCTCCGGCACCACGACGCGGTCGACCGTGCCGTCCGCCTTCAGCAGGATCTTGCGCTCGGGCAGGTCGAGCTCCAGCGGCTGGCGCGACACGCGGCCGCGCGCGAGCACGCGATAGGCCGCCCACAGTGGCGCGAGCACCGGTTCGAGGAGCGGCGCCGTGCTGTCGTCCGGGCGGCCGTCGACAGCCGCCTGCGCCTGCGGATAGGACAGCCGGGCGGCCGATCGCATCATGATCCGGTGGAAGCTGTGCCGGACCTTGCGCCCTTCCGCCGAAAAGGTCATGCGCACGGCCAGCGCCGGGCGGTCGACCTTCTCGCGGAGCGAGCAGAGGTCGTTGGAGATCCGCTCCGGCAGCATCGGCACCACCCGGTCGGGAAAATAGACCGAGTTGCCGCGCCGCAGCGCCTCGCGGTCGAGGGCCGAGCCAGGCCGGACATAGGCGGCGACGTCGGCGATGGCGACGGTGACGATCTGGCCGCCGGGATTTCTCGGGTCGGCGTCGGGCTCGGCGAACACCGCGTCGTCATGGTCCTTGGCGTCGGCGGGGTCGATGGTCACCAGCGGCACGTCGCGCCAGTCCTCGCGACCGGAAAGGGTGGCGGGCTGCGCGGCATCCGCCTCGGCGAGTGCTGCGGCGGGAAAGATATGCGGAATGTCGTGGGCATGAATGGCGATCATGGAGACCGCCTTCTCGCTGGTCAGCGAGCCGACAACAGCCAGCACCCTGCCGCGCGGCAGGCCGTAGCGGCCGGTCCGCGAGGGCTCGACCTCGACCAGGTCGCCAGCTTCGGCGCCATTGCGGTCCTCCGGCGCGATCACCAGTTCCGGTTGGCGCCGCTCCACGGGCTCGATCCGCAAGGTTCCGTCATGGGCGACCCGCAGCACGCCAAGCACCGCCTCGTTGCGCTTGTCGAAGACCTTCATCACCCGCGCCGTGTAGGCAGGGCCGGTCGGCTCGCCGGTGGGAAAGACCTTGGCCAGCACGCGGTCGCCGATGCCCGGCGCCGATCCTCGCGCGTTGCGTGAAATCCTGACCGCAACCAGCGGATTCTGCTCGCTGTCCACGTCGGCGCGCTCGGCAGGCCGCGCGAGGAGCCCGCCGTCGGGATCGCGCGAGACGATGTCCAGAACCACCACATGCGGCAGCGTGCCGGGGCGCGACAGGCGTTTGCGGCTGCGCTCCAACAGGCCCTCGTCCTCGAGGGCCCGGAGCGTTTCCTTCAGCCAGACGCGGTCGTCGCCCTTCAGCTTGAAGGCGCGGGCGATGTCGCGCCGGCCCGAGCGGTCGGGGTTCTCGGTGACGAAGCGCAGCAGGTCGTCGCGGCTCGGGCGGACCGCTTCGGCAGGTTCGGCGTCGTCGCGCCGCCCGGACCGCGTGGTGCCCCTTGCCGAGGTTCGCCTGGCCAAGCCGGTGCCTACCCCTTCTTCTTGCCGCGCGGCGGCTTCTTGCCGCCGCCCTTGGCGGCCCGTTCGGCCAGCAGCGCCAGCGCCTCGTCGAGAGTGACGGATGCCGGGTCCTTGCCCTTGGGCAGCGTCGCGTTGATCTTCGCCCAGTTCACGTAGGGGCCGTAGCGGCCGTCGCGGACGGTCACCGGGCCGCCCTCGGGATGGGCGCCCAGCTCCTTCAATGCCGCCGGCGTCCCGCCGTTCCTGCCGCCTCTGCCTCTGGCCTGCTTTTCCGCCAGCACCGATACGGCGCGGTTCAAGCCGATGGAGAAAACGTCCTCGACGTTCTCCAGGTTGGCATAAGAGCCGTCATGGAGAAGGAAGGGCCCGTAGCGCCCGATGCCGGCGGAGATCATCTTCGCGGTCTCCGGATGGGCTCCGACGTTGCGCGGCAGAGCGAGCAGGGCCAGGGCCTTCTCGTGGTCGATCGTTTCGGCCGACCAGCCCTTCGGCAGGCTGGCGCGCTTGGCGTCCTTGCCGTCGCCGCGCTGCACGTAGGGCCCGAAGCGTCCGCTTCTCAGCGTGATCTCCTCGCTCGTGTAGGGGTCCTTGCCGAGAAGCCGGGTGGAGTCCTCGCCGGCGGCGGCCTCGCCATTGCCGTTCAGGGCGTCGGTCAGCTGGCGCGTGTAGCTGCATTCGGGGTAGTTCGAGCAGCCGACGAAGGCGCCGTACTTGCCGAGCTTGAGCGACAGGGTGCCGCTGCCGCATTTCGGGCAGAGGCGCGGATTCGAGCCGTCCTCGCGCGGCGGAAAGACCAGCGGTGCCAGCTCGTCGTTGAGGGCCTCCAGCACGTCGGTGACACGCAGCTCCTTGATGTCGTCGACGGCGCCTGAGAAATCGCGCCAAAAGTCGCGCAGCACGTCTTTCCAGGAGAGCTTGCCGTCCGAGATCTCGTCGAGCTTCTCCTCCAGCGAGGCGGTGAAGTCGTATTCGACGTAGCGCTCGAAGAAGCTCTCCAGGAAGGCGGAGAGCAGGCGCCCCTTGGGCTGCGGAACGAGCTTGCGCTTGTCGATGGCGACGTAGTCGCGGTCCTCCAGCGTCTTCAGGATGGCGGTGTAGGTGGAAGGCCGGCCGATGCCGAGCTCCTCCATCTTCTTGATCAGCGTGGCCTCCGAATAGCGCGGCGGCGGCTCGGTCGAGTGGCGGGTCGCGTCGATCCGCTCGCGGCGCAGCGCCTCTCCCGCAACGATCTGCGGCAACCGGCGGTTCTCCTCGTCCTCCTGGTCCTCCTCCTTCTGGTCGGCATAGGCGGCGAGGAACCCGTCGAAGCGGACGACCGAGCCGACCGCGCGCAGCGTGGCCGTGCGGGCGCCGTTGAGCGCCTCGATCTCGACGGTGGTGCGCTCGATCTCAGCGGCCTGCATCTGGCTGGCGATGGCGCGCTTCCAGATCATCTCGTAGAGCCGGGCCTGGTCGGCATCCAGATAGGACCGCACCTCGGCCGGGGAGCGTGTGAAGTCGGTCGGCCGGATCGCCTCGTGCGCCTCCTGGGCGTTCTTGGCCTTGGTGGAATAGTAGCGCGGCGCGTCCGGCACGTAGCGGCTGCCGAAGGCGTCGCCGATGGCTGCGCGGGCGGCGGCGATCGCTTCGGGCGCGATCTGCACGCCGTCGGTCCGCATATAGGTGATCAGGCCCGTCGTCTCGCCGCCGATGTCGACGCCTTCGTAGAGGCGCTGTGCAACCTGCATGGTGCGGACGGCGGAGAATCCGAGGCGCGAGGAGGCCGCCTGCTGCAGGGTCGAGGTGGTGAAGGGCGGCCCCGGGTTGCGGCGCGTGGGCTTGGCTTCCACCGAGAGCGCGCGGAACGAGGCGCCCTCGAGCATGGCCTTGATGTCGTCGGCCTGCTCGCCGGTCGCGATGTCCAGCTTCTGCAGCCGCTTGCCCTCGAAGCCGGTGAGGCGCG
The DNA here is from genome assembly GCA_040510195.1 of Mesorhizobium sp. Taxonomy (GTDB): domain Bacteria; phylum Pseudomonadota; class Alphaproteobacteria; order Rhizobiales; family Rhizobiaceae; genus JBEVJK01. The sequence continues at coordinate 41,303 of JBEVJK010000079.1, read as the reverse complement.
CCTCGAACGTCTCGTCACGGGGCGTGCCGAGAATAGCGGCGATCTGCCAGTATTCCTGGCGCACGAAGCGCTCGATCTCGGCCTCGCGGTCGCAGACCAGCCGCAACGCCACCGACTGGACGCGGCCGGCCGAGCGGGCCCCCGGCAGCTTGCGCCACAGCACGGGCGACAGGGTGAAGCCGACGAGGTAGTCGAGTGCGCGGCGCGCCAGATAGGCGTCCACCAGCGGCGCATCGATGTCGCGCGGATGCGCCATGGCATCGAGCACCGACTGCTTGGTGATGGCGTTGAAAACCACGCGCCGCACGGGCTTGCCCTGGATCGCGCGCTTCTGGCGAAGCACCTCCAGCACATGCCAGGAGATCGCTTCCCCCTCGCGATCCGGGTCGGTGGCGAGAATCAGGCCGTCGGCGTCCTTGACCGCCTTGGCGATGTCGGTAAGCCGCTTGGCCGACGCGCTGTCGACCGCCCAGGACATCGCGAAATCGTCCTCCGGCCGCACCGACCCGTCCTTTGCAGGAAGGTCGCGAACATGCCCGAAGGAGGCCAGAACCTTATAGTTCCGGCCGAGGTATTTGTTGATCGTTTTCGCCTTTGCAGGCGATTCGACGACGACGACATCCATGGCTGCTCGTTTCGTGGGGACCGCGGGTTCGCCGCGGGTCGCGGACATTGAGAATCCGCCCGTGACATGGCTGTGGAAATCGCTCCGGTCAAGAGCGATGCGTTGCCGAGCCTCTACAGCCGTAGGCTGACAGCGGTTGCAGGCGTCACCACGATTGCAACTCCAGGTCAAATTAGCTACAAGGTATGCACCTTCTAATTGTGGTAGTATTCCTAGAACCGGAGACTTTCATTTCATGCCGCCGTCCCCAGACCAGCCGGATCTGCAGCGCCTCGACTATCTGCAACAGATGCTGCGCGAGCTGCGGGAGATTGCCGAGCTCGAGCGCTTCAACATGCTCGCCTACCTGATCGAGATGGCCTACATCGAGGCCAATGACATGCTGAGGGGGAGGCGGCCCCTACGAATCGGCGACCAGGAGGGAGACGAAGCCTCCGGCGTGCCGCTCAAGCCGGCCCGCGAGGTCTAGCTCCAGCAGGATGAGCAGGACCTGGGCCGGGTGCAGGCCGGTGTGCCGGATGATCTCGTCGACGGCCGTCGGCACTGGGCCGAGGGCCTCGACCACGGCGCGTCGGTCGCCTTCGAGCGGCGGCGGCGTGGCGGAGAGATCCGTAGGCTCCTCCAGCTGCTCGGGTGCCGGCAGGGGCCGGCCGAGCAGCGGCGCCAGCTGCTCGACGACGTCCCGCGCCTCGGTGACGAGGATGGCGCCTTCCTTGAGCAAGCCGTTCGTGCCGGCCGCCCGCGGATCGAGCGGCGAGCCGGGAACGGCAAAGACCAGTCGGCCCATCTCGCCGGCCAGGCGGGCGCTGATCAGCGAGCCGGAGCGTTTGGCGGCCTCGACCACGACGAGTCCGAGCGAGAGGCCGGCGACCAGCCGGTTGCGACGCGGGAAGTCCCTCGCGCGCGGTTCCCAGCCAAACGGCATCTCGGAGACGAGTGCCCCGCCGCGGGCGGCGATTTCGGCGCCGAGAGTGGCGTTCTCCGGCGGGTAGGGGCGGTCGAGACCGCCGGCGAACACCGCTACGGTTGCAGTGGCGAGCGCCCCTTCATGGGCGGCGGTGTCGATGCCGCGGGCCAGGCCGGAGACCACGGCGTAGCCGTCGCGGCCGAGCTCGGACGCCAGCTGCCGGGCCAGACGGATGCCAGCAAGCGAGGCGTTGCGGGCGCCGACGATGGCGACGGGCGGCAGCGAAAAGACGGCGGGGTTACCCTTGACGGCGATGAGCGGCGGCGGATTGTCCATACGGCGCATCATGGGCGGATAGTCGCGCTCGCCGATGGCGACGAAGCGGGCGCCATGAGCCGCGGCGGCGGCAAGCTCCGCCTCGGCCTCGGCAAATGTCGCCACGTGCGGCGGGGATGTTCCGCCGCCCGCCGCGACCAGCTCGGGCAACGCCTCCAACGCCGCTTCCGCCGAGCCTAAGCGGTTGATCAGCTGGCGAAAGCTCGCCGGGCCGACATTCTCGCTGCGAATCAGGCGCAACCAGCTCAGGCGCTGCCGGTCGCTCAGGCGAGGCGCATCGGCGGCCGGCTCCTCAGTCATCCGCCGGCGCCGATCCGCGATTCGGTGCCCGCCCTGAGCCGGGCGATGTTCTGCCGATGCTTGACGATGACGAGCACGCTCATGACGCCGAGCACAACCGCGAAGTCCTGGAACCCCATGGCCAGCAACGCCAGGGGGACGGCCACCACGGCGGCCAGCGCGGCGAGCGAGGAGTAGCGAGTGACCACGGCGACGGCGATCCACACGATGGCGAAGATGAGGGCAGCCGGCCAGATCAGGCCGAGGAGCACGCCGAGATAGGTGGCGACCCCCTTGCCGCCCTTGAAGCCGAGCCAGGCAGGGTAGAGATGCCCGAGGAAGGCGCAGAAGCCGGCAATGATGGCGACGTCGGAGCCGAAGCGGCCGGCGATCAGCGCCGCGGCGGTGCCCTTCAGCGCGTCGAGCACCAGAGTCAGCGCGGCCAGGCCCTTGTGCCCGGTGCGCAGCACGTTGGTTGCGCCGATGTTGCCGGAACCGATGTTGCGCACGTCGCCCAGCCCGGCCGCGCGCGTCACCACGAGGCCGAAGGGAACCGAGCCGATGAGATAGCCGAACAGCGCGGCGAGGACGTAGATCATCCCTTCCCCCTCAATCTACGTGGCGTACACTGTGCGGCCTGCAACCAAGGTTTGCAAGACCTTGCCTTGCATCCGCGCACCCTCGAAGCAGGTGTTCTTCGAGCGCGAGCGGATATCCGCCTCCTCGACGATCCACGGGACGTCGAGGTCGACCAAGGCGAGGTCGGCGGGGCTGCCCGGCCGCAGCGTGCCGCCCGGCAGGCCGAACAGCCGTGCCGGCGCCGTGGACAGCACCTCGACCACGCGCAAAAGCGGCAGGTCGCCGTTGTGATAAAGTCGCAGCGCCGCTGCAAGCAGCGTCTCCAGGCCGATGGCGCCGGCCGCGGCGTCGGCGAAGGGCAATCGCTTGGTGTCGACGTCCTGCGGATCGTGGGAGGAGACCACGATGTCGATCGTGCCGTCCTTCAGCGCCTCGATCATCGCCAGGCGGTCGTCCTCGTGGCGCAAGGGCGGCGCCAGGCGGAAGAAGGTGCGGTATTCGCCGACGTCGTTCTCGTTGAGGGCGAGGCTGTAGATAGAAACGCCGGCACTGACGTCGGCGCCGTCCGCCTTGGCGCGGGCGACAACGGCCGCGGATGAGGAGGTCGAGATCTTGGCGGCGTGATAGCGCCCGCCGGTCAGGCGGGCCAGCGCCAGGTCGCGCTCCAGCGGGATGCTCTCGGCCTCGCGCGGAATTCCCGGCAGGCCGAGCCAGCTCGCATAGAGGCCCTCGTTCATCACCCCGCCGGCGGCAAGGTCGCGGTCCTCCGTCTCCTGCGCCAGGAGCACGCCGAAGTCGCGCGCATAGGTGAGCGCCCGCCGCATGACGAGCGGGCTTGCGATGGTGTGGCGGCCATCGGTGAAGGCGACCGCTCCGGCCTCGCGCAGCAGGCCGAACTCGGTCATCTCCTGGCCGGCCAGGCGGCGGGTCACCGCGGCTGCCGGATGGATGTTGACGGCCGCCGTCTCCCTGGCTGTGCGCAACACGAACTCGACCAGCGCCACGTCGTCGATGGGAGGCTCGGTGTCGGGCATCATGACGATGGAGGTGACGCCACCCGCCGCGGCGGCCTGGCTCGCCGAGGCGATCGTCTCGCGGTGCTCGGCGCCGGGCTCGCCGATGAAGACGCGGCCGTCGACGAGCCCGGGCAGGATCGCCCTGCCGGCGCAGTCGATCACGGTGGCGCCCGCCGGGTGCCCCTGGTTGAGGGCGCCGGCGCCGGCCGCCGCGATGGTCGTGCCGTCGACGATCACCGTGCCGACCTCGTCGAGGCCGCGCGAGGGATCGACGATGCGCGCCCGCTCGAAGACCGTCGCCGCCATCAGGACCCTGCCTCGTTGCGGCGCGGGTCGAGCAGCGCCTGCATCACCGCCATGCGGACGGCGACGCCCATCTCGACCTGCTCCTGGATGACGCTCTGCGGCCCGTCGGCGATCTCCGAGGCGATCTCGACACCACGGTTCATCGGGCCGGGATGCATGACCAGGGCGTCGGGCTTGGCCGCCTTCAGCTTCTCGGCGTCGAGCCCGAAATAGCGGAAATACTCGCGCACCGAAGGCACGAAGGCGCCAGCCATGCGCTCGCGCTGAAGGCGCAGCATCATCACCACGTCGGCCTCGGCGAGCCCTTCGGCCATGGTGCGGCAGACGATGACGCCCATGCGTTCGACCCCGGCCGGCAGCAGCGTCGACGGGGCCACCACGCGGACCTGCGCCCCGAGCGCGTTGAGAAGGATGATGTTCGAGCGGGCGACGCGGGAGTGGAGGATGTCGCCGCAGATGACCACGATGAGGCGCCAAAGCGGGCCCTTGGCGCGGCGGATGGTCAGCGCGTCGAGCAGCGCCTGGGTGGGGTGCTCGTGGGCGCCGTCGCCGGCATTGACCACCGAGCAGCCGACCTTCTGGGCGAGCAGCGCCGCCGCGCCCGCCGACTGGTGTCGGATGACCAGGATGTCGGGCCGCATGGCGTTGAGCGTCATGGCGGTGTCGATCAGCGTCTCGCCCTTCTTCACCGAGGAACTCGCCACCGCCATGTTCATCACGTCGGCGCCGAGCCGCTTGCCCGCCAGCTCGAAGGAGGCCTGGGTGCGGGTGGACGCCTCGTAGAACAGGTTGATCTGGGTGCGGCCGCGCAGGCCGGCGGTCTTCTTCTCGGATTGCCGGGAGATCGCCACGGCGGCGTCGGCACGGTCGAGCAACAGCTCGATGTCGGGAGGGGAAAGGTCGCGGATGCCGAGCAGATGGCGGTGCGGGAAGAGCGGGAAGGACGCGGCTTCGGTCATCTCAAGGCGCTGCTATAGGCCCTCGGCCCGGCAGGCGGCAAGCAGGCGCGGCGGCAAGCCACAAATCTTTCGTCGCCTCGGTCAGCCGGCTTGGCTATAAAGCCGCTTCCCCTGTCGGCGGCACGCGTGCCCGACATGATCGGCGAGGAAGTGCGTGACGCATGAGGTGACCAACCAGCCGCCGCCGCTTTCGGGCGGCAATGCCTGGCGCAGCGATCCGCTGCTCATCCAGCTCACCGAAGCGTTCTCCGAGCCGGTGCGCAAGGAGCTGGACGGGCTCGGCCGTTTCGTGCTGAGCCTGGAAGCGCAGGAGCTGGCGCGGCTCGCCAACACCGAGACGCCCAGGCTCAGGACCCACGACCGGCAGGGAAGGCGGATCGACATCGTCGACTACCACCCGGCCTATCACGCCCTGATGCGGCGCTCGGTGGCGGGTGGCCTGCACGCCTCGGTGTGGGAGAACGGCGAGGCGGAAGCCGGCGTGCGCCATCAGGCGCGGGCCGCCCGCTTCTACCTGACGGCGGAGCTCGAGTGCGGCCATCTTTGCCCCGTCACGATGACCAGCGCGTCGCTGGCCGCGCTGATGGCCAATGCGAAGCTGTTCCGCGAGTGGGCGCCGCGCGTCACCACCCGCAAATACGACCAGTCGCAGAAGCCGCCGGTCGAGAAAGTGGGGCTGACGCTTGGGATGGGGATGACGGAGAAGCAGGGCGGAACCGATGTGCGCACCAACACGACGCGCGCCGAGCGGGCCGGCAGCGGCTTCTATCGGCTGACGGGCCACAAATGGTTCATGTCGGCGCCGATGTCGGACGCCTTCCTGGTGCTCGCCCAGGCGCCGGAGGGGCTGTCCTGCTTCCTGGTGCCACGGCTGCTCGGCGACGGTACCGGCAACGGCTTCCGCTTCCAGCGGCTCAAGGACAAGCTCGGCAACCGCTCCAACGCCTCCTCCGAGGTGGAGTTCGTCAACGCCTTCGGCGAGATGGTCGGCGAAGGCGGCGCCGGGATACGGACCATCATGGACATGGTGACGCTCACCCGCCTCGACTGCGCCGTCGCCTCGGCGGCGCTGATGCGGGCGGGGCTGGCCGAGGCGGTCCACCATTGCCGCCACCGCCTGGTCTCCGGCGAGACGCTCTTTGCGCAGCCGCTGATGCAGCGCGTGCTGGCCGACATGGCGCTCGACGTGGCGGCCGCCAGCGCGCTCGCCTTCCGGCTCGCCCGCTCCTTTGACGAAGCCGCGGGGTCGCGCAGCGAGGCCGCCTTCGCGCGGGCGATGACGCCGGTGGTCAAGTACTGGGTGTGCAAGATCGCGCCGTCCCTGCTCTACGAGGCGATGGAGTGCCTGGGCGGCAACGGCTATGTGGAGGAGGGGACGCTCGCCCGGGCCTACCGCGAAGCGCCCGTCAACGCCATCTGGGAAGGCTCGGGCAACGTCATGGCGCTCGACGTCATCCGGGTGCTGGCGCGCGGACCGGCCTTGTTCGACGAGGTGCTCGCCGGCATCGAGCGCGATCTCGGCGGCGCCGGGAACGGCACCGTCGGCGTGCTCAGGGCCGCCATGCAGGTGGCGAGTTCCGACGAAGGCTCGGCGCGCATCCTCACCGAGCAGCTGGCGCTGTCGGCGGCGGCCGCAGAGCTCAGGCGCCTCGGAGCAGGACGGATCGCCGACGCCTTCATCGAGAGCCGGCTCGCCGGTCAGTGGCGCAACACCTACGGTATGCTGGACGCCCGTCACGACGCCCGCCTGATCGTCGACACGCTCTACCCCGCCGCCGGCTGACGCCTCCGAAAGAGGGCGGCGGTCGTCATCCATCCACAGGATGAACGGAAGTTAACCTTAACCAATGGTTTCCGTTGTCTGACGGCGTCCCATACCGCATCTTTCCTCGGGGGGCGTGGGGTTGTTATGCGACACGATAGTCTAGGATCTTTTTTCTCCAAGTTTTCTGGAGGCTCCCGAACGATCCGGATTCTCCTCGTTCTTTGGATAACGCCGCTGATCCTCTTCTGGGGCTGGTACTGGACTTCCTACTTTGACTTGCGCTTCGGCACGATGATTTTCAGCCGGCGGTTGCATGATGTGATCTTCCAGATCTACGGCGAGATCCTGGGTATCGACCCGACAACGATCCCGCCGCTCCTGGCCCGCGCCTGCGTGCTGGATTCAATCCTCGTGGCGGCGCTCGTGGCCTTTCGGCTGCGCCGGCCGCTCCTGGCCTTCCTCGGCGAGAGGCGGGCCCGCTATTTCGGGGCGCGCCCCGCCAGCAGCCCCTGAAGGCGGTCGAGCACGCCCTGCAGGATGAAGGCAGCGGCGGCCGAATCGATGCGGGTCGCGCGCTTGCGCCGCGACACGTCCATCTCCAGCAGCGCCCGCTCGGCCGCCACGGTCGACAGCCGCTCATCCCAGAACACGAAAGGCAGGTCGCTCAGCCGGCCGATGTTGCGGACGAAGGCTCGGGAGGCCTGGGCGCGGGGGCCTTCGCTGCCGTCCATGTTGACCGGCAGGCCCATCACCACCGCCACCACGCCGTCACGCACCAGGAGCGTCAGCAGCGCCTCGGCGTCGGCTGAGAACTTGCGGCGCAGGATCACCGGCCGCGGATGGGCGAAGGCGAGGCCGCGATCCGAGACGGCGACGCCGATCGTCTTGTCGCCGAGGTCGAGGCCGGCGAGCGTGCCGCCGCCTTCGAGCCGCGCCGGTAGGTCCTCGATGCCGATCGTCGCCAAGCGCGCTCCCTTTGACTTGAGCGGTCCGCGTTCTATCCTTCCTTCCAAGAAAAGGCGAGGAGGAAGGCACGATGAAGCTCACCTGGTACGGTCATTCCGCGTTCCGCCTCGATACCGGCAACGCCCACATCCTGATCGATCCGTTCCTCACCGAAAACCCCTCGTGGGGCAAACCCTGGCAGGGGCCGGCGGAAGGCGCGACCCACGTGCTCTTGACCCATGGCCATGGCGATCATCTCGGTGATTCCGCTGCCATCCTGAAGGAGACCGGTGCCATGCTGGTCGCCAATTTCGAGCTCTGCATGTTCCTGGTGGGTGAAGGCGTCGACTCCGGCAAGATCAACCCGGGCAATTTCGGCGGGACGGTCGATTGCGGCGGCTTCACGACCACCTTCGTGCCGGCCTGGCACTCATCAGCCTTGCCGCAGCAAGGCGGCCGAAATGTCTTTCTCGGCAATCCGGGCGGCCTCGTGCTGCACTTCCCGAGCGAGAAGACGCTCTATCACATGGGCGACACGGACATCTTCTCCGACATGGCGCTGATCGACGAACTGCACGAGCCGAAGATCGGCCTGGTGCCGATCGGCGACCGCTTTACGATGGGCGGCGCGGTGGCGGCGCTCGCCTGCCGCCGCTACTTCCACTTCGAGACGGTGGTGCCCTGCCACTACGGTTCCTTCGACATGATCGACCAGGACGCCGACAAGTTCGTCGCCGGGCTGGAAGGATCCGGCATCGACGTCAAGCTGCCCGAGGTCGGAGACAGCCTGGAGCTCTGAGACCAGGCTGGAGTTGCGCTCGCGCCGCCGCCTCGCTATAGCCCGGTCTTCCCGAGACCGGAGCCGGACATGTCCGTCGATATCGCCACCGTAAAGCGCGTCGCGCACCTCGCCCGCATCGCCGTCAGCGACGAGGATGCCCACCGTATGACAGGCGAGCTCAACGCCATACTGGGCTTCGTCGAGCAGCTCAACGAAGTCGACATCGCCGGCGTCGAGCCGATGACTTCGGTGATTCCGATGGAGATGAAGAAGCGGCAGGATGTCGTCACCGCAGGCGACCGGGCGGAGGACATCGTGGCCAACGCGCCGGCGACGCAGGAGAACTTCTTCCTGGTGCCCAAGGTGGTGGAGTGAGCGCCATGGCGGTCGAGATTGCGGTCGAGACGCCGCTCAGCGACGACGTGCGGTCATTGATCGCCGAGCTCAACGCGGCGCTGCTGGCGCTGACGCCGCCTGAGTACTGCTCCCACTTGACCGTGGAGCAGATGGCCTCGCCGGACACCACGGTTTTCGTGGCGCGAGACGGATCGCAGGCCGTCGCCTGCGGTGCGCTGCGCCGGCATGCGGACCGCATCGGCGAGGTCAAGCGCATGTATACCCGGCCCTCGCACAGGGGGCTGAAGATCGGCCAGGCGATCGTAACGCAGATCGAGTCGCTGGCGCGACGCGAGGGCCTTTCCCGCCTGGTGCTGGAGACCGGCGACCGGCATCCCGCCGCCTGGACCGTCTACGAGCGGGCCGGCTTCTCGCGCTGCGGGCCGGTGCTCGACTATCCCGATTCCCGGTGGTCGGTGTTTTTTCAGAAGGACCTCGAAGGCGAGAGCGAATGACCGACCTCACCCAACTCACCATCGCCGAGGCGCGCGCCAGGTTGCGTGCCCGCGAGATCACCGCCGGCGAGCTCACCGAGGCATATCTGCAGGCGATCGACGCCGCAAACCCGGCGCTCAACGCCTATGTGGCGGTCACCCACGACCGGGCACGCGCCATGGCCAAGGCGTCGGACGAAAAGCTCGCCAATCGCCAGGGCGGTGCGCTGGAAGGCATTCCGCTCGGCATCAAGGACCTGTTTGCGACGGAAGGCGTTCACACCCAGGCGTGCAGCCACATTCTCGACCGCTTCGAGCCGCGCTACGAGTCGACGGTGACGGCCAATCTGTGGGCCGACGGCGCGGTGATGCTGGGCAAGCTCAACATGGACGAGTTCGCCATGGGCTCGTCCAACGAGACGTCGTACTACGGCCCGGTGATCAACCCGTGGCGCCGTTCGCGCGCCTCCACGGTGGTTCGGCCGAGCAGCCACATGGGCGAGGGCGGCTTCGTATCCGACGGCGGCGTGCGCACGGATCGGGTGCTCGACAATGCGCAGTTGGTGCCCGGCGGTTCGTCCGGCGGGTCGGCGGCGGCGGTTTCGGCCCGCCTCGCGGCCGGTGCGACAGCCACCGACACCGGCGGCTCGATCCGGCAGCCTGCGGCCTTCACCGGCACCGTGGGCATCAAGCCCACCTCTGGCCGCTGCTCGCGGTGGGGCATCGTCGCCTTCGCCTCGTCGCTCGACCAGGCGGGGCCGATCGCCCGCGACCTCCGCGATTCGGCGATCCTGTTGAAGTCGATGGCCTCGGTCGACGACAAGGACACGACGTCGGTCGACCGGCCGGTGCCCGACTACGAGGCGGCGATCGGCCAGTCGGTGCGCGGCATGCGCGTCGGCATCCCGCACGAGTACCGCGTCGAGGGGATGCCCGCCGACATCGAGGCGCTTTGGCAACAGGGCATCGCCTGGCTGAAGGATGCCGGCGCCGAGGTGGTCGACATCAGCCTGCCGCACACCAAATACGCGCTGCCGGCCTATTACATCGTGGCCCCGGCCGAGGCGTCGTCCAACCTCGCCCGCTACGATGGGGTCCGCTACGGGCTGAGGGTGCCCGGCAAGGACATCGTCGAGATGTACGAGAGGACGCGCGCGGCCGGCTTCGGCCGCGAGGTCAAGCGACGCATCATGATCGGCACATACGTGCTGTCTGCCGGCTACTATGACGCCTACTACCTGCGAGCACAGAAGGTGCGTTCGCTGATCCGGCGGGACTTCGAGCGCGTCTTCGCCGACGGCGTCGACACGATCCTGACCCCCGCCACGCCATCGGCGGCGTTCGGCGTCGCCGACGAGGACATGGCGGCCGACCCGGTCAAGATGTACCTCAACGACATCTTCACGGTGACGGTCAACATGGCCGGGCTGCCCGGCATTTCGGTGCCGGCGGGACTGGACGAGAGGGGGCTGCCGCTGGGGCTCCAACTCATCGGCCGGCCCTTCGACGAGGAGACGCTCTACCGCGCCGGGCACGTGATCGAGCAGGCCGCCGGGCGGTTCGAGCCGGATCGCTGGTGGTAGCGCGCGCCCGCTGACGTCGGAAACCGGAGCGGCGCGCGATGTTCTTCCTGCTGTCCAAGGCGGCCTGGTTCTTCCTGCAACCGCTCAACCTGGCCATCATCCTCCTGCTTTTGTCGCTGGCGCTGGGGTTCTTCGGCCGCCGTCGGCTCGGAGCGGCCGCCGCGGTCGGCGGCGTGCTGATCCTGGCGCTCGCCTCCTGGACCTCGCTCGGCGCCCAGCTCATCTCGCCGCTCGAGGAGCGGTTCCGGCGGCCGGCGGCGCTGCCGGCGCATGTCGACGGGATATTGGTGCTGGGCGGCGGGCTGGAGGGCGCGATCAATCTTGCGCGGGGTGGCTACGAGATGAACAGCGGCGGCGATCGCTTCGTCGAAGCGGCAGCGCTGGCCCACCGCTTCCCGGAGGCCAAGGTGCTGGTCACCGGCGGCATGGGCACCGTCTTGCTGGAGGGGGAGGGCGACGGCGAGACGGCGCCGCGGCTGCTCGATGCGCTCGGCGTCGCGCCCGAGCGGCTGATCCTGGAGAGCAAGTCGCGCAACACGGCGGAGAACGCCACTTTCTCGAAGGCGCTTGTCGAACCCAAGCCGGGCGAGACCTGGCTGCTGGTCACTTCGGCGTTCCACATGCCGCGGTCGGTGGGGCTGTTCCGCAAGGCAGGGTTTCCGGTGGTGCCCTGGCCGACCGACTACCGCACCAGCGGGCGCGAGGGGCTGGGCCTGTTCCGCGACAACGAGGTCGATGCGCTGCAGACGACCAGCGTCGCGCTGCGCGAGTGGATCGGGCTCGTCGCCTATTGGCTCAGCGGGCGCATCGACACGCCGTTCCCCGGCCCCGAGTGAGGCGCCGGGAGGGCGAACTGCGGCCCATGTCGCTGGCGCGGCAAGGAAAGTCGGCGGTCGCGAAGCGCCTGCCCGCGAAAAGTCGGAAAGAAGGTCTACGCGCTCGCCCCGCGCCCTGACCCAACTCGCGCTGGAGCCGGACCTTGTTCCTGTCGGTCTTCGATCTGTTCAAAATCGGTATTGGCCCGTCGAGCTCGCATACGATGGGCCCGATGACGGCCGCTGGCCGGTTCCTGGACGAAGTCGCGGGCGACGACTGGCCGCGGCCCGCCGGCGCGCGGGTGGCGCGGCTCGGCGCCAGCCTGCACGGCTCGCTCGCCTATACGGGCATCGGCCATGGCAGCGACCGCGCCGTCATCCTCGGCCTCGACGGGGCGACGCCGACCACCGTGGATCCGGACGCCGCCGAGGCAGCCGTCGCGCGGATCGCGGCCGAGAAGCGCGTCAACCCGCCCGGGCGTCCAGGGGGCTACGCTTTCGATCCGGCGACGGACCTGGTGCTGGACCGCAAGACGCCGCTGCCCGGCCACGCGAACGGCATGACCTTCATGGCCTACGATGCGGACGGGACGCTGCTGCTCAGGCGCGTCTACTACTCGATCGGCGGCGGCTTCGTGGTCTCGGACGAGGAGCTGCAGCGGTTGAAGGCGCGCGGGCCGGAGACGCCGGCGAGGACGGTGCCCTATCCGTTCGCCAACGCCTTGGAAATGCTCGGCATGGCGGCCGACAGCGGGCTGTCGATCGCCGAGATGAAGCGGATCAACGAGGAGGTGCACCGCGACCGGCAGGCGCTCGATACGGGGCTCGACGCCATCTGGACTGCCATGACAGCCTGCATCGAGCGGGGGCTCTCCCAGGAAGGCATCATGCCGGGCGGGCTGAAGGTGCGACGGCGGGCCAAGCAGCTGCACGAGAAGCTCCAGGAGGAATGGCGGCAGAACAGGCCGAACCCGCTGCTCGCCAACGACTGGCTGTCGATCTATGCGATGGCGGTCAACGAGGAGAACGCCGCCGGCGGGCGGGTCGTCACGGCGCCGACCAACGGCGCGGCCGGAGTGGTGCCGGCGGTGCTGCGGTACTGGCTGCACTTCCACCCCGAGGCCGACCAGGCGAGCATCCGAGACTTCCTGCTGACGGCGGCCGCCATCGGCGGCATCATCAAGGCCAACGCGTCGATCTCGGGCGCCGAGGTCGGTTGCCAGGGCGAGGTCGGCTCGGCCTCCGCCATGGCCGCGGCGGGTCTCTGCGCGGTGATGGGAGGGTCGCCGGAGCAGGTCGAGAACGCCGCCGAGATCGCGCTGGAGCACCATCTCGGCATGACCTGCGACCCTGTCGGCGGGCCGGTGCAGGTGCCCTGCATCGAGCGCAATGCGCTGGGTGCCGTCAAGGCGGTCACCGCGGCGTCGCTGGCGGTCAAGGGCGACGGCAAGCACTTCGTGCCGCTGGACGCGGCGATCGAGACCATGCGGCAGACGGGCCTCGACATGAGCGAGAAGTACAAGGAGACCAGCCAGGGCGGGCTCGCCGTCAACGTGGTGGAGTGCTGACGACGGCGCTCCAGGGGCCCCGCCTGTGGAGAACTCGGTCGATGGTTGACCCGGACGACAGCCGCGCTAAAGCTCCTCCCATGGACCTCAACCTGATCAAGCTCTGCGTTGGCTGCGACAGCGTCGAAGACCTCGAGCAGTGGATCGCTTCGCGCCTCGATGCGCGCCGCCGGGCCGGCGAGCCGGCCGAGCACTTCCACACGACGCGCATGGTGCCGACGCGCGCCGCCGAGCTGACCGACGGCGGCTCGCTCTACTGGGTCATCAAGGGCAGCGTGCAGTGCCGCCAGGCGCTGACGGAGGTCCGGCCTTTCACCGATGGCCAAGGCATTCACCGATGCCACCTGATGCTCGACCCGGTCGTGGTGCGCACCGAGTGGCAGCCGCGCCGCGCCTTTCAGGGATGGCGCTACCTCAAGCAGGCCGAGGCGCCGGCCGATCTCGGCAAGGGTGCGGCGCTGGCAGGCATGCCGCCGCAGCTCAGGCGCCAGCTGGCGGAGCTCGGCCTGCTCTGACTGTCCGGCGCGGCGCCGCGAAGCGGCTTGCAAGCAGCGTCGGCAGGCCACATCTTGAAGCGATGAGCGAAAAGACCACGCCGGTTGCCCGCGGGGCCGCCAAGGCGCCCGCGGAGCGGAAATCCGAGAAGTCGGCGATCGATGCCTTCGTGCGCCAGGCGAGGGCGCTCGCGCCCGCCGGCGGGGCGGGCGGCAGGCTGATCCTGGCGCTCGATGCGACGATGAGCCGGCAGCCGACGTGGGATCTGGCCTGCGCCCTGCAAGGGGAGATGTTCGACGCCGTCGCCAAGGCGGGGTCGCTGTCGGTGCAATTGGTCTACTATCGCGGCCTGTCGGATTGCCGCGCCTCGCGCTTCGTCAACGACACGGAGGCCCTCAAAGGCCTCATGGAGCGCATCGACTGCCGTGGCGGCCACACGCAGATCGGCAAGGTGCTCTCGCACGCTCTCAAGGAGCACGCTCGCGGCAAGGTCAATGCGCTGGTCTTCATCGGCGATGCCATGGAGGAGAGCGTCGACGACCTGGCCGACCGGGCGGGGCGGCTCGGTCTTGTCGGACTGCCCGTCTTCCTTTTCCAGGAGGGCAACGACAGTGCCGTCGAACGGACCTTCAAGGAGCTGGCGCGGCTGTCGCGTGGCGCCTGGTTCCGCTTCGACCGCGGCGCGGCGGAGGCGCTCGCCCGGCTGCTCTCGGCCGTGGCGGTGTTCGCCAGCGGCGGCCTGACGGCGCTGGAGGCGCGGGGGCGGCCGGAAGACCGGCTGCTGCTTTCGCATCTCTCGGGTGGCCACGGGCGATGACGCTGGCGCTGGCGATCCTTTCGGGGCTGCTCCTCGTCGGCCTCGCGATCGCCGCCTTCCTCAGGATGGACGCGGCGCGGGTCGCCGGCACGCTCAGGCTCTCGGGGCCGATCGCACTGGCCGTGGTGGGCGGCGGGCTGACCCTGGTGGGCCGCGCCGGGCTCGGCGGCATGCTGCTTTCGCTGGCGCTCGCCTGGTACGCGGCCAACCGCAAACGCCGCGGCACACTGAAGTCTCCGGGGCGGCGCTCGACGGTGCGGACGGCGGCGCTGGAAATGGAGCTCGACCACGACAGCGGCCGCCTCGAGGGACTGGTGCTGGCCGGCCGCCACGAGGGCAGGGCGCTCGGGACCTTGAGCGAGGCGGAATTGACGGGGATGCTGAAAGAGCTCACCGCAGACGCGGAGAGCCGGCAGCTCCTAGAAACGTATCTTGACGGCCGGTTTCCCGCATGGCGCGAACACCCGAAGGCGGATGACGGCCACCGGCAGCGAGTTGCGCCAGGTTCTAGCGCCATGACTAAGGAGGAGGCCTACCAGGTCCTTGGTCTTGAGGCGGGGGCGAGCGCGGCGCAGGTCCGCAAGGCGCACCGAAGCCTGATGCAGCGCCTGCACCCCGACGTCGGCGGCTCCTCCTTCCTGGCGGCTCGGATCAACGAAGCCAAGGACATCCTGCTCTCCGATCACGACTAACTCTCCTTCGACACGATACTCTTCCGGGAGACTCTTTCTGACGCCGTCTACTGCTCGATGGCGTAGCAGGCGATTTTCTTCTTCTTCAGCGCGCTGCAAGCGTTCCAGGCGGCGGTCTTCGAGGCGAAGCCGCCGAAGCGAGCGCGGTAGAAGGTCGTGCCGCCCTTGTCGAACGGCTGTGTGAAGGGCGACGCGTCGGCAACTGTGCCTGGCGCCTTCTTGGAGGTGGCGGCCAGGAAGCCGCGTGCCTCGTGCTCGCTCGGCGAGGACGCAACCTGGATCGCCCAGCCGGCGGGCGCGGTCGAGGCGGTGCGCAGCTGGTCGACGGCCGCCTTGGGGCGCGGCGCCGGATCGGCGTAGGCCTGGACGATCGGCTCCTCAGTCGCCGTCTCGACCAGCGCGGGCGGCTCGGGTTTCTCATCGGCGGCGGCCTGGGCGGCGATCTGCTCTTCCTCGGCTGCCACCACCTCGCTTTCGTCCAGGGCGACGACCACGTCGGAGGCGGGGCGGAGGTCGGGCGTCGGCGCGTTGCGCTTGGGCAGAATGGCCGAGGCGATGGCGGCGAACGGCGTGACGCCGGCCTTGGCGACCAGCATGCCGCTACCGCGGCTCGATGCCTTGGGCAGATATTTGCGGATCAGCTCAGCCATCTGCGCGTCGCGCGAGCCGCCCGAGGTGCCGCCCATGACCACCGCGACGATGCGGCGGTTGCCGTCGGACACCGACGAAACCAGGTTGAAGCCGGAGGCGCGCGTGTAGCCGGTCTTGATGCCGTCGACCCCCTTGATGCGACCGAGCAGGCGGTTGTGGTTGGCGATCCGACGCTTGCCGTAGGTGAAGGACCTGGCCGAAAAGACCTTGTAGTAGCGCGGGAAATGCTCGCGCAGCGCGATGCCCAGCGTGGCCATGTCGCGCGCCGTGGTGCGCTGGTTGGGGTCGGGCAGGCCGTGGGCGTTCTGGAAGGTGGTGCCGGTCATGCCGAGGCGGCGTGCCTTGGCGGTCATCATGCGGGCGAAGTTCTGCCGCGAGCCTCCCAGCAGTTCGCCGAGCGCGGTGGCGGAGTCGTTGGCCGACTTGGTGACCAGGGAATAGATGGCGGTCTCCACGGTGATCGACTGCCCTGCCTTGACGCCCAGCTTGGTCGGCGGTTCGGCCGCGGCCTGGGCCGAGAAAAGCACCTTGGAGTTCATCGACAGGCGGCCGCTGTTCAGCGCCTCGAACACCAGATAGAGCGTCATCATCTTGGTCAGCGAAGCCGGATAGCGGGGCGCGTCGGCATTGGTCGCGTAGAGGGTCTTGCCGCTGCCGGCGTCGACGACGATGGCGGCGTATTTGGCCGACGCCGCCTCACCTTGCGCGGCCGCGGCCAGCACGAAGGCACAAGAGATCACCGCTGCCGCAGCGGTCCGGAAAAGTCGTTCGGAGAAACGGGCTGCCCACGCCTGACGCACTTTTTGATCCTTTGGATTATGCCACACCCCGAGGCGGCCAAGGGTCCGGCCTCACAGGGCTGTGACGCTAGGCTAACAGCGTTACCAATCCGTTTATGGTGAGCGAGACCTTCACCGCGCCGCGTGCAGTTGAATGAACGTTGATTCAATATCGAGCGATGGGCGCCGCGGGGTTGACCCGGCGGCAGATGTTGACTTTTTGTGCGATGCACCATAGTGAGGACGCATTGCACAAAAGCTGTGCCGATCATCCCCATCCAAAGAGAGAATGCCGATGACGCAAACGTTCGAAGATGCCGGCAAGTTCGGCAAGGAGTTCGTCGACAACGGGCTGAAAAGCTTCAACTCGCTGTCCAAGGGCGTGCAGGCGATCGCCGTCGAGGCGACCGAGTACACCAAGAAGTCGTTCGAGACCGGCTCGCAGGCTTTCGAGAAGCTGATCGCCGCCAAGTCGTTCGAGAAGGCGATCGAGGTCCAGTCGGATTATGCCAAGCAGGCCTATGAGGGCTTCGTGGCGGAGGCGACCAAGCTCGCCGAACTCTACGCCGAACTGGCCAAGGACGCCTATAAGCCTTTCGAATCGATGGTCGCCAAGTCGAAGTAAACGAAGGACCTTTTGGCGGGAGCGGGCTTGCCCGCTGGTGGGACCCGGCACGCGTTCGGCGCGGCCGGGTTTTTTCTTGGAGGAGAGCGCTTCGCGATCACGAATGCGCCAATTCTCCCACGATTGCCCGATGGGCCATATTGTCAGCGCAAAAGAAGGCCTTAAAATCTGCTGGTGAGCACCTACATGTCGCAACTCGTGAGGCTCATGACGACGTGAAGGATCCTGGACCACCGGTGGGGAAGATGCTGGACGGCTTGGTTCGCATGCAGAATGGCGACGAAGGAGGCAACGGCACGGGCCGTGGCACCGCCGTCATCACGCGCACGCGACCCAAGACCAAGAAGCCCAGCCTCTATCGGGTCCTGATCCTCAACGACGACTACACGCCCATGGAATTCGTGGTCCACGTGCTGGAGCGTTTTTTCCAGAAGGACCGCGAAGCCGCGACCCGCATCATGCTACACGTCCACAACCACGGCGTGGGCGAATGCGGGGTCTTTACGTTCGAAGTGGCCGAGACCAAGGTGTCTCAGGTCATGGATTTCGCCCGTCAGCATCAGCATCCGCTGCAATGCGTGATGGAGAAGAAGTGAGGTAAAATGCCGGCTTTCTCGCAGGGCCTCGAAAAGGCGCTCCATCAGGCGCTCACGCTCGCCAACGAACGACACCACGAATACGCGACGCTCGAACACCTGCTTCTGGCGCTGATCGACGATGGCGATGCGGCCGCCGTGATGCGCGCCTGCAACGTCGACCTCGACGAGCTCAAGCAGACCGTGCTGAACTACATCGATACCGAGCTCGACAATCTGGTCACCGGCTACGACGAGGACTCGAAGCCGACCGCAGGCTTCCAGCGCGTCATCCAGAGGGCGGTGATCCACGTGCAGTCCTCGGGGCGCGAAGAGGTCTCCGGGGCCAACGTGCTGGTGGCGATCTTCGCCGAGCGCGAGAGCCATGCCGCCTATTTCCTGCAGGAACAGCAGATGACCCGCTACGACGCGGTCAACTACATCTCGCACGGGATCGCCAAGCGTCCGGGCGCCAACGAGTCGCGGTCGCCGCGCGGCGCCGAGGACGACCAGCCGGGATCGTCCGGCGACGGCCAGGCGGAAGAGGGCGGCAAGAAGAAGCAGCAGCAGGACGCGCTCACCGCCTATTGCGTCGACTTGAACAAGAAGGCCAAGGCCGGGCGCATCGACCCGTTGATCGGCCGCGAGGCGGAGATCAGCCGGACCATCCAGGTGCTGTGCCGCCGCTCCAAGAACAATCCCCTCTATGTGGGCGACCCCGGCGTCGGCAAGACGGCGATCGCCGAGGGGCTGGCCAAGCGGATCGTCGAAGGCGACGTGCCGGGGGTGCTGTCCAACGCGACGATCTTCGCGCTCGACATGGGCACGCTTTTGGCCGGAACGCGCTACCGTGGCGACTTCGAGGAGCGCCTGAAGCAGGTTGTCAAGGAGCTCGAGGAGTATCCGGGGGCGATCCTGTTCATCGACGAGATCCATACGGTTATCGGCGCCGGCGCCACGTCGGGCGGCGCGATGGATGCCTCCAACCTGCTCAAGCCGGCGCTTTCCTCCGGCGCCATCCGCTGCATCGGTTCAACCACCTACAAGGAATTCCGCCAGTTCTTCGAGAAGGACCGCGCCCTGGTGCGGCGCTTCCAGAAGATCGACGTGAACGAGCCGACGCTCGAAGACGCGATCAAGATCATGAAGGGGCTCAAGCCCTATTTCGAGGACTACCACAAGCTCCGCTACACCGGCGACGCGATCAAGGCGGCGGTGGAGCTTTCGGCGCGCTACATCAACGACCGCAAATTGCCGGACAAGGCGATCGACGTGATCGACGAGACCGGCGCCTCGCAGATGCTTCTGCCCGAGGCCAAGCGCAAGAAGACGATCAGCGTCAAGGAGATCGAGGCCACCGTCGCCACCATGGCGCGCATCCCGCCCAAGACGGTGTCGTCCGACGACGAGAAGGTGCTCGCCAACCTAGAGGAGGAGCTGAAGCGCGTCGTCTACGGCCAGGACACGGCCATCTCGGCGCTCGCCTCGTCGATCAAGCTCGCCCGGGCCGGGCTGCGCGAGCCGGAGAAGCCGATCGGCTCCTACCTGTTCTCGGGCCCGACGGGCGTCGGCAAGACCGAGGTCTCCAAGCAGCTGGCGAGTTCGCTCGGCGACGAGCTGCTGCGGTTCGACATGTCCGAATACATGGAGCGGCACACGGAGTCGCGCCTGATCGGTGCCCCGCCGGGCTACGTCGGCTTCGACCAGGGCGGCCTGCTGACGGACGGCGTCGACCAGCACCCGCACTGCGTGGTTCTGCTCGACGAGATCGAGAAGGCCCACCCCGACCTGTTCAACATCCTCCTGCAGGTCATGGATCACGGCAAGCTGACCGACCACAACGGCAAGCAGATCGACTTCCGCAACGTCATCCTGATCATGACGACCAATGCCGGCGCTGCCGACATGGCCAGGGCGGCGATCGGCTTTGGCTCCTCCAAGCGCGAAGGCGACGACATGGAGGCGATCAACCGGCTGTTCTCGCCCGAGTTCCGCAACCGTCTCGATGCCATCATCCCGTTCGGCTCGCTGCCGGTGCCGGTCGTGCCCCAGGTGGTGCAGAAGTTCGTCATGCCGCGCGAGGCGCAGCTGTCCGAGCGGGGCGTCACCTTCGACCTGTCGCCGGAGGCCATCGCCTGGCTCGCCGACAAGGGCTATGACGAGCGCATGGGCGCGCGGCCGCTCGGCCGGGTGATCCAGGAGCACATCAAAAAGCCGCTGGCCGAGGAGGTTCTGTTCGGCAAGCTCAAGAAGGGCGGCACGGTGCGCGTCGCCGTGGAGAAGAAGGAGACCGGCGAGAGCGGCCTGAAGCTCGAATCGGTCGCCGACGAGGTGCCGGTGAGGCCCAAGAAGGAAGAGCCAAAGAAGGACCCGGCGCCGCGCAAGCCGCGCGCCAAGCCGACCCGCAAGCCACCGGTCGCCAAGACCAAGCCGGCCGGCGACGGCAAGGAGGCCGGCAAGCGCAGTCTGGTGCCACAGCTGCCCCGCAAGACCTGAACCGTTCGCGGCCAAGCCGGTCGCGACGGCGCCTGCCGCCGTTGCAGTCCCCACCCCCTCGGCCGGAAGGTCGCAGGGGGTGGTGCTTCGTCGACCTCGGCTTCGTTGCGGGGTCCGATCCGCCTATCATGGGGCAAAACAAACACTTAGCGAGAGACGGAGTGGCGAAGCCGGGCAGCTTTCTCTACAGCATTCCCGCTTTTCCTCGAACCGAGGAACTTGCTCTATCTCATTGTTTTTGCGCCATTCCGGACGCAAGACCGCTCTTCACTTTTGCGGGAATTGCTCTAAGCCTCGGTGGCGATGCCTGAGCCCGCCGCCGACCTCGTCCGGACGATCGCCCGCCATCGCCTCTGGTTCCTGCGCGGCGTAAGCGGCGCCTTCTCGCTGCCCGGGCTGATCCTCGCCAGCGCCTTCGTCGGCTTTGCCGGGCTCGCCAAGGAGGCCGGGCTGACGCTCGCCCAGTCGGTCTTCATGACCGGCGCCGTGTGGGCGCTGCCGGCGCATGTCGTCCTCGTCGGCGCCATCCTGTCCGGCAACTCGCTTGCCGCGGCGGCCTTTGCCGTGTCGCTGTCGTCGGTCCGGCTGATGCCGATGGTGGTGGCGCTGGTGCCCGAGATGCGCGGCCCGGCCACGCGTCGCATCACGCTCTATGCGCTGTCGCACTTCGTCGCCGTCACCTCCTGGGTGCTGGCGATGGAGCATCTGCGCCGCGTGCCGCTCGACATGCGGACCAGCTACTATGCCGGGCTCGGCGGCACGCTGATGGTCGGCAACATGGCGGTCGTGGCGGCCACCTTCCTGATCGCGGAGAGCTTGCCGCCGCCCGTTTCGGCCGCGCTGTTCCTGTTGACGCCGATCTACTTCCTGACCTCGCTGTGGGGCTCGGCACGCGAGCGCGCCGGTCACGTGGCGATGGTTCTCGGCCTGGTGCTCGGGCCGCTGTTCCACGTCTGGCTGCCCGGCTTCGACCTCCTGGCCGCCGGCCTCTTGGGAGGCGTCGCGGCGTTCCTGTTCCACCGCCTCGCCAAGCGGGGAGGGGCGGCTTGAGCCTTACCTTCGAAGCCATCGACGCCTGGTGGTGGCCCTATCTGTTCATCCTCGTCGCCGGCTGGCTGGCAACCGATGCCTGGCGCTGGCTCGGGGTCTATCTCGGCGGCCGTATCAGCGACGCCTCCGACGTGCTGGTCCTGGTGCGCACGGTGGCCACGGCCCTGGTGGCCGCGGTGATCGGCAACCTCATCATTTTCCCGAGCGGTGCGCTTGCCGCGACGTCGCTGTCACTCCGGCTCGGCGCCTCGGCGCTGGGCTTCGTGGCGTATCTGGCGCTGGGACGCAGGGTCATCGTGGGCATCGTAGCGGCGGAAGCAGCCCTCGCCATCGGAATGCTGGCGGGTCTCTGAGCCGATCGTTGCATTTCGATCTTTCCGTTTCAGCCGACCTTAACCGGCTTGCCCTAGGGTCCGGCTCCCTGGGGTGGGGGATTTCGGTATGCTCTCCAAAACGGTCGCCACGGCGGCGTCGCGCATTGGCCTCGAGAGGCAGACGCTGGTCAAGCTGGCTGTGGTGCTCGCCATCCTGGCCGTCGACACCCTATGGATCCTCGCCAGCGACTTCACCTTCGACGTCAAAAGCGCGCTCAGGGTGACTGCGATTTGCGCGCTTCTCTTGCTGGCCGCCTGGTTCTACCGGGCCCGCCGGCCGATGCGCCAATTCGAGGTGATGTGCACCGAAACCGCACTGCTGCTGGCATTCTCGGCCGCGGCGGCCATGCTGAGCTACCTGATCACCTCCTTGGCGCTGCCCTTGGTGGATATGGAGCTGATCGCGCTCGACCGCGCGCTAGGCTTCGACTGGTTCGTCTATGTCGGCTTCGTCAACCGTCATCCCTGGCTGGGCGTGCTCTCCTCGGCCGCCTACATGACCACCATCTCGCAAGTCGCGCTCATGCTGATCCTGCTCGGCGTGAGCAACCGCGTCGAGACGGCGCAGCGCTTCATGTCGGCCGTCATGGTCGGTGGGCTGATCTGCATCGCCTTTTCGGCGATCCTCCCGGCCGCCGGCGCCCTGGCGGCGCTCCAGCCGCCGGCTGAAGTGGTCATGGCCAACCATCCGGTGGTCGACCTCTCCTACGTGCAGGTCATCTTCGATCTCAGGGACGGCACCCTAAGGGCGCTCTCGCTCGACAATGTGTATGGGCTGATCGCATTTCCGTCCTATCATTGCACCTTGGCCGCGCTGGTGGTGCTGGCAGCATACCGGCTTGGCCCGGCGATCTTCTGGCCGGTGCTGGCGCTCAACGTCGCGGTGATCCTGTCGACACCCATCGACGGCGGTCACCATCTGGTCGACGGCCCCGCCGGAGTGGCTGTGGCGGTCCTCTCGTGGCGGCTCGTCGCCCCGCGCTCGCAGGCGCTGATGCGCTTGGCGGGCGACGCCGGGCAGGCGGCCCCCGCTTCCTAGAGATACTGGCCAATCTCCTTGCCAGCCTTCAGGAAGCGAAGCGGATCGACCGCGTCGCTGCCGTGCCGGACCTCGTAGTGGAGATGCGGACCGGTCGAGCGGCCGGTGCTGCCCGAGCGGCCCACCACGTCGCCCAGCGAGACGCGGTCGCCCGGCTTGACGGCGATGCGGCTCAGATGGGCATAGCGGGTGGTGAAGCCGTTGCCGTGGTCGATCTCGACCATGCGGCCGTAGCCGCCGTTGGGGCCGGCCCTGACGACGGTGCCCGGGGCCGTGGCGTAGACGTCAGTGCCCATCGGGGCGCGGAAGTCCATGCCGGAGTGCAGCGCCGGCGTGCCGAGGATCGGATCGCGGCGCACGCCGAAGGTGCTGGAGATGGCAAGGCCCGGCGCCGGGTTGGCGATGGGCAGCCTGCGCACCTCGGCCTTGACGGCGTCGAGCGTGTCGAGCGCGGCGTCGAGCTCCTTGACGCGGGTGTCGAACTTGGCCTGGTTGTCGAGCGCGATCAGCGGGCCGCCGAGGCCCTCCTTGCCACCGTCCACATCCAGCTCCAGGCCCGCCTCCTCGGCCGCCTCGCGGATGGCGTCGGCCGTCTGGTAGGCGTTCTCGGCCAGCGAGTTGACGCTGACCAGCTGCTCGTCCTCGATGGTCCGCAGCGACTGGTTGATGGCGACGAAGAGCTTGTCGGCGTGGTCCGCCGCCGATTCCGAGGCGATCGCGGCGCGCGTCGACCAGAACGAGAAAGGCTGGTCGCCGGCGCTGTCGACCGCCGTCGCCGAGGCCAACGCGGCCTTCAGGCCGTCGAGCGTGGTGCGGGCGTCGGCGCGCTCGTCCGGCTTGTCTGCCGGCACAGGCGCGGCTTCGGGAAGCGCGTCGGCCTGGCCGCGCTCCAGCATCGGTCCGATACGGCCATGGCGCTCGGTCAGCTCCGTCTGGCGCGCCAACAGCTCGCTCACCTTGCTTTCCATCAGCTGCTGGTCCAGCAGCTGGCGGCTGGTGATGCGATCGACCTGCGCGCGCAGCGCGGAGATGCGGTCCTCGTAGGCTTGCTGCATGCGCGCCTGACGGGCCGCCGAGGCGCCGAGCAGGTCGTCGCGCAGCACCAGGTAGCTGGTCGCGAGGAGATAGCCGATGGCCACCGCCGCCAGCGCCGAGCCGGCCAGGGCGGCGACCCAGGGGCGGATGGTGAAATGCCTGATCTCGTCGCCGCGGGCAATGATGACCGTGTGCGGCTCCCGGCGCCTGCCGAAGGTGTGTGAGCGAAGAGATTGTGTCACGGGACGAACGCTTCCTGCCGACGATATTCACCGACCGAAGCGATTACACATTGTTAGGGTTAACAAAGGCTTGAGTTCAGGCAAGAGACCTGACGGCCGCGAGCACCTCCTCGGCGTGACCGTTGACGCGCACCTTGCGCCAGATGCGGGCGATGCGGCCGCGCCCGTCAATCAGAAAAGTCGTGCGCTCGACGCCCATATAGGTGCGGCCGAAGGTCGTCTTCTCGCCCCACACCCCATAGGCCGCGATCGCCTGGCGCGCCTCGTCGGCGGCGAGCCTTACCGAAAGTCCGTGCTTGGCTTTGAATTTGCCGTGCTTCTTCGCGCTGTCGGGGGAGATGCCGACGATGCCGGCCCCGGCCTCGCCGAACGCCGGCGAAAGGGCGGAGAAGGCGATCGCCTCCGCCGTGCAGGTCTCGGTGTCGTCCTGCGGATAGAAATAGAGGACGAGGGGCCGGCCGACGAAGTCGGACAAAGCGACGGTCGAGCCGTCGTCGGCGGGGAGCGCGAAGGAGGGGGCGCGGTCGCCTTCCTGCAAGGTCGTCATCTCGATGCCCTCATTCGTGCTTACGTGCATTCCGCCTCGGTTATAGAGTGAAGTATGGAATCGTCCATGATCAATGCGCAACGACTGGAAGCCGTGTGAACCAGAAGGTTCAAAGGCACGAGAAAATCCGCTTCCGGCGGGGCGACATCACGGCGCTGAAGAGCTTCCCCTCCGCTGAGGGGCAGGACCATCTGATGGCGGGGCGGCCGCTCCGCCGTCGGCTGCTGCGCGGCTTGGCGGCCGTGGCTGCCGGCGGCCTGGTGCTGCTGGTCATCGCAGCGCTGGGGCTCGCATTCCTCGGCCTGACCGGCGTCGGCTCCGAGCGCCTCAGGCACGAGGCGGAGGCGGCGATCCGCCGGGCGGCGGGCGTCGACGTCGCCGCATCGATCGGCAGCACCTCGCTGTCGCTGGACCCCTCCCGCTTCATCGCGCTGGAGATCCGCGACGTCCGTTTCGCGGACTCCAAGGGGTCCGAGATGCTCGACGCGGGCGTGGTTCGCTTCGGGGTCCGCTTCTGGCCGCTCATGTCCGGGCAGATCCGGCTGGGCAGCGCATCGATCGGCGAAGCGCGGCTGGTCGCCGGCGCGGTGCCCGGCCGCGGCGGCCCAGGGCTCGGCAGCACGCTTGCCAATGCCGACGGGCTGATCGACCCCGACCGGGTGGCGGACCTTTTGTTCGGCAGCCTGCATCGCGCCTTCGACACGATGCAGCTCGGTTCGACCCGACACATCAGCCTGCAGGGCGTCGAGATCGTGCTGCCGGCAGGCGGCCGCGTGAAAAGCATCCTGATCGACACGGCCGAGCTGGAGCAGCAGGACGACGGCGCGCTGTCGATCGCCGCCACGGCCGACATCGACGGTCGCATCGTGAACATCAGCGGAAGCGCGACGCGCGACAACTTGGACCGGCGCATCAGCGCCCTGTCGCTCGACCTGTCCGCCCCGGCTGGGCCATCCACGGAGGGCTCCGAGGCTTTGCCCGTGACTGCAAGCCGGTTCGGCGCGCTCCGCGCGTCGATCGCCGGCGAGGAGGGGGCCGACGGCGTTCCCTACCGGCTGAGCGCCAGCGCCAAACTCGGCGGTTCGGTGCTCGATTTGGGCCGTGCCGGCCGCCTCGAGGGGGATCTCGGCATCAAGGCGAACCTGCTCAGGGGCAAGAGCCAGGTCGTCCTGGACAGCCTTTCCGTCACCACCGGAAAGTCCCGCTTCGACTTCAGCGGCACCATGGGGCCCGAGGCGGGAAGGGCCGACGGCACGCCTGCAGCCTATCGCTTCGACCTCTCCGATGCCGAGGCCCGGTTGGCGCCCGAAGGCTCAACCGAGCCGCCGCTGTCGCTTGCGGCGACCATCTCGGGCACCTACGAGCCGCTGCAGAGGCGGCTCGCCGCCGACCGGCTAGGGATTGCCACGGCGGGCGGCGAGCTTTCGGGCACGGCGGCGATCGAATTCGCCGACGGCAAGCCGCCGGGCATGTCGGTGGTCCTCGCCATTTCCGAGATGCCGGTGAGCCATGTCAAGCAGCTCTGGCCATGGTTCGCCGCTGGCGGGGCGCGCAAATGGGCGAACGCCCATCTCTTCGACGGAACGGTCTCAGACAGCGACCTCAACTACCACGTCGCCGTCGGACGCCTCGGCAATGGCGTACCGCTCGGCCATGACGAGCTGTTCGGGCGCTTCGCGCTCAGGGACACGCGCTTCGACCTGGCGGGCGAGCTGCCACCGATGCGGGATGCCACCGGCGGGGTCGAGTTTCGCGGCACTGACATCGACATCACGATCGAGAAGGGCCGCGTCTCGCTCGCGGGCGGCGGCCAGGTCACGGGCAAGGACGGGACGCTGACGATCCGCCGCGCCAACCGCCCGCCGGTCATCGGCGATCTCGACATCGACATCGCCGGCGAAGCGAGTGCCGTGGCGGAGTTCGCTTCGCAGAAGCCGATCGACGCCCTGCGCCATGTCGGGCTGACGGCCAAGGAGCTCAGCGGCACGGTCGAAGGGCACGTGAAGGCGGACATTCCCATGCAGGCCGGCATCGATGCCGGGCGGCTTGGCTTCCTGGTCGACCTCTCCTACCAGGACCTCGCCATCTCCAAGCCGCTCGAAGGCCAGCTGGTGACAGCGGCCGACGGCCGGATCGTGGTCGACCCGGCCAAGGCGACCATCACGGCCAAAGCGCGCCTCAACGGGGCGCCGGCCGAGATCGCCATGGTCGAGCCGCTCAACGAGCGCGGTCCCAAGCGACAGCGCGACATCACGGTCACCCTCGACGACAAGGCGCGCGCCACGCTTGTGCCCGGCCTCGAAGGGCTGCTTTCGGGCACGGTGAAGGCGCAGTTCAGTATCGCTCCCGACAACACGCAGACCGTCAAGGCGGATGTCACGCAGGCCACGGTGACCATCCCGTGGGCCGGCTGGAGCAAGGGACCGGGGGTTTCCGGCAGCGTCGACTTCACGCTCCGCAAGGACGGCGACGCGGTGCGCCTCGACGATTTCTCGCTGAGCGGCAAGAGCTTCGCGGTCGACGGCGAGGTCAACCTGGTCGACGGCGCGTTGTCGAGCGCCAGCTTCGGCCGCGTCAAGCTCAATCGCGACGACGATCTCAGCCTCTCGGTGAAGCGTTCCGGCAAGGGCTATGTGGTGGACATCAGCGGCGATGCGCTCGACGCTCGCGCGGTGATCAAGCAGTTCACGGCCGACATGGACAAGGGGGCGAGCACCGGCGGTGCAGACGAAAGCCCGGTGCCGGTGACGGTCGACGCGCGGCTCAAGCGGCTCTACGGCTTCAATGGCGAGACGCTGTCGGGCGTCGCTGTCGACTACAGCGGCGTCGGCAGCAAGGTCCTGCGGTTCACGCTGACGGGCACGACGAAATCGGGCGCCCAGGTCGAGGTCGACAACCGGGTCGAAAAGAACCGCCGGAAGATGACCATGCGCTCCCCCGACGCCGGGGCTTTCCTGCGCTTTCTGGACATCTACGAGCATATGCAGGGAGGGTCTATCCGGCTTGCCCTGTCGGGCAGCGCCGACGGTCCGCTCACCGGCTCGGTCGACGCCACGAATTTCGTGGTCGTCAACGAGCCGCGGCTTCGATCGATCGTCTCCACGGCGCCGTCGGGGGACGGGCGCAGCCTGAACGAGGCCGTGAAGAACAACATCGACACCTCGCGCGTCACCTTCGAGCGCGGCTATGCGGAGATCGAAAAGGGCGATGGCTCGCTCAAGCTGGAGCGCGGCGTGCTGCGCGGGCCGGTGATCGGCACCACCTTCCAGGGGACCTTCTACGATGCCAAGGGGCGGATGGCGATGACCGGCACCTTCATGCCCGCCTATGGCCTCAACCGGCTGTTCGGCGAGCTGCCGCTTGTCGGCATGATCCTCGGCAATGGCCGCGACCGCGGGCTGATCGGCGTGACCTACAAGCTTTCGGGCGACGCCAAGTCGCCGGAGCTGCAGATCAACCCGCTGTCGGCGATCGCGCCCGGCATCTTCCGGTCGATCTTCGAGTTCCGCTAGCGCGTGGGACGAGGGCGGTCCCGCGTCAGACGGGGCGGACCAGCACGTGCTTCTTCCTGCCCAGCGACAGCTTCACCACGCCGGCGGGAGTCAGGTCGTTTGGGGTCACCTGGCGGCGCTCGTCCGAGACGGGCTCGTCGTTGACCCGCACGGCGCCACCCTTCACGTGGCGGCGCGCCTCTCCGTTGGAGGCGGCGAGGCCGGCGGTGACGAAGAGCGACAGCAGGCCGAGGCCGGCCTCGAGCGACGCCAGCGGAATTTCGACGGTGGGAAGGCTCTCGGCGAGGGCGCCCTCCTCGAAGGTCTGGCGCGCCGTTTCGGCGGCCTGTTCGGCGGCGGCCCGGCCGTGCAGCATGCCCGTGACCTCGGTGGCGAGCAGCTTCTTCGCCTCGTTTATCTCGGCGCCGCCGAGGGAGGCCAGGCGGCCGACCTCGGCGAGCGGCAGCCGGGTGTAGAGCCTCAGGAAGCGCTCGACGTCGGCGTCCTCCGTGTTGCGCCAATACTGCCAGAACGCGTAGGGGCTCAGCATGTCGGCGTCCAGCCAAACGGCGCCGGAGGCCGACTTGCCCATCTTGGCGCCCGAGGCGGTGGTGAGCAGCGGCGACGTCAGGGCGTAGAGCTGCGGAGTTGCCAAGCGGTGGCCGAGGTCGATGCCGCTGACGATGTTGCCCCACTGGTCGGAACCGCCCATCTGCAGGCGCACGCCGTGCCGCCGGTTGAGCTCGACGAAGTCGTAGGCCTGCAGGATCATGTAGTTGAATTCGAGAAAGGAGAGCGACTGCTCGCGGTCGAGCCGCAACTTCACCGAATCGAAAGCGAGCATCCGGTTGACCGAGAAATGGCGGCCAACGTCGCGCAGGAAGTCGACATAGTTGATGTCGAGCAGCCAATCGGCGTTGTTGATCATCAGTGCGTCACGCGGGCCATCGCCGAAGCGGAGATAGGGCTGGAAGTTCTTGCGGATGCCGGCGAGGTTGTCGTCGATGTCGGCCGGCGTAAGGAGCTTGCGGGCCTCGTCCTTGAAGGAAGGGTCGCCGATCATCGAGGTGCCGCCGCCCATCAGCGCCACGGGTCGATGCCCGGTCTCCTGCAGCCAATAAAGCAGCATGATCTGGATCAGCGAACCGGCATGCAGGCTGCGGGCCGTGGCGTCGAACCCGATATAGGCGCTGACCGTCTCGGTCGCGAAGAGACGGTCGAGGCCCTCGACGTCGGAGATCTGATGGATGAAGCCGCGCTCGTCGAGGATGCGCAGAAAGTCGGATCTGAAGGCGGGCATGCTTGGCTTTCCCGGAGGGCAAGGGGCGGGCCTGCGCCCGCGAGACGCGTCGTCAGCGGGCCTGTAGCACCGCGGGGTGGGAAGCGACAAGTACGAGACAGTGGCAAGGTGAGTGGCCTTCGCGTTAGATTGAATCCGTCGTCCCTTGAAGTGTCACACTTAGATTTATACAACTGGGGCAACGCGGGCTTTGAAGATCGTCAAGAATGCATGGTTTGCAGGTTCGCTCGGCGAAGAGCTGTTTGGCGAATCTTGCGCGAGACGAGGAGAAGGCGTTTCGGAGGGTCGCACGGATTCTCCTGGGGCTTGCGGCGGATCAGCTGGAAGAGCTCATCCGCCGAGGCGACTTCATAGTGGTCGAGATAGTGGTCGAGGACGATGGCGAAACGTTATCGACGTGAAGCTCTAGGAGCCATCCACGAAACCCTGGAGGCGCTTCATGGGGCCGGAATGGTCGACAAGCGTACCATGCGCGAGTTCGACGAGGCGTGCCTCACGCCGATCGTTCCGATCGCCCCGGAAGAGATCCGTGCCATTCGGACGCGCGAGAACCTTTCACAGCCGGTGTTCGCCCGCTACCTCAATGTCAGCAAGAATCTCGTCTCGGACTGGGAACGTGGCATCAAGCGGCCGGGCGGCCCTGCGCTTCGTCTACTGACCATTGTCAAGGAGCGGGGCGTCGCGGCGATCGCCTGACGCCCACCGCCTACCGCAACCGCTTCGGCCGCGGGTCGGCGAGCTCGCCGGCGAGCCGGCGATCCAGATAATCGGCGCACTCCTCCATCAGCAGGTCGGACTCGTTGGCGAAGAAATGGTTCGCCCCGCCGATCGTCTTCTGCGTGATGGTGATGCCCTTCTGGCTGTGGAGTTTGTCGACCAGCCCCTGCACATCCTTGGGGGGCGCCACCTTGTCGGCGTCGCCGTGGATGATGAGACCCGACGAGGGGCAGGGCGCCAGGAAGGAGAAGTCATAGATGTTGGGCTGCGGGGCGACCGAGATGAAGCCCTCGATCTCGGGTCGGCGCATCAGGAGCTGCATGCCGATCCAGGCGCCGAAGGAGTAGCCGGCGACCCAGCAGGACTTGGAATCGGGATGCAGGGACTGGATCCAATCGAGCGCTGCGGCCGCGTCGGAAAGCTCGCCGGTGCCGTGGTCGAATTCACCCTGGCTGCGGCCTATCGAGCGGAAATTGAAGCGAAGCGTCGTGAAGTTGCGCTTCTGGAACATGTAGAAGAGATCGTAGACGATCTTGTTGTTCATCGTGCCGCCGAACTGCGGGTGCGGATGCAGAACGATGGCGATCGGCGCATTCTTCTCCGTGGAAGGCTGATATCGCCCCTCGAGGCGGCCGGCAGGACCGGCGAAGATCACTTCGGGCATTCAAGACTCCGGTCTCCATGGAGCGGCAACATCGCCTGGCAGAAAGCGGGGCTTCGGCCTTGACGCGCCGCGGTTGGCTCCATAGAAGCTAGTTTAGAATTGTTCAAAACTGGATGGCCGCACGCCATCTGTTTGACGCGCGTAGATAGGACGTCTGGCCTTGTAATTTCAAGGGAAAACGCCAGATCGCCCGCAAATGCGAGAGAAGAGGTCGAAACTGGACGAAATGACCGGTCCGCGCGCCTATCTCGACCACAATGCCAGCGCTCCGATCCTGCCCGAGGCGCGGGCCGCGATGCTCGCCGCGCTGGAGCTCGCCGGCAACCCCTCGTCGGTGCACGCCGAGGGGCGGGCAGCGCGGCGGTTGATCGAGGAGGCGAGGCGACGGGTGGCCGGACTGGCGAAGGCCGAGCCGGACCAGGTCGCCTTTACGTCGGGCGCGACGGAGGCTGCTGCCACCTTGCTCACGCCGGACTGGCGGATGGGCCGCAGCCCGGTGCGCGCCTCGCGCCTCTACGTCACGGCCGCCGACCACCCTTGCCTGCTCGGCGGAGGACGTTTTGCCGCGGACCGCGTGACCCGGATCGGCGTCAATGCCAACGGCGTCATCGACCTTGCGGCGCTGGAGGCGGCGCTCGCCGCGCATGACCGCGAGGAAGGCCTGCCGCTGGTGGCCGTGCATCTCGCCAACAACGAGACCGGGGTCATCCAGCCAGCGGTCAGCATCGCCGCGCTGGCAAAGGCGGCCGGTGGGCTCTCGGTGTTCGACGCCGCGCAGGCGGCGGGGCGGATTTCGCTCGATATCGCTGCACTTTCGGCGGATTTCCTCATCCTCTCCTCGCACAAGATGGGGGGTCCGAAGGGCGTCGGTGCGGTGGTCGCGGCGACCGGCCTGCTGAGGCCCGTCCCGCTGGTGACCGGCGGCGGCCAGGAGAGTGGGCACCGTGCCGGCACCGAGAATCTCGCTGGCATCGCCGGCTTCGGAGCGGCGGCCGAGACGGCAGGAGAAGCGCTCGGCACGGTCGCCGAGCTCGGCCGCAAGCGCGACGCGATCGAGGCCGTCATCCGCCGGCTGGTGCCGGATGCCGAGTTCTTCGGCCGGGCGGCCGAGCGCCTTGCCAACACGACCTTCTTCGCCATTCCCGGCACCAAGGCGGAGACGGCGCAGATCGCCTTCGACCTCGCCGGGGTGGCGCTGTCGGCCGGGTCGGCCTGCTCGTCGGGCAAGGTGGGGCCGAGCCATGTGCTGAAGGCGATGGGCCACGAGGCGGCGGGCGCGCTGCGCGTGTCGATCGGCCGCGACACGACCGAGAAGGAGCTGGCGCTGTTCGAAGCGGCGCTGGCCGGAATTGCGGCGCGGCGCGCCGTCAAACCGGTGGCCGCGTGAGCGGCGCCGCGGGACTTTCGTGCGTAGCGTTTCGGCATCCCGCCGGGTGAATTCCGGACCGATACGCACTATATGAAGCTGACGCCGCACCGCGGTGCCATAGTTCGAAAACTGCCGGGCCTTGAACCCGGCGTGGATGGAGAGCGCTGATGCCTGCCGTGCAGGAGACCATCGACGAGGTCCGCAGGATCGATGTGGACCAGTACAAATACGGCTTCGAGACGGAGATCGAGACGGACAAGGCGCCGAAAGGCCTGTCCGAAGACATCATCCGCTTCATCTCGGAGAAGAAGGACGAACCCGGCTGGATGCTCGAATGGCGGCTCGCGGCTTTCCGCCGCTGGCTGACGCTGGAAGAGCCGACCTGGGCGCGCGTCGACTATCCGCGGATCGATTTCCAGGACATCCACTATTATGCGGCGCCGAAGAACCAGTCCGGGCCGCGCTCGCTGAGCGAGGTCGACCCCGAACTGCTCAAGGTCTACGAGAAGCTGGGCATCCCGCTGAAGGAGCAGGAGATCCTGGCTGGCGTGAAAGCGAAGAGCGAGGAGGATTCCGACGAGGCGGGGCTGGTCGATACCGCCAACGACAACGTCTACAAGTCCGGCCGGGTGGCGGTCGACGCGGTGTTCGACTCGATATCGGTGGTCACCACCTTCAAGGAGGAACTCGCCCGGGCCGGCGTCATCTTCTGCTCGATTTCGGAGGCCATCCGCGAGCATCCCGAGCTGGTGCGGAAGTATCTCGGCTCCGTGGTCCCGGTGACCGACAATTTCTACGCCACGCTCAATTCGGCGGTGTTCACCGACGGTTCGTTCGTCTTCGTGCCCAAGGGGGTGCGCTGCCCGATGGAGCTGTCGACCTATTTCCGCATCAACGAGCGGAATACGGGCCAGTTCGAGCGCACGCTGATCATCGCGGAGGAAGGCGCCTACGTCTCCTATCTCGAAGGCTGCACGGCGCCGCAGCGCGACGAGAACCAGCTGCATGCGGCGGTGGTCGAGCTGATTGCGCTCGACGACGCGGAGATCAAGTATTCGACGGTGCAGAATTGGTATCCGGGCGATGCCCAGGGCAAGGGCGGCATCTACAATTTCGTCACCAAGCGAGGCGACTGTCGCGGCGACCGCTCGAAGATCTCCTGGACCCAGGTCGAGACCGGCTCGGCCATCACCTGGAAGTACCCTTCCTGCATCCTGCGCGGCGACGATTCGCGCGGCGAGTTCTACTCGATCGCGGTGTCCAACGGCCACCAGCAGGTCGATAGCGGCACCAAGATGCTGCATCTCGGCAAGAATACGTCGAGTCGCATCATCTCCAAGGGAATAGCGGCGGGGTTCTCGCAGAACACCTATCGCGGCCAGGTCTCGGCCCATCGCAAGGCCTCCAACGCCCGCAACTTCACCAATTGCGACAGCCTGCTGATCGGCGATCGCTGCGGCGCCCACACCGTGCCCTACATCGAGGCCAAGAACGCCACGGCCAAGTTCGAGCACGAGGCGACCACCTCGAAGATATCGGACGACCAGAAGTTCTACGTGATGCAGCGCGGCATCCCCGAGGAACAGGCGATCGCGCTGATCGTCAGCGGCTTCGTCAAGGAGGTCATCCAGGAGCTGCCGATGGAGTTCGCGGTCGAGGCGCAGAAGCTGATCGGGATCAGCCTGGAGGGCAGCGTCGGCTGACCGGCCGGCCTCCCGCAATTATGTATATACAAATGGAACGCTGAACAAAAATGCTCGAGATCAAGAACCTGCATGCCCGCATCGCCGAAGACGGCACCGAGATCATCCGCGGCCTCGATTTGACGGTGAAGGCCGGCGAGGTGGCGGCGATCATGGGGCCGAACGGCTCCGGCAAGTCGACCCTTTCCTATGTGCTGGCCGGCCGCGACGACTATGAGGTGACGGAGGGCGACATCCTCTACAACGGCCAGTCGATCCTCGGGATGGACCCGGCAGAGCGGGCGGCCGCCGGCATCTTCCTGGCCTTCCAGTACCCGATGGAGATTCCCGGCGTGGCGACCATGGAGTTCCTCAAGGTGGCGCTCAACGAGCAGCGCAAGGCGCGCGGCGAGGAGCCCTTGAAGGTGCCGGAGTTCATCAAGAAGGTGAAGGAGGCCGCCGCCTCGCTCCACATGGACGTGGCGATGCTGAAGCGGCCGCTCAACGTCGGCTTCTCGGGCGGCGAGAAGAAGCGCGCCGAGATCCTGCAGATGAAGCTGCTGGAGCCGAAGCTCTGCGTCCTGGACGAGACCGATTCCGGGCTGGACATCGATGCGCTCCGCATCGTGGCCGACGGCGTCAACGCTCTGCGCTCGCCCGACCGGGCGATCGTGCTGATCACCCACTACCAGAGGCTGCTCGAATACGTCGTGCCCGACAGCGTCCACGTGCTCTACCGCGGCCAGGTGGTGCGCTCCGGGGACCGCACGCTCGCCGAGGAGCTCGAGGCCAACGGCTACGCCGAGATCGTCGGCAAGGCGGCGTAGGTGTCCGATATGAACATGATCGCCCAGCCCCCACAGCGCACCGCCGCCGAGTCGGCGCTCATCGATGCGTACGACCGTCGGCTGTCCAGCCTGCCCGGCAATGCGGCCGTGATGATGAAGCGCGACGATGCGCTGGAGCGCCTCAAGGCCGGCCTGCCGACCCGCAAGGTCGAGGCGTGGCACTATACGGATCTAAGGCGCCTGCTTGCCGCGCTGCCCACCGCCGAGGCGGCGCCGGCGAAGGTGGTGAGGCCGCTGCTGGCGGAGTCGGCCGTCGTGGCCGTGGTCAACGGGGCGGCGGAGGGTGCCTTTCCCTCGCTCGAAGGGGTCGCCTTCCAGCGGCTGGAAGAGAAGCTTCGCGACGGCAGCTTCGCCCCGGCGCTGACGCTCAACGGCGACGACGACGCGATCGGTGCGTTGAATGCGGCGTTCGTGGCCGACGGCGCCTTCGTCGACATCGCCGCCGATGCCGCGCCCGCCTTGCCGATCGAGCTGCAGAACGTCCAGAAGGGCGGGCTCTCGCATGTCCGGTTCCCGGTGCGGGTCGGGGATCGCGCCAAGGTGACGATCGTCGAACGGCAAATGGGCGAAGGCGCCGGGCTGTCGACCTCGGTGAGCCATCTGCTGGTCGGCGAGGGCGCCGAGGTGCTCTGGCTGATCGTGCAGGAAAGGCCGGAAGAGGCGATCCATCTCGCGCAGTTCAATGCCGAGCTCGGAAAGAATGCGAGGCTGACGCTGTTCGTCATGAACTCCGGCGGCCGCCTGGTTCGCCAGGAGGTCCGGGTGGCGACGCGCGGCGAGGGTAGCGATTTCCAGCTCAGGGGCATCAACCTCCTGTCCGGGGAGACGCATTGCGACGTCACCATGGTGCTCGACCACAAGGTGCCGCACACCGGGTCGCGAGAGCTCGTCCGCAACGTGGTGACCGACAAAGCGCGCGGCGTCTTCCAGGGCCGCATCAACGTGCACCAAGTGGCGCAAAAGACCGACGCCAAGATGGCCTGCAACACGCTCTTGCTGTCGGACGACGGCGAGTTCTCGACCAAGCCGGAGCTGGAGATCTTTGCCGACGACGTGCAGTGCGGACACGGCGCCACGGTGACCGAGATCGACCGCAACCACCTGTTCTACATGATGGCCAGGGGCATCGAGGAGAGGACGGCGCGCGGCATGCTGGTCAAGGCCTTCCTGGCCGAGGTGATCGAGGAGCTCAAGGTGGAGTCGATCGTCGACGCCTTGGAAGCGCGGCTCGATGCCTGGTTCGAGGCGCACGGCTAGGCCATGGACCAGTCCGTGGACAGCGCGCCCTACGACGTCGAGGCGATCCGCCGCGACTTCCCGATCCTGTCGCGCGAGGTCTACGGCAAGCCGCTGGTCTACCTGGACAACGGCGCCTCGGCGCAGAAGCCGACCGCCGTCCTCGAAGCGATCGACCATGCCTACCGCAACGAATATGCCAACGTCCATCGTGGGCTGCACTTCCTGTCCAATGCGGCGACGGACGCTTACGAGAAGGCCCGCGAGACGGTCCGGCGCTTCCTCAACGCGGGCTCCACCGAAGAGATCGTCTTCACCTCCAACACGACCTCGGCGATCAACACGGTCGCCTACGGCTACGGCATGCCGCGGATCGGCGAGGGCGACGAGATCGTGCTCTCCATCATGGAGCACCATTCCAACATCGTGCCGTGGCACTTCATCCGCGAGCGTCAGGGAGCCAAGCTCGTCTGGGTCCCGGTCGACGATTTCGGCGAGCTGCATCTCAAGGCGCTCGAGGAGCGCCTGACGCCGCGCACCAAGCTTTTGGCCATCACCCAGATGTCGAATGCGCTGGGCACCATCACGCCGATCAAGGAGATCGTGGCGCTGGCCCATGCACGCGGTATCCCCGTGCTGGTCGACGGGAGCCAGAGCGCGGTGCACATGCCGGTCGACGTGCAGGCGCTGGATTGCGACTTCTTCGTCTTTACCGGCCACAAGGTCTACGGACCGTCGGGAATCGGCGTGCTCTATGGAAAGAAGGCCATGCTCGACGCGATGCGGCCCTTCCAGGGCGGCGGCGAGATGATCTTCGACGTCACCGAGGATACGGTGACCTACAACGACCCACCGCACCGCTTCGAGGCCGGGACGCCGCCGATCGTGCAGGCGATCGGGCTCGGCGCTGCGCTGGACTACATGGAGGGTGTCGGGCGGGCGCGGATCGCCGCCCACGAGGCCGATCTCAAGGCCTACGCCCATGACCGGCTGAAGGCCATCAATTCGCTGCGCATCTTCGGCGAGGCGCCGGAGAAGGGCGCGATCGTTTCCTTCGAGCTCAAGGGCATCCATGCCCATGACGTCTCGATGGTCATCGACCGCCAGGGCGTCGCCGTCAGGGCGGGCACGCATTGCGCCCAGCCGCTGCTGCACCGGTTCGGTGTCACCTCCACCTGCCGGGCGTCGTTCGGCATGTACAACACGCGCGCCGAGGTCGATGCGCTGGCCGAAGCGCTGGAGAAGGCGCGCAAATTCTTCGGATGACCACTATGGACGAGACCACACCCAGACAGGAAGAATCCGCAACGGACACATCGGCGGCGAAGACCTTCTCCGCCTCGGCGATCCCGGCAGCGGAACTCGCGCGCCTCACCGACGATATCATCGCGGCCTTGAAGACGGTCTACGATCCCGAGATCCCGGCCGACATCTACGAGCTGGGGCTGGTCTACAAGATCGATATCGAGGACGACCGGACGGTCAAGATCGACATGACGCTGACGGCGCCCGGATGCCCCGTGGCGGGCGAGATGCCGGGTTGGGTCGAGAACGCGGTGGGCGCCGTGGAAGGCGTGTCCGGGGTCGACGTGACCATGACGTTCGACCCGCCCTGGACGCCGGATCGCATGTCGGAGGAGGCCCAAGTGGCCGTCGGCTGGTACTGACCGACGGAAGGCGCACTTGCGCTTGCCCCCAAAACTGCCCATTTTCAGGGTATCGAGAACATCCGGTCGGCCTTGACCCGGTCCGGGATGGAGAGTGACGAATGGGACGCTTCGCCGTCATCAGCATGACCGACAATGCCGTCGAACGGGTGCGGGAGATCATGGCCACGCGCGAAAACGCGCAGGGCATCCGTCTCGGCATCAAGAAGGGCGGCTGCGCCGGGATGGAGTACACGATCGACCTGGTCACCGAGCCCGACTCCCGCGACGACCATGTCGAGCGCGACGGAGCGCATGTCTATGTGGCGCCGGAGGCGGCGCTGTTCCTGCTCGGCACGGAGATGGATTTCGAGCGCACGGCGCTGCGCACCGGTTTCACCTTCAGCAACCCCAACCAGAGCTCGGCCTGCGGTTGCGGCGAATCGGTGGAGCTGAAGCCGGCGGATCTGAAGGCGCTGGCCGAGGCCCGCACCGTCGCCTGAGACCCGCCTGTCGGGTCTCAGTCGACCCAGAGCCCACGCTTCTTGTGCCAGTCGGCGATCGATTCCTCCGGGTAAAGCTCGAAGGTGGTGTCGTCCTTCCCGACGTCGGGCTCCACCCACGAGGCCTTGAACTTCAGCATCAGATGGACGCGCTCCCGCGCCTTCGGCAGCTCCGTATCGATGGCCGACGCGAAGGGATGGACGAGCTCCGGCCAGGTGGGATCGTAGAGCCATAGCGCGGCGCCGCATTTGCGGCAGAAGCTACGCTCGCCGGTCGACACCTCGCAATGACCGCTCTCGGCATCGACGATCTCGGCGCGATAGAGGCCGAGATGGCGCTTTCCAGTGACCTTCATGGTGTCGGACACCGCCCCGAGGTTGATGGCGAAGCCGCCGCCGCCCTGCTGCTTCCGGCAGATCGTGCAGTAGCAGAGCTGGTAGGGCACGGGCGTGTGGCTCTCGACCGAGAAACCGACCGCGCCGCAGCGGCACGACCCTTCAAGCTGCATCGGCATATTTATCCTCCTGGTTCGATCATGCTGTAATCTGGGGTGCGGCCCGTCCGGGACCAGAGGAGCCAAGCATGGACAGCGATGCCATCAGCGACCTTTTCGCCGGCCTGGGACCGGTCTCGATTCGACGCATGTTCGGCGGCAAGGGCATCTAGCATCAGGGCGTCATCTTCGCCAGCGAGCTCCGCGGCGAGCTGATGCTGAAGGCCGATCAGGAGAGTGCGGAGGATTTCGCCGCAGCCGGGTGCAAGCAGTGGGTCTACACCGGGTCGAGGCATGGCAAGCAGGTCGCCATGCCCTATTGGACGGCGCCCGACGGCGCGCTGGACGATGCCGATGCCATGGCACCCTGGGCCAGGAAGGCCTACGAGGCAGGGCTGCGATCGGGAAAATAGGGCGCGGCGCGCCCGAACTCAGACCTTGGCAGAGACGCGCATGAAGGCCGGCATGTCCTCGCCGAAGCCGACGGTGCTGTCGCGCTCCTCGTCGCGCGAACGACGCGGGCGCTCCTCGCGACGGGGCGCTTCGGCGGCCGGCTGCCGTTCCTTACGCTCGGCATTGTCGGCACGGATCGCCGCGCGGCGGCCGCGCTTTTCGGCGGCGGGAGGGGGAGCCGCTTCGGACGTCTCCGCTGGCGCAGATTCGGCGTGTGCCGGCGCAGGCTTGCGCTCGCGAGGCGGCCTTTCGGCGCGCCCGCCGCGCCGGCCCTCGCCGCGCCGGTCGTCGTGACGGCCGGCCCGGCGCGGGGCGCCCCGGCCGCGCCGCGGCGCATCGTCGTCCGGATCGGAGGGCGCCAGGGTCGACAGGTCGCCGTCGTGCCACTCGATCTTCTGACCGATCAGCCGTTCTATCGCGTCGACGTTCTTCATGTCCGGCCGGGTGACGATGGTGAAGGACTTGCCCCAGCGGCCGGCCCTGCCGGTGCGGCCGATGCGGTGGACATAGTCTTCCGCGTGAATGGGGACGTCGAAATTGAAGATGTGGCTGACATCGGGGATGTCGAGCCCTCGCGCCGCCACGTCGGAAGCGACCAGGAGCTTCAGCTTGCCGTCGCGGAAGCTCGCCAGCATCGCCATCCGGGCCCGTTGGTCCATGTCGCCATGCAGCGCGCCGGCATTGAAGTCGTACTTCACCAGCGAGCGGAACAGCTCGGACACTTCGACCTTGCGGTTGCAGAAAATGATCGCGTTCTTCAAGCCGTCCTCTTCTGAACGGATCAGGTCGCGCAGGACGGAGCGCTTGTCCCAAGGCTTGGTGCCGGACTTCACCAGCCGCTGCGTGATGTTGGTCGCGGTGGTCGCCGCCTTGGCGACCTCGACGCGAACTGGCGCATGCCGGAACTGCGCGGTGAGCTTGGTGATCTCCGGCGGCATGGTGGCTGAGAAGAACAGCGTCTGGCGGGTAAACGGGATCAGCTTGCAGATGCGCTCGATGTCGGGGATGAAACCCATGTCGAGCATGCGGTCGGCCTCGTCGATGACGAGGATCTCGACGCCGGTGAGTAGCAGCTTGCCGCGTTCGAAATGGTCGAGCAGGCGCCCGGGCGTCGCGATCAGCACGTCGGCGCCGCGTTCCAGCTTCTTCTCCTGATCATCGAACGATACGCCGCCGATCAGGAGCGCAATATTGAGGCGGTGGTTCTTGCCGTAGCGCGAGAAGTTTACTTCGACCTGGGCGGCGAGCTCGCGTGTCGGCTCGAGGATCAGCGTGCGCGGCATGCGAGCCCGCGCGCGACCTTTTTCGAGGCGCGTAAGCATGGGCAGAACGAAGGATGCCGTCTTGCCGGTGCCGGTCTGGGCAATCCCCAGCACGTCCTTGCCCTGCAAGGCGTGCGGGATCGCGCCCGCCTGAATCGGAGTGGGCACCGTGTAACCGGAGTCGGTCACGGCAGAAAGCACCTTCGGCGAGAGGCCGAGGTCTGCAAAGGTCAACGCTTCTTGAGCGGTCTGGTCTTCGGATGACACTTAAGGGCTGTTTTCAGGCTGTCTTGAACACACGGCAAATGCCGGCGCAGACGCCTCGCGCCTGCGATATTGTGCACCGCAGTACGGAGCGTTGCCCGGTTTGTCAACTCAATCGGGCGCAAATGCCGGCTTCGTGACCCGTCAACCTTAACCGGGTGCACGGCTCATCCTGGCTCCAGCGCCTCGGCAATGCGGTGGTAGTTGCCGAGATCGGGCTCAATGCCGAGGCGTGAAAACAGTTCCTGCGGGTCGAAATGCTCTGTACGGTGCATGTCCTGGACAGCGGCCCGCGCGCCGGCCACGAACGCATCGCTCTCCCATTCGGCGAGTGTGACGATGCTGAATGCGCCGTTCTCGACGGTGCGTTCGAGCAGCAGGTCGCGGATGAATCCCGGCTGTCTACGCAGTACTTCGTGGGTCTGGCGCACCCTCGCCAGAAATTCTTCGCGCGCAGCCGCCGGGACGAGAAAGCGGTCGAGGCGATAGAAACGCTTGTCGTGCGATGCGGATTGCGAAGTCATGGCTGTTCCTCCTGAAGCGCGTCCGTGTGACTCAGAGCGCGGGGCTCCACTGGGGATGCCAGATCACCTCCCACAAATGCCCGTCCGGATCGTGGAAATAGCCGGAGTAGCCGCCCCAAAAACGGTCGTGCGGCCGGTC
>JBEVJK010000078.1:0-6195 GCA_040510195.1 Mesorhizobium sp. | reverse complement strand
AGCCTAGCTGCTTGAGAAGCTCGACAAGCTTCGCCAACCCGGCGGTGACGATCGCCCGCGCCCTGTCTGATACCTTCCTTCGCGGGCATCCGCCTACTCAAGGTCTCGTCCTTTATCGTGGCCCAGCTGGTGGGCACCATCCTCTGGTGGAAGGACTCCGGGCCGGTCCGAGGTCCGGGCCCCGGAATGGCGTGGGCCAGCCTCGGCGGCGAGAGATACCTCTTCCGGTACGATCCCCACGCGCGGCGGGTCGAGGTGCGGCGCGGCGCGGGCAGCGGCGAGCCCCTCCTCGGGGTCGCCGACGAGACCGACGCGGCCGAGGTCATGGCGTTCGTTGCCGCATTGGGTGGTTGGCCCAGTGACCACGAAGGTGTGCAAAATGGCCATCCGGTCTAGTGCCGCTGTCCGGCCTACAGAAGCTTCTGGCTGACTGTCATTTCCTGAGATCGGCGACGTCGAGTTCGCGCCAGATCCAGGAGAGATCATAGGAAGCCATCGGGTCGGCCGGATCGTGTCTGGCGGTGTGGTTCTCGAGCAGCTTGAGCCAAGCGACGAGCTTCTCGCGACCCTTGGCCGATTTGGCAGCCCGACGAGGCGAGATGTTGCCCAAAGCCGGAACCGGTTCATCGAGCTGCCGCCGGTAGTGCTGGTCCAAGGCGGCGTGAACCGCTTGGCGCTCCTCCTCGGGGGTCAGCCCGGAGGGCTTCGGCGCGGTTCCGCGGTTGGATCGCTCCGCCAAAGCCTGCTCGATCGTCTGGCGCTGCATCAGCGGCGCGCCGACCAGATCGTCGAGCAGGGCCGAGATCATGGCGCGCCCATGCTCGGCACGACCTTCCGAGTTGACGTGCACCTCCACGGTCTTGGCCTTGAGCTCGACGGTGCCGAGGACAATCGAGCCGTCATCCATGGTCGCGGCGTAACTGAGTGCTGTGCCCTTGCGCCGCGGCTTTTGTTTTGGACCGGCGTCCTTCGGCGCCAGCCAGTTCCAGAAGGTCGGCGAGGCCGCATCGAGTTCGGACGCCTGATCGAGGACGGCTCGGATCCTCTCCTGCGGCACGCCGCTCTTCAGCCGGTAGACGAGCACGATGAATTCGATCGCCTCGCCGTCGCTGTTGGCCAGCTGTGGGAGTTGCGGCTCCAGAACGCGCTCGAGCAGATCGGCCAGGAAGAGGGTGGAGAACAAGGGTGCGGAGACCTGGAGAAGCTCGGTGTCGCCCGTCGCGGAGGTGATCAGGCGGCCGATCTTGGGATTACTTGCGTCGAGGCCGAGCTCGGCGAAAAACGCCGGGGTCTTCTCGGCGATCCGCTTCTTCGTCCCAGCGAACATGCCAATCAGCTTGTCCGCTAGCGGGCGCTCGAACGGCAGCAGGCCGCCGCCGATGATCGTCTTTCCGCGCACCTCGACGATGCGCACGGCGAGCTGGTCCCAGGGCCTGATCGTCTTGGTGGCGGTGTGCTCGCTCACGCGGATCGGCTCGCCACCACGTAGCAGATCGCGGGCGAGGAAGGATTGGCCGGGCTGGATGTCGCTCACCTCGTAGAGGCTCATCGTCGAGGATCGGAGGGCCGCCATGTAGGCGCGGTCGACGGCGTTCTCCTTCCAGCCGCGCCGCTTGAGATAGTCGTCGACGATGTTGCCGGCCTCCGCCACGTCCCTGGCAAGGAAATCCTCGAAGGCGCAGCCCCAGAGCGTCGTCGCCCAGTGCGCGCCAACCCGCTCACCCAGCTCCTCGATGCTTTCGATGCCGGCAGCCTCGCAGGGGCCGGCGACATGCTGCTCGAGCACGTCCGCGAAGGCGTCGCGCCAAGGCTCGCGGGCAAGCCACTTCATCAGACCGGCGAGCGAGTGGGCCGACGGCATGGCGATATCCTCAGCGGCCGTCCCACAGCCCTTCGAAACGATGGGCGGCGACACGGGTGTAGTGGGCCGTGTGCCTGGGCTCGCGGTGGCCGAGATAGTCTTGGATCAGGCGCAGAGCGTGGCCACGATTGGCGAGATAGTAGCCACAGGCGTGGCGCAGCGTGTGCGGGTGGACGTCGCCGAGACCAGCACGCCGGGCGGCGGCGGCGACGAGATAGTGCACCGCCTGACGGGTCAGGGGTTGGCTTCGCTCGGACAGGAACAACCAGGGCAAGCGATCCGAGCGGGCGGCAAGA
Organism: Mesorhizobium sp.; assembly: GCA_040510195.1. Taxonomy (GTDB): domain Bacteria; phylum Pseudomonadota; class Alphaproteobacteria; order Rhizobiales; family Rhizobiaceae; genus JBEVJK01. Next base: position 4,038 of record JBEVJK010000078.1, on the reverse strand, counting down.
TGACGCCTGATGGCACGGAGCTCGTCCCCCGCGATCGGCTGCTCGACCGAAAGGCCGCTCTTGAGCCGGCGTACCCACAAGCGGGCGGTGGTGAGGTCGAGGTCCGGCCGGCGCAGGCCGATGGCCTCGCTCACGCGCAGCCCGTGACGGTACATCATGAGCAGGAGCAGATGGTCGCGCGGGCCATGCCGGCCCTGCTTGGCGCCGCATAGCAGCCGGTCGACCTCGCCCTGGCTGAGAAAGTCCCTGGCCCGGAGGCGGCCGTCGACGGCCTCCCCGTGCCCGCTTTTGACAATTTGCCGCTTGGTCATCCGTTTGCGACTGGTTCGAAAGGCTCGATCGGCTTGGCTCCGCCGAGAGGAGCTTTCGACAGAAGGTGTCTTCTGTAAAGAGTTCAAGCCGATCAGGCGGCTTCCCTCAGTTCGAGATCGAGCCGCTGTTCCATGTCGAGGTCAAAGGTGCCGTAAGGGCTGACGTGGCCCCAGACCAGCGGGGTGAGGCCGCGCGCATCGGCCGGCGTCATGCGCGCCATCCACGCGGGCTCGGCCAGCACGCGCTGCAGCATCAGCGTGTTCACGTAAACCAGGCAGGACTGCAACAGGTGCAGCGCATGGACGGAGACCTCCTGGTCGTCCAACCGATTGCTCGCCACCTCGCCGCCCTTGCCGAAGAAAATGAACCCGTTGGCGCTGTTCCAGGTCTCGACCACGTTCAGCCCCTCGTGGACCTCGCGCCTGAGCTCCTCCGCGTGCAGATAGCGACACAGAAACAGCGTCTTGGCCGCCTTCCCCAGCTCGGCCAGGGCCTTGTAGGTCGGGTGCTGAACGTTGCTCCGCGTGAAGCGGCGCAAGATCGCCTCGGGGTCGGCGATGTGTTCAGCCATCGCGGTCGTATAGCGTACCATCTCGTCGTACTGCTGCTCGATCAGATCCCAGTCGAGCGGCCGCGCCAGGATGCAGGCTAGGTTCGGATAGACCACAGCACCCCCGACCTCGGGCAAGTAGAGCCGTTGCGCTGCGATCGCCTTCAGCCGCGGCAGGAGCTGGAAGCCAAGCAGGCGGCAGAAGGCGAACGCCACCTCCGACTGCCCGTGGCTGTCCACGTATTGGCGCTCGACCTGCATCTCGGTGTCGTGCCGGAGCACGCCCTCGATCATGGCGGCGACCTCGGACGAAGAGCAGCGCTGCAGCCGCGAATGGATGCACACCGAGCCGCGCTCGACGTGCCAGTAAATCATGACGCCGCGCCCGCCATAGCGGGCGTGCCATTCGGTCATCAGGTTCTGGTCGAAAGCGCCGAAATGCTTGCTGTCCGAAGCGCACGCCGTCGTGCCCACGCCCCAGATCCGGGGATGGCGCACGGCAAGCGTTGCATTGACCACCCGCCGGGTCGCGTCGCGCAAGGCGTCAGCGTCGATGTAGCGCCGGCGCGTGTGCAGCAGCTCCTTGTAGCTGAAGCCGTGCCGGCCGACCGCCAGGCGCTTCAGCCCGGCGTTGGTGCCCAGGCCGTAGAGGCAAAACAACAGTCGGCGCCGCACCTCGTCGCGTTCGATCGTCTCGCGGGTTGCCGCGGTCGTGAAGGCATCGGTGAAGCCGACACGCAGATCCGCCTCCTTGAGCAGGTCGAGCAACCCCGTCATCGGCCAGCGTCGGCCGAGCTCGACCTTGAGCGCGCCTAAGCCCGGCGGCTCGGGTTGGGGTTCGAGCGGGCGGACCACGATCGGGTGCCGCCGCCGCGGGACGAGGCGGACGCCCGGGTTGCGCGGCATCCCGCGATCAAGCTGCGACAGCGCAGCCGCCACCTCCGTCCGAAGCGCTCTTGTGAACGCCCGCGCCTGCACGGGCAGGCCGAGGCGCTCGTAGCAGGCGGTCCGGCGCGCGGCGAAATCGGCCGGCAGATCCTTGTCCGGGTTGCGGAAGCGATCGGCGCCCGCCACCCACACCTCCTTGCAGCGCAGTTGCTCGCGCAAGGTCTGCAGCACGCAGATCTCGTAGTTGATCCGGTTCACCCGCTGCCCGCCGCCGGGCGCGTCCTCGACCGCGACCTCGCGCCACTTCGGCCGGATCACGCCCTCGATGGCGATCTCCTCGACCCGAAAATACTGACGCCCTTCGCCTTCCGCACGCCGGATCGCGTCGAGGGCGTCGAGCAAGGGGCGGTGTGTGCCGTTGTTGGAGCGGAAGTCCAGCGCCGCCAACAGCCGGGGCATCATCCGGCGGTAGTAGGAGCCGTACGAGGCGCGCACAGCGGTGTGGACCCGCCTACTCCGTGGCGTACCCGCCGCCCGAGCCTCTTGGACCAACGCCTCGAAGGTGTGCACGCCGACGACGGGGAAGATCACCTCGCGTACCACGCCGTCCGGCCGGTCGATGGCGGCTTCAGCCACCTTGAACAGGATGCCGGCCTTGCCCCGCACCTCCCGTGCTTCCTCGACTAGCTCCTCGACGACGCGGCGCTCGGCCTTGACCGTGATGCGGTGCGTGACCTGGATCAGCAGCTCGACCAGGCCGTCGACCACCTCGCCCTCGCGAGGGACGCAGTAGAAAGCGAGTAGTGGCCAGCGGATGCGCTCGGGATGGCGGCGCAGCTCCCAGGCGCTCTCGACGGCCGCCCGTCGGCGGAAGCGCTTGACCTGGTTCGGGTGCAGGCTGTGCAACAAGCTCGGCGGCAGCGCCAGCCTGCGCAGCAGCTCGAGCTTGCCGATCTCGGCCAGCAGGCTCTCCAGCCCGACCCGCCCGGGATCGGCAGCGAGGCGGGCGAACGCCGTGCCCTCGCCGTCGTCGCCCAGCAGGGCATCCAAGCGCTCACGCGTGCCGGCGTCGAGGCGGTCCGTCACACGCTGTAACGCTGCGTCGTCGTGCGCGGCCCAAGCGGAACGCAGGATGCGGTCGAGCCGGTAGGCGCCGGGTCGGGTAACCCTCTCGCGCGCGAACCAGCCGGCGATCTCCTCCTCCAAGGCTGCCGGCCCCGGCTCGCCCGGGAACAGCTCATCCGCGAGCCAGCGGCGGAACGCGGCCTCGGCCGCGTCATCGAAGTCAGCGATCGCAAGGTGGCCAAGGATGGCACGGCGATGCCGGCGACCGGTGCGGCCCACCCAATCGTAGCCGTCGAGGGCGTCGACCCCGACGCCGACCTGCGTGGCCAAGTGCCCGACCACCGCCGGGGCGAGGTCCGCCTCGTCGTCGGGAAACCGGCCCTGCTGGCGCCAGCAGGCGAGCTGCGCGGCCAAGCCGAGCTTGCCGCTGTCGGGCAGGTCGGTCAGCAACGTCAGGTCCGCGGGCAGCAGCGTCCAGTGCTCGTCAAGCTCGTCCTCCGACCATAGCCGCTGCATCGCCCCACCCCCGTCCAGCCTCGCGACCGGAGGCTACGGGCTCGACGCCAACCTCGTTATCTTGGATGGCCAAAATGCACAGCTTCGCGGTCACTGGGCCTACCCGTGGCTCAAGGTCGTGTTCGCCGACAGCGTGTACGACCGGCTCGCGGCCCTGCTCGCCTGTTTCCTGCTTGGCCTGACCCTGGTCGTCATCCGGCGCCTCGCCGGGACCGAGGGCTTCGCCGTCGTCCCGCGGCGCTGGGTGGCGGAGAGGACGCTCGGCTGGCTCGGCCGCCGGCGCCGGCTGGCCAAGGAGTACGAGGAGCTGCCCGAGGTCTCAAAGACCATGGTCAAGCTGGCCATGATCCGGCTCATGCTGCACCGCCTCGCCCACCCGAACCGGAAGCGGCTACCCACACCTTAACTTCTCAAACGGCCTCTCAGGTCGCCGCCGCTCAACACCACCTGCGTGCCGTCGTTGTTCTGGTCACCATCGACGGTGGCGTCGTTCGTCAAAACCAATTCGCCGCCGGCGAGCGTCAGTGTCTTGCCTTCCAGCGAGGGCGCGAAGACGATTGTGTCTGCGCCTGCGGTGGCATTGGCCAGCGTCACCGCCTCGCGCAGGCTGCGCACACCGTCGCTGGCCACCACATCGGAGCCGGTCGTCACCGTGAAGGTCGCCCTTGCTGCTCCCGATCGCTGGTCTTGATTTTACCTCACAATGT
>JBEVJK010000077.1:0-9600 GCA_040510195.1 Mesorhizobium sp. | reverse complement strand
AGGATGGCAACGAAGCCGCATTCGGGGATATCGAGGCCTTCGCGCAGCAGGTTGATGCCGACCAGGCAGTCGAAAGCGCCGAGCCTGAGGTCGCGCAGGATCTCGATGCGCTCCAGCGTGTCGATGTCGGAATGCATGTAGCGCACGCGGATGCCCTGCTCGTGCAGGTATTCGGTCAGGTCCTCGGCCATCCGCTTGGTCAGCACGGTGACAAGCGAGCGGTAGCCGGCCTGCGCGGTGGCGCGCACTTCGCCGACGAGATCGTCCACCTGGGTGTGTGCGGGCCGCACTTCGACCGGAGGATCGATCAGCCCGGTCGGGCGGATCACCTGCTCGGCAAAGACGCCGCCGGCTTCTTCCATCTCCCACTTGCTGGGCGTCGCCGAGACCGCGACCGAGAGCGGGCGCATGGCGTCCCACTCCTCGAAGCGCAGCGGCCGGTTGTCCATGCACGAAGGCAGGCGGAAGCCGTATTCGGCGAGCGTCGCCTTGCGGCGGAAGTCGCCCCGATACATGCCGCCGATCTGCGGCACGGTGACGTGGCTCTCGTCGATGAAGATCAGCGCGTCGTCGGGGATGTATTCGAACAGCGTCGGCGGCGGCTCGCCGGGCTGGCGGCCGGTCAGATAGCGCGAGTAGTTCTCGATGCCGGCGCAGGAGCCGGTGGCCTCGAGCATCTCCAGGTCGAAGCGGGTGCGCTGCTCCAGGCGCTGCGCCTCCAGCAGGCGGCCGGCGCGCTCCAGCTCGGCCAGGCGGAACTGCAGCTCCTCGCGGATCGAACGAATGGCCTGGTTGAGAGTTGGGCGCGGCGTCACATAGTGTGAGTTCGCATAGATCTTGACGCTCTTCAGGTCCCCGGTCTTCTGGCCGGTCAGCGGGTCGAACTCGGTGATGCCCTCGATCTCGTCGCCGAACAGCGAGACTCGCCAGGCGCGGTCCTCCAGGTGGGCCGGGAAGATCTCGATGGTGTCGCCGCGCACGCGGAACGAGCCGCGCACGAAGTTGATTTCCTGGCGCCGGTACTGCTGCGCCACCAGGTCGGCGAGCAGGGCGCGCTGGTCGAGGCGATCGCCGATCTGCATCTGGAAGGTCATGGCGGTGTAGGTCTCGACCGAGCCAATGCCGTAGATGCAGGACACGGAGGCGACGATGACGACGTCGTCGCGTTCCAACAGCGAGCGTGTCGCCGAGTGGCGCATGCGGTCGATCTGCTCGTTGATCGACGATTCCTTCTCGATATAGGTGTCGGTGCGCGGGACGTAGGCCTCGGGCTGGTAGTAGTCGTAATAGGAGACGAAATACTCGACCGCATTGTCGGGGAAGAAGCTCTTGAACTCGCCGTAAAGCTGGGCCGCGAGCGTCTTGTTGGGGGCGAGGATCAGCGCCGGCCGCTGCGTCTCTTCGATCACCTTTGCCATGGTGAAGGTCTTGCCCGAGCCGGTGACCCCGAGCAGGACCTGCGAGCGTTCCGACTGGCCGATGCCGTCCACCAGCTCGCGGATCGCGGTCGGCTGGTCGCCGGCCGGCTCAAAGTCCGAAACCATCTTGATCGCGATGCCACCTTCCGACTTTTCCGGCCGCGCCGGACGGTGGGGGGTCCAGATCTGACCGTTCTTGTGCAGCGGGTTGCCGCTCTCGATCAGACTGGAGAGCGCCGCCACCGTCGCGGTGACGCCGGATTGCGTCAGCTGCTCGGCGTCCTCCAGGGCGATGTCGAGGCCCGCCACCGGGTTCAGGCCGGCCGCGGCGCGCTCGCGCGCCGACGCCGCGCCGCCCATGGAGGTGCCACGCGCCGTCTTGGTGGGCGCCGAGGAGCGCTCGGGGATCTTCTTCTTGGGCTTCGATGGGGCAGAAGCGGCCGGTACAGCGTCCTCGGCCTCGCGCGCGATGTCGGCTGCCCAGTCCGACACCTTTCCGGACAGCGGCACGCCGGAAAGCGGTGCCTGCGGCGCCTCGCCGAAGCCCTGGGGATGCAGCGGTTCCGAGGCGTCGTGGAAATCTGTCAGCGGGCTGCGGCGCCGGCGCCCAGGGGCGTCATGCGGATCGCGCTCACCGGTGGGGTTGCCGGAGGAGGGCTGCTCGGGACGTTTGGCCATGCCGCCAATATGGGGGGCTTTGGCCGCGATGGGAAGTGCGGCCTTTCAGCGAGCCGGGTGCGGGCCGGCACATGCTGACAGCAGGCTGGCAGGAGAGCGGTCAGTTGAACCAGATCGCGAAGGCCAGGAAGCCGGCGCCGCCGAACTGGCTGCGGATGCGGGCGAACTCCTCGGACGTCAGCAGCGTGCCGTTCTCCAGATAAGGCACGATGGCGGGGCCGGTGATCGACAGCACCAGGTCGAAGGGCTCAGGAGCGTCGAAGAACGCCTTCATGTTGATGCCCTTCGAGGCGATGCGGAAATGCAGCAGGAGCACGCGTCCCTCGAGCAGGTCCTCGGCCATCTGCAGCGCCTCGTGCCAGGCGGCAACCTCCTTGTCGGTGACCGCGAGGCCGGTGAGCGGGTTGATGCCGGGCTGCTGCGGCCCAGGCAGCCATTCGCGGTCGTTGTCGGTCTCGGCCAGGATCGCCTTCCAGTTCTCGCGCGACAGGCGGATCATCTCCAGCAGCTTGAGGCGGGCGGTCTGGCGTCGCTCCGGCTCGATCACCGGCCAATCGATGAGGTGAATGAAGGAGACCAGGTCGGCGATCCGCCACTCGGCCATCAGCATGCCCGAGGCAAGCTGGTCGGACGGCGGCACCAGCGCATCCTGCAACGGAAGTCCGGCACGCGGGAAGAGCATGTGGAAGCTGCCGTCGAAGGTCGCCTGGAAGTCGTGCGCCAGCCAGAAGTCGGCCTGGGCGACCAGGAAGTTGGCATAGGCCTGCAGCCAGAACCCGTCGGCGCGGTCGAAGCGAAACACCAGGCCGCCTGCCGGCGGCGACGTCAGCTCGGCGCCGGGCCCGCGCATGGCGGCCATGATGGCAGCGAGGCTCTCTGCCGGACCGATGACGCCGTCGCCATCGAGGTCGATGCCGTGCCTGTCGAGGTCCACGACGAGGCCGATCTCGGCGTCGGCCGGCACGCCGTCGAGGGTGGCGGCCGCGGCTTCCATGCCGTCGCGGAAGTCGACCAGCATCGTGCGAAAGCCGTCATAGGTGAGCGGCTCCGGCTCTTCGCGCGGCGGCACCGGCAGGCGAAGCAAGGGCAGGGCGAAGCTTTGCGGTGTCTCGAAGCCATGGCGGTTGAGCGCCATCGCCAGTCCTTCCAGGGCCTGGAAGAACTGCGTGGCGCCGAGGGCATAGGGGACCACGGGGTCCTTGGGATCGGCGTTTTCGAGCTCGTCGACGGCGGCGCTGCGCTCGGCGACGGTCGGCGCGGCAAACAGCGCGGTCGCCGCGGCTTGGGGGTCGGCCTTGGTCGGGGACGCGATCAGGAGCCAGGCAGCGAAGAAGGCCCCCGCGCATCCTCCCTTGATGGCCATGCGGTCAGCGCTCGGTCAGCGCCAGCTTGGCGCCGAGCGCGACGAAGGCGGCGGCGAAGGTGCGGCGCATCCAGGCAAGCACGCGGGGCCGCGACACCACGTAGCGGCGCATCGAGGCTGCGCACAGGCCGTAGCCGACGAACACCGCGAAGGTAATCGCCATGAAGACGAGGCTGAGCAGCAGCATCGAAAGCACCGGGTGCGGCTCCCCCGGCCGGACGAATTGCGGCAGGAAGGCGAGGAAGAAGATCGACAATTTGGGGTTCAGGATGTTGACCAGGATCGCGTCGACCGTGACCTCCAAGTCCGAGCGGGCGTCGATCCGCTCCTCGACGCTGAGGGCGCCATGGTCCCGCAGCGCGCTCCAGGCCATGTAGAGAAGATAAGCGACGCCCAGATACTTGATCAGCTGGAAGGCGATGGCGCTGGTGTGGAGGAGGGCAGCCAGGCCGAGGATCGCAGCCGCCATATGCGGCAGGATGCCGAGCGTACAGCCGAAGGCCGCCACGACGCTGGCCCGTGCCCCGCGAGAGAGCCCCGCCGCCAGCGTGTAGAGCACGCCGGTGCCCGGCGATGCGACGACGATCAAGGAGGTGAGGAGGAATTCGACAGTCATGCTTCAGCCTGCGGACCCGGTCGTACCAATCCCATCCAGTTGGCCGCAAAAGCGTTGCGCGGTCAAGCAGCGCCGCGGCGCTACCTCCTTCGAGCGACCCCCATTCCGGATCGGTCGAAAAGCCATTAGCCTGCGTCGGGGATTGAACTTCGGTGGTGTGGTGTCGAACTTTCCGCTGCCTTACTTGCTGTCCTGGTGGCCTCACTTTCTCAGTCCGTCGCTGGGCGGCGATGCGACCGGATTTGCGGCGCCCGCCGCGCGGCTGATGTCGACGCCGCCGAAGCGCAGCGTCCGCCTGGTATTTCTCGGCGACATTTCGGCCGTCGCCAATCGGGAGGCGCCTGAGATCGACCCGGCGCTGATGTCCGTCCTGGCCGGCGCCGACCTGGTCGTCGGCAATTGCGAGAGCCCGGTGGTGACGCGCCGGCGGGCCCCGCTCAGGACGCGGCTCGGAACACGCCATGCGATGGAGACGGGCTTTCTGCTGGGGCTGCTCGCGGCCATGGACATCGATTCCGATCGGCTGGTGCTGTCGCTCGCCAACAACCATGCGCTCGACCAGGGTCCCGACGGCTTGGCGGAGACGCGAGATGCGCTGGGCGGGCTCGGGATCAGGACCATCGGCACCACCGACCACACGCCGGTGACGACGCTTTCGGTCGAGGGCGTGGCCATCGGCCTCGTCGGCTTCACCGATTGGCGCAATGCGGCCGCCCGCGAGTTCTCGCGGCGGGTGGTGATGACCGGAAGGCTGGCCCGCGATGGGTGGAAGAGCGTATGCGGGGCTCGCGCCGATTTGATCTGCGCTGTGCCGCACTGGGATTGGGAGTTCTGCCATTTTCCACGCAGCGGAACGCGGGCGCTCGCGCACCGCCTGGCCGCCCAAGGGGTCGGGCTGATCGCCGGCCACCACGCCCATGTGGTGCAGCCCGTCGAGCGGGTGGGTGACGCAGTCGTCGCCTACGGGCTCGGAGATTTCCTCGGCACCGCCTTCCTGGCTCAGACATGGCCGGGGCGGATCGGCGCCATGCTGGTGGCCGACGTCAGCGCCGACCGCGGAACGCTGGGCCGCATAGCCGCGTACGAAATGGTGCCGTTCGTGCGCCTTCGTCGACGCGGTGGCGAGCGCCTCGTCGGCATCGGCCGCCTCGAAGGAGGCCTGAAGCGCAAAGTCGGAGGTCGCCTGGCGCGGGTTCTCGGCGTCGCCTGAGCCTCAAGATTTGCCGGCTCGCAACCCCCTGAATTCCATGACGATCTTGCAAGGCGTCCCATTCCGTGCCATAAAACTTGCGTTCGGGCATTTGCTGTCCCGGAGACTGGAACGTTTGAGCGACCCTTTCCCCGACACTGTGAATCTCTGACGGCCCCGCTTTGGCGGGGGGTTCTTCGTGCGCGAATGCATGACCGCCAATGAAACTGCCGGACCTGCTCGCCGCCATGCGGAAGGACCGGTTAAACGAAACGGGTGAAGGAGTTTTACCCCCATGGCCCAGACCGGCACCGTAAAGTTCTTCAACGCCACCAAAGGCTTCGGCTTCATCACGCCTGACGGCGGCGCCAAGGACGTCTTTGTCCACATCTCCGCCATCGAGGCATCCGGCATGCGGACCCTCGTCGACGGCCAGAAGGTCACGTTCGACGTGGAGCCCGACCGCATGGGCAAGGGTCCCAAGGCGGTCAACCTGCGGGCCGGCTGATCGCGCTGCAGAGGACTCGCTGCCGACCCAGTCGGAAGCTTGAAAAGAGAAGGCACGGCTTCGGCCGTGCTTTTTTTTTGCGCCGACCGGCAATGTCGTTTCTGCCGCCGGACATGCCGGAAAAATGCGCGCAAAACTTTTTCTTGTGCCGGGTGCCAAAATAATGGAGAAAATGAGCGTTCGGGCATTTGCCGGCCCGGAGACTGGAATAGCATGGGCCTCGACGCAATGCGCCGCGGCTCCTCGCCAAAGAGAGGGCTTTGGCAAAGCTCCAGCGCGGGGAAACTGTTTCTTCTCCTCCAGTAAACGACCGACGCTCGTGTTGGATTCGGTCCATCGCGTGAATGCGTGAATGACATCGGATCCGCCGCGTGAATGACAATGGGAGATAAGGAGTTTCCGATGCCGCAGACCGGCACTGTCAAGTTCTTCACCCACGCCAAGGGTTTCGGCTTCATCACCCCGGACGACGGCCAGAAGGACGTCTTCGTTCACATCTCTGCGGTGCAGGCCTCGGGTCTTCCGGGACTCGAGGACGGACAGAAAGTGTCCTTCGAGACCGAGCCCGACAAGCGGGGCAAGGGCCCGAAGGCCGTCAACCTGACGATCGGCGGCTGACCGGCCGAGATCGCGGCAAGCGGGGAGTCGATCCGGCTCCCCCTCCCGTCAGGCAACGCCCGACGGATGGCGGTGTTCGGAGATCGCAGACCGCCTCAAGCTTTGATTCAACGGCCTTCCAGGCCGATTCCAGGTTTCGCTCCAAGCTATTGAATTAATAAGGATTCCCGATCAGGGAAACAGCGGGTCGGGGGTCATCTCCAGATGCAGTGTTTCCCCCGTCCATGGGTGCGCTAGGGCCACCGCCTCGTCGAGTTCGACGCCGAGGCCCGGCTCCTTCGACGGGATCACCTTGCCGTCCTGCCATTCGATCTTGGACTTCAGCAGCTCGGCGTGGAAGCCGTCCCAGGTCTTGATCGACTCCAGGATCAGGAAGTTGGGCAGCGTCGCCGCGAGCTGGATGTTGGCGGCGCCGACGATCGGTCCGCAGTAGCAGTGCGGGGCGACCTGGATGTGGTAGGCCTCGGCCATGGCGGCGATCTTCTTGGTTTCCAGAATGCCCCCCGAGCGGCCGAGATCGGGCTGCAGGATGGAGGCGGCTCGGTTCTCGATCACCCGGGCGAACTCCCATTTGGTGGCGAGACGCTCGCCGGTGGCGATCGGAATCCGGGTGCCGCGCGCCACCTCGGCCATCACCTCCGGCATGTCGGGCGGCACCGGCTCCTCGAACCACAGCGGGTCGTAAGGCTCGATGGCGCGCGCCATGCGCAGGGCGCCCGAGGCGGTGAACTGTCCGTGGGTGCCGAAGAGGATGTCGGCGCGGTCGCCGACCGCGTCGCGGATCGCCTTCAGCATGCGCGCCGAGAGATCGATGTCGGCCAGCCGCGGCTGGTGGCCGTCGAAAGCCGTGTAGGGCCCGGCCGGGTCGAGCTTGATGGCGTCGAAGCCTTGCTCGACATAGGCGAGCGCGGTCTCGGCGGCGATGTCGGGGTCGTTGTAGACGTTCCTCGGGCTATCAGTCTCGCCGGGAAACACGCTGCCGGTCCTCGGGTAGAGATAGGTGTAGCTGCGCAGCGCCTCGTGCACCTGGCCGCCCAGCAGCTTGTAGACCGGCTTGCCCGCCTCCTTGCCGATGATGTCCCAGCAGGCCATCTCCAGCGCCGAGACGCAGCCCATCATCGAAATGTCGGGGCGCTGCGAGAAGCCCGAGGAATAGGCGCGGCGGAAGAAGGTCTCGACATCGTGCGGGTCGCGGCCGACGAGGTAGCGCGCCGCGCAGTCCTCGATCATCGCGGCCGTCACATGCGGGCCGAAGGTGGCGTTGTAGGCCTCGCCATAGCCGACGACGCCGCCGTCGGTGACCAGCTTGACGAAGATGAAGTAGCGGCCGCCGGTTTGCGGCGGCGGGTTGCCGACCACGAAGGTGCTGACGTCCTTGATCTTCATCCGATCCTCCTCAGCGCTGGTCTTCGAGCACCATGACCGCGCCCTTGGCGCCGGTCATGATGGCGGCGGCATTGGTGTTGCCGCCGACATTGTTGGGAAAGACGGAGGCGTCGATGACGCGCAGGCCGCCGATCCCGTGCACCCTCAGGCGACTGTCGACCACCGCCGCGGTCGGGTCGGGTCCCATGCGGCAGGTCGACACGGGATGATAGACCGTGCCGCTGCGCCGGCGGAAGTCGTCCTCCAGCTCGGCGTCGGTCCGGCAGGCCGGACCGGGCAGCATTTCCTCGGCGATCGCCTCCGCCATGGCCGGCATCGAGGCCAGCTTGCGCAGGAACTTGACGCCGGCAAGCATCTCGGCGACGTCCGCATCCGTCGAGAAGGCATTGGGCACGATGCGCGGCGGAACGAACGGGTCGGCGGAACGGATGCCGATCTCGCCGCGGCTGGTCGGGCGGCAGTTCGACAGGCCGATCGAGAAGCCGGGCCACGGATCGGGCGTCAGGATCGGGCGCTCGCCGGCCCGCGGGACGACGGTCGAGAAGGCTTGGAAATAGAGCTGCATGTTGGGGCGCGTGCGCGACGCGTCGGTGCGGAAGAAGCCGCCGGCATTGTTCATCGACAAGGAGAGTGGGCCGCGTCGCAGGAGCAGGTACTGGGCGCCGACGAACAGCTTGCCCCACCAGGGCCGCAGGAGCTGGTTGAGGGTCCGCTGCCTGGCCTTGAAGGTGTAGTTGATGCCCTGATGGTCCTGGAGGTTGGCGCCGACTGCGGGATTGTCGGCAACGACGTCCAGTCCGTGCTCGCCCAAAAGGGCGGCAGGGCCGATGCCCGACAGCTGCAGCAGCTGCGGCGAGTTGACGGAGCCGCCGCTGACGATCACCTCGCGCCCCGCAAGCGCAGTGCGAGTGCCGGCGCCGGTCGCATATTCGACGCCGGTGGCGCGACGGCCGTCGAAGAGGATGCGGGTGACCAGAGCTCCGGTCTCGACGCGGACGTTCGGCCGCGCCATCGCCGGGCGCAGGAAGGCTCGCGCCGCCGACATGCGCCGGCCGTCGCGGGTGGTGATCTGATAAATGCCGACGCCGTCCTGGGCGGCGCCGTTGAAGTCGGGGTTGAGGGGCAGCCCGGCCTGGCGGCCGGCCTCCAGATAGCGGCGGGTGAGAGGGTGGACGGCCGCCGAGCAATCGGTCACGTGGAGCGGGCCGCCGGTGCCGCGCCAGCGATCGGCGCCCGCCTCGTTGTCCTCGATCGCCTTGAAGATCGGCAGCAGATCGTCATAGCCCCAGCCCGGGTTGCCGGCGTCGCGCCACTCGTCGAAGTCGGCGGGGTTGCCGCGCACCCAGACCATGGCGTTGATGGAGGAGGAGCCGCCGAGCAGCTTGCCGCGCGGCCAGTGGTCGGCATTGCCGGCGAGCCCCGGGTCGGGCTCGGCCTTGTAGTTCCAGTTGACGGCCGGGTCGAAGAAGGTCTTGCCATAGCCGAGCGGCATCTGGACGTAAAAACGGCGGTCGGTGCCGCCAGCTTCCAGCACCAGCACGGAGTAGCGGCCGGAAGCCGACAGTTTGTCGGCGAGAACCGAGCCGGCCGAGCCGGAGCCGACGATGATGAAATCATAGGTCTGCATGTGAATTTGGACGGCTCCGGAAAACTGGCCGCAGCCTAGACGCGGCAGGCTCGCCGCGTCGCCGCGCCTTCCGGCATGCGTTGTGAAAAATGCGACTGGAAGGCGCATGGTTCTGAAATGTCACCAGGGAAACGACATCACGCGCAGCTGGCCTCGCGCATCGCGTTGACCTCCCGGCGCCATGACGCTACGGGATC
>JBEVJK010000076.1:0-102363 GCA_040510195.1 Mesorhizobium sp. | reverse complement strand
GGGGCCGGCGACGCGCGTGATGAGCCTGCGCGACGGCACCAAGAAGATGTCGAAGTCGGACGCATCCGATAATTCGCGCATCAACCTGACCGACGACGCGGATACGATTGCGCAGAAGATCCGCAAGGCCCTTCTTGAACTGCGAGAACTGGGATCCGCCGAACTCCGCCAGCACGTCGCCTTTCGACTTGCCGGCCAGCGCCGCGTAAATGCCGACGAGGTTCTCCGCTTCCGGTCGGCCCGTCAGCCCGCCGGGCTCCGACGGAATGCCCTCGGGATCGGTTTTCGCCTTCTGGATTTTGCGCGCGATCGTGTCGGCATCGTCGGACAGGTTGATACGCGAAAGATCGGACGCGTCCGATTTCGACATCTTCTTGGTGCCGTCGCGCAAGCTCATCACCCGCGTCGCCGGCCCCTGGATCACGGGCTCGGTCAGCGGGAAAAAAGCATCGCCGAAGCCGTTGTCGGCGATCGCGCCAGCGAAATCGTTGTTGAACTTCTGGGCGATGTCGCGCGTCAGCTCGAGGTGCTGCTTTTGGTCGTCGCCGACCGGCACGTGGGTCGCCAAGTAGAGGAGGATGTCGGCAGCCATGAGGGTCGGGTAGGCGAAGAGCCCGACCGAGGCGTTCTCGCGGTCCTTGCCGGCCTTCTCCTTGAACTGCGTCATGCGCGACAGCCAGCCCATGCGGGCCACGCAGTTGAAGATCCAGGCGAGCTCCGAGTGCTGCCTGACGCGACTCTGGTTGAACACGATGTGCTTGCCGGGGTCGATGCCGGCGGCGAGGAAGGCAGCCGTCACCTCGCGGGTGGCGCGGATCAGCTCGGCCGGTTCCTGCCAGACGGTGATGGCGTGCATGTCGACGACGCAGTAGATGCAGTCGTGGCTGTCCTGCAGCTGGACGAAGCGGCGGATGGCGCCGAGATAGTTGCCGAGATGCAGGTTTCCGGTCGGCTGGACGCCGGAAAAGACGAGCGGCTTGAAGGGAGCCATTGTCGAACCTCGTGGCTTGTGGAGGGCCGTTTCGCGCGCGGCGAAAGTCGAAGGCGGCCTATATGGACGAGGCGGTGCCGCCGATCAAGGCCCCTCGTCCAAGGGGCCGGCGCGCCCGCGGCGCAGGTTGCGGCGGATCATGCCGAGGTCGGCCCCGCCAATGCCGAAGGCGACGCCGAAATAGACGACGGCGCCGGCGCCGATCAGCACGGCCAGCGCCAGCGCCTGGGCAGGCAGCGGGGTGGCGGGCGCCAGCCAGAGCGACAGCCAGCCTGCGCCGAGGTGCAGCACCCCGGCCATAACGGCTGCAGCGACGATCAGGCGCGGGATGCGCCGCAAAAGCGGGCGGTCGCTGCCCCAATGGCCGCGGCGCACCAGCATGCCGAGCAGGAGAGCCGTGTTGACCCAGCCGGCCAGCACGGAGGCGACCGCGATGCCGGGGGCACCCGTCGACGGAAACAGCGCCAGCGCCGTCGCCACGTTGACCGCGACGGAGATGGCGGCGAAGAGCATCGGCGTGCGGGTGTCCTCGCGGGCGAAGTAGCCCGGCGTGAAGGCCTTGATCAGCACGAAGGCCGGCAGCCCGAGCCCGAAGATCGCCAGAATGGCCGACACCGTCGGCGTGCTGTCGCCGGCGGCGAAAGCGCCGCGCTCGTAGAGCACGCGCACGATCGGCTCGGCGATGACCAGCAGCGCGGCGGCGGCCGGCAACGTCAGAAACAGCGTGAACTCGACCGAACGGTTCTGCAGGTTCTCGGCCTCCTTGAGATTGCCGGCCTTGAGCGCCCGCGCCAGCTCCGGCAACAGGACGATGGCGACAGCGATGCCGACCACGCCGAGCGGCAGCTGGTAGACGCGGTCGGCATAGGCGAGCGAGGAGACGGCGCTGTCGCGCCCCGACGCGATGGCAGTGCCGATCAGCTGGTTGATCTGGGTGATGCCGCCGGTGATCGCCGCCGGGAAGGCGAGGACGAGAAGCCGCCGGACATTGGGGGTGAGGCGCGGCCGCCGGAAGCCGATCGAGATGCCGGCGTGGCGCACCGCCCCCCAGACGATGGCGAGCTGCACGATGCCGGCGGCGAGCACCCCCCAGGCGAGCGCGTAGCCGACGGTCATGCCGTCGTGGCCGCGATACCAGGCCCAGCCGAGCACGGCGATCAGGATGACGTTGAGGAAGACCGGAGCGATGGCCGCGGCGAAGTAGCGGCGCAGCGAGTTCAGCATGCCGCTCATCATGGCCCCCAGCGACATGCAGACCAGGTAGGGGAACATGATCGTCGCCAAGGCCTCCGTCAGCGCGAACTTCTGGGGATCGTCGGCGAACCCCGGAGCGATGATGGTGGCGACGAGCAGCGGCATCGCCAGCTCCATGCCGATCGTCAGCACCAAGAGGACCGAGAAGAGGACGCCGAACACCTCCTCGGAGAAGCGCTTGGCGCCTTCGACGCCATGGGCCTCGATCTCCTTGGCGAAAAGCGGCACGAAGGCGGCGTTGAAGGCACCTTCCGCGAACAGCCGGCGGAAGGTGTTGGGAAACTGGAAGGCAGCGTTGAAGGCGTCGGCGATCGGGCCCGTGCCGAGCGCTGCGGCCATCAGCATCTCGCGCGTGAAGCCGAGCACGCGGGAGGCGAGCGTGCCGGACGCGACGGTGGCGAACTTCCTGACCAGGCTCATGCGCGGCGGCGAGGTACGGGCGGCGTGCGCATGGCTGCTATTCCGCCGCCTTTGCCGGCAGCGCGGCGCCGCGCGTCTTGCCGCGCTGCGGCGCCGCACCGTCCAGGATCGCCACGAGGCTCTTGCGGATCGCCTCCATGCGCGTCGGGTTCTCGATCTTCTGGCCGGTCAGGTCGGTGACGTAGAAGGTGTCGATCACCTTCTCGCCGAAGGTGGTGATCTGCGCCGAGGCGATGTCCAGGGACAGGTCTGAAAGCGCGCCGGTGATCTCCGAAAGCAGCCCCGGCCGGTCGAGGCCGGAGATCTCGATGACCGAAAAGCGGTTGGACAGCGCGTTGCGGATGTCCGCCGTCGGCTCGATGCGGAAAGTCCGGGAGCCGCGCTTGGGCTTGGTCCGCTTTTCGATCATCTCCGGCAGCCAGGCGCGTCCCGACAACACGTCCTCGATCAACTTGCCGACGCGCTCGGCGCGCCGCCGTTCATCCTCGTCGCGGTCGAACTCGCGGGAAATCAGGATGGTGTCGAGCGCTCGCCCGTCGGCAGTGGTGAAAATCTGGGCATCGACGATGTTGCCGCCGGCCGCCGCGCAGGCGCCGGCGATCACGGAGAGCAGGCGCGGGTGATCCTGGGCCAGGACGGTGATCTCGGTCACCGCCTCGAAGGCGCGCGTCTTGACCATCGTCGCCAGGCGCTGGCCGTCGGCGTCGGCCTGGCGGACGAAGTCGGCATGGCGCCGCTGGTCGGCACGGTCGACTGTGAGCAGGTAGTTGTCGTAGAGCAGCCGCACATAGCGCGCGCGCTCCTCCTCCGGCCAATCCGCCAAGGCCTGGTCGAGCTGGCGCCGGGCCGCTCCGGCGCGCTCGGCCCGCGAGACCTCGGAGAAGCCGCCGGTCAGCAGGAGCTCGGTCTCGAAATAGAGGGTGCGCAGGAGCTGGCCCTTCCAGCCGTTCCAAACGCCCGGGCCCACGCCCCTTATGTCGCAGACGGTGAGGACGAGGAGCAGCTTGAGCCGCTCGACCGACTGCACGGCATGCGCGAAGTCCTCGATGGTCTTACGGTCGTTCAGGTCGCGCGTCTGCGCCGTCATCGACATCAGGAGGTGGTTCTCGACCAGCCAGGCGACCAGCTCGGTGTCGGCCACGCTGAGCCCCATATGCGGGCAGATGCGACGGGCGATGCGGGCGCCGGCCGCGGAGTGATCCTCCAGCCGGCCCTTGGCGATGTCGTGCAGCAGGACGGCGACGTAGAGCGCCTCGCGGCGGTGCTTGAGCCCGCCGATGAGCTGGTGCGAAAGGGGATGGGCCTTCTGCTCGCCGCCCTTCTCGATGTCGGACAGCACGTCGATGCAGCGCAGTAGATGCTCGTCCACCGTATAGTGGTGGTACATGCTGAACTGCATCATGGCGACGATCTTGCCGAAATCGGGGATCAGCTTGCCGAGCAGCCCGGCCTCATTCATGCGCCGCAGGTTGAGCTCGGGTTTGCGGTCCGAGGTGAGCAGGTCGAGGAACAGCCGGTTGGCCTCCTTGTCGCGCCGCAGGTTGCGGTCGACCAGCCGCAGCGAGCGGGTGACCAGCTTCAGAGCGTCGGGGTGGTACTCGAAGCCGTGGCGGTCGGCCAGCCAGAACAGCCGCAGCAGATTCACCGGGTCGCGCTCGAACACCTTGTCGTCGGCGATGGTGATGCGGTCGTTGTCGATGATGAAATCGCTGGTTCCAGCCAGCTTGCGCCGCCGGCGCGAGAAGGTGAGGAACAGCCGGTTGAACCCCGAAACATGGCTCGCCTGCTCCTCCTCCAGCGCGGCGCAGAAGATGCGGGTCAGGTCGCCGACGTCCTTGGCCACCAGGAAATAGTGCTTCATGAAGCGCTCGACGGCCGAGAGGCCCGGGTGGCTGCGGTAGCCGAGCCTTTCGGCAATCTCCCGCTGGATGTCGAAATGCAGTCGCTCCTCGGCCTTGCCGGTCAGGAAATGCATGTGGCAGCGCACCGCCCACAGGAAATCCTCGGCTTTCAGGAACTCCAGATGTTCGGCGCGGGTAAACACGCCCTTGTCGACCAGCTCCTCGACCGTGCGCTCGCGGTAGAAGTACTTGCCGATCCAGAACAGGGTCTGCAGGTCGCGCAACCCGCCTTTGCCGTCCTTGACGTTGGGCTCCACCAGATAGCGGCTCTCGCCGACCTTGCGGTGGCGCTCGTCGCGCTCGGCGAGCTTGGCCTGGGCGTATTCGGGGCCGGTGTTCTTGACCACTTCCTTGTCGAAACGCTGGAAAAGCTGGTCGCATAGCGCCTTGTCGCCCCACAGGAAGCGCTTCTCGAGGATGGCCGTGCGAATGGTCATGTCGGCGCGCGACAGGCGGAGGCACTCGTCCACCGTGCGGGTCGCGTGGCCGACCTTCAGGCCCATGTCCCACAGCATGTACAGGATATACTCGACGATGGCGGCGCCGCGCGCCGTCTGCTTGGCGGGGAGCAGGAAAAGCAGGTCGATGTCCGAGCCGGGGGCCAGCGTGCCGCGCCCATAACCTCCGACCGCCAGCAGCGCCCAGCGCTCGGGCGCCGAACGCCCCTTGGCCCGGAAGACACTGCCGACGGCAAAGTCGCAGAGGGCGACGATCACCTCGTCCATCAGATGCGACAGACGCTCGGCGCAGGCCAGGCCGCCGCCATCGGCCATCAGCATGCGCTCGGCGACCTTGCGGCCCTCGGCCAGGCAGTCCTTGAGGCGCTGCAGGACAGCGGCGCGGGTGGCCGGCGATGCCGGCTCGTCGTCGACGACCGCGGCCGCCAGGTCGCGGCGCAGGGCGTCGCCGTCGACCAGTTCGTCCAGCTTCAAGGGAATTCTCGTCATCAGCGCAGACGATTCTCTCTTTCGGGCGGCTCTATAGCGCGTTTTTCCGGGCAAGGGTATGGCAGGCCTTGCCGCCGCCGCCCGTGCGCTTAGGATGGCGGTCGGCCGGTCCTGGAACCGGCTCGGAAGCCACCCGTTTTCTGCCATGCGCATCCCCGAAGACGCCCCGCTGCTCCCCGATTCGGACAAGTTGCGCCGGCATATGGTCGAGCGGCAGCTCGCCGGGCGCGACATAGTGGACACGTCCGTGCTGCACGCCATGCGGCAGCTGCCGCGCGAGCTGTTCCTGGCCAGGCCGATGGCCCGCCACGCCTATGACGACTCGGCGCTGCCCATCGCGGCCGGGCAGACCATCTCGCAGCCCTACATCGTGGGTTTGATGGCGCAGGCGGCGGCGCTCGACCCGTCGAAGCGCGTGCTGGAGATCGGCACCGGGTCGGGTTACGCGGCGGCGGTGCTGGCCCTGCTGGCCCGCCACGTCTATTCGGTCGAGCGCCATGCGCTGCTGGCCCGGCAGGCGGCGGCGTTGCTCAGCTCGCTCGACATCCGCAATGTCAGCGTGCGGACGGGCGACGGGATCGCCGGGTGGGCCGAAGAGGCGCCGTTCGACGCCATCCTCGCCGCCGCGAGCGGGCACGACATCCCACCCGCCTGGAAGGCACAGCTCGCGATCGGCGGGCGTCTCATCATGCCGCTCGGCGGGGTCGACCGTCCGCAGCGCCTGCTTCTCCTCAAGAGAA
The DNA here is from genome assembly GCA_040510195.1 of Mesorhizobium sp. GTDB lineage: Bacteria > Pseudomonadota > Alphaproteobacteria > Rhizobiales > Rhizobiaceae > JBEVJK01. Next base: position 96,110 of record JBEVJK010000076.1, on the reverse strand, counting down.
CCAGCGAGACCGGCTTCGCCGAGGAGGATCTCGGGGACGTCATGTTCGTGCCGCTGGTGGCCGGCGAGGACTGAACGAGAAGCCGCCGGCGGCCGGGCTCAGCCCTCGGAGGCCAAGCCTTTCAGCCGGTTCAGCCCTCGGAGGCCAAGCCTTTCAGCCGGTAGAGCGCGTCCAGTGCCTCGCGCGGCGTCATCTCGTCCGGGTTCAAGCCGGCCAGCGCCTCGCCCAGGCGGCGGTCCGGGGCCGGCTTCGGCGCCTCGCGGCGCACGGCCGCGCTGAACAGCGGCAGGTCGTCCACCAGACGCGCGGCGCGGCCGGATTCCTCGCTTTGCTCCAACTGGTGCAGGACCTCCCTGGCGCGCGCCACCACGGCCTCCGGCAGGCCGGCGAGGCGCGCCACCTGGACCCCATAAGAGCGGTCGGCGGCGCCGCGGCCGACCTCGTGCAGGAAGACCACCTCGCCTTCCCATTCCTTGACGCGCATGGTGACGTTGTGGAGGCGCGGCAGCTTGGCCGACAGCGCCGTCATCTCGTGGAAATGGGTGGCGAACATGGTGCGGCAGCGGTTCTTCTCATGCAGGTACTCGAGCGCCGCCCAGGCGATCGACAGGCCGTCGAACGTCGCCGTGCCGCGCCCGATCTCGTCCAGGATGACCAGCGCCCGTTCGCCTGCCTGGTTGAGGATCGCCGCCGTCTCGACCATCTCGACCATGAAGGTGGAGCGGCCGCGCGCCAGGTCGTCGGAGGCGCCGACGCGCGAGAACAGCCGGTCGACGACGCCGATCCGGGCATTTGCGGCCGGCACGAAGGAGCCCATCTGCGCCATGATCGCAATCAGCGCGTTCTGTCTCAGGAAGGTCGACTTGCCGCCCATGTTGGGACCGGTGAGCAGCCAGATCGCCCCGTTGCGGTTGCCTTCGGGCGGCGAGAGGTCGCAATCGTTGGCGACGAAGGCACTCTCGCCCGCCGCGCGCAGCGCCTGCTCCACCACCGGATGACGCCCGCCTTCGATGGCGAGCGAAAGGCTGCCGTCCACGTCCGGCCGGCAATAGCGCTCGCCGACGGCCAGCGTGGCCAGCGCGGCAGACACGTCGAGGACGGCGAGTGCCGCGGCGCCGGCGCGGATCGCAGCGGCGTGGACGACCGCCTCGGCCACGAGCCCGTCGAAGATCCCAAGCTCGATCGACAGCGCCCGGTCGGCGGCGTTGGCGATGCGCGTCTCCAGCCCGGCGAGCTCGGTGGTGGTGAAGCGCATGGCGCTGGCCATGGTCTGTCGATGGATGAAGCGGGACCGTGCAGCGTCGCTGCCGGTCATCGCCTCCTGATGGTTGGCGTTCACCTCGATGTAATAGCCGAGGACGTTGTTGTGGCGGATCTTGAGCGAGCGGATGCCGGTCTCCTCCGCCAGGCTCCTTTCCATTGCGGCAATCACCTGGCGCGTGTCGTCACGCAGCCCGCGCATCTCGTCGAGCTCGGCGGAGGCGCCGCGCCGCACGAAGCCGCCATCGCGCTTCAGGAGCGGCAGGTCCTCGGCAAGCGTCGCCTCGAGCCGGCCGGCGAAAGCGCCCGGCAATGCCGCCAGCGCGGCCGATGCCTGGCCGATCTCGTCCGGCAGCGGAGTGCCGAGCAGGGCATGGATCTCGCGCGCTGCCTCCAGGGCGGCGCGCAATGCGCCGAGGTCGCGCGGGCCGCCGCGATTGAGCGCCAGGCGGGAAAGCGCCCGCGGCATGTCGGCGACGCTCTTCAGGGACAGGCGGAGCGCCTCGCAAAGTCGCGCTTCCTCGACCAGGAACGACACCGAGTCGAGGCGGTGGCGGATGGCTTCGGGGTCGGTCAGCGGGGCGGTGAGGCGTTCGGCGAGCAGGCGAGCGCCGGCGCCCGTCACGGTGCGGTCGATGGCCTTCAGCAAGGCGCCGTCGCGGCTGCCCGAAATGGTGCGCAGCAGCTCCAGATTGGCCCGCGTCGCCGGGTCGACGAACAGGGTGGAGGCAGCGTCCTCGCGGGCGGGTCGTTCCAGCGGCGGTCGCTCGGCCTTCTGCGTCTTCTCGACATACGCGATGGCCCCCGAGACGGCCGAGAGCTCGGCGCGCGAGAAGGCGCCGAAGCTGTCGGGCGTGGCGACGCCATAGAAGCGAGCGATGCGGGCGGGCGCCGAGGACGAATCGAAGAGGCTCGGCGGCTCCGGGTGAACGATGCGGCCGAGAAGGTCGAAGGCGGGCCTGAGCTCGGGGTCGTGGAAAGCCGGCTCGGCGACGACGAGCTCCTTGGGGTCGACGCGCATGACGTCGGCGGCGAGCCTGTCGGGGGCCGTCTCGGCGACCCGGAAGGCGCCCGTCGAGATGTCGATCCAGGCCAGGGCGCAGCCGGCGCCGGCGGCACCCTTCACCCGGCCGAGCGCCATCAGATAATTGGCCTCCGAGGGGGCCAGCAGTCGATCCTCCGTGATGGTGCCAGGCGTGACGAGGCGAACGACGTCGCGCCGCACGACCGACTTGGCGCCGCGCTTGCGGGCCTCCGCCGGGTCCTCGATCTGCTCGCACACGGCGACGCGATGGCCGAGCGCGATCAGCTTCTGCAGGTAGTCGTCGGCGGCATGGATCGGCACCCCGCACATCGGGATGTCGCGGCCGAGATGCTTGCCGCGACGGGTGAGCGCAATGCCCAGCGCGCGGCTCGCCACCTCGGCATCGTGGAAGAACAGCTCGTAGAAGTCGCCCATGCGGTAGAAGAGCAGCGAATCGGGGTTCGCCGTCTTGATCTCGATGAACTGCTCCATCATCGGCGTCGCGCCGACGGTGGCGGTCGGCGCCGGCGTGGCAGGATCGATGCTGAAGGGCGTCTCGTCGTTCACGGCCGTCTCGCAAAACAGCGTTTCGTCCTGCTTGGCTGTTTACAGTGCCGAAGTGTAGCCTTAATCCCAAACGCTCCACAAAAAGAAGAGCCTTCTGGGAGGGGCGGACCGCGCCATGGCGTCAAGCAGGAAGAGCGAGGGAGGTGGCGGGCCGTCGGTGAGCGCCCAGGAGGCGCTCGAATTCCATGCCATGGGACGGCCGGGCAAGCTGGAGATCAACCCGACGAAGCCGATGGCGACGCAGCGCGACCTGTCGCTCGCCTATTCGCCGGGGGTCGCGGTGCCGGTAAAGGCGATCGCCGACGATCCGAGCCGCGCCTTCGACTACACGACGCGCGGCAACATGGTGGCCGTGATCTCCAACGGCACCGCCATCCTGGGTCTGGGCAATCTCGGCGCTCTGGCCTCCAAGCCGGTGATGGAAGGCAAGGCAGTGCTGTTCAAGCGCTTCGCCGACGTCGATTCCATCGACCTCGAAGTGGCCACCGAGGACCCGGACGCGTTCATCAACTGCGTGCGCTATCTCGAACCCTCTTTCGGCGGCATCAACCTGGAGGACATCAAGGCGCCCGAATGCTTCATCATCGAGCAGCGGCTGCGCGAGCTGATGGACATCCCGGTGTTCCACGACGACCAGCACGGCACGGCGATCATCGCCACCGCAGGCCTGCTCAACGCGCTGGAGATCACCGGCCGCGACCTGAAGTCGACCAAGCTCGTCTGCAACGGCGCGGGCGCTGCCGGCATCGCCTGCATCGAGCTCGTCAAGTCGCTGGGCTTCTCGCCCGAGAACGTCATCCTGTGCGACACCAAGGGCGTGGTCTACCAGGGCCGCACCGAGGGCATGAACCAGTGGAAATCCGCCCATGCGGTGAAGACGCCGGCCCGCACGCTGGCCGAGGCGCTCGACGGCGCCGACGTGTTCTTCGGCCTGTCCGTCAAGGGCGCGCTGACCCCGGCCATGGTGAAATCGATGGCGGAGAACCCGGTCATCTTCGCGATGGCCAATCCCGACCCGGAGATTACGCCGGAGGAGGTGGCGGAGATCCGCAGCGACGCCATCATGGCGACCGGCCGCTCGGACTATCCCAACCAGGTCAACAACGTGCTCGGCTTCCCCTACATCTTCCGCGGCGCGCTCGACGTCAGGGCGACGACCATCAACGACGCCATGAAGATCGCGGCGGCCGAGGCCCTGGCGGCGCTGGCGCGGGAGGACGTGCCCGACGACGTGGCGGCCGCCTACCAGGGCAACCGGCCGAAATTCGGTCCCAGCTACATCATACCGGTGCCGTTCGATCCCAGGCTGATCTCGGCGATCCCCGTTGCGGTGGCCAAGGCGGCGATGGACAGCGGCGTGGCGGGCCGGCCGATCCTCGACATGGTCGGCTACGCCAACGAGCTGTCGGCGCGGCGCGACCCCATCGCCTCGACGCTCCAGCGCATCTACGACCGCGTGAAGCGGCAGCCGAAGCGTGTGGTCTTCGCCGAGGGCGAAGAGGAGCAGGTGATGCGGGCGGCGGTCTCCTATGCCAACCAGAAGCTCGGCACGGCGATCCTGGTCGGCCGCGAGGAGCGCATCCATGAGACGGCGCGGCAAGCGGGTGTCGACGTCAGGAAGCCGGGCATCGAAATCATCAACGCCAGGCTGTCGCGTCGCAACGCCGCCTATGCCGACCATCTCTATGAGCGGATGCAGCGCCAGGGCTTCCTGTTCCGTGACTGCCAGCGGCTGATCAACACCGACCGCAACCATTTCGCGGCCTGCATGCTGGCGCTGGGCGACGCCGACGCCATGGTCACCGGCGTGACGCGCAACTATTCGACGGCACTCGACGAGGTCCGCCGCGTCATCGACGCCAAGCCGGGACATCGGGTGATCGGCGTGTCGATCGCGCTGACGCGCGGCCGCACGGTGCTGGTGGCAGACACGGCCGTGCACGACATGCCCAATGCGGAGCAGCTCGCCGACATCGCCGAGGAGACCGCCGGCTTCGCGAGGCGGATGGGCTACGAGCCGCGCCTCGCCATGCTCGCCTACTCCACCTTCGGGCATCCGCCGGGCGAGCGCTCGGAACGGGTGCAGGAAGCGGTGAAGATCCTGGACAAGCGGCGCGTCGATTTCGAGTATGACGGCGAGATGGCGGCCGACGTGGCGCTCAACCCCCGCCTGATGCAGCAGTACCCGTTCTGCCGGCTGTCAGGGCCGGCCAACGTGCTGGTCATGCCGGCTTTCCACTCGGCGTCGATCTCCACCCGCATGCTGCAGGAGCTCGGCGGCTCGACGGTGATCGGGCCGCTGCTGGTCGGCCTCAACAAGCCGGTCCAGATCGTCTCGCTGACTGCCAAGGACAGCGACATCGTCAACATGGCGGCCATCGCCGCCTATGGCGCCGGGGGCTGAGCGGCTCCTGCCGCCTTCAGCAGCTTGCGGGGCGCCAGGCGGCGCCACGTCACGGCCAGCCGGTGCGCAAGCTCGTCGTCGCCGATGAGATCGATGTGCGCCAGCAGCACCGGCCAACCCTTGTAGTGGTCGGTTTCGAAATAGACGTCGGGCATTGCCGCGAGCAGCATCTCCTTCTCCTCCAGCGGCGCCATCAGGACCACCGAGCCGGCATCCTTGACCCGGCACAGGAGCTTCTTGCCGACGCGCAGCGCCGGCGTGCCGTAGGAGGTTCCCGCCTCGACGCCCGGCAGGCCCGCGGCAGCGCTGAGCAGCTTCTCGAAAGCCGGCTTCAGATCGTCGTCAGGCGGCAAAGCGCTCGGCTTCCGAGCCGTAATAGCTGACATAGCGGGCGGAGATCGCCGCCACCGGCAGCACGATGAAGACGTCGGTGGTCGAGAAATCGTGATCGACGACGCAGCCGTCCCCGACCCGGGCACCGATCCGCAAATAGCCCTTGATGAGCGGCGGCAGCGCGGCGATCGCCGATCGCGGGCTGACTGCCTCGACCGGCATCAGGTCCATGAGACAGTGGCGCTCCGCGACGGCACGCACGTCCCATTCCGGCTCGGCCCGGCAATGGTGGTGGAGATAGGAGAGCGCCTCGGCATGGGCGGCCGGCACGATGCCGTGGAAGGACGCGCAGCCGGTCATGACGTCTATGCCGTGATGGGTGATATAGGCGTAGATGCCCTGCCACAGGACCTCGATCGTTCGCTTCGAGCGATACTGCTTGAGCACGCAGGAGCGGCCGAGCTCCAGGAAACGGCGCGCGGGATGGCGAACGACCAGCGACTGCAGCTCGAACTCGTCATTGGAGTAGAAGCCTCCGGCGGCGGCCGCGATCTCCTGCCGCAACAGCCTATAGGTGCCGACGATGCGGCGATGGTCGGGACCGGGCAAGGCCTGGTCGAAGACCAGCAGGTGGTCGCACTGCTCGTCGAAGCGGTCGGAATCGCGCTCCTCGATGGCGTGCGCCGAGCTGCGGCGAGCCCCGAGCTCGTCGTAGAAGACGCGGAAACGCACTTCCTGCGCGGCCGCAACCTCGTCGCCGCTGCGCGCCAGCCGGACCTCCAGGGACCCGATGCGGCCGAGGACCTCTCCGGTCATGACACCGTCCGACGATCGGGCGGGGCGGTGAGTCGGACCGGCCGTAGGATGATCGTCTCGCTCCTGCAGTGCTGTGTGCACGATGGAACCTCCAAAGACGCCGCTGCAGGCGGGATAAGAGGACAGTGCAACAGGACAATGACAGTACCTTCAAGTCGGCGGACGGGCAATAGTTCGCCGGCGGTCAGCCCTGCACCTGGTCCTCCACCGCGCGCACCAGCATGTCGGGATCGAGCGGCTTCGTCACGAAGCCGGTGGCGCCGTGTGCCAGCACCGTGTGACGGGTCTTTTCCTGGCTATCGGCCGAAAGCACCATGATGGGAACGGGTGCCCGGCCGGTCGCCTCCTCGTTGCGGCGGATCAGCGAGATGGCGTCGAGCCCGTCCAGAACCGGCATATGAAGGTCCATGAGCACCACGTCGAAGCGGCGCGCGACCTCGTCCGTCAGCACGTCGACCGCGGCGCGGCCGTTGCCGACCAGCTCGACGCGGTGGCCGGCCTTGGTCAGCGTCGCCCTGGCCAGCAGGGCGTTGATCTCGTTGTCCTCCGCCAGGAGGATCGACAGCCCCGGGCGCTGCAGGGGGCCCGGCCGATCAGCCGTCACCTTGTCCGGCGGCTCCGACGGCATCGATCGGATCGGGGTGCCGGCCGCCGTCAGCATGACGCGGATCAGCGTCTCGCCGCGCACCGGGCGGGCCAGGAAGGTCCGATAGCCGCTGGCGCGGAACTCGCCCAGCATGCCGCGGTCGGTCGGCGCGATCAGCGTCACCGCCTCGGCGCTGGCGAAACCCGCCGCCTGGAGCCTCTTGAGAAGGCGTCCGTCGGCCTTTTCCAGGGTCGCATCCACCAGCAAGGTGTCGCAACCGGCCGCGTAGGAGGCAGCTTGGGCGGCCGAGGCGGCCAGCTCGGCCTTGCCGCCATGGGCGCGGACGGTGCGGGCGATCGCCTCAGCCTCCAGGCAGTTGGTGGAGACGATGACGACGCTGCGCCCGGCGAGTGCGCCGGCGCGGCCGCTGCCCTCGGTGGCCCCTTCGGCCGGAATGTCGAGCGTGAAGAGCGAGCCCTTTCCCGGCTCGCTCGACACGGCGATCGTGCCGCCCAGCGAATCGGCGATGCGGCGGGAGATGGCGAGGCCCAGCCCGGCACCGCCGTGACGGCGCGTGGACGTGCCGTCGGCCTGCTCGAATTCCTCGAAGATGCGGCCGAGGCTCTCGTCCGGAATGCCCGGACCGGTGTCGCTGACGGAAAAGCGCACGCGCCGGCCTTCCTCGTCCGAGCCGACCAGCGAGACGTCGACCAGGACGCCGCCCGAATCGGTGAACTTCACGGCGTTGCCGACCAGGTTCATCAACACCTGACGCAGCCGCCCCGGATCGGCGACGATGCTCTGGGGAACCTCCGGCGCCACATGGCAGCCGATGCCGATGTTCTTGACGAAGGCCTTCGAGGCGAGCAGCTCCACCACGCCCTCGGCGAGCTCGCGGGGCGAGAAGGGCTGCGGCTCGATGTCGATGCGCCCGGCCTCGATCTTGGAATAATCGAGGAGGTCCTCGATCAGCGCCAGAAGCGCCGAGGCGGAGGTGGAGACAGCCCCCACATAGGTGCGCTGCTCGGGCGACAGCTTGGTGTCGGCGAGCAGCTTGGCCATGCCCATGATGCCGTTCATCGGCGTGCGGATCTCGTGGCTGACGGTCGCCAGGAAACGCGATTTGGCCAGGCTCGCCGATTCGGCGCGCTCGCGGGCGTTGATCAGCGCCGTCTCGGCCCGCTTGCGCGCGGTGATGTCGCGGGCGATGGCGCGGTGGGACACTTGGTCGCTCTGCTTGTCGCGCACCGAAAGCTCGATCCAGGAGAACCAGCGAACGCCGAGCGGACCGCGCACGGCGACGTCGGTGGAGCTCAGGCACTCGCCGTCGGCGAAGGCGGCGTCCGGGACGACGCCGACATCGATGCCGAGCTCCGCCAGCGAGCGCCCGAAGAGCCGCTTCTCGTCGAGGCCGACCAGCTCGGCAAACACCCGGTTTGCATAGATGATCCGCCCTTCGCGGTCGCGGTGGACCACCAGGTCGCCGAGCGCGTCGATGAGGCCGCGAAAGCGCTCCTCGCTTTCCTGCAGCTCCCACATGCGGTCGGCGAGCGACTCCAGCTCGACCCGGCTGCGGGCGGCATTGGCGTCGATCAGCGCCGCGGCGCGATCCTCGAGCCGCAAGGTGCGCGCCATGACGATCAGGCCGATGATGCCGACGAGCGCAATGGCGACGGTGAGGAAGGGCGGCGCGCCGGTCAGGTGGGTAAGCCCGGCCAGCACGAACAGCGCGATGATCAGCGCCGCGTAGAGGGCGCGCGGACTGCCGTGCGGCAGCTCGGCAGCAGCCGGCGGGCCCACCAATGCAGGCCGTTCATGCGGGTGCTGGACCATTGCCTCGGCAAGATCCTCCCGCCCAACCTCTGCGATCGCCCCGGTGTCCGCTGCCAACATGGCAGCACCTTTGACAGACAGAGCTTAGGGAAGATTTCGGCCGTTCGCTACTATTTTAGCGATTGCGCGCCCCAGTCGGGGGAAAGGCTCAGAGCTCGACGACGAGCCGTCCGCGCACCTTGCCCTCGACGATGTCGCGGCCGGCCTCGATGATGCCTTCGAAGGGGATCGCACGCGACAGGGCGGCGAGCTTGGCGTGGTCGAGGTCGGTGCCGATGCGCCGCCAGGCCTCCAGCCGCAGCTCGCGCGGCGCCATCACGGAATCGATGCCGAGCAGGGAGACGCCGCGCAGGATGAACGGCGCCACGCTCGAAGGCAGATCCATGCCGCCGGCGAGGCCGCAGGCGGCGATGGCGCCGCCATAGGCGGTCATGGAGAGGACGTTGGCGAGCGTGTGGCTGCCGACGGCGTCGACGCCGCCTGACCAGCGCTCCTTGGCGAGCGGCTTGGCCGGGCCGGCGAGCTCGTCGCGGCCGATCACCTCGGCGGCGCCGAGATCGGCGAGGTAGGCGCTTTCGGCCAGGCGGCCGGTCGAGGCGATGACGTGGTAGCCAAGCTTTGAGAGCAGCGACACCGCCACCGAACCGACGCCGCCTGCCGCGCCCGTCACCACGACGGGGCCGCGCCCCGGCGCGATGCCGTGGCGTTCGAGCGCCATCACCGAAAGCATCGCGGTGTAGCCGGCGGTGCCGACCGCCATGGCGTCGCGCGGGGTCATGCCTTCGGGCAGCGGCACCAGCCAGTCGCCCTTAACCCGCGCCTTCTGCGCATAGGCGCCGTGATGCGTCTCGCCGACGCCCCAGCCATTCAGCACGACCTTGTCGCCTGGCTGCCACTCGGGGTGCTCGGAGTGCAGGACGGTGCCGGCGAAGTCGATGCCGGGGACCAGCGGAAAGCGCCGCACCACAGGCGCCTTGCCGGTGATGGCGAGGCCGTCCTTGTAGTTGACCGTCGTGGCCTCGACCTTGACGGTGACGTCGCCTTCCATGAGGTCCGCGTCGGAGAGCTCGGTGATCCCCACCGACTGCCGCTTTTCCTCGTCACGCGTGACGAGAATGGCCTTGAACGTGTCGGACATGCTGGTTTCCTTCCGAACGGGACGAGCGATGCGGAACCTTGCGTCCCACGGTGCCCGGGGGTCAATCGTTGCTTGTCTGGGGCCGCGCCCGGCGCCAAGCCAGGAACTCCTCGAGGACGACCAGGGCAGCGCCGACCGAAATGAAGGCATCGGCCAGGTTGAAGATGGCGAACGACCAGACCGGCGTGTGGAACAGCACATAGTCGATCACGTGGCCGTAGACCGCGCGGTCGATCAGATTGCCCACCGCTCCCCCCAGGATCAGCGCGAAGCCGGCCCGGGCCAGCCATTGCGAGGGCGCTGTGCGCCAGGCGAGGACGAGCACGAAGGCGATGACGGCGAGCGACAGGGCGATCAGCCCCTTGTCGCCGAACGATGCGAACATCGAGAAAGCGACGCCGGTGTTGTAGGTGCGGTAGAGCGCCAGGAAGGGCAGCACGTCGACCTGGACATGCATGTCGAGGCGCGTCTCGACCCAGTGCTTGATCGCCTGGTCGAGCGCGATGGCGGCCAGGAAGAGTCCCGCCATCATCAGGGCGCCGAGACGGGCCGGAGCCTTGCTCATCAGGCAACCTCCCCGGCAAGCGTGAGGGCATGACGGCGGATCTCGAACAGCATGACCCCGGTGGCCACGGCCAAGTTGAGGGAATCGGCCCGCCCGGCCTGGGGAATGCGCAGAAGGCTGTCGCAGGCGGATGCCAGCGCTTCGGGCAGGCCCTGCTGCTCGTTGCCCATCAGGAGCAGCACAGGCCGGCCGCGAAACTCGACGCTGCGATAGTCGACAGCACCCTCCAGATGGGTGCCGGCCACGAGGCCGGGAAAGCCCCGCCGCCAGTCGAGGAAGGCCTCGGCGCCGGCGCGGGCGACCGGAACGGCGAAGATGGAGCCCATGGTGGCGCGCACCGTCTCCAGCGAGAAGGGATCGGTGCAGTCGCCGACGAGGATCACGCCCTGCGCTCCGACCGCATCCACCGTGCGGATGACGGTGCCGAGGTTGCCGGGGTCGCGCACGCGGTCGAGCGCCACCCATACGTCCTCGCCGCGCGGCCGGATGTCCTTCAAGGGCAGCAGGCGTTGCTCGAAGACGCCGGTTACCGATTGCGGGTTGTCGCGGCGGGTGATCGCCTGCAGCACCTTGGCGCTCACCTCGAGCACGGTGCCGCCGGCCGCCACCGTGCGAGCGGCGACCTTTTCCACCGCAGGATTGCCAAGCGCCGACTTGGCGAACACCAAGGCGCGGATCTGCCAGCCGAGGTCGAGCGCGTCGATCACCAGCTTGAGGCCTTCGGCAAGGAAGGCGTTCTGCTGGTCGCGGAACTTCTTGAGCGCCAGGCTCCGGATGTCCTTGACGATCGGGTTGGCGAGGCTGGTCACCTCCTTGACCCGGCCCGGCGGACGCACGCCCTCGCCGCTCATGCCGCCACCCAGCGCGAGAAGAGCGACGTCGACAACGCCCGGCCTGCCGATTTCTCGCGGATGACGAGCTCGCCCGACTCGACCACCCCTCCCATGCCCGCGAATGCGTCGCGCATCAGCGCGTGGATCGCGAAGAACGAAGCCCGGATCGAATAGGCGGTGAGCACGACCGCGAGCGGGCGCGGCGTCAGGACCTGGCGGCAGAGCTCGACCAGGGCCGGGAGGTCGTCGAACAGCTGCCAGACCTCGCCCTTGGGCCCGCGCCCGTAGGCCGGCGGGTCGAGCAGCACGACGTCGTAGCGATTGCCCCGGCGCGCCTCGCGCTCGGCAAATTTCATCGCATCCTCGACGATCCAACGGATCGGCCTGTCGGCCAGACCCGCAATGGCCTGGTTCTCGCGCGCCCAGGCGATCGCCTTGCGGGAGGCGTCGACATGCGTCACCTCGGCGCCGGCCCGCGCCGCCACCAGCGAGGCCAGCCCGGTGTAGCCGAACAGGTTGAGCACCTTGACGGGGCGCCGGGCGGCGGCGATCAACCCCGCCATGTGGTTCCAATGCGAGGCCTGCTCCGGGAACACGCCGACATGGCGGAAGGAGGTGAAGCGGCCGAGATAGTCGATGCCGTCGTGCCGCATCGGCCAGGTCTCGCCAAGGGCTCGCTTGGGAAACCGCCAGCGGCCGATCCCCTCCTCGTCGGTGTCGCCGGTGAAGACGGCATCGACGTCGGCCCATTCCTGCTCGGAAAGCGCCCGTCGCCAGATCGCCTGCCCCTCGGGCCGGTCGATGCGGTAGGGTCCGTACTGTTCGAGCTTGCGGCCCGCGCCGCTGTCCAGCAGCGCGTAGTCGTCGCCTGGCGCGACCTCGAGGATCAGCGGCAGGCGCTCGGCCGGCAGGGCGCCCGCCGTGCGGGGCGAGGGCTGCCTTCCTTCGCCAGCACTGGCGGGAGCGCGGCGCCTGTCGCGATCGGTGTTCACCAAGGGCAATCTCCGGAGCCGTCGGGCCCGCCTTCTGCCACAGCCACCCCGGCCGCGCAACAAAGCCTCAAGAGGGCGCGGCGGCTGCGCGGCATGCTGACCAGGCCGATCGCCAACCCGGCCAGTCCGATCAGCTGCAAGGCCGCCACCACCATGGGGGCGGCCATTCGCCGAGCCGCGGCCCGGATTCCAACACATGGGCGAAGGAGGGGCCAAGGCTGAGCGCGGCCACCAGCAGCGTCGCCACCGCGAAGATCGAGCGGGCGGAGAGGGATCCCATCAGCCGGCGAAGCGACGGAACACCTCGGTACCGGCCGCAAGGTCCTCCAGCGCGGCGCCCACCGACTTGAAGAGGGTGATCTCCGTCTCGCTCTCCCGGCCCTGTTTCTCGCCGCGCGACAGCTCGAAAAGGTCGCCCACGATGTCGTCATGGAGGAGCACGCCGGACGCCAGAGGCTGCACGATGTCGCCGGCTTCCTTGGTGGCGCCCGCCCGGGTGTCGACATAGACGCGGGCGCGGCGGATTGCGTCGTCGTCCGCCTCCCGCATAGCGGGCGCGAAGCCTCCCACCAGGTCGACATGGGTGCCGGGGCGCAGCAGAGCGCCCTTGACGAGCGGCGTGGTCGAGATGGTGGCGGACGAGACGATGTCGGCCTCGGCCAGCGCGGCATCGAGATCGGCGACGGCCACCACTTCGAGGCCGCCGGCGGCCAGCGAGGCCGCCACCTTCTCGGCATTGGCGAAGGTGCGGTTCCAGATGCCGATGCGCCGGATCGGCCGCACCGCGGCATGGGCGCGCGCCAGGAACGGCGCCAGCGCGCCCGCCCCCAGGATCAGCAGGCGCTCGGCATCCTGCCGCGCCAGGTAGGTCGCCGCCAGGGCCGAGGCGGCGGCGGTCCGCCACTGGGTGAGGCGCTGCCCGTCGATCAGCGCCTGCGGCTCCCCCGTCCGCCCGTCGAGCAGCAGGTAGAGACCCATCACCGCCGGCTTGGCGAGGGCATTGTTGTCGGGCGACACGGTGACGACCTTGACACCGATATGTCCGTCGGCCGAGCCGGCGGCGGCCTGGAAGTCCGTCCACGCCGGCATCAGCAGCAGCGTCGAAGCGGCACCGTCGGGCCGCTCGATCGTGTGATGATGGCGCACCGGCTGCACGGCGCCGGCGCGGAATGCGCCGCGCAGCGTCTCCACGAGCCCTTCGAAGGTCAGTGCCTTGTCGACCGCATCGGCCGAGATCATGAGCATCGAAGCCTCCTCGAGCGGGAATTCAGGCGCCCGGCTTGCCCAGCGCCTGGGTCGCGGCGCTGCGCTGGACAGAGCTGCGCAGGACATCCGCCTCGTGGCCGCGCTGCCTCGCCAGCTTGCGGTAGCGACCCTGCTTGATCCAGGTCGCCAAGCTGCCGACGATCAGGCCGAGACCGAGGGCGGCGAAGAGCAGGACGAACAGCGGCAACTCGACCGTCAGCGCCGGGTTGCCGGGGTTGAAGGGGTCGATGGTGAAGGCCGAAAGCCCGCGGTTGGCGACCGCCAGCGCGATCAGGACGACCGCCAGCGGCACGAAGACCAGGATGAGAAGAAACCGATTGACCATGCGTTCCGTCCGGGCGCGAGAACGTCGCGCACCGATCAGCTGTTGGTGTTGAGGCGCTCGCGCAGCTCCTTGCCCGTCTTAAAGAAGGGCACCCACTTCTCCTCGACCTCGACCGACTCGCCGGTGCGCGGATTTCGACCGGTGCGCGCCGGCCGGTTCTTGACCGAGAAGGCGCCGAAGCCGCGAAGCTCCACGCGGTTGCCGTCCGCGAGCGCCTCGGTAATCTCCTCGAAGATCGCGTTGACGATGTTCTCCACGTCGCGAAGGAAAAGGTGCGGATTGCGATTGGCGATGATCTGCACGAGCTCAGACTTGATCATGTTCGTCCCGTTCCCCCACGGACAACAATTATGCGGATGATTTTGCTGGCTTTTCACTGGCCGAAGACGGCTTTCTCAGGGTGCCAGACCGACAAGAGACCGTCAAGGAAGATGCGGTCGGCTCCCAGCTGCCGGATGAAGTCCGCTCCGGACTCGGGCAGGCCGAGCGTCCTGGCCAGCGAAGAGGCGAAGAGCCAGCCGGCGCCGCTCTTCTTGGGCATCCACTCGATCACCTCGAGCTTGGCGTCGACGCCGCGCGTGGCCAGCCAGGCGACCGCCTCCTCCTCGCCGCCCAGCGAATCCACCAGCTTGCGGTCGAGCGCCTGGCGGCCGGTGAACACGGAGCCGTCGGCCAGACTGCGCACCTCGCCCTGCGACAAGGGCCGCCGCTCGGCGACGAGGCCGATGAACCAGTCGTAGCTGTCGAGGATCATGCGGCGGATCATCGCGCGCTCCTCCTCGGTGGTCGGGTTGAAGGGCGAAGGCTCGGCCTTCAGCGGCGTCGACTTGACCTCTTCCAGCTTGACCCCGACCTTGTCCATCAGGCCGGTGACGTCGGGAAACTGGACGAGCACGCCGATCGAGCCGACGATCGACGACTTGCGGGCGACGATGTGGTCGGCGGCGCTGGCGATCATGTAGCCGGCGGAGGCGGCCAGCGTGCCTACCTGGGCGACGACCGGCTTGGCGGCGGCGAGCCGCCGCACCTCGTCGAAGATGGCCTCGCCGCCGGCCGTCGTGCCGCCTGGCGAGTCGATGGACAGGATGACACCCTTGACGGCGCGGGCCTCGCGAATCTTGCGCAGGCGCTCGATCAGCTCGTCGTCCTCCGTGATGGTGCCTTCGATCTTCACCTTGGCGATGTGGCTGACAGCGGTGGGTGCCAACTCCTCGCCGTAGATGAGGAATGCGGCGCCTACGACGGCCAGCGCGGCAACCGCTAGGGCGAGCCCGCGCCAGAGGCTCAGCTTGCGGCGGAGGCGGCGGCGGTCGATGATGTCGTCGGCACGGATTGCCATAGGAGCCTCGCTGGGAACGCGCAGGAGCAAAGCGTCGGTTCTAGACCATCATGGGCCCAGATAGAAGCGGCCTCGCGGAAGGCCAGAGGGCATGGTGGGCTTTCCAAGCCGGCGGCCAGCCGCTATAGGCATTGCGCACGTCGAATGCGCTTGCCGGGGCCACCGCCCGGGTCCCGGTCGTTTGCGCCCTGTTTCGGGCGCAGTTGAAACCTATATGCTCGGCGGCCCCCGAATGGGCTTGCAAGTCGGATGGTCTGCGGCGGCAGCCATCAACCCGGGTTGATCGATGGCGATGGCGGCAGTACCCACCGAAGACGGCGCGCCCGGCGCGCAGCAGGCGCGGCCCCAACGGCCCGGCGCCGGCTCGCGCGAGCGGGAATTCGCCAGCGCGCGGAGCCATTCGCGGCGCGTGCGGTGGCTCAAGGTGACCCTGCCGGTCGCCGCGGCGCTGATGGCACTCGGCTTCTTCGGCTATTCCTACGTGTCGTCGCCGCTGCCGCTCGATATCGATATTTCGGGTGCCGCGGTCAGCGACGGCAAGCTGGTGATGACTGAGCCCAAGCTGGACGGCTTCACCAAGGACAACCTGCCCTATTCGATGCGGGCGGCGCGGGCGCTGCAGAATCTCGACTCCACCGGGCTCATCGAGCTGCAGGAGATGAAGGCCCGGCTGCCCGTCGACGATACGAATTTCGCGACCGTGGACGCGCCCAAGGGCGTCTACGACCGCGACAAGAACACGCTGGAGATACCGGGCACCATCACCGTCACAACCACCGACGGCATGGAGGCCAGCCTCAAGAGCGCCTTCATCGACCTCGGCAAGGGCGACTTTCACACCCTGGACCCGGTCGAGATCGCGCTCAACGGCACGCGCATCGCCGCAGATTCGATGACCGTGCTTGAAAACGGTAAGGTTTTGGTATTCGAGAAGCGGGTCAAGTTGGAGCTCAGCCCCGGCAAGATCAAGGCCGGGCAACAGGCCGAGGGAGAGGCAAATGCCGGGAATTGACGGGCGGCGCGCGGGATCAGTGCTGGTCGGCCTCATGCTGGCGGGGCTGATCGTGGGGCCGGCCTCCGCGCAGACCAGCCAGGGCCGGCTGCAGGGCCTGAAACTCTCCGGCGATCAGCCGATCCAGATCGAAAGCGACAAGCTCGAGGTCCGCGAGAAGGACAGCATGGCCATCTTCAGCGGCAACGTCACAGTGGTGCAAGGGCCGACGCTGCTCAAGGCGGGCAAGATGACGGTCTATTACGCCAAGGACGGCGGCGGCTCGGCGACGACCGGCTCTGCCAACATCGACCGGCTGGAGGTAGACGGCAAGGTGTTCGTCAAGTCGGAGACCCAGACGGCGACCGGCGACCGCGGCACCTTCGACATGAAAACCGAGATCCTGACGCTGTCGGGCAAGGAAGTGGTGCTCTCCGAGGGCGGCAACGTGCTGACCGGCTGCGAGCTCAAGGTCGACATGAAGTCCGGGCTGGCCGAGCTCGGAGCCTGCGGCGGCCGCGTCAAGACGCTGCTCACCCCCAACCAGCAGAGCCAGTAAGAGCGCGGCATGTCGTTTCTCGCGCGCCTCGGGCGCGGCACGACGGCAGTTGCCTCCAGGAAGCACGGTCCGGTCGGCGATCTCAGACTCAAAGGCACGCTGATCGCCCGCGGGCTGACCAAGAGCTACAAGGGCCGACAGGTGGTGAGCGGCGTGTCCTTCGGGGTGCGCGCCGGGGAGGCCGTCGGCCTGCTCGGGCCCAATGGCGCCGGCAAGACAACCTGTTTCTACATGGTGACCGGGCTGGTCCCGGTCGACCAGGGGCGGGTCGAGATCGACGGCTTCGACGTGACGACGATGCCGATGTACAGGCGGGCGCGGCTGGGTGTCGGCTACCTGCCGCAGGAGGCCTCCATCTTCCGCGGCCTCACGGTGGAGGACAACATCCGCGCCGTGCTGGAGGTCGTCGAGAAGAGCCGCAAGGAGCGTGAGAAGAGCCTCGACGCGCTGCTCGAGGAGTTCCACATCGCCCATCTGAGGACATCGCCGGCCATCGCACTCTCCGGCGGCGAGCGGCGCCGCCTGGAGATCGCAAGGGCGCTGGCCAGCCGGCCGAACTACATGCTCCTCGACGAGCCCTTCGCCGGCATCGACCCGATCGCCGTCGCCGACATCCAGCAACTGGTGCGCCACCTGACGCAGCGCGGCATCGGCGTGCTGGTCACCGACCACAATGTGCGCGAGACGCTCGGGCTGATCGACCGCG
Source organism: Mesorhizobium sp. (assembly GCA_040510195.1). Lineage (GTDB taxonomy): Bacteria > Pseudomonadota > Alphaproteobacteria > Rhizobiales > Rhizobiaceae > JBEVJK01. The sequence continues at coordinate 78,573 of JBEVJK010000076.1, read as the reverse complement.
CCTACATCATCCACGCCGGGGAGGTGCTGGCGCACGGGCTGCCGGCCGACATCGTCGCGAATGCCGACGTGCGGCGGCTCTATCTGGGCGAGGGCTTCACCCTCTAAGCCTTGACAAGCAAAAGCCATACCAGTTTCATTCGGCCCCGAGACGCGGGAGGCCGCGGCGGCGTTGCCGTCCGCGGGCCAGAGGAGCCGGTAGGGTCGAATGGTGCTTGCACCCAAATTGCAGCTGCGGCAGTCGCAAGCGCTGGTGATGACGCCGCAGCTGCTGCAATCGATCCGTTTGCTGCAATACACCCAGGCCGAGCTCGATCGCTTCGTCGACGAGGAGATCGAGCGCAACCCGCTGCTGGAGCGTGCGGAGGCGCGCGAAGAGACCCTCGAGGCGGCGGCTGCCCCTGGCGAGGACGCCGTCGGCGACGGCGACTGGTTCGCGGAGGCGGACACGCCGTGGAGCGCCGAGGCGATGGCGGACAAGCTCGACGCTTCGCTGGAGAACGTCTTCCCTGACGATCCGGGCACGACGCCCCAGCTGGGGCCGGACCTGTCCAGCCAGTGGCGCTCGGCGGCCGGCGGCGGCGGAAACGGCGCATCGGCCGAGGGGGTAGACCTCGAGGACGTGGCGGCGGCCCGCGTCACGCTGCGCGACCATCTGGGCGTGCAGATCGCCCTCGGCTTCGCCGATCCGACCCGGCGCGGCATTGCCGAGGCGCTCGCCGACGGGCTCGACGAGGCGGGTTACCTGCGCCTCGACCCGGCGGAGGTGGCGGAGCGGCTGGGGATCGAGCAAAAACTCGTCGAGGCGGTGCTGGCCAAGTGCCAGACCTTCGACCCGGCCGGCATCTTTGCGCGCGACCTCGCCGAATGCATCGGCCTGCAGCTTGCCGCGCGGGATCGCTTCGACCCGGCCATGCAGGCGCTGGTCGGCCATCTCGAGCTCCTGGCGAAGCGCGATTTCCAGGCGCTCAAGCGGATTTGCGGCGTCGACCAGGAGGACCTCCTGGACATGCTGGGCGAGATCAAGGCGCTCGACCCGCGCCCGGGCCTGGCATTTGCCACCGGGACCATCGATTCCATCGTGCCCGACGTGCTGGTGCGGCCGGCCAGCGACGGCAGCTGGACGGTGGAGCTGAACCCCGAGACCCTGCCGCGCGTGCTGGTGGACCAGATCTACTTTTCGCAGGTGGCGGGCCGCGCCCGCAACCAGGCCGAGAAGGATTTCCTGGCCGACTGCCTGCAGAGCGCCAACTGGCTGACCCGAAGCCTCGACCAGCGGGCGAAAACGATCCTCAAGGTCGCCTCCGAGATCGTGCGCCAGCAGGACGGGTTCCTGATGCACGGCATCCGCCAGCTCAGGCCGCTCAACCTGAAGACGGTGGCCGACGCCATCGGCATGCATGAATCGACGGTCAGCCGGGTGACCGCCAACAAGTACATGCTGACGCCGCGCGGCGTTTTCGAGCTGCGCTTCTTCTTCACCGCGGCGATCGCCTCTGCCGAGGGCGGCGACGCCCACTCCTCGGAAGCGGTCCGCGACCGCATCCGGGAGCTCATCGGAACGGAGCGCCCGGCGGCCGTGCTTTCCGACGACGCGCTGGTGGACATCCTGAGGAAGGACGGGGTGGAGATCGCCCGCCGGACCGTCGCCAAGTACCGGGAAGGCATGAATATTCCCTCGTCGGTGCAGCGCCGCCGCGAGAAGCGCGCCATGGCCGCCGCCGGGCGCTGAGCCCGGCTTGATTGACAAGTCGAGGCGAAGTGACTAGAAGCCCGCCCGCATGAGACGGGCGAACTGCCTCTCGTTGCAGGAGACCGTCCCGAAGACGGGAACGCGATCAAGCCGACAGATCGGATCGAAAATCGGCGGGAGACCTGCCCGCCAAGCTTGTGCGCGACAGCCACGGGTATAAACTCAACCGAAGTTTGAAGCCTGAGCAAAGGGTCAGTTTTCAGATGAACCTGCGTATCTCGGGAAAGCACATGGAGATCGGTGACGCTTTCCGCACCCGCATAGAGAGCCGGATCGGCGAGGTGATCGAAAAGTTCTTCGACGGCGGCTTCTCAGGACACGTCAACGTCATCAAATCCGGCTCCCGATTCACGGCAGACTGCATGATCCATCTCGATTCGGGCATGGCGCTGCAGGCCACCGGCGACGCGCAGGAGCCGACCGCGGCCTTCGACGCTGCGGCCGACCGTTTCGAGAAGCGTCTCAGGCGCTACAAGCGTCGTCTCAAGTCGCACGGTTCCGGTGTCTACAACGGCCAGGAGGTCGATATCTCCTATTCGGTCTTCCAGCCTGTCGGCGACGACGACGAAGTGCCGGAGGACTATGCCCCGGCCATCGTCGCGGAATCGACCATGTCGCTCAAAACGCTCTCGGTGGCTTCGGCGGTCGTCGAGCTCGATACCAAGGAAAGCCCCGTCTTCGTCTTCCGCAACGCCGGCAACGGACAGGTCAACGTCGTTTATCGCCGCACAGACGGCAACATAGGCTGGATCGACCCCGCGGCTGCGGCCAAGGCTTGAGGATCACGTCCGACCGCAGGGTGGTGGGCCCCGGCGGGCATAACGGACGGAGCAGAGGAAAAAAGAATGGATCTGAGCGATCTCATCGAGGTCCCGGCCGTCATGCCGGCCTTGAAGGCCAATTCCAAGAAGCAACTGCTTCAACTTCTGGCGGAAAAAGCCTCCGCGATCGCCGGGATTCCTGAAAGGGAGATCTTCGACACGGTCCAGCAACGCGAACGCCTCGGCTCGACCGGCGTCGGCAACGGCATCGCCATTCCACACGGCAAGCTGGCGGGCGTGAAGCGCATCACGGGCGTCTTCGCCCGCCTCGAGACGCCCATCGACTTCGAGGCGCTCGACGACCAGCCCGTGGACCTGGTGTTCCTGCTTTTGGCGCCAGAGGGCGCCGGCGCCGACCACCTGAAGGCGCTGTCGAGGATCGCGCGCGTGCTGCGCGACCCCGAGACCGTGGCCAAGATCCGCGGTACCAAGGATGCGGCGGCGATCCACGCGTTCCTGTCGTCGACACCGACCTCGCACGCCGCCTGAACCGACGCCTTCCGATTCAAACGCACGAAAAAAGGCGGCCCGAAGCCGCCTTTTTAGTGAATTCGCAGGTCGCTGCCTTCAGTGCACGGCCACCGGAGTGAGGTCATTCTCAAAGGCGCCGGCCAAGGCGCGATCGCGCTCGTCGGACAGCAGGATGGGCTGGCCGTTCGCCGCAAAAAGAGCCCACAGGCGCGTCTCCGGCGCGATCTCGGGAAGGCCGGGGAACTTGCCCTTCAATTCGTCGCTGGTCATCTCGCGCAGATAGGCGACGGTGCCTTCGCCAAGATGGGCGAGCTGAGCCGGAGTCACGGTGATTCTGGGTTCGTTCTGTGTCATCTAGAGCCTCCTTTTGCGGGGCGTCGAAGTGACCAACCCGCCACAGAGCTATTGGTTCCGGAAGAGACCGATTCAGTCCTTCACGGCGATGTCGATCTTGCGCACGAGCCGCTCCGGTTCGGGGCGGTCGAGGTCGACGGAGAGCAGGCCGTTCCTGAGCTCGGCGCCGATCACCTTCATGCCGTCGGCCAGCACGAAGGTGCGCTGGAACTGCCGAGCCGCGATGCCTCGGTGCAGGTATTCGCGCTCTTGGCCGTCGTCGGACTGCCTGCCGCGCACGACCAGCTGGTTCTCTTCGGTGGTCACCTCGAGGTCGGCGTCGGCAAAACCGGCGACGGCAAGCGTGATCCTCAAGCGGTCGGAACGGCCGTCTCGGCCGCGCAGGCGCTCGATGTTGTAAGGCGGATAGGTCTCGCCCGACTTGGCCAGCTTTTCGAGGGTTTTTTCCATCGCATCGAAGCCGAGCAGCAGCGGGCTCGAGAATGGCGCCATGCGTGTCATTCAAACGTCCTCCTGAGAGCGACTATGCAGGGAAACCCGGATGGCATTTCGCCTGACGAAGCTGATATGGTCCGGGGCGTGGCCAAGTTCAAGACCGCGGAGGGGAGAGCGATGCCCACGGCGCGCAGGATCATCGTCGACACGGATCCCGGTCAGGACGACGCGGTGGCGATCCTGCTTGCGCTCGGCAGCCCGGAGCTCGACATTCTGGGCATCACGGCAGTGGCCGGCAACGTTTCGCTGGCACTTACCGAGAAGAACGCTCGCAAGGTCTGCGAGCTGGCCGGGCGGACCGACATCAAGGTGTTCGCCGGCGCGGTTCGGCCGCTGCTGCGCGACCTGGAGACGGCCGAGCACGTGCACGGCAAGACCGGTCTCAACGGACCCGAGCTGCCGGAGCCGACGATGCCGCTCCAGAAGCAGCATGCCGTCGACTTCATCGTCGAGACGCTGATGGCCGAACCGGCCGGCACGGTCACGCTCTGCCCGCTGGGGCCGCTCACCAACGTGGCGCTGGCGCTGATCCGCGAGCCGCGCATCGCGGCGCGGATCAAGGAGATCGTCCTGATGGGCGGCGGCTTCTTCGAAGGCGGCAACATGACCGCCGCCGCCGAGTTCAACATCTATGTCGACCCGCACGCCGCCGACCTCGTGTTCCGTTCCGGCGTGCCGATCGTCATGATGCCGCTAGACGTGACCCACAAGGCGCTGACCACGGCGGAGCGGATCGCCGCCATTCGGGCGCTCGGCTCGCGCGTCGGGCACGCGACCGCCGAGATGCTTGAGTTCTTCGAACGGTTCGACGAAGAGAAGTACGGCACCGACGGGGGGCCGCTGCACGACCCCTGCGTCATCGCCTATCTGCTGAAGCCGGAGCTGTTCGGGGGGCGGCTATGCAACGTCGCCGTGGAGACGATGTCCGAGCTGACCATGGGCATGACGGTGGTCGACTGGTGGGGGGTGACCGGCCGGCACAAGAACGCCATGGTGATGCGCGAGGTCGACCACCATGGCTTCTTCGAGCTCTTGGTTGAGCGCCTCGGCAGGCTCTAACGCCCCGCCTAGCGGGCGCGCGCGAAAGCAAGCCACAGCCCGCCACCGATCAGGAAGCCGCCCGACAGGCGCGACAGGAGCTTGACGCGGCGGGCCGACAATGCGCGGCCGGCGCGCCCGGCGACCACCGCATAGGCCGAGTCCGACATCGCCGCAAAGGCCATGGCCGTCAGGCCCATGATGACGATCTGGGTGGCGTAGTCGCCCCGCGGATCGATGAACTGCGGAATGAAGGCGCCGAAGAACAGCAGCGTCTTGGGGTTGCTGACGGCGACCAGGAAGCCCTGCAGGAAAAAGCCGCCGCGGGGCGCCGGGAGGTCGGCGGCCCGGCCCGCCTCGCCGCCGGAGCGGATCATCTGCCAGCCGATATAGATGAGGTAGGCGGCGCCGATCAGCCGCACCCACTCGAACCAGTGCCCCATCTCCTCCATCATCGAGGTCAGCCCGACGCCGACGACGGCGATCATCATCGCCACGCCGAGCTGCGTGCCGGCGACGTTGAGCAGCCCGGCGCGCGTGCCGTGGCGCATGCTGGAGGCGATGATCAGGGTGACCGTCGGACCCGGTACCAGCACGATGACCAGGCAGGCGATCGCAAAAGCGACGTAGAGCTCCAACGACATCGATGCTCCTTCCTTTCCGTCAACGGGCGGCGAGCGCCGCATCGACCTCTGCGGCATGCGGAATGGCGGGCTGCGCGCCGGGTTTCAGGCAGGCCAGGGAGCCGGCGGCGGCGGCCCGCTGCAGCGCCACCTCGAGCGACAGGCCGGCCGCCAGGCCAGCACCCAGATAGCCGCAGAAGGTGTCGCCGGCCCCCACGGTGTCGACCGGCGTGACGCTCAGGGCCTCCACCTTGAGCATCTCGTCCGGCGTCGCTGCCAGCACGCCGGCGCCGCCAAGGGTGACCACCACCGTGCGGCCGGTGTCTTCCGCAAAGCGCTTCATGCGGGCGGAACGGTCGCCGCCAGTCAACCCTAGGGCCTCCGAGTAGAGATCGAACTCGCTCTCATTGGCCACGACGAGGTCGGCCTGGGCGAGCAGCCTGACCGCCTCGGGTCGGAACGGCGCGGTGTTGAGGACGGTGCGCGCGCCGGCGCTGCGGGCGGCGATGAGCGCCGCCTCGACGGTTTGCAAGGGGATTTCAAACTGCATCAGCACGACATCGTCCTGGGTCAAGTCGGCCTTGCCGACGTCGCCCGGCAGCACGGAGCCGTTGGCACCTGGCACCACGGCGATGACGTTCTCGCCGTCGGCGGCGACCAGGATCAGGGCGGTGCCGGTGGTGGCATGGGTTTCCCAGACGCCGGAAATGTCGACGCCGCCCCCCTTGAGGAGCGCAAGCGCCTCCACGGCAAAGGCGTCCTTGCCGACCGCCCCGATCATCCGCGTCGGACCGCCCGCGCGGGCCGCAGCCAGCGCCTGGTTGGCGCCCTTGCCGCCGGGTGCCGTATGAAAGGCATCTCCGGGCACCGTCTCGCCCGGCGACGGCAGACGGTCGACCGTGGCGATCAGGTCGAGATTGATGGAACCGATGACGGTGATCAATAAGGCCTCCCCGCTTCTGAAGGCGAAGCTAACGCGTTCGGTAGAAGTTTCAAACGGCATTCGACGCGCACTGCCGCTTTCCTCTGCGGAGCCACTCTGCTAGCCTGAAACCTCAATTTTTTCAAACCCTTGGCCATAAGCATAATCAATCGATCGATCGGAACCGTTGATGCGTCCCAACCATATCCTGCTCGCCCTCGCCGTCGTGGCCATCTGGGGCGTCAACTTCGCCGTGATCAAGATCGGGCTGCAGCAGGTGTCGCCGTTGGCGCTCGGGGTCGCACGCTTCGCGCTGGCCGCCTTCCCCTGGGTGTTCTTCGTACCGCGTCCCAAGGTGTCGTTGAAGATGATCGCCGCTTACGGGTTGCTGATCTTCGCGCTCCAGTTCGGCTTCCTGTTCAGCGGTATGAAGGTCGGCATGAGCGCCGGGCTCGCCTCACTGATCCTGCAGCTGCAGGTGTTCTTCACCATCGGACTGTCGGTTGTCGTGCTCGGTGAACGGCCGACCGCCTGGCAGATCGCCGGCGCCCTGCTCGCCTTCTCCGGCGTCGCCTATGTGGCTCTGCACGTCGGCGGCGACGTCACGATCGGCGGCCTGCTTCTGCTGGTGGCGGCCGCCGCGTCGTGGGGCGGCGGCAACATCGTCTCCAAGCAGATCTCGGCGCGCGCCAGCACCCAGAACATGCTCGGGCTGGTGGTGTGGGGAAGCCTGTTTGCGCTGCCGCCGCTCGCCGCGGTGGCGCTGCTGGTCGAGCGGCAGGCCTTCTTCGCCAGCTTTGCCGGCATGGACTGGGCCTCCGCCGGAGCCATCGCCTACATCGTCTACCTGTCGACGCTGATCTGCTTCGCCGCATGGAGCCGGCTGCTAGGCCTCTATCCGGTGTCGACGGTGGCGCCGTTCACCCTCCTGGTGCCGGTGTTCGGCTTCCTCGGCTCCGCGGCGCTGCTCGGCGAGCCGTTCACCGGCTGGAAGCTCACCGCCTCCAGCCTGGTGATCGCCGGGCTGATGGTCAACCTGTTCGGGCGGCGGCTGCTTCAGCCCTTCCTGCGGCCAGCTGTCCGGCCTCCCAACCCAGGATAGCGCGCTTGCGCGTCAGCCCCCAGTGGTAGCCGGTCAGCGCCCCGGACTTGCCTAGCGCCCGGTGGCAAGGCACCACGAAGGACAACGGGTTGGCGCCGATCGCGGCGCCGACGGCACGGCTGGCGGCCGGGGCGCCGATTCGGCGGGCGATGGCCGAGTAGCTGCAGGCCTTGCCCATCGGGATCTTCAGCAGGGCGTCCCACACGCGCAGCTGAAAGTCCGAGCCGATCATCACCACCCTCAGCGGCTCCTCGGACCGCCAGCGGGCCGGGTCGAAGATGCGGCCGGCATAGGCCGCCGTCGCTGCGAGATCCTCGACGAAGGTGGCATTCGGCCAGCGACGCGCCATGTCCTCGAAGGCGGCGCGCTCGCTGCCGGCGTCGTTGAAGGCGAGGCCGGCAAGGCCGCGGTCGGTGATCATGACCAGCGCCACGCCGAAGGGCGACAGATGGAAGCCGTAGCGGATGGTCAGGCCGGTGCCGCGGCTCTTGTAGTCGCCGGGCGACATTGCCTCGTGGGTGACGAACAGGTCGTGCAGCCGGCCCGGGCCGGACATGCCGACCTCGTAGGCGGTCTCCAGGAGCGGCATGCCCTCGTCGAGCAGCCGGCGGGCGTGGTCGAGGGTGACGGCCTGCAGGAAAGCCTTGGGCGACAGGCCGGCCCAGCGCGTGAACAGCTTCTGCAGGGCGGTCGGCGTCTCGCCGACCTCGGCGGCGAGGTCCTCCAGCGACGGCTGATCGCGATAGTCGAGGTTGATTTTCTCGATGACCCGGCGGACGGTCTCGTAGTCGCCGCCGGACGGCGTCACGTCGCGTTGAAGGATGGCGGTTTCAGCGTTCATGGTCGTTTCTCCTTGAACGCCAATATCGTCGTTCCAGGGGCTAGCCTCCACCCGATTCCTGCAACCCGCGGTGCCCGCAACCGGCGGCTACCCACGCTTGGCGGTGGCCAGGGCGCGGCCGAAGGCGACGGCGAAGCTTTCGCGGTCGTCGGGGTTGAGGAAGCCGCCGATCGCCACCTTTCGGCCTTCGCCTTCCACGGCCATGCCGGTGATGCCGATCTCGTCGTGGCGGGCCACGGCGAAGCGCGCCCAGAAGGGATTGAAATGGTGCGCCTCGGCGCGTCCGGAGGGCGCCACCTTGCGGATGTCGAGGCTGGTGCGCGAGACCGACACCTCCTCGCGGGCGCGGGCGGCGCGGTAGTTGACCTTGAAGGCGACGTAGACCAGCAGCACGTCGAGCCCGAAGAAGCCGAACACCGGCCAGGCGCCGTGGGCCAGGAAGATGGCGCCGGTCGCCATCCAGCCGAAGAGGAGCGCACCCATGAGAACGGCAAATCCCGTGCGCCCCAGCGAACGGTGCGGCGTGAGCAGCGCCCGGAAGAAGGGCTCGTCCGCCGCGCTGACGGCATTGTTCTGGCTCATGTCGAAAGACTATAGAAATCCCATGAGAAAGCCCATCGCCAAGATTGCCGCGGGCAAGCGTCCGGCGCGGCGGCCACGCAGCCGCTACAGCGCGGCGGAGGTCGAGGAAATCTTCCGTCGCTTCGCCGCGCAGCGGCCCGAGCCCAAGGGCGAGCTCGACTATCGCAACCCATTCACCTTGCTGGTCGCCGTGGTGCTTTCGGCCCAGGCGACGGACGCCGGCGTCAACCGCGCGACGAAGGCGCTGTTCGACGCTGCGGACACGCCCGCCAGGATGGCGGCGCTCGGCGTCGAACGGGTCGGCGAATACATCCGCACGATCGGCCTGTGGCGGTCGAAGGCCAAGAACGTCGTGGCGCTGTCCGAAGCGCTGGTCAACGAGCATGGCGGGCAGGTCCCGGACAGCCGCGAAGCGCTGATCCAGCTGCCCGGCGTCGGCCGCAAGACGGCCAATGTGGTCCTCAACACCGCCTTCGGCCAACCGACGCTGGCAGTCGACACCCACATCTTCCGGCTCGGCAACCGCCTCGGACTGGCACCCGGCAAGACGCCGGACGAGGTGGAACAGGGCTTCCTCAAGGTAATCCCGGCGCGCTATCTCAGGCATGCGCACCACTGGCTCATCCTGCATGGCCGCTACGTCTGCAAGGCGCGCAAGCCCGAGTGCTGGCGCTGCGTCATCGCCGATCTGTGCAAGGCCGCGGTGAAGACCAACAGCGTGCCGGCACCGATCGTGGAGCTTGACTGAGGCTCAAATCCCGATGCCGCGCGCCATGACGGCGAAGATCGGGATGAGCAGGAAGACGGCCCCCTGCGCCCGCAGGAAGCGCTGCGCATGCGCGATCTCCGTGCCCGGCACGGCGTAGGCAGGATCGTCGCGGAGCGCCCTTTGCCAGAGCGCGATGCGCGCCGTGGGCATGATCGACAGCAGCCCGACGGTGACGAAGGCACCGATCTTCACCCAGAAGGCCCAGTTGTAGATGTAGAACTCCCAGCCCTTGAGGCCGAAGAAGACGCGACTGAAGCCGACGACCAGGATCAGCCCCGCGACCAGGCCGTAGACGCGGTCGATGCGGCCAAGCCGCATCACCGCACCGCCGGCAAGGCCGGGCCTGACCAGCACCGCTTCTGCCGCCAGCGCGGCGGCGAGGGTAAACATCAGCAGGTGATGGAATATCGCCAGGACGAGATCGGTGGCCATGGCGCTCTCCTAGCCCAGCCGGTCGGGGTTGGAAACCGGCTCCAGCCGCTCGGCGGCGGCGAGGCGCTTGTAGAGATGCACCATCATCGCGGCCGCGAAAAGCGGGGTCAGCAGGTTGAGCAGCGGCACCGCCAGGAACACGGCGATGACGAGGCCGGCAAGGAAGACCGTCAGGGCATGCTTACGCCTAAGCGCCCTGGCCTCGGCCTCGCTGCGGAAGCGCATGGCCGCGAACTCGAAGAACTCGCGGCTCAGCAGATAGGCGTTGACGAGGAAGAAGGCCGCGATGTTGACCCCCGGCACGAGCAGCAGGAACAGCGCGAGGAGATTGCCGAGCAGGACCACGCCGAAGAACCGGAGCGAGAGCCACAGTCCCCGGAGCAGGGGAACCGGGCGGCCGGGCGGGTCGCCCGGGAAGTCCTCGCGTTCGACCACCGCCGCCACGTCGTCGAGGAACAGGCCGGCCACCATGGCGGTGACCGGCGCGACCAGGAAAGCGAGGGCAAGGGCGAGGCCGAGGCCCGCCACGATGGCCGCCACGACGCCGAGCCAGCCTGCCCAGGCTGGCAGCCCGGGCAGCAGGGCGTCGAGCCAGGGCAGCGCCAAGGTCGCGAAGAGACGCTCCAGGAGCAGCCACAGCGCCGCCAGCGCCAGCAAAGTGATGCCGAGGCTCTTCCAGAACACGCCGTGGAACTCCGGCGTGAACAGGCGGGCGAATGCTGCACGGGCGGCATCGAGGATCATGGCCGTCTCCCTCAGCCCGCGACATAGGCAAGGCAGCGGCCGACGGCAAGGCGGCCGGCGCCGATCAGGCGTTCCAGCTCGGCCGCGACCGGACCCGGTCGTTCCAGGGGCCGACGTGGGGGAGCCCCTCGGGGATCGGCATGCCGAACACCTCGCCCAGCCAGGAGGCGACCATGCCGTTGATGTCGGCCATGGAGAAGCGCTCGCCGGCGAGGAACGGCCGGCCGTCAGCCATCTCGCGGTCGAGCCAGCGCCATTTGTCCGGCACGGCCTTGCGCTCTGTCTCGGCAAAGGCCGGAAACTGGGTCAGCCGGTCCTTGAAGAAGGGGTCCGAATGCAGCGCCACATTGCCGATGGTGGCGAATATCTCCAGCTCGACGCGGCGGCTCCACATGTCGATCCGGCCGATCTCCAGCGGCTCGACGCCGAACAGCGGGCGTTCCGGATGAAGCGCTTCGAAGTAGCGGCAGACGGCGACGCTCTCCGTCAGCACGGTGCCGTCTTCGAAGCGAAGGACCGGGATCTGGCCGAGCGAGTTGAGCTTCAGGAAGTCCGGCGCACGGTGCTCGTTCTTGGCGAAGTCGACCAATTCCAGCGGCACCTCCAAACCTTTCTCGACCAGGAAAATGCGCACCCTGTAAGAGTTCGGGCCGTCGCCCTGGTAGAGGCGCATGCCGTCGATTTTGCGTGTCATGTCGAGGTTCCTCCTGTTCAGACGATCAGCGAGCGGCCGAGCGCGTCCAGCAACTCGGCCGTCCCGCCTCGCGCTGACCCGCGTCGTCGTAGCCGTCGAGAAAGGCACCTTGCTCGGTGAACACCAGACGCGTGCCCGTGCCCTCCGGGCGCAGCTCGATGGTGGCCAGCGACACCGAAATCCGTGTGTCGTCGAGATGCATGTCATAGGCGTAGATGATGCGCTGCCCCGGCACGATGTCGCGGTAGATCGCATCGAACCGGTGGACCGGGCCGCCTGCCGGCCCGCCGGCGTTCACCTCGCGCCCGCCCACGCGGAAGTCCATCTCGAATTTCGCCTGCTCCCATTCGTCCGGACCGACGAACCAGCGCTGCTTTGCCGCCTTGTCGCTGAGCGCATGAAAGACCTTTTCAGGCGGCGCAGGATAGTGCCGCTCGAGCACGAAGGTGGCGTGCGAAACGCTGGGCTCTGTCATCTCGCGTCTCCTCGACAAGTTTCGCCCGCTCGTGGGCTAGCGCTCAAAACTCCTTGAGACTGGCAGTCCGTTCCGGACCCGTGATGATAAATGAGGGCGAGGTCAGGCCCCATCGTCTGCTTGCTGCTCGGCCAGGAAGGCTCCGAGCCTGTCCAGGCGGCGCTCCCAGGAAAGGCGGCGATCGGTGATCCAGCGCTCCGCCTGACCCAGCGCGTGAGGCTCGATATGGCACGTGCGGGTGCGTCCGACCTTTTGCGAGCGAACCAGCCCGCTCGCCTCGAGCACCTGCAAATGCTGCATGACAGCCGACAAGGACATCGACAGCGGGTTGGCGAGCTCGCTGACCGAGGCCGGGCCGCGCGACAGGCGTTCAACCATGCCGCGTCGCGCCGGATCGGCCAGTGCCTGGAACATGCGGTCGAGCTGGGCGGCGTCGTGGAACATGGCTCAGCCTTCGGCGGGCTCCTGGGGAACCATGTGAAAATAGGGCTCCGCCTCGGCCAGCACGCGCGCGAAGGAAGGACGTTCCTTGAGACGATCGAGATAGGCGGCCAGGCGGCCGTGGCCGCCGAGAGGGCTCACCTTGTCGGCATAAAACAGAGCCGGCGCGGCGGCACAGTCGGCGAGGCTGAAGGCCGCACCGCCCGCCCATGCACGATCCGCCAGCCATCCCTCGAGCACGCCATAGGCGGTTTCGATCTCGGCCCGCGCGTGCTCGACGCCAAACGGGTCCCGTTTGCCGACCGGCCGAAGGCGATCCCCGACTATCTTCTGCATCGGTTCGTGTACGTAACGATCTAGGAAGCGGTCTGCGAGACGAACCTGCAACGCTTCGTCGGGGTCGTCGGGAAGCAGCGGAACCGGCCCGGGATGGCGGTGGGCCAGGTATTCTACGATGATCGTCGACTCCGGGACGGTACGGTCGGCCGCCTCGTCGCGCAGGACGGGGAACTTGCCGATCGGCCACACCGCGAGGAAGGCCGCGCGCGACGTCTCATCCCCCAAATCCACCAGGATGGGCTCGAAGCGAACTGCATTCTCGTAAAGTGCGATCAACGGCTTCCAGCAGAAGGACGCCAGCGGGTGGTAGTAAAGCTTCAGCGCCATTCCAGGCCTCCTCGGACAGTCAAGCGGATACTTAACTATGGCGAATTGCCCCGTCAATAGTGAAGTTTTTGCTTCACCATCCAAGGGTTCGGCTTTCCGTCTCAGGCCGCCTGGATAATCTTCTCGATCTCGGGCACGGGGTGGTTGGTCAACGTCTTCGGAACCTCGCCGAGCAGCCGGTCGGTCACCTCTTTGTGCAGCTTCTTGCGGATCTCGCCCAGCACCACCGGCGGGGCGACCAGGACGAGCCGTTCGAAGGCGCCGTCATGGGCGAGCCTGTAGAGACGATCCGCGACCTCGTCGGCGAACCGCTCCTTGGCCAAGCGATGCCAATCCGTATCGGCTACGGCGCTGCGATGCGGCGACGGTCCGTCACTGAAGCGGCCGGGGCGGTCGCTGCCCTGTTCGCGGGTCGGCGGATTCTCCTCTTGCATCTCGCGGAAAACGCTGAGGTTCGGATACTGGTTGTCGCCCTCGTTGCGCAGGAACAACGCCTTCTCGCCGTCGGCGACGACCACCCAGGTTCCATGATCGAGCTTGATCCCAGCCATCCGATGCTTCCTTCGTTTCCACTGACGTCGGCTTTTAACGCCTCTGTCGCGGCGCAAGTTCCTGCCTTCGACATTCCCTCATCTGGCCTTGTTGAGAATTTTTTTCCTGCAGATTGCCGCTTTCCAGAAAAGCGATTGCTCGCCCGTGGGGCGGGCGCGAGCGCATTCCTTCTGCTTCCCCGGCGGCGCGGCTAGAAAGGCTGGAATTCCCTCGGAGACCGCCCGTGCCGCAGCCCGACGCCAAGCTCAACGCCTTCCCGGTGTTTCTCCGGGTCGAAGGCGCCGTGGTGGCCGTCGTCGGCAATGGAGACGAGGCGGTCGCCAAGGCGCGCCTGCTCGGGCAGTCCAGCGCGTCGATCAGGGTGATCGCGGAGCGGCCGGAGCCGGCGCTCGCGGCTTTCCTCGCCGATGCCGGTGCGACACATGTCGGCCTCCCCTACCAGCCGGAGCTCATCGCCGGCGCCGTGCTTGTCTTCGCTGCCAGCGGCGACGCCGAGCTCGACCGCCGGGTGAGCGAGGACGCGCGCCGGCAGGGCATCCCGGTCAATGCCGTCGACCGGCCGGAGCTCTGCGACTTCTACACGCCGGCGCTGGTCAACCGGGCGCCGGTGTGCGTGGCGATCGGCACCGAAGGCGCCGGGCCGGTGCTCGCCCAGTTGCTGCGCGCCAGGATCGATCGCCTGCTGTCGCCGTCGCTCGGGGCGCTCGCCGTGCTGGCCGAGCGCTTACGTGCGGCCGTCGAGGCGTCGCTGCCCAAGGGAGCGGCGCGGCGCCGCTTCTGGACTGATTTCTTCGAGGGCGCGCCAGCGCGCGCGCTGGAGGTCGGGCATGCCGAGGAGGCACAGCTGGCGGCACGGGCGCTTCTCGTGGAGCAGCGGGCGGCGACGGGCCATGTGGCCCTGGTCGGGGCCGGACCCGGCGTCGAGGACCTGCTGACGCTCCGCGCCCAGCGCCTCCTGATGCAGGCCGATGCGATCGTGCATGACGCGCTGGTGCCCGAGGCGGTGGTCGCCATGGGCCGCCGCGACGCCGAGCGGCTGCCGGTCGGCAAGCGCAAGGGCTGCCACTCCAAGAGCCAGACGGAGATCAACGCGCTGCTGGTGGATCTCGCCCGCCAGGGCAAGCGGGTGGTTCGGCTGAAGTCCGGCGATCCGCTGGTGTTCGGCCGCGCCGGCGAGGAGATGCAGGCGCTGCGCGACGCCGAGATCGCGTATGAGGTGGTGCCTGGCGTGACCGCAGCCTTTGCCGCGGCGGCCGATTTCCGGCTCCCCCTGACCTTGCGCGGCGTCACCTCGTCGCTGGTCTTCACGACCGGTCACGACCTCAAGGGCGAGGTGCTGCCCGACTGGGCGCGGCTGGCGATCGCCGGCGCGACCGTCGCCGTCTACATGGGCCGCTCGGTGGCGGCCGAGGTGGCGGGACGGCTGATCGCGGCGGGGCTGTCGCCGGATACTGCAGTGGCGGTGGCCGAAAATGCCAGCCTGCCTGGACGCCGGTTGCTGCACGGCACGATCGCCGACCTGCCCGCGTTGGCCGGGCGCAGCGAGCTTTCCGGTCCCGTGATGACGCTGATCGGCGACGCGGTGGCGGGCGCCGATTTCACGCGGTCGACGCCTCTCGCCGCCGCGACCGAGAACGCGGCACAGGCGGTGGAGGCATGAAGGTGCTCACCGCAAATCGCCTGTCCGACGGGGAGGCCGTCTGGTTTTCCACGGATCGGACCTGGGCCGAAACGATATCTTCGGCCGAGCTGGCGCAAGACAAGGAGGCGGAAGAGCGGCTGGCGGCGATCGGCAAGGCAGCCTTCCTCGCCAACGAGGTTCTCGACGTCGAGCTGATCGACGTGGATGTCGCCGACGGCGCCGTCGTTCCGCTCAGGCTGCGCGAGCGCATCCGCGCCGCGGGGCCGACCAACCGCCAGGACCATGGCAAGCAGGCGCGCTCGCCCGCACAACCCGCCTCATGACGCCAAATCGAGGGCGACAGGCCCCGGAGAGACGACCATGTACCGCTACGATGAGTTCGACCAGCAGTTCGTGAACGCCCGCGTGGCGGAGTTCCGCGACCAGGTGGAGCGCCGGCTGGCCGGCGAGATCACCGAGGAGCAGTTCCGACCGCTCAGGCTGATGAACGGCGTCTACCTCCAGCTCCACGCCTATATGCTGCGGGTGGCGATCCCCTACGGGACGCTGAACTCGCGCCAGCTCCGGATGCTCGCCCACATCGCCCGCACCTACGACAAGGGCTACGGCCATTTCACGACGCGGCAGAACATCCAGTTCAACTGGCCGGCGCTGTCCGACATTCCGGCGGTGCTCGCCGATCTAGCCAGCGTCGAGATGCATGCCATCCAGACCTCGGGGAACTGCATCCGCAACGTCACCGCCGACCATTTTGCCGGGGCGGCGGCCGATGAGGCGGCCGACCCGCGGCCCTATGCCGAGATCCTGCGGCAGTGGTCCAGCGTGCATCCCGAGTTCTCCTACCTGCCGCGCAAGTTCAAGATCGCGGTGACCGGCGCCGAGCGCGACCGCGCGGCGATCCAGGTGCACGATATCGGACTGCATCTGAAGCGCGACGCGGCGGGCCGCCTGGGCTTTGCCGTCTATGTCGGGGGCGGGCAGGGCCGCACGCCGATGATCGCCAAAAAGATCCGCGACTTCCTGCCCGAAGAGGACCTTTTGTCGTACACGACGGCGATCATGCGGGTGTACAACCTCTACGGACGCCGCGACAACAAGTTCAAGGCGCGCATCAAGATCCTGGTGCACGAGACCGGCGCCGAGGCGTTCGCGGCGCAGGTGGAGGCAGAGTGGGAAGCGCTCAAGGACAGCGCGCTGGCGCTGCCGGACGAGGATATCCGCGCCATCGAAGCCTATTTCGCGCCGCCGGCGTTGGTGCCGCGGCCGGAAGGGGAGGACGCCGTGCGCCTGGCGCGGCTCGATTCGCGCGGCTTCTCCGAGTGGCTCGACCAGAACGTCGTCACCCACCGGCATCCCGACTATGCGGCCGTGACGATTTCGCTCAAGGGCATCGGCGAGACACCGGGCGACGCCAGCGACAGCCAGATGGAGGCGGTGGCCGATATCGCCGAGCGCCTGAGCTTCGACGAGATCCGCGTCACCCATGAGCAGAACCTGGTGCTGCCGCATGTGGCGCGGGCCGACCTGAAGGC
Organism: Mesorhizobium sp.; assembly: GCA_040510195.1. Lineage (GTDB taxonomy): Bacteria > Pseudomonadota > Alphaproteobacteria > Rhizobiales > Rhizobiaceae > JBEVJK01. The sequence continues at coordinate 61,625 of JBEVJK010000076.1, read as the reverse complement.
CGTCTACGACGCTCTGTCGGAGATCGGGCTGGCGACCGCCAATACAGGGCTGATCACCGACATCATCGCCTGTCCCGGCCTCGACTATTGCGCGCTCGCCAATGCGCGCTCCATCTCCGTGGCGCAGGCGATCTCCAAGCGCTTCGCCTCGCTGGAGCGGCAGCGCGAGATCGGCGAGCTGAAGCTCAAGATATCCGGCTGCATCAACGCCTGCGGCCACCACCATGTCGGCCATATCGGCATATTGGGGGTGGAAAAGAAGGGTGCGGAGCTCTATCAAGTCACGCTGGGAGGCTCGGGCGACGAGCACACCTCGCTCGGCGAGATCGTCGGACGCGGCTTCGGCCCCGAAGAGATCACCGACGCTGTCGAGACGATCGTCGAGACCTATCTGTCCCTGAGGAGCGACCCTCACGAGCGCTTCCTCGACGCCTATCGCCGGCTGGGCAGCCAGCCGTTCAAGGAGGCCCTCTATGGCGGCGAAGCCAAGGCAGCCTGAGACCGCGACGCCGAGCCGCGACGAGGCGACGGCCGTGCAGGCGAGCCTGCTCGAAGCCCGGTACGGCCACCTGGCTCCCCTCGAGGTGATCGAGCGGGCGGTGGAGCGCTACTTCGTCGGCGAGATCGCGGCGGTGTCGTCCTTCGGAGCCGATTCCGCGGTGCTCCTGCACATGGTGGCGACGGTCGACCGCAGCCTGCCGGTGCTGTTCCTGGACACCGGCAAGCATTTCGAGGAGACGCTCGCCTATCGCGACGCGCTGGCCGCCGATCTCGGCCTGACCGACCTGCGGATCGTGCGGCCTCTGGACGCCGCGCTGGTGCGCGACGATCCCGACGGCACGCTCCACGGCCGCGACACCGACGCCTGCTGCGCGATCCGCAAGGTGGAGCCGATGGCGCGCGCCGTCGAGCCGTTCGGCGCCTGGCTTACAGGGCGCAAGCGCTTCCAGGCGGCGACGCGCGCCGCGCTGCCGGTGTTCGAGGCGGTCGGGCCGCGGGCCCGCATCAACCCGCTCGCCCGCTGGACCACCGCAGACCTTGCCGACTACATGCGCACCCATCGGCTGCGCGAGAATCCGCTGGTGGCGTATGGCTACCTGTCGATCGGCTGCTTCCCGTGCACGCAGCCGGTGCAGCCTGGAAGCGATGCCCGCAGCGGGCGCTGGGCCGGCCACGGCAAGACCGAATGCGGCATCCACCTGCCCGGGCTCGACCGCTCGCTGGCGAGCCCCGCCTCCTGACGACCCGGACACCACGATGACCGACGCTGCTGGTCCCGCCGAGACAGAGACGCGCCTGTGGACGCCCGAAGGTTTCCGCGAGGATCCCTGGCAGCACGCGGAGACCGCCGATCTTCTGGCGACGGGAACGCCGACGATCCTGCCCCTCGCCGTCTTCCTGGCGCTGGACCCGGCGGCGCGCGCGGCGGCCGAGGGTCGGCTCGGCGTGCTTTTGCAGCCGGGCGACCGGCTGGAAGCCCTGGCCCCGCACCTCGCAGAGCTGGCTCTGGTGGCGCTCGCGTTCCCGGCGTTCAACGACGGCCGCTCGTTCTCCAAGGCGGAGCTGCTGCGCAGCCGCTACGCGTTCACGGGTGCGGTGCGCGCCGTCGGACAGGTGCTGGTCGACCAGCTGCCGCATATGCTGAGGCTGGGCTTCAGCGAGTTCGAGGTGACGAACCCGACGCTGATTGCGCGGCTGGAGGCCGGAGTGACCGGCGGGCTGCCGGTCTACTATCAACCGACCGCCAAGCCGGCTGCCCGCGAAGGCAAATATGCGTGGCGCCGCAAGCCGGCGGGGTGAGCGCCAAGCGGAACGCAACGGAAACGGCCTATCGCTGAGATTGAGACCGGGTTGCAGCGGGTTTCAACCGACCGGAACGTTTCGGCAACCCGAAATGTCGCCGGCCTGCCGAAAAATTCCCATGATTCGGTTCTAGCTTGCCCCGAGCTTGGTCGACGCGGGGGTCATCATGCATCGGAGCGATGTCCGGTTGCGCAATTCCGTCCTGCTGGCGGCAGCGATGCTCGCCGGTGGCGGGCTGGCGTCAGGCTGCACCCGCACCTCGGACGGCTCGGTGGTGCTCGCCAGACCCATGGCCATTCCGAGCTTCGGCTTGAGGGCGCCTGCTCGAACCTACGAGCCGCCGCCGGTGGTGCAGCAGCTGCAGCCTTCCGACGCGCCCGTGATGGCGCAGGCGGCGCCGGTCCGGCCGGCGCGACCGGCACGACGCGTCGTGCCCGAGGTGAAGATGTGGAAGCCCGCCATGGTCAAGGCGCCCTTCTTGCCGAGCGAGAGCTCAAAGCAGCTGGCCTGCCGCAACGAGACGGCGGCCGGGGGACGGGTGCGCGTCGTCTGCGAATAGTCGCGGGAGACCTGCCAGGCTGGCTCAGCGGCCTCGCATGCGGGCGGCGCCGGCGAAGGCGGGCGCCTGGGCGAGGAGAAGCTCTGACCTGCGGGCACAAGCCGGACCGGGGCCGCGCATGTAGTGGCGCTCCGGGTGATAGCTCGGCACGACGAATTCGCGGACCTCGTTGAGGCCAAAGGCGATGTGGTTCCAGATTTGCATGACGCTCTCCCGGGTCCCTTGCGCCGACGACCTGTTCGCCGACTTGTTGACCACAGAATAGGGAGTTCGTCAGGCGTCGACTGTGAGAGCCTTCACGCTCGGAAAATATTCGCCAATTTTCACGACCGCCTCGCCTCGACGGCATCCCAGAACAAAGCGGCGATGTCGGCGCCGCCGAAGCGGGCCACTTCGCGGACCCCTGTCGGCGAGGTGACGTTGATCTCGGTCAAGAAGTCGCCGATGACGTCGATCCCCACCAGCACGAAGCCGCGCTCGCGCAGCGAAGGCCCGATGCGGGCGCAGATCTCGCGCTCGCGCTCGGTGAGCTCGGTTTTCTCGGCGCGGCCGCCGACATGCATGTTGGACCGCGAATCATGGTCGGCGGGAACGCGGTTGATGGCGCCGACGGGCTCGCCTTCGATCAGGATGATGCGCTTGTCGCCGGCGCGGACCTCCTTCAGGTAGCGTTGCACGATGAAGGGCTCGCGGAACAGCTGGGCGAACATCTCCAGCAGCGAGGCCAGGTTGCGGTCGGCCTCGTGCAGATGGAAGATGCCGGCGCCGCCATTGCCGTAGAGAGGCTTGACGATGATGTCGCCATGGGCCCGGCGAAAAGCCGCCACCTCCTGCGGGTCCTTGGTGATCAGCGTTTCCGGCATCAGGTCGGGGAACTCGGTGACAAAGATCTTCTCGGGGCTGTTGCGCACCCAGGCGGGGTCGTTGACCACCAGCGTCGCCGGGTGGATGCGCTCCAGAATGTGCGTGGTGGTGATGTAGTTCATGTCGAAGGGCGGGTCCTGCCTGAGCAGCACGACGTCCATCTCCGAAAGGTCGGTCGGCACCGGCTCGCCCAGCGTGTAGTGGTCGCCGCGGACGTCGCGCACCTGCATCGGCTCGATCCTCGCCATCACCCGGCTGCCCAGCAGCGACAGGCGATCCGGCGTGTAGTGGAACAGCGCATGGCCGCGACGCTGTGCCTCCAGCGAGAGCGCGAAGCTGGTGTCGCCGGCGATCGACACCGTCGACACATGATCCATCTGGACGGCGACTTTGAGCGGCATCGTCTTCTCCGACAGGCTAGGGGCCCTCCTGGCATGTAGACGGTTGCCGGCGGGCTGCCAACCGGATGCCGACTCAGCGGCTCAAAAAAGCCTGGCCCCAGGTCAGGGCAATCTCACGCAACGGCAACTCTGAGTACGTCTGAGCCGATACTCTTCCTAAACGGTTGTCTGTCATTCTGGGGTTTCGCGCACTGCTATGAAGACGGGTGAGCAATGCAGACGGCGTTTGGTTCCGGTCACGGCAGCAAGGAGGGCCAAGACCTGGCTCTGACCGACCCGCTGACCGGGCTCGGCAACCTGCGCCGCTTCGTCGACAAGGTCGATCGGCTGATCCGCGACCGCGCCGACGATCCCGCGCCGTTCACGGTCGGCATCCTCGATCTCGACGGCTTCAAACCGATCAACGACCTGTTCGGGCACCATGCGGGCGATCACATCCTGGTGCAGGTGGCGATGCGCCTGAGGGCGGCCATGGACGGCCAGGCGGCGGTGACCCGAATCGGCGCCGACGAGTTCGGCTTCCTTTTCCCGCTGGTGTTCAGCGAGGACGCCGCGAGCGAGAAGGCAAGGATGCTGATCGAGATCCTGTCGGCGCCCTACGACGTGGGCGAGCGGACGGCCCGGCTTTCGGCGTCCGTCGGCTGCTCGCTCTATTATTCCGGCGAGGAGACGACGGGCATCCTGCTCCACAAGGCAGAGACGGCGCTCTACCAGGCCAAGCGGTCGGGGCGCGGCAAAGTGGTGGTGTTCACGCGCGAGATGGAGGAAGCCGCCAAGCGAATGACGCGCATCGAGCAGGCTTTGCGACGAGCGGTGTCGGCGGGCGAGGTGGAGCCACATTTCCAGCCGATCGTCGACCTCAGGAACCGGCGCGTCGTGGGCTTCGAGGCGCTGGCCCGGTGGACCGACCGCGACCTCGGCGTGGTGTCGCCGGTGGTGTTCATCCCGATCGCCGAGGAGCGGGGCTTCATCGGGCCGCTGTCCCAGCTGGTGCTGCGCAAGGCAACGGAGGCGGCCCGCAGCTGGCCGAAGGAGCTGTTCTTGTCCTTCAACCTGTCGCCCTCGCAGCTGGTCGACCAGAACACCGGGTTGCACATCCTGGCCATCCTGGATCGCACCGGCTTCGACCCGCGTCGGCTGGAGATCGAGATCACGGAGACCGGGCTGATGAACGACCCGGCGTCGGCCGAGAAGATCGTCGACGACCTGAGGCGCGTCGGCATCAAGGTCTCGCTCGACGATTTCGGCACCGGCCAGTCGTCGCTGGGGCGGCTCAGGGAGTTTCATTTCGACAAGCTGAAGATCGATCGCGCCTTCGTCTCGTCGATCCTCGACGACCGCCCTTCCGAACACATCATCAGGGCGATCCTGGCCATGTGCGAGGGCCTCGGCATGGAGGTGGTGGCCGAGGGCATCGAAGACGAGGCTCAGGCCGAGCGGCTGGTGCAGTTCGGCTGCGGCGGCGGGCAAGGGTTCCTGTTCGGGCGGCCGGTCGATGCCGACGCGACGCTGGGCTATCTGCGCGAAACCTTCCGCGGCGCGGCGTCCGCGAAGGCCGGCTGACCGCGCTTAGGCAACCTTGCGGATGGTCATCCGGGCGAGCGGGATACGCATCGCCTCCGGCGCGGTGGCGAGGCGCGCCGCGACCTCCGCCTCGAGGCGATCCATGAAGCGCAGGGACCGCGCCGCGGAATCGGCTCCGCCGAGGGCTGCGGCGAGCGTCGGAAACACCGAGGCGCGCGAGAAGGCGGACCAGCGCGCGCCGAAGGCGGCGGCGTCGCCGTCGGTCCGATAGCCGGCGAAGATACGGTCCTCGGCTTCGTAGATGTCCAGCCCGTCGAGCGCCAGCCCCTCGTGGCCGCCGCTGCCGGCGAACGGCCGCGAGAAATCGGCGCGGCTGCGGCCGACCGTAGGGATCACCATGCGCAGCACCTCGTCTGCACTCACCGTGCCGTCGCCGACCAGCGCCTTCAACCCGCCCTCGATCGCTGCGAGCAACGGACGATAGCCGAAGGCGCCGTCGTCGGCGGTGGCCATGGTGACGACGACCAGACGACCGTCGGGCACCAGCTCGCGCGAGCGGGCGGCCAGGAAGGCCAGCCAATCCTCCCCTGCCTGGCGAGCGAAAGCCCCGCGGGTGCCCTCGTCGCGGCTGTCGGCCACCTGAACATGATCCGGGATGAGCGCCGGGACCCGGCTCAGCCACTGGACGGCCCAGGAGCTCCAGCCCAGCGCAACGCTCGCCGACGGAAGGATCTGCTCGTAGAAGGAGCGGCCGACCGCCGACCAGTAGACCATGGGATCGTCGAGCGCATAGCGCTCCGGATCGTGCTCCAAGGTGGCGAACAGGGACGAGAAGTCGTTGTCCGGCAGGTCGGTGTGCACCACCCAGACAGGACGCTCGCGGCCGATCCGCCGACGCAGCGCGGCGAGCGCCGCACTGAGCGGCAGCAGCGAGTTGTGGCCGGTCGCAGCACCATAGTCGGCGACGACGAGCGCCTGCGGCGGCGAAGGGAGGCGGAGCTCCGCGGCCGCCGCCTCGAGGAGCGCGACGGCCGGCAGCAGGCCGGCGGCCTGGACGGACGAGCTCCTGTTGTAGGCACCATGGCCCTCCATGGGCCGCGGAGCGTCGAGGCCGTGCTGTGCCATGTCCGCCACCCTCGGGAAGGGCCGACCATAGCACGGGCTGGAGCGGGACGCAGCCGTCGTGGGCGATTGTCGGCCCGGCCCCGCTGTTGTAAGGCGGACGGCGAGGAGACCTCGCCCCCATGATGATGCCATCCGCGCGCTTCCCCGACCTCGAAGGCGCCACCAGGCGCCTTCTGGCGCTCGGCGGTCCCCCAGCGGGGCGCGTCTCGCGCATGCTCGCCGCCCAGACGCCGATCGTCGCCGGGGGCGGGCCGTGACCGGCGCCCGCCAGGCCGCGGTGGCGGCGGTCGACTGGGGCACGTCGCATCTCAGGATCTGGCTGCTCGACCGCGACGGCATGGTGCTCGACGAGCGGCGAAGCGGCGAGGGCCTGCTCAAGACCGGCGCCGACGGCTTTGCCGGCGTTCTCGCCCGCCACCTCGCCGATATGGGCACCGACGACGCCCTGCCGGCCATCATCTGCGGGATGGCAGGCTCCCGCCAGGGCTGGCTCGAGGTGCCTTACGTCGATGTGCCGGCGGCGCTCGACGCGGTGCTCGGCCGTGCCGAGCGGGTGCCCGGCCTGGCGCGCGAGGTGGCGATCATCCCCGGCCTTGCACAGCGCGACGCCGCGGCGCCCGACGTGTTGCGCGGCGAGGAGACGCAGCTCGCCGGCGTTCCGGGCCTGCGTGGCGCCAGAGAGGCGCTCGTCGCCATGCCGGGAACCCATTCCAAGTGGGTCGTCGTGCGAGACGGCTCGGTGAGCGGCTTCGGGACCTGGCTCACCGGCGAGCTGTTCTCGCTGCTCGCCAGCCAGTCCATCCTGCGCCATGCGCTGGCCGGCGCCGATTTCGCGGTGGCGGCGGACGACCCGACCTTCGCCGCTTGGCTCGGATCGGCCGTGGCGGAGCCCTCCACGCTCAGCGCGGCGCTGTTCCGGATCCGCGCCGCGACGCTGCTTCAGGGCATGCAACCCGCCAAGGCGGCGGCGGCGCTGTCGGGTCTTTTGATCGGCAGCGAGATCGGGGCTGCTCGCCAGCGTTTCGGCGCCGGCGTCGAAACGGTGACCCTGGTGGCGTCGGGCCCGCTCGGCGCGCTCTATGCCGCCGGGCTGGCGCAGGCAGGCTTCACCGTCGCTCGCGCCGATGCCGAGGCGGCGGTGCGCGAAGGGCTGGCCGCTGCGGCACGGCAGCGCTGGCCGCAGCGGATCAAGCCGGAGGTGCCGGCATGACCGACGCTCCGCTCGCCTGGCCCCGGCTGCGGCGCGGCCTTGTGGCGATCCTGCGCGGCGTCCGCCCGGACGAGGCGGTGGCGGTGGCCGACGCCGTGCACGTGGCCGGCATCGAGGCGATCGAGGTGCCGCTCAACTCGCCGGAGCCATTCCTTTCGATCGAGCGCATCGTCGCGGCGCTGCCGTCGGCGCTGGTGGGTGCCGGCACCGTACTGACCGCGGCCGATGCGGATCGGCTCGCCGAGGCCGGCGGGCGCTTGCTGGTGAGCCCCAATGTCGACGCTTCGGTGCTGGCCCGCGCCGCCCAGCGCCGACTGGTGACCATGCCCGGCGTGTTCACGCCCAGCGAAGCGTTCGCGGCGCTCGCGGCCGGGGCATCGGCGCTCAAATTCTTTCCGGCCAGTGCGCTCGGTCCGCAAGGCATCGCGGCGATCCGCGCCGTGCTGCCGGCCGCAACGGTCGTCGGCGCCGTCGGAGGCGTGTCGGACAGCGATTTTGCCGCCTATGGCAAGGTCGGGGTCAGGACCTTCGGGCTGGGCTCCAGCCTCTACAAGCCCGGGATGACGGCCGAAGAGACAGGCCGCAGGGCGGCTGCGGCCGTCGCCGCCTGGGATGCCGCATTCGCCAGCGAGGAAACGCCATGACAAGCAAAGCCACGATCCTGTCCGAGACGGTGTGCCAACTCGGCGAGGGACCCACCTACGACGCCGACACCGACACGCTGTTCTGGTTCGACATCCTCGGACAGACCCTGCACGAGCGGCAGCTCGGCAGCGGCGCCGAGCGGCGCCATGCGCTGCCGCTGATGGCCAGCGCGCTGGCCATCGTCGACACGGACCGGCAGCTCCTGGCGACCGAGGCCGGGCTGTTCCTGCGCCAGCGGGCGAGCGGCGAGCTGGTGCTGGTCCAGCCGATCGAGGCCGACAACCCGGCGACGCGTTCCAACGATGCGCGGGTCCATCCGTGCGGCGCCTTCTGGATCGGCACCATGGGCAAGAAGGAAGAGCGCGCGGCGGGCGCCATCTACTGGTTCATGGGCGGCGAGCTCAGGACGCTGTTCACCGGCGTCACCATCCCCAACGCGACCTGCTTCTCGCCCGACGGAACCACGGCCTATCTCACCGGGCTGGTGAGCGGCGTGCTGCACGAAGTCGCCTGCGACCCGGGAAGCGGCATGCCGACCGGAAAGCCGCGCATCTTCCGCGACCATCGGGGCGAGACAGGCTCGCTCGACGGCGCGGTGGTCGACGCCGAAGGGGTGATCTGGAATGCGCTATGGGGTGCCGGGCGCGTCGACGCCTATTCGGCGGCCGGCGGCCTGCTGGAAAGCGTGCCGGTGCCGGCGCGAAAGGCCTCCTGCCCCGCCTTCATCGGCGCCAACGCCGACCGGCTGGCGGTGACGAGCGCGTGGGCGGGCATGAACGAAGAAGAGCGAGCCGCCGACCCGCATGCCGGCAAGACCTTCCTGCTCGACATCCCGGTGCGGGGTCGGCTGGAGCCCAAGGTGCTGCTCTGAATTCCATGGCGCGGCTCGTGCTCGTCCACGAGACCGAGGCGGCCTGCCTGGCACGCCTCCTCGGCGATGGATTCGACAAGCAACGCGCGGCCGAGATCGCCTCCTATCTCGCGCAGTCGACCGACCTCGCGCTCGAATTCGCCGCGATCGAAGCCGCCTGTGGGCGCCGCGGACTCGCTTTCGAACCGGTTGAGCTCGACGCCGCGGCGGCCCGACTCCCCGCGCTCGACCCGGCGCAGACGCTCGTCTGGACGCTCACCGACGGCATCGCCTACTTCCGCGGCAGCGCCGCGCCGGCGCTGGCGCGGCTTCACGGCTTGGCGACCTTCGGTTCCGACGATTCGCTCTTCGCGCTCTGCCAGGACAAGTTCCGCTCCGGCGCGGTGCTTGCGGCGCTCGGCCTGCCGGTGCCGGCGGCGGGAGTCGCGCGCAACGGACAATTCCTGGTGGCACCGCCGGCCGCTGCCGAAGGATACTTCGTCAAGCCCAACCGGCTGGGCGCCAAGATCGGCATCTGGCCCGATTCGCGCTGCCGCAATGCCGACGACGCCCTGGCGCTCAGCCGGCGGGTGTGGGCCGCCTATCGAGACGACGTCGTGGTGCAGCCCTATGTCGCCGGTCGCAATGCGCGAGCGAGCTTTCTGGCGGTGACGCCGGAGGCCGGCGTCGAAGCGCTGGGGATCAGCTTCGTCGATTCAGGGGGCGACTTCCAGACCATGGAAGACAGCCTCGCCCTCTATGGGGAGACGGGAAACGCCGCCAGGGCCGAAGGCCGCCACGTCGAACCGGAGCTGAAACCGGTGGTCGACACGCAACCCGAGGCCGACCGAGCGATCCGCGCGTTGACCGGGCGATTGATCGGCGATCTCGGCCTGCGGGACGTGTTCTCGTTGGATCTGCGTGTCGAGCCGAACGGGACGGTCCACCTGATCGAATTCGAAGTCTGCCCGGGGTTGCCCTGCTTCGACTTCCGCGCCTATTGCCGGACGATCTGGGGCATGCCGCTCGCCGACGCAATAGCCGCCGCGGCGTCGCGGCGGCTCGGAAGGGGCGCCGCCTAGGCTAAATCTTGGCCATGCAGACCGAAGTGTGGCCGGCGCCGACGAAGCCGAGCCGGCGCGCCGCTGCCTTCGAGACGTCGATGACGCGGCCCTTGATGAAGGGGCCGCGGTCGTTGATGCGAACCACCACGGCCTTGCCGTTGCGCTTGTTGATGACCTTCAGCTTGGTGCCGAAAGGCAGGCTGCGATGGGCCGCCGTGAGCGCCGCGGGGTTCATGCGCTCCCCGGAGGCGGTCTTGGAGGTAAGCGCGTACCAGGATGCCCGCCCGCATTGGGCAGACGCCGCACCGGCGGACAAAGAGAGGGCCACACCGGCGAGGATCGCCAGCGCCAAGGCTCGGTTCTGCATCGTTGGGGAAAGCTCCAATCGTTAAGACAATTCCCGGGGTAAGTAGGAATTGGGGCAGCAATTGTGGCCGCGAGCTGGCGGTTCCATGGCAAAGCGACACGATTGGTGTCAGCGGGTCACACTTTGTCAGCCCAGGTCCCATCACTTAGCCATTGCGCTAAGTGTATGGCCTGATAGTTAGCCTTATGGATCAGTATCCGGAAAACCTCAGCGGCGTCTTCCATGCGCTCGCCGACCCGACGCGGAGGGCCGTGCTGCGGCGTCTCGCGGCGGGACCGGCGAGCATCAGCGAGCTCGCTCAACCCTTCGACATGGCGCTGCCGTCCTTCATGAAGCATGTGCGGCAGTTGGAGGTCAGCGGCATGATCCGCACGCGGAAGCGCGGGCGGGTCAGGACATGCGCCATCGAGCGGCGGGCTTTCGCCGTGGCAGAGGGCTGGCTCGCCGAGCAGCGGGCGCTCTGGGAGGCGCGCGCCGACCGGCTCGAACGCTTCGTCACCCAACCTCAAGCCAAGGAATGATCTCGATGACCGCTCACCAGCCCTTCGATCCCGATCGCGACCTCGCTCTGTCCCGGCTCATCAAGGCACCGCGGGATGTCGTCTGGGCCGCCTGGAGCGATCCCGAGAAGCTCGCCGCCTGGTGGGTGCCCGAACCGGCGCGGTGCCAGGTGACGGCGCTGGAGCTGCAGCCCGGCGGCAGCTTCACGACGCGCATCAGCGAAGACGGCGGAGCCTTCCTGCCGCATCTCGACGCCTGCTTCCTGGCAGTCGAGGACGGCAAGAGCATCGTCTTCACCGATGCGCTGACCGGCGGCTGGCGACCGGCCGGCCAAGGGTTCATGACGGCGACGATCACTTTCGCCGACCATCAGGGCGGGACGGAATACGCCGCGCGCGTCATGCATGGGAGCCCGACCGACCGCAGGAAGCACGAGGATCTCGGCTTCCACGACGGTTGGGGCACGGTCGCCGACCAGCTGGCACGCTTCGTCGAGCGGGCCACCCGTTGAAGGATGCTGTTCAGGCCGCCTCGGCGTAGCGCGCTCCAAGTGTGCCGTGCAGCACCTCCCGCAATGATTGTTGGTGCGATGCTGTTTCTCTCTTAACGGGAGACTCGGTGATGTTTGGACGGACGGAAGTCGGGGGCGGCCACATTTCTTCGCCAGCAAGGTCCGTGGAGGCTTTGCAGGAGCCGGGAGGGGCGCCTCCGCCCAACCAGCCCCCGGCGGCGCCTCCCCCGCCGCATGAGCCGCCGGCGGCGCCGGCGATGCAGTCGAACTCCGGTGGTGCGGCAGCCACCGGTTCCGACACCACCGAGGCGGACCGACCCGACGCTGTGGTCCCGACCGTCCGTCCGGGCATTGCCGCAGCGAAGCGCCGAACCGACCCGCTCCAGTGGGCCAAGCTTTCCGCATCAACCGCTTTCACCGACCTCAAATGGTTCGTCACTGGGAAGCGCCTGACTCCCGATCATCTGTCGGAGACCGTCTCCAAGGCCGCCTTCGTGCTCAAGGAGATCGCCTCGGGCGGGGACCCGTTGGTGACGGCGAAGCGCCGCGAGCTACGGGAGTTCCTCGACCGCCGGCTCGCCGGCAAGAACCCAACAGCCTTGGACGCGGCAGCACGCCGGAAGGGTCGCAGCCTGCACGGCGATTTCGAGAGGCTCGAAAGCGCGCTCGCCCGTCCGGATCAGAATTCCCCGGAGGCCCTGCACGAGCTCGAAAGCGCCTTGAGCGAGGTCCTCGCGTCGCTCAGGGCAGCGGGGCTCATCGAGCGCGACGACTGCGATGCCATCTGCGCCCCGGGCTGGGTCGATACGCCCGACATGTCCTTCCAGTTCAAGCCGGTGGACATGGAGCGCGTGACGGCCGGCCTGGAGATGGCGTTGACGATGATCATGACGTTTCCCGGCGACGGCACGGTCGAGGCAGCGCAAATCGACCTCTTCCTCTCGACCATAAGGGCGCTGCGGGTCGACACGCCGTCCTCGATCGGGCAGCTGCGCGACCTGGACCGGGTCGTGACTTGGTTCCTGGACGACGTCGAGTCGTGGAAAAAGTGCTCCTACTGGGTCACTCATGGCACGATCCGGATGAAGATCGAGATGGTGCTCAATCACCTCGTCGGGCCGACGGGGCTCGACCGACGCACGGTCGACAAGCTCTGGATGCTGACCGTGCCACCGGCAACGCATATCGAAAGGACGTTCGAGGCGAGCTTCGACGAGCTGCTCACCGGATTCCTCAAGGCAAGGCTGAACCGGGCCGCGCACCGCAAGTTCAGCAGCCGATACGAGGCGGTCTGCCTTCGGCTGAAGGCGCTGGACATCGACATGCTTGCCGCAAAGGACAAGGTCCGCGGCGACCGCCTGCGCGTGCTCCTGGGACAGCTGCGCTTCTGGACGAATCGAGGCGCGTCCGAGGCCACGGTGGTCGCTCTCATGAGCGAGATCCTCGAGCTGATGGAACACCTGACCCACAACTAGCCGCGGCCCGACTGAAAGCTTCCTGCACAATTTTTCAGTGTAATGATTGTCACTGCAACCTCCTGTTGTTCGTGGCAGAGAACCGGAGGATGTCGGCGGCAGACAGGAGAAGCGCATGCGGCTTGCGGGCAACGGAGACAGCCCACCGAAGACCCAACGAAGCCCCCAAGGGAATGCGGCGGGCCGCGCTCCCGGCAATACCCTGCCGGGCGATCGGCTGACGCCGCCAAGATCGCCGGAACGCGCGCCCTCGCCGGCACGCGCGGCGATGTCTCCCGGTCGCGGCAGAGATGGGGGCGAGCGGAGCCCCCTGTCGGGCGAAGGCCTGCCAGGCGCGCCGACTCTGCGCGACCACATGGTGGCGGTGGAGACGCTGCCGGGCGACTTCGGCGGCCTCGCCGAGACGGAGGTGCTGCGGGATAGCCTTCAGGAGCTGGCGTCCGCCCGCGAGGCAATCCTCGTCCCGCACATGGCGGACAACCTCGAAAAGGGGCTCGAACGGCTCCGCGAGCTGCTGTCGCAGGTGGATCTTCGCAAGCTGGCGGAAGGGCTGGCCACGAGCGGGATCGATCTCGTCGCGCAGGTCAAACAGTTCCGGGCCGAGGTGGCGCTTGCCAACCAGGCCAGCCAGGCCGGCGAGGAAACAGCTCCGATGCAGATCGCCATGCAGATGTCGCTCCAGGACCTTGTGGGTCTCGTCGGGCTCGGTGCGCCAGAGGGCTGCGGTAGCAAGGACATCCAGCCCTGCCTGATGAACGCGCTGCAATGGGCCTTCAAGCTGACGCTGCGGGGGGACCGGGAAGGCGGCAAGCTGGCTGGCATCATGGCCTATCTGGCGCGTTGCTTCGCCGGACTGCCGCCCAGGATGCTCTTCGACGCGGCACCCGCACTCAACAATTTCATGATGGGCGTGGCGCAGGTCCGCTTCGACTTCGATAGCGACGAAGCGTGGCCGCATATCGTCCTCCTGAGGCAGGTTCTCGGCGAGGCGCTGCGCGACCTGAACAGGACCGGCCTCGTCTCGCTCGCCGAGATCGACAGGCTGTCCCGCATGCGGCCCGAGCCCGCCGGCGACGCGTCCGACGACGGGCAAGCGCTGGTGCGAGACGCCGTCAAGGCGCTGGTGCACGAGCTGGAGCGCGAGGGCGACTTCCCCGACCTGGTGCGCAGCCTCCAGGACTTCCTGCGCGGCTTCAACCTGGAGAGGCTGAAACTCGAGCTGCGCAGGTTCGGGCAGCAAATGGGGCCGGAGTTCCACGCCTTCTCGACGGCGCTCTCGCGCGCGACGCTGGAGGGGGAGAGGCTCGCCACAGACAAGGCCGTCGCGGGTTTCCGCAGCGCCTGCGCCGCGCTCGCTCGGGCGCTGAACCGGGCGATCGAAGCGCCCTGGCAAAGCCGCTCGGAACCGTCTCCGCCGAGGGAAAGGCTGCCGCTCGCGATGACGGTGGAGGCGCTGCTTGCTCACATGCAACTGGGGCTGCTCTTCTTCAAGCAGGACCCGGACGGCAACCGCGGGAACGTCAAGATCCTCGTAGATCTCCTGGGCAACCTGTTGACGGGCGCCGACCTCGGCGCGGCACGCACGGAACTGCTCGCACTCGGCGGCCGCGACCTCGCTCAGTCCGCCCTGCGGCTGGCGGCCGCCGTCGGCACGGCGAGCGCTGCAGAGCTGCACGACCGCCTCGGCGAGAAGGAGGTGGACGAGGTGCGGCGTGCGATGAGGAGCCTGCTGGACGATCTCGCGGCGGCAGGCGTCGGCGGCCCGCTCGGTTCGCTGCACCTCGGAATGGACGAATGGATCCGGGGCACGCAGGGAATTATCCTGGGACCGGCCGCCACCCCGATCGTCGACCAGTTGAACGACCTACTCATGCGTGCGGACGCCGCACTCAACGATCCTGCCTTCGCGAGCATCGTCGAACGGCTGCAGCAGGCGCTCGCGCCCGATCTCCCGTCCGTCAGGCTGCAACGAATGGCGCTGCGCGGCGGCGACGACTTCTTCTCCAGGGTCGATGCCCTGCGCGAGGCGATGGCGCGCGTGGAGCAGCCCCAGCCGGGAGACGATCCTGACGCATCGTTCCAGGCGCTCGAGGCGGCCGTCCTCGCGGTCGACCGGCTCTTCGTGCGTCTCGGCCTGCTCTACGAAGAGGACGAGGCCACCCCCTCGCCCCCTGGAACGCCGCCCGGCGCCGGCCGGCGGAACGCCTGAAGCGGAGGAAAAAGCCATGCGCCGCATCGGAAATGGCAATCGGTCGCCGTCCGTCGATGGCGGGGGCGAGCGAGACCCTGCGGCCGCGCCGCGAACCACGTCCTCGCCCCCTCCGTCACCGCCGTCGTCGGGGCTCGCGGCGGACGCCGCTCGGGCAATGTCGCAGCAGCCGGCCGCGAGGCCAGGGCCGGCCGAGATCTCCTACCGGATGCCGTCCGGAACGCTCACTCAGCGCATCGACATGGTGGCCGTGCCGGCGGCGCCGACACCGGCAGATCCACAGGAGGCGGCCGAGCTGGACGCCCTGCGGCAGACCTTGCAGGCGATTGCGACCCTTTGCGACCAGGCCGAGCTGCCCGATGCATCGCTCAATCTGCGGAACGGGCTCGCGGCACTCAAGGAGGTGTTGTCCGTCGTCGATCTCGGCAGGCTCAATCAGCAGGTCAAGGAACGCAAAATCGACCTCGGCGAGATCCTCAAGCAATTCCGGAAGTGCGTGGCGCTGGGGCGGGACCCCGCCGCTCAAGACCACATCCTCCAATCCATCCAGATCGCGATGCAGCTCGTGCTGCAGGACCTGGTGGGCATGGTCGGACTGGGCGCGCAAGACTGCCCGTCGAGCCGCGACGTCCAGCCCAGCGTGACGAGCGCCATCCGCTGGGCATTCAAGGTGACGCTGCCGGGCGACGATGCGGACGGCAACCGGCTCGAACGCGTCATGGCCTATGTGAATGCCCGGCTGGACAAATTGCCCGCCGACTGGGCGGGGAAACCAGAATTTGCCGAGGCGCTGAAGATCGTTTCGGACGTTTCAAAGGTCAGATGGGACCATACCAGCGACGAAGCCTGGATTTCGCTCGCGGTGGTGAAGCACTCGCTGGATGCGCTTCTGCAGCGACTCGACCAGGCAGGCATCCTCTCCAGGGAGGAGATCGCCAGGCTTTCCGAGCTGCCCTCGGGCAGGGTCCCAGAAGCGGATACGACCGCCCCCGCAAAGGAGGAGGATGAGGACCTGGTCAGGGACGGCGTGAGCGACCTCCTGCCTCAGCTCGAACGCGCGATCAACGCGCTGGCGAAGCCCTCCGACCTGATCCGCGGCCTCTGCGAGTTCCTGCGGGGGTTCAATCTCGACCGGCTCAAGATGAACCTGCGCAAGTTCGGTCACGAGCTGGGGACGGTCTTCGGCGCCTTCGAGAAGGCACTCCGCCACGCCCAGAAGAGCCTCGAAGGCGCTCCGCCCGAGGCCGTCGCGAAGGCGGCGGACCGCCTTCAGAAGGCGAGCGGCCAGCTTTCCGAAGCGTTGCAAGCGGTGCTCGGTGCATCATGGGAGGCGCAGGGCGGCGGGCCAGCCGACCAGCCGCTCGGCATGAGCACAGGCCGCCTGATCGGCGCCATGGACCTTGCCCTGTGGGCCATCAAGGACGACGCGCACATCCATCAGCCGGACATGACGGCGTTGCTGAGGCTCTTCGCCGCGAGCCTTGACGGGGATCTGGATGGCGCACGCCGGAGGCTGCTCGGCCTCGGAGGCCGCGATCTGGGGAGCAGCGCGCAGAAACTGGAGCAGGCGGTCGAGAAATTGGTCTCCGCCAAGGAAATCGCGCTTGCCCAGGGCGACGAGCCTGCCTCGGATGTAACGAGGGACGTGCTTCGCGCCGTTCGGACGTTGGTCGACGATCTCGTGGCGGCAGGGGTGATGGACCCCCTCGACGGACTGAACTTCGGCTTCGAGGGTTGGGTGCCGGAAACGCCCAATTTCAAGCTGGGGCCGGCGGTCATCAGGACGATGGACCAGCTCGACGTCCTCCTCGACCGGACGAATCGGGCGCTCGGCGATGCCGATTTTTCGATGGTCATCCTGCGTATCCAGAAGGCGCTCGATATCGCCCAGCTCGACCTGCGAAGGCTGAACCGCGCCGTGCGGATGCATGGCGGGGATCTTGCCGCCATGTTCGCGGAGCTGCACGCGGCGGTGGAGCGGCTGGAAGCGCCCGGCCCGGACGACGTCGGGGCGAACCTGGAGGTGGACGTCGTCACCGCCATCATGCGGATCGGCAGAGCCTTCGTCGACGCCGGCATCATCTCGGCCCTGGAAGCCGCGGCCATCTGGCGGCTCCTCACCTCGCATCAGTGGAATGGCGGACTGGACCGCCGCAATTTCTTCTAGCACCGAGCGAGCCCATGCGACGCATCGCAAGCGACACCGGCAGGACCCAGCAAAGCGGCGGCGGCGCCGAGTCCAGGTCACCTTCACCGGCGCCCTCGCCGCCCCGACCCGCGAACGGACCGTCGCCAGCCGCCACCGCAATGGTGGCCGGGCAAAAGGGCGGCGAGGCCGGCAGCCCTGCCCTGCCCGTCCTCGGCCCGGGCATCCAGACGCTGCGGGGCGCGGTGCAAGCCGTCTCCGCGACGGGCGAGGCCTACCCGGAGGCGGTGCAGTCCCTGCTCGACGAGCTCGCGGGGCTCGCCAACGGGGCCGACCTTCCGGAAGAGTGCGAAAACCTGGCCTGCGGCCTCGAAGACCTGCGCGAGCTCATCACGCTCGTCGATGCTCGCCGGCTGCTCGCGGAACTTCCGAACGGCGACCAGCTCCTTGCGCGCCTGGTCGAGCATCTGCGGACCGATCTGGCGACGGCATCGGTGCTTTCGCAGCAAGGCAGGAACACGGCCACCTATCAGGAGCATCTGCAAGTGCTGCTCTCCGAGCTTTGCGGAATCCTCGGCCTCGGACTTGGCGAGGACGAGCGGAACGAAGACGACATCCGCCTCGGCTTCGACGACCAGCTGCGCTGGGCGATCAGAGTGACGCTTCCCGGCGACGACCCGGCCGAGAGATCGTTGCGTGCGGAGCGGATCACGGACTACCTGCGCGCCGGGCTTTGTGACTGCGACCTGCGTGCCATCGCGGGCGATACCGTGGACGCGCTCGGCGTCGACACGGCCTGCCTGCGCTGGAGCCAGAGCGACGAGGAGGCGCGGTTTCGCATCGCCCGGCTGAAGAGCGGCCTGCAGACATTGCTTGCGAAGCTCGACCAGACCGGGGTGATCTCGCTCCCCACTCTCGAGGGGCTCGCTAGGATGCCGAGGGAGGCGGCCGCCGCGACCGAGGCAGTCAAGTTGGCCGAAGAGGAGGGCAAGGTCCGCGACGGTGCCACGGCGCTCGCCGAGGCCCTGCGGCGGGCGCTGGACGGCCCGCGGCGCTCCCATGCGGACTCGATCGGAGTTCTTTCCGATGCCCTGGACGGCTTCAACATGAAGCGGCTGCGCCTGAAGCTGCTGCGGTTCGGCATCGACCTCGGTTCGCAGTTCGGCGAGGTGGCCATGGCGCTGCAATCCGCCATCGTGGCCGAGCGCGGCGACCGACCCGACGTGGCCGCCCGGGCCGCGGACCGTCTGGAAACGGCGTGCGACACGCTCGCAGCCGACCTCGACGCGGCGCTGCAGGCGACGTGGTGCGCCGTCTCCAGCGCCGCCCAGAGCCACGGACCGCTCGGCGCCGCCATCGAGGACCTGGTAGGCGACGTCAGTTATGCGCTGCAGCTCTTGAAGCACGATTCCGGCATGAACCGCGCCAGCTTGAGACGACTGGAGGAGCTGCTTGAAGAGCGGCTTCGCAGCGCCGACCTGGAGGCCGCCGCCGCCACGCTCCTCGACCGCTCCGGCCATCAACTGGCGCGCTCGGTCGCCGCTTTCCGCGAGGCCATGCAGGACTTCTATGCGACGTTCCGCGCCGCCCAGGAGTTCCCCGTCGCCGAGCGGATGCAGGTCGAGACCGCCTTGCGGAGCCTGACCGACGATCTCTGCGATGCAGGCTTGCTCGACCCACTGCAAGCGCATCTGTTCCAGATCGCCGGATGGCCAGAGCTGCCCGGCCTGGCGCCGGAGGCCGCGCCCCCGGCCGTGGAAACGACGGACGGCCTGGTGGATCTGGCGCGCCGGGCGGTCGCGGTGAATGCCGCGACTCCTGGCGGGGATCCGCGCCTTACAGCCTTGGCCACCCTTATCGCCGAGGCGCTGGTGGCCGATCCGACCGTCGAGCTCGGCATGCTGCAGGAGGCCTTCCAAGACCGCGGCATCGACCTTCTGGCGTGGGTCCGCGAGCTGCAGATAGCCGTCATCAGGGCCGAGAACCCGGTGCCAAGGGAAAACCCCGACCTGGCCAGGGCAAGGCTGATCGAGGCCAGCACGGCGATCCTGAGCGTGCTCCGCCGCGCCGACATCGTCTCGGCGCAGGCGATCGAGGATGCGCTTCGCCGCCCGGGCGATCCCCGCAGGATCGTGCCCGGCCTCGACATCCTCAATTTCCAGCGGTAGGAGCGGACCGAAAAAATGCGCCGCGGGACTTCCGTCTCGCGGCGCATGTCGACTAAAGTTAACCCGGAATCAGTTCATGATGTGGACGATGCGGTGACTCGCGGGATCGATCAGCGCGGTCCGACCGTCGATAACGACGTACTGATAGCGCGTCGGCATTGTGTTTTCGGACAGTTCGCCCGGCTTCAGGATATCGGGAATCAGCGCCCCGACGACCAGCTCGAAGTTGGAAGGACGATCGACGACGACGGGATTGGCTTTCACATACTCGCGGACCACAGTCTCCTGCACGGGCGTGACCACGACGGTCTGCGCAGCCGCGAAAGCGGTTCCGGCAAGAAGAATGGTGGCGGCGATCGTGCTACGGAAAATCATGTCTGCCTCCTGAATTTAACCTGCAATGGAAACTGCTGGCGGCAGGAAGGGTTCCGTCGATGCGTTTGCGGAGGCAGGCGAAAGGGTTAACGTCGGTGTCCGTCACAATGCCCGAAACGCCATGAGATTGCGCGATTTCCAGCTGCCCGGCCGCTCCGCCGTCTACGCCTGCGAAGGGATGGCCGCGACCTCCCATCCGCTCGCCAGCATCGCGGCGATTGACATTCTCAAAGCCGGCGGCACGGCCGCCGACGCCGCCATAGCGGCCGTCGCCGCGCTGTGCGTGGTCGAGCCCGGGATGACCGGCCTCGGCGGCGACTGCTTCTGTCTCGTCGCGAAGCCGGACACACCGGTGTGGGGCTACAACGGCTCGGGCCGCGCGGCGGCGGCCGTCGACGCGGAGACGTTGCTGGCGCAGGGGATGGGTCGGAAGATACCGGCAACGTCGCCGCACGCGGTCACGGTGCCGGGGGCGGTCGAAGCGTGGGAGTCGATCCTCGCCGCGCATGGCCGCTTCGGTCTCGGCAAGGTCCTGCAGCATGCGATCCGACATGCCGAGCATGGTTTCCCGATCGCGCCGCGCGTCGCATTCGACTGGTCCATGCAGGTCGACAAGCTCGCCGCGCACGCTGGTTCGACGAAGCATTTCCTGGTCGACGGTCGATCGCCTGAGGTCGGCCATGTGATGCGCCTGCCGGCACTCGCGGCGACGCTGAGGACGATCGCGGCGGGCGGCGCGAAGGCATTCTACGAGGGCGACATCGCGGCCGATATCGCCGCGACCGTTCGGGCGGCCGGCGGCTCGCTCGCCGCGGAGGATTTGGCGCGCCACGAGGGCGAGGCGGTGGAGCCGATCTCGACCGAGTATCGCGGGCTGGACGTGCTCGAACTGCCGCCGAACGGCCAGGGACTGACCGCGCTGGTGCTGCTCAACATCCTCGAGCAGTTCGACGTGGAGAGCCTCGACCCGCTCGGCCCGGAGCGGCTGCACCTGACGCTCGAGGCGGCCAGGCTGGCCTTCGGCGTGCGCGACGCGCATGTCGCTGACCCTGCCGCGATGCGCGAGCCGGTCGCGGGCTTGCTCGACAAGCGACTCGCCAGGAGGCTGGCCGAACTCATCGATCTCGACCGGCGCGTGCCGTTGCCCAACGCGTTCCTGCCAACCTCCGACACGACCTACCTCACGGTCGTGGACCGCGACCGGACGGTGGTGTCACTGATCAATTCGCTCTATTCGTCTTTCGGCACCGGCATCTGCGCCGAGAAGAGCGGCGTCTTGCTGCACAATCGCGGCTCCGGTTTCGTCGTCGAGCCCGATCATCCGAACGCGATCGCGCCCGGCAAGCGCCCATTGCACACGATCATTCCGGCACTCGCGATGCACGACGGCCGCTGCACGATGTCGTTCGGCGTGATGGGCGCTGACTTCCAGCCGATGGGCCACGCGCTCCTCGTCGGCAACGTCGTCGACCACGGCATGGACATCCAACAGGCGATCGACGCCCCGCGCGCCTTCTATGTCAACGAGACGACCGAAGTCGAACGTGGCGTGCCGGAGGCGACGGTTGCCGGGCTGAGGTCGCGCGGGCATGACGTCGCGGTGCGTCCGCTGCCGCTCGGCGGCGCCCAGGGCATCGTCATCGATTGGCGGCGGGGAGCCCTGATCGGCGGCTCGGACCCGCGAAAGGACGGCTGCGCCATCGGATATTAGGCAACAGCTTGCAACCTGCGGCCGATTCTGCAACCGTACGCCCGGTCGCGAAGACTTGAGGGGACTGCGATGCACCTTACTCCTCGTGAGTTTGACAAGCTTATTATTCATATGATGGCCGAAGTTGCTCACAAACGTCAGGCAAAGGGCCTGAAGCTCAATCATCCTGAAGCTGTGGCCGTTCTGTGCTCTTACGTCCTGGAACAGGCGCGCGAAGGAAAGTCCGTCGAGCAGGTGATGGACGGCGCCCGCTCGGTGCTGAAATCGTCCGACGTGATGGATGGCGTGCCGGACCTTTTGCCGCTGATCCAGGTCGAAGCGGTGTTCACGGACGGCAGCCGGCTGGTCAGCCTCCACAACCCGATCACCTGAAGGCGGCCGGAAAGAACCGGCTCAACGGTCAGCGAGGAGGGGACAGCATGGCGAAGGCACGAAAGGTCGCGGCGCGAAAGGTCGCAGCGCTGCATCCCCAGCCTGGGCACGAGAACATTCCTCACAAGGCGGTTCGCCCGCTCGGCGGCTATGTCCTGCGCGACGAGCCCGTCGAGCTCAACCCGGGGCGACCGCGCATCACGCTCAAGGTGCGCAACACGGGCGACCGGCCTGTCCAGATAGGCTCGCATTTCCATTTCTTCGAGACCAACCGCTATCTCGAATTCGACCGCCGCGCCGCTTTCGGCCTGCGTTTGGACATCCCGGCCAACACTGCAGTCCGCTTCGAGCCCGGCGACGAGAAGCAGGTGACGCTGGTGCCGTTCGGCGGCCGCCGCTTCGTCACCGGCTTCAACAACCTCGTCGACGGCTGGACGGGTGACGGGCCGCATCCGGACTATCGCCCCAATCTCGACGCCGCCGTCGAGCGGGCTAAAGAACGGGGCTTCAAGTCCGGTCGCCCGGCGCCCGTCGCTCAGGCTTCGGGCAAAGCCAAGGCAAAGTCCAAATAGCCCTACCTCGTCCCGTCTTTCCGTTCTCGCAAGGCTCCGACATGACCCAGATTCCGCGCCGCCAGTATGCAGACCTCTATGGCCCGACCCTGGGCGACAAGATCCGGCTGGGCGACACCGATCTCTACGTCGAGATCGAAAAGGACCTGCGCGCCGTCTACGGCGACGAGCTGCAGTATGGCGGCGGCAAGACGCTGCGCGACGGCATGGGCTCCGACAACCTGCTGACCTCGGAAGCCGGGTGCCTCGACCTGGTCATCACCAACGTCACCATCGTCGACGCGATGATCGGCGTCGTGAAGGCGGATGTCGGGCTGCGCGCCGGCAAGATCGTCGGCATCGGCAAGGCCGGCAACCCGTCGACCATGGACGGGGTGACTCCCGGCCTGACCACCGGGACCTCGACCGACGCGATCTCGGGCGAGCACCTGATCCTGACTGCCGGCGGCATGGACACCCACGTCCACTACATTTCCCCGCAACAGGTCTACGCCGCGCTCAGCAACGGCATCACCACGCTGTGGGGCGGCGGCATCGGCCCCGCCGACGGCTCGAACGGCGTCACCACGACCAACGGGCCGTGGAACCTGGAGATGATGCTGCGCGCGATCGAGGGGCTGCCGATCAATTTCGGCCTCTACGGCAAGGGCAATTCGTCGGGGCGCAGCACGCTGGTCGAGCAGCTCAAGGCGGGTGCGGCCGGCTTCAAGGTGCATGAGGACTACGGATCGACGCCGTCCGCCATCCGCGCGGCGCTGAGCGTCGCCGACGATTTCGACGTCTCGATGGCCGTTCATACCGACACGCTCAACGAGGCCGGCTTCGTCGAGGACACGATCGCCGCCTTCGACGGCCGCACGGTCCACACCTACCACAGCGAAGGTGCCGGCGGCGGCCACGCGCCGGACCTGCTCAAGGTGGTGGGCAGGCGCAACGTGCTGCCGAGCTCGACCAATCCGACGCTGCCCTGCGGACAGAACTCGGTCGCCGAGCTGTTCGACATGATCATGGTCTGCCACAACCTCAACCCCAAGATCCCCTCCGACGTCGCTTTCGCCGAGAGCCGGGTGCGGGCGGAAACCATCGTCGCCGAAAGCGTGCTGCACGACATGGGCGCGATCTCGATGATCGGCAGCGACTCGCAGGCCATGGGACGTATCGGCGAATCCTTCCTGCGCGCCGTGCAGACCGCGGACGCCATGAAGAAGGCGCGCGGCGCGCTGCCTGAGGATGCCGCCGGCAACGACAATTTCCGCGTGCTGCGCTACATCGCCAAGGTCACCATAAACCCAGCCATCGCCGCCGGTATTTCGAGCGTGGTGGGATCGGTCGAACCGGGAAAATTCGCCGACCTGGTGCTCTGGGAGCCCGCCTTCTTCGGCGCCAAGCCCAAGCTGGTCATCAAGGGAGGCTTCATCGCCTGGGCCAATATGGGCGATCCCAACGCCTCGCTGCCGACGCCGCAGCCGACCTACTACCGGCCGATGTTCGCGACCTACGGCTCGACCCTGAAGAAGACGTCGATCACCTTCGTGTCGCGCTGTGCCTTCGACGAAGGCGTCGGCGAGCGCTACGGCCTCGAGCGGACCATCCTGCCGGTGTCGCAGACGCGCGTCATCGGCAAGCAGAGCATGGTGCGCAACACCTATCTGCCCGACATCGAGGTCGACCCGCAGACCTTCGCGGTCAAGGTCGACGGCGTCCACGCGACGGTGAAGCCACCGCAGTCGATCGCGCTCAACCAATTGTATTTCTTCAGCTGACCGGCGGCCGGATGCGCGCAGGAGGAGATGTAGACCGCATGATCATCGTTCACAACATCCTGGGCAACGCCGCTGACGAGGAATGGCAAGGACGCCTGGCCGGCGCCGCGATCGACGTGCTCGCCCTCGACCAATGGGAGGCGCAGAAAAGCCGCTTGCGCAAGCGCACCACCGGCGCGGTCGAGCTGGCGTTGTCGCTCGACCGCACCCACCATCTTCACGACGGCGACGTCCTCGTGTGGGACGAGGCCGAACGCCGCGCGATCGTCGCCCGCATCGCCCTCAATGACGTCATGATCGTCGACCTCGGGGCACTGAAGGGCGAGGCGTTGGACGTCGTCGTGCGCACGGTCTTCGAACTCGGCCATGCGCTGGGCAACCAGCACTGGCCGGCCATCGTCAAGGGCGACCGCGTCTACGTGCCGCTGACCATCGACCGCAAGGTCATGATGTCGGTGATGAAGACACATGCCTTCAGCCACATCGCCTATGAGTTCGTGCCCGGCGTCGAGGTGATCCCTTATGTCACGCCGCATGAGGCGCGGCGCCTGTTCGGCGGCGCGGGAGCCGCCTCGCATGCGCATCCGCCGGCCGGCGACGGCAACGGCCACCATCATCCAGACGGACACCAGCATTGATCGGCCAGAGGCGGAGCATGGCAGATCTGCTGGTCCTGCTCCAGTTCGGGGATTCCGCGCTGCCCGTCGGCGCCTTTTCCTTCTCCCATGGCCTGGAGTCGGCGACCCAGCAGGGCCTGGTGACCGACGCGGAGACGCTGGAGGCCTTCGTCATGACGGCGGTGCGACAATCGGCGGTCAGCGACGGGATCGCGCTTCTGCTTGCCCACCGCGCCGCCAACGCGGCGGACCTCGCAACGCTGGCGGCGATCGACTGCGCGACCTTCGAGCGCAAGCTCAACGAGGAAATACGGCTGATGACCGTGCGCATGGGCCGCAAGCTGGCGGAGCTGGCGGTTGCCGTGATCGACGATGCGGTCAACCACGCCTGGCTCGACCGCATCCGCCAGGGAGTCACGCCAGGCACCCATCCGGTGAGCCTGGCGGTGGCCATGGCCTCGCTCGGCGCCGATCCGCGCGACGCGTTCGCCGCCCAGCATTACGGCGTGGCGACGACGATCCTCAGTGCGGCGCTGCGGCTGATGCGGCTCTCCTTCCTCGACACGCAGCGCATCCTGCGCCAGGCGATGGCCGTGGTGCCGCAGCTCTGCGAGGAGGTGATGGATGCCGGCCTGGACGACATGTCCGGCTTCGCGCCGATGAACGACATCCTCGCCGCCATCCACGTCAAAAGCTACGTCCGAATGTTCATGAACTGATGGAAAGAAAGACCATGAAGAAAATCCCCCGCATCGGGATCGGCGGGCCGGTGGGCTCCGGCAAGACCGCCATCATCGAGGCGATCACGCCGCGGCTGATCGACATGGGTGCGCGCATCCTGGTCATCACCAACGACGTGGTGACGACGGAGGACGCCAAGCACGTGCAACGCACCTTGCGCGGCATTCTGCTCGAGGAGCGCATCATCGGCGTCGAGACCGGCGGTTGTCCGCATACGGCGGTGCGCGAGGACCCCAGCATGAACCTTGCCGCGGTCGAGGAGATGGAGGCCCGGTTCCCCGATTCCGACCTGGTCCTGCTGGAAAGCGGCGGCGACAATCTGACGCTGACCTTCAGCCCGGCGCTGATCGACTTCTTCATCTACGTGATCGACGTGGCAGCCGGCGACAAGATTCCGCGCAAGAACGGGCCGGGCGTCAGCCAGTCCGATATCCTGGTCATCAACAAGACCGACCTGGCGCCGTATGTCGGCGCCAGCCTCAAGGTCATGGACGACGATTCGCGGATGATGCGCGGCGCCAAGCCGTTCGTGTTCACCAATTGCAAGACGGGCGAGGGCATCGCCGAGCTGGTTGCGCTGATCCGCGACAATGTCCTCTTCGACACGGACCTTCGGGAACCTGCCTGAATGCTGCACGCGGCGCGCGAGCTGGCGCTTTTCCAGGACGAGCCGCCGCAGCTGCCGAGCGGCTCGTTCGGCAAGAGCGGCCGCCTCCGCCTGGGCCTGGAGCGGCGTGGCGACCGCACGGTGCTCTCGACGCTGCATCGCCGGGCCCCGCTCATCGTCCAGCAGGCCCTCTACTGGGACGAGGAGATGCCCGGGCTGCCCTGCATCTGCATGATCTCCAACGCCGGCGGCATCCTGCAGGGCGACCGCAACGTCGTCGAGATCGCGCTCGCCGAGGCCGCGCAGGCGCATGTGACGACCCAGTCGGCGACGCGAATCCACGAGATGGACGCCAACTACGCGACCCAGGACCAGATCTTCACGCTCGAGGCGGGCGCCTATCTCGAATTCATCCCGCACCCGATCATCCCGCACCGCCATAGCCGCTTCGCTCAGCGCACCAGGGTCAGCATCGACCCCACGGCGACGCTGCTCTATTCCGAGGTGCTGACCGGCGGGCGCAAGCACTATGCCGAGGGCGAAGCCTTCGCCTACGACGTCTTTTCCTCACATGTCAGCGCAGCGCGACCGGACGGCAGCTCTTTGTTCACCGAGCGGTTCGTCGTGGAACCAGCGCGCTACGACGTCTCCCGGCTCGGACTGATGGGCGACTTCCACGTCTTCGGCAATCTGATCGTGCTGACCCCGACAGCGCATCTGGAGCCGCTCTTGGCCGCGATCGCACCACGTTTCGACGCCGAAGCAGGCCTCGCGATGGGCGCCAGCCGGCTGCCGCGCGACGCCGGGCTTGCCTACAAAGTGCTGGGCCACGAGGCCGCGCCGGTCGTGGCGGCCATTCGACAGGTCTGGGATCTCGTGCGACGCCAGGTGGTGGGCGCGGCCGTGCCCGAGCGATTTCTATGGGGGTGAGGGACTTCCGATGGCCGATGCGAACGGTTGGGAGAGGCTTGCGGCGGGCAGCGCCGCCGTTCGCTTCGTCGACGTCAATCTGCGCGGCGCCGGACAGGTGATCTTCCAGGACGACCCGCTGACGGGGGTCCTCTTCCTCCTGGCCATCCTGTGGGGCGCTCTGACGGCCGGCACGCCGGCCGTCGTCGCCGGCGCCGTCATCGGCCTCATGGTGGCCACTGCGACGGCCATTCTGCTCAGTGCCGACGCAGCATCGCTGAAGCAAGGCATGTTCGGCTTCAACGGCGTTCTGGTCGGCGCCGCGGTGCCGACCTTCCTCGCGGCCACGCCGTCGATGTGGGTGCTGCTGGTCCTCGGCGCCGCCGTCTCCACCGTGGCCATGCTGGCGATCTCCAACGTCATGAAGACCTGGGGCACGCCAGCGCTCACCTTTCCCTTCGTGCTGACCACCTGGTTCCTGATGCTGGCCGCCTATTCCTTCGGTGCGGTCTCCATCGCCGGCATGGGCCCTCCGGCGCTCGCTGCGGCTGCGGCGAAGGCAAGCGAGGCCACGGAAGGCGGCGGCCTCGCCATGCTCGACGCCTGGCTGAAAGGCCCGGCCCAGGTCTTCCTGATCGACAATTGGGTGAGCGGGGTCCTCGTCGTGATCGGACTGGCGGTCGCCTCGCCCTGGGCGGCAGCCTTCGCCTTGCTGGGCTCGGCGGTCGCGCTGCTCATGGCGATCGGGCTCGGCGCCGGTCCCGGCGCCGTTTCGGCCGGCCTCTATGGCTTCAGCCCGGTGCTGACCGCCGTCGCGGTCGGCTGCGTCTTCTATCGCCCGTCCATGCGCGTCGCGCTCTACGCGCTGCTCGCCACCGCCTTCACCGTCATCGTCCAGGGCGCGATGGACGCTGCGATGGCGCCGCTCGGCATTCCGAGCTTCACGGCGCCGTTCGTGTTCGTCACCTGGCTGTTCCTGTTGCCCAAGGCGCGGCTGCAGCCGCATCCGCATGCACCCATTCACGACGGAATCTTCCAGGAGACAGACAGATGACCGACGCCACCACCACCAAGCCGTCCATCGGCGTGCTGGGCGCGCTGTCGATCGGCGTCGGCGGCATTGTCGGCGGCGGCTTCTTCGCCACCTTCGGGCTGACCATCGCAGGGGCGCGCGGCGGCACCCCGATCGCCTTCCTGATCGGCGGCGCGATCGCGCTCGCCACCGCCTTCTCCTATATCGGGCTGACACTGCGCTACCCCGGGCCGGGCGGCACCAATGCCTTCCTGCGCATCGCCTATGGACGCGGCCTCGTGCCGGCCTCGATGAGCGTGCTGCTGATCTTGTCGTATGTGGCGATCATGTCGGTCTACGCTTCGGCGATGGCGTCCTATTCCGCCTCCTACCTGCCGGTCGAGATGCGCGGCGTCGCGCAGAACGTCATCGCTTCGGCGGCAATCGTCCTGCTAGGCGTCGTCAATTTCGCCGGCGCAGGGTTGATGGAGCGCATGGAGACCTTCCTCAACGTCGGCAAGCTCGGCGTGCTCGGCCTCTTCATCGTCGCCGGGCTGCTGATCGGCCAGCTCGACTGGAGCCGGTTCGAGCCCGCCCAATGGGCGCCGCTCTCCAGCGTGATCGCCACAGGCATGCTCGGCTTCCTCGCCTATGAGGGCTTCGAGCTGATCTCCAACGCCTCGGCCGACATCGAGAACCCGAAGCGAACGCTGCCGATCGCCCTGCTCGGCAGCGTGGCCATCGCCATCGTCATCTACTTCTTCGCCTTCCTGGTGGCGATCGGCCATATGAGTTTCGAGGCGGTCGCCGCCTCCAGCGATTTCGCCGTTTCGGCGACTGCCGCGACGTTTCTCGGACCGTTCGGCTTCGGCCTCATGACGATCGGCGCGGTGCTGGCCTCGGCTTCCGCCATCAACGCCGACTATTTCGGCGCCGCCAAGCTGCCGCCGATGCTGTCCGCGCACGAGGAGCTGCCATCCGCCTTCGAGCGCGAGATTCGCGGCCAATCCTGGGTGAGCCTGCTGGTTATCGGCGTCTTGGCGCTGCTCGCCGTCAACGCCCTCAACATCCATGCGCTGTCGGCGGCGACGAGCGGCGGTTTCCTGGTCGTCTATGCGGCAGTCAACGTGGCGGCGATCCGCCTCCGCCACGAGACGGGTGCTGCGCCGTTTCTGCCCGCCATCGCCTTCCTTTTGTGCGTCGTCGCGCTGATCGTCATGGTGGCGCAGTTCCTGTCCTCGTCGCAGACGGTCGCCTCGGCCATTGCGGTGGCGGCGATCGTGATCCTCTCGGTGCTGATCGAAGTGGTCTTCCGGGCACGCCACGGCCGGCCGGACTGACCTCCGGCGCGGCCGCGCCTTCGTCAGACGACGCCGGCGAGGATGCCGAGCCCCGCCACGGCGGCCAGTCCGCCCGCGGTGCGCATGGCCGCACGGCCATGGCGCGCCATGCCGAGCAAGAGGCCGCCGCCGAGCCCGGTCAGATGCAGGAGCGCGGTGGCCGCCATGAAGCCGACGCCATAGGCGAGTCCGGCCGCATTCTCCGGCATCTCGGCGCCATGCGCATGGCCATGGAAGATTGCGAAGAGGCCGACGACGCCGATCGCCGCCGCGACCGGAGCCTGGACGCCGAAGGCGACCACGGTGCCGAGCACGATCACCGACAGCGCAATGCCCAGCTCGACGAAGGGGACGGCGATCCCGCCCATGCCGAGCAGGCCGCCCACCGCCATCATGCCGACGAAGGCGGCAGGCAGCGCCCATCGTGCGCGGCCGCCGAGCTGAAAGGCGAAGACGCCGACCATGACCATTGCGAGGATGTGGTCGAGGCCGCCGATCGGATGCATGAAGCCGTGCAGCAGCCCGGCGGTGTCACCCAACCCGGTATGGGCTGAGGCAAGCGTCGGCGCGAGCACCAGCGGCATCGCCAGAAAAAGCTTCATTCGGATCGAACCCGTCATCGTCCCTCTCCTGATCGGTCGGCTCAACTCAGGGACATCTATGGCACGGTCTCCTCCCGGAATGAAGGGTGTCGCGTCACTTCCCAACCGATGGTTGCCGGCGTTCGGAGCGGTGACGTCGCGTAACGACGCGTTGGGATATTCGCGGAGCTCGATGATGTCCTTTTTCCCGCAGGCGGATACGTTCGAAGAACATCGGCTGGAAGGTAACTTGCGGTGATCTGCGTGCGGGCTTCAGCGCTTGATCGGCATCTCACCTCGAAGCCTTGCTCTGTCGAAGTCCGAGATCAGAATGTCGACCTCCACCGTCCATTCCCCCGCTGCAGGAAGGGAGACCGCATCGAGCTGCCACCGGCCGTCGCCCAGCCTTCGCATTGAGCGCCGGACCGGTTCGATGCCCGCGGCGGGGAGGGAGAAGGCGAGTGTCACCTCCTTCGCATCGAGCGGTCCGAAGTCTCCGCTCATGACATAGGCAGCCGCGGAGACCGGACCTGCCCGGCCTGGCGAGATGGTCAGCTCGGCCATGGCCTTGGCCGAGTGGAGATGGACGGAGACAGGCGCTTCGGCAACGGCGACAAGGCTTCTCGGGGGCGGCGTGAAGCGCCAGAACGACGCGACGCCCAGGATCAGGGCCGCCAGGACGAATTCCATGCGCACCGAACGTGTGAACTGTCGCGCCGCCTTCGGCTCCCGCTTTTGGACCGCCGGCGTGAGGCTGAAGCGGTTGATCGCAGCCAAGGTGAAAAGCAGCAGGAGAAGCGACAGCTTGGCGAGCAGCACCCTGCCATAGGCAGTCGTCCAGAGCGCTTCGAAGTGACGAAGCTGAATCACGGCGAGCACCGCGCCTGCCAGGGCCAGGACGGCAACGACAGGGAGGATGATCCGCGAGAAACGCGCAAGCGCGCGGCGTGCGGGGTCACCTCCACGGCCGATGTTGAGCGCAAGCGGCACCAGGGACCCCACCCAGATGGCAATGCCCACGCCATGCAGAAAGACGGCAGGCCGTGTCAGCCATCGGGGAGGCGCTGCGCTGGCGTGTCCGCTGGCTGCCAAGGCAAGGCCGAGCGCCGCGAGGGCGACTGCCGACAAGGTCGGCCGCCAGTCGGATGGCATCGACCACGCAAGCAGCCCGACGCCCATGGCCGAACCCGCCAGCAGCAAGGTCACCATATAGGTCGACGACAATGCGGCCGACCAGACCTCAGGATCCTTCAGCCTGTCGAACCCCACTCCGACCAGATCGAGGCCCTGCAAGGCCGCAGCCGGCAGCAGGGCGGCCAGGCCGAGGGCCATGGCGCTCTTGGACAGGCGAACGGCAAGCCCCGGCGAAGGCGTGACGAAGGCGTCGAAGGCGAGGCCGCCGACGCCCACGAACAGCCCCAGATAGAGCGCGAGCCTGGTGAGCCAGATGAGGGGCCGGAGGGGGGTCGAGGCCTCGATTGCCGTCGCCGGCACCGAAGGGCCGGGGCTGCCGACCGAAAAGATCGTCGTGCCTCCGACCGGATGCCCGTCGACGGACGAGACGCGCCAGCTCAGCGCATAGGAGCCCCGAGCGAGGCCGGCGGGCGCCTCGATGACCAGCGCGCTCCCCTGCAGCCGGTATTTGTCCAGCCGGCCCGCGCCTTCAGGCCCCACGAGCTTGAGCACGATGGGCGAGACCGGCTCGGTGAAGACCAATCGAAGCTCGGCCGGCATCTCGCCGAGCATGGCGCCGTCCGCCGGCTCGGAACTGACCAGCGAGGCGTGCGCCATCGCCTCTCCCGCAAGCAGGACGAGCGCGGCGACGATAGCCGTGCATAGTAGGAACAGCCGGGCGAACCAGGTCATCGTCGAGCCAGAGGGGAGCGGCATCTCAATGAAGCCTTGCCCCCGAATGCTCTACTTCTTGGGCAGCAGCTCGACCCCCGGTGCCGGATATTCGTAGTCGTCGGCCGACTTGCCGGCTTCGGGGATTTCGATCCACCGCTCCACCCCCTTGTCGCATTCCTGGACCGTCGGGAAATAGAGCATGGCGTTGGCTGGAAGGCTGTCCGTGAGTTGCCCCCGCAGGACGAACTCGTCGTAGAACTCGTCTGGCAGGCTGCCGCCGCTCCAGACGACTTCCTTGACCCCCTCGGCTATCGGCGTGCCGTAGAGGTCGTAGCTCTTCTCATAGCGGCCCTTGACGGTTTCGACCGTCCAGCCCGGCTTGGGCATCGGCTTCACCGCGATCACTCCCTCCGGGATCTGGACGCGGATACGGATCGTCGGCGACCCCTCGCACCCATGCCCGACTCGAAACACCGCCTTGTAGGCGGAGCCGACCGGGGCCTCCTGTCGCTCCAAGGTAATGTGGGCGGAGGCGAGGCTGGTGCCGACGATGAGCATGGCGACAGCACCGGCTGCCGCGGGATGACGAAACGGGCGCACGACGGATCTCCTTCTGCGCGCAAAAAAGGGACGCCACTGGGGGGTGGATGGTCGTCGGCTACGCAGAAGCGGGTGGGGCTCTCGCCTCGCCGCAGAGGCCGCCGCGCTGGGAGGGCCATGGAGCGGTCGGGCATGCCGGGCCCGCCGCAGCCTTGTCCCGCTGCAGGGGGCCGACGTAGAGGCTGTGATCGACGGCGGAGAGTTGGAGGCCTGCCCCGCACATGGCTTGGCACAAGGTGCCACAGCACTCGTGCGAGGCGTTCTTCTCACGGCTCATGTGCCGGGGATCATGCGCCGTACAATCGATGCCTGCGGCCTGCATTCCCGCCATCTGTGCGGCAGCGAAGCTCCCGGCGACGGATTGGAAGAGAAGCGCGTAGGCGAGCAAGGCGGCCAGAAGGCCGCCGTTCAGCCGATCCGAGAGAATGCGCCGGAGATGCTTCACCAGATAGGGATGGCAGACATTGCCGGCATTGTCACGAGCGCCCTTCTCGCAAATTGGACCCGCCCTGGCGAACCGCGCTGGCGCCCCTCGGCTCTGGCTTCGGCAGAGCATGTCATCATCGGGCCACTCCTCCGATTGGCTTGAAAATCCGGGCGCTGTATAGTGGAACAGACCACGCCACTTCAGTCAGCGTCGGTCCTTGGGTGTCGGGTCCGAGGGCTTGGCTGCCTCGGGCCCGTTTCGATGGTTGGAGGTTAGACCAAAGATGTCCCTGGCAGGATATGACACGGCGGGTGTTCGACCTCGAGACCATGCAATCCGTCCTCGATGAGGTGTGTGCCGAACGGATGATCGGCAAGGGCACGCCTGAACGGGAGGAGATGGCCCTGAGGCTGATCGCGCTCTATGGTTCGGGCACACGAGACCCCGGCGAGCTCAAGGCTTTGTTGATGCGAACGCCACAGGGATTGGTTGCTCAATCCCTTGGAACCGGGCACGAAGCCTGACCGTTCCCCGCTGATCGTCAGAGCCTCGTGCCGACCGAGGCGATCCTCGACAAATCCTACACGCTGCCGACCGTGGAGCGGCGGTAGGTCGCAGATTGAAAAAACGGCTAGCGCGAAGACGTCCGACCGCGCTTGTGGACAGGAGGCCCAGATGGAACTCGGCGCCCGGTTCGCCAAATGGGGCATTGGCCTTTTCGTTCTCGGCGTGTTGGCGTCGTTCGGCGTCATTGCGCAGTGCTGCGTCGGAGCCCGATGGCCAACGGGGGAGTTGTTCACCCAGAACATCACCCTCTGGCGGGGTTGCCCCTGGACGCTTTCTGTCGCCGTTCTGCAGATGGGCGGCCTGAGCTTGGTCGCTCTCGGCGGGCTGCAGATCGTTGAGGCGAGAGCTTCGCAGGCGCAGGTGTCTGGAGAAAGCTCAGCGTCCTTCTGGTTATGTGTCGTCGGCCTGCTCGGAACCTTCTTGGTGGGGTATCCGGGCTACTTCGTGTTCGATGCAATCAGGCCGGGCTTCTACGACGCCCCGGTCGCAGCAGGGAAGAATGCGTGGTAGCTGAGCCAGGCCCTCTTCATCTTGATCTATTTCATCGGTCTGCTGGTCGCCTTCGGTCATGTCGCTCGGCGGCTGGATGCTCTGAACCGCGAAACCCATGTGAGGCTCGGATGAAACACGCTCTTCTTGGTCTGGTTGCACTGACCATCTCCGCAGGCGCCGTGTTGGCGCAAGACAAGCCGTCTTCTGAGCAGCGCACCATCGAGCGCCGCGCCACCGAGGCCGTCATTTGGGGAATGCCTATCGTCAACTACGACCTGATGCGCCAGGAGATGCAGACCAAGACCGCCGCGCGGGAGAACCAGGTCGTCTACTGGGGTCGACCGCTCGACTGGCACAACCAGACGCTCACGCCCAACCCGGACACCCTCTACTTCATCGCCTTCTACAACACCAAGGACGTCGGGCCAGTGGTGATCGAAATCCCGCCCGCCGGACCGAATGGCTCCCTCAACGCCAACTTCGTCAACGTGTGGCAGGCGCCGTTGGCGGATGCCGGGCTGTTGGGCGACGATAAGGGGAAAGGAGCGAAGTTCCTCATCCTGCCCCCGGACTACGCCGGAGCAGTCCCCGAGGGCTACACGGTGCTAAGACCTGGAACATATGGCGGCTACGGGCTCATTCGCTCCAACCTGAAGAGCCACGGCGATGCCGACGTCAAAGCTTCGCTCGACTACGCGAAGGGGGTAAAAGTCTATCCGCTGTCGCAGGCCGCCAACCCGGCTCCGACCGTATTCACCGACGCGCAGGATGTGTTGTTCGACAGCACGATCCGGTATGATCCCTCCTTCTTCGAACATCTGAACCGCGTCGTGCAGGCCGAACCGTGGCTGGACCGCGACCGCGTCATGATCGACCAACTGAGGACGCTCGGGATCGAGAAGGGAAAGGCCTACGAGCCCGACCCTTCGATGGGCCCAGCGATGGAAGCGGGCATCAAGGAAGCGCAAGCCGTCCTGGAGGCGAAGTATGACGCGGGATTGCCTCCCTACTGGCCGCAGAGCCGCTGGACATTCCCGGCTCCCCCAGCTCTCATCAAGGCGGCTCAATCGGGTTTCGCCGATCCCAATGCCTACCCGGTCGATGACCGTGGGATGGCCTACAGCTACGCGTTCGTCGCCATCAAGAACCTCGGCGCGGGTCAGTTCTACCTCATCTCGATCCGCGGCAAGGACGGCCAAGCCTATGATGGGGCCAGCACCTATCGCTTGACCGTACCACCCAACGTGCCGGTCGAGCAGTACTGGTCAGTGACGGCCTATGATCGACAGACCCACGCCCTCATCAAGAACATGCCACGGGCGAGCCGCGCCTCGAACGCCGCGGAAGTCCAGAGCAATCCCGACGGCTCGGTCGACATCTGGTTCGGACCCAAAGCGCCGACAGGCAAGGAAACCAATTGGGTCCCGACCGACCCTGCCCGTCGGTTCGAACTGATGTTCCGCCTCTACGGGCCGAAGAAGGAGTTCTTCGACAAGACCTGGGTTCTGCCGGACGTCGAGAAGGTGGCGGCCCAATGAGGTTTCCCTGTACCTGCCGTAAGCCCGGTCTTCCTCAATCCTGGTCCGCCGTTAGCTCAGCGGCGATCCACTGGGCAAAGTCATTCGCAGGGCGGCTGAGAAGCTGGAAGTCAGGCGCGACAAGCCAATAGGCTCCATACGGCACCTCAAGTTGGAACGGTCGTACGAGCGTTCCGACGCGAAAATCGTCGGCTTCCAGCACCCGGTCGCCGAGCGCGACGCCGTGGCCAAGCTTTGCGGCCTGAAGGGCGTGCGCGGCATCGGCGTAGATTGGCCCGCCATCCATTGGGAAATCCGGCAGACCAGCCGCTCGGAACCACAGCGCCCAACCGTCGTGATTGGTTTCGTGCAGCAAGGTAAAGTGGCTGAGGTCGGCAGGCGCGTCAGCAGCGGGCCGGAGGCAAGCAGTGACGGCGCAACCAACTCTTCTGCGGCCCGGCCGAAGTTCAACAAACGGCCAGCTGCCTCAAAGCTGCGCAAAGCGGTCAGGGGCAAGCGTCCACGCTTCACACCGATCACCTGAAGTTATACGACGTCGACCATAAACTCGTTTGAAGCACCTGGCCAGCCGAGGCCAAATGTCTCCAACGGGGAGACGAGCCATGTGGTATTTCATCAGCATCCTTGGAGAGGTCATCCTCATCGTGACGTTTCAGCATGGGCGTGCCCATGCTCGCTCGACGACAAGATCACAGGATCACAGCAGGCCATTTCCGCCGCTCTCTTGTGAAAGCGGTCCAGGTCCGGTCCAAAGGGCATTTTGATGTTGGTATGACGTCCCATCTACGAGTGTCCTCGACGGTTCGAGAGATGACCGAGGCCTTCCCTTGATGATCGCCGGCGACTTGCGCCTGCCGTTGCTTGACCGTGGCGGGGTCCGATAGAGTGCACAGTGCGGTGAGCGCAACACTCTGAAAGGGCTTAACTTATTGGTCCGACTAGCGCGTCGGGAAGAATGGTGCCCAGAAGAGGACTCGAACCTCCACGCCTCGCGGCACAGGTACCTGAAACCTGCGCGTCTACCAATTCCGCCACCTGGGCAGGTGCGCCGCTCATGTAAGCGGGCGGTTCCTGCCTGTCAACCGCGGTTTTGGCGAGCGGGAGTGGCCGCGCGACCGCCGCGGCTTCAATTCAGGATCTCCTTGGAGGCCAGCGTGGAGTCGGCCTTCAGGCGGTAGATCATCGGCACGCCGGTGCCGAGCTCGAGACCGACGATTTCGTCGCCGGAGATGCCCTCGATCGCCATGATCAGGGCGCGCAGCGAGTTGCCGTGGGCGGCCACCAGCACGGTCTCGCCGCGCAGCACGTGCGGCTGCATCAGGTGCAGGTAATATGGCCAGACCCGGGCGCCGGTGTCCTTCAGGCTCTCGCCGCCGGGAGGGGGCACGGCATAGGAGCGGCGCCAGACGTGCACCTGCTCCTCGCCCCATTTGCGGCGCGCATCGTCCTTGTTGAGGCCGTTGAGGTCGCCATAGTCGCGCTCGTTCAGCGCCTGGTCCTTGACCGTCTCCAGACCCGGCTGGCCGACGGCGTCGAGGATCAGCTGGCAGGTGCGTTGGGCACGCAGGAGTGCGGAGGTGAAGGCGATAGAGAACTGGAAGCCGCGCTCGGCGAGCTTCTCGCCAGCCGACTTGGCCTCGCTCACCCCTTGCTCGGAAAGGTCGACGTCGCGCCAACCGGTGAACAGGTTCTTGAGGTTCCATTCGCTCTGGCCGTGCCTGACGAGGACGAGTGTTCCTGACATGGTGTTGCTTCTCCGAGAGGATGCGTGCGGATCGACGGCGGTCGCCTAGCCTAGGCCGAGCACGTCGCGCATGGAATAGAGGCCGGGCTTGCGGCCGCGCGCCCACAGCGCCGCCTTGACGGCGCCGCGGGCGAAGATGGCGCGGTCCTCGGCGTGGTGGGAGAGCGTCACCCGCTCGCCGGGGCCGGCGAGGATCACCGAGTGATCGCCCACGACCGAGCCGCCGCGCAGGGCGGCAAAGCCCACCGCGCCCGCCGGGCGCGGGCCGGTGTGACCGTCGCGGGCCCTGACGCCGCGTTCGGCCAGGTCGATGCCGCGGCCGGCCGCGGCCGCCTCGCCGAGCAGCAGCGCGGTGCCCGACGGCGCGTCGACCTTGGCGCGATGGTGCATCTCCAGCACCTCGATGTCGAAATCGGCCGCGTCGAGCGCGCGCGCCGCCTGCTCCACCAGCACGGCGAGCAGGTTGACGCCGAGGCTCATATTGCCCGACTTGACGATCGCCGCGTGGCGGGCGGCGGCGGCGATGCCGGCGTCGTCGGCGGCCAAGCAGCCGGTGGTGCCGATCACATGCACGATCCGCGCCTGCGCCGCATAGCCGGCAAACGCGACGGTGGCGGCAGGCGCGGTGAAGTCCAACACCCCGTCGGCGCGGGCAAAGACCGGCAGCGGGTCGTCGGCGATCGGCACGCCGAGCGGCCCGACGCCGGCCAGCTCGCCGGCGTCGCGGCCGAGCGCGGCAGATCCGGTCCGCTCCACCGCGCCGGCCAGGCGCACGCCGTCGACCTCCTGTATCATGCGGATGAGCGCCTGCCCCATGCGGCCGGCCGCACCGACAACCACCAGCCCCATGTCGCTCATCTGACGCTCCCTGCCGGCGCGCGGGCGGCGCGCGGCCGCTTGGCCTTGATCTCCGTCACCTTGCTGTCGTCGACGAGGCCGAGGCCCTTGTCGCTCTGCAGCCGGTGGAATTTGGCATAGATGCCGTGCGGCACCGCAAGCAGGTCCGCATGGGTGCCCTCCTCGACCAGCCGGCCATGGTCCAGCACGACGATGTGGTCGGCATGGACCACCGTCGACAGGCGATGCGCGATGACCAGGGTGGTGCGGCCCTTCATCACCTCGGCGAGCGCCGCCTGCACCAGCGCTTCGGATTCGTTGTCGAGCGCCGAGGTGGCCTCGTCGAGCACCAGGACCGGCGCGTTGCGCACGATGGCGCGGGCGATCGACAGCCGCTGGCGCTGGCCGCCGGAAAGCGTGACGCCGTTCTCGCCGACCAGCGTGTCGTAGCCCTCGGGCTGCTGGCGGATGAAGGCATCGGCCTGGGCGAGCCGCGCCGCCGCCTCGATCTCGGCGTCGGTCGCGCTCTCGCGGCCGTAGCGGATGTTGTCGCGGATCGTCCCCTCGAACAGATAGGGCTGCTGCGAGACATAGGCGATCGCCTCGCGCAGCGAGCGCTTGGTCACCTTGGCGATGTCCTGGCCGTCGATCTCGATGCTGCCTGTGCGAACGTCGTGGAAGCGCTCCAGAAGAGCGACCAGGGTGGACTTGCCCGCCCCGGAGCCGCCGACGATCGCGGTGGTCTTGCCTGCGGCGGCGCGGAAGGTGACGTCGCTGAGCACCGGCCGGCCCTCGCCATAGGCGAATGTGACGCCGTCGAAGCGGACGTCGCCTTCAGATACGGAGAGCGCCGGGGCGCCGGGCGCATCGCCCTGCCTTGGGCGCATATCGAGGATCTCGTAGATCATCCGCGCATTGACCAGCGAGCGCTCCAGATTGACCTGCACGCGGGCGAGCCGGCGCGCCGGGTCGTAGGCCAGCAGCAGCGCGGTGATGAAGGAAAACACGCTGCCCGGCGGCTGCAAGGCATAGGCGGCGCGGTAGCTGGCATAGGCGATCACGCCGGCGATGGCGAAGCCGGCCAGCATCTCGGCGACCGGGGTGACGCGCTCGGAGACGCGTGCGATCTTGTTCTGCCTGGCCTCGGCGTCGTCCACCAGGGCGGCGATCTTCCGCGACAGCTGGTCCTCCATGGTGAAGGCCTTGACGACTGCGATGCCCTGCGTGGCCTCCTGCATGGCGCCGATCAGCCGCGCATTGATCTCCACCGACTGGCGGGTGATCTTTCGCAGCCGTCGCATCAGGCGGTTGACGGTGTAGACGAGCGGCGGGCCGATCAGCAAGGCGATCAGCGACAGCACCGGCTCCTGCATGACCATCACCGCCACCAGCGCGACCAGCGAGACGGCATCGCCCGCCACCGACTTCAGCGTCATGCCGAGCAGGTCGCGGATGCCGTTGACGTTCTCGTTGATGCGCGCCGCCAGCTGGCCGGAGCGCGTGTCGTTGAAGAAGTCGATGCCCAACCGCATCAGATGATCGAAGATGCGCCGCTGGTAGCTGGCGACAAGGTTGTTGCCGATCTTGGCCAGCACCACGGCCTGGCCGTAGCTGGCGAGGCCCCGGATGACGAAGGCGAGCGCGATCGAGCCGGCGACGAGCGCGATGAGGTCGCTGCGGCCGCGGTAGAACAGCTCGTTGATGACGTCGCGCATGATCCAGGCGCTGAAGGCGGTGGTGGCGGCCACCGCGAGCAAGCAGACCACGGCAAGCACATAGTGCCACAGATAGGCGCGGCCATTCTCCGCCAAGATGCGGCGGAGCACGGCGACCACGTCGCCAGGGGCGGCTCGCTTGCTGGGGATGGGCACGGCTGTCACGTCGCTCTGGTCCGGCGTGGTCGAAGGATGGGCGAAGCCCGGCTCGCGCTCCTTCTAGAGCCTTTCACGCTCTGCTGGAAGCCGATGGATGGGGAAGCGACGGATGCGCGGCACGTGTCACGAACGGGACAGAGCGGGCGCGGGGCGGGCGGTAGGTTGCGCCAGGTTGTCAGAACTCAAGAAAGGTGACCAGGATGCCCATTAACTCTGTCGCCGGGCCCGGCCCGAAAATTCGAAACTTCGTCAAGGAAACCGGTTCCCGTCTCAAAGTCGCGATGAAGAAATCGGGGACCCGGATCAAGCATGCCCAAAAAGGTGCATCACAGAAGGCGCTGAAACTCAGGACTGAAGCTCAGATCAAATTCGGCTCCCTGGATCGGTACGACGCCCTCTCCCAAAATATCAACGCAGGCAGCCGGGCTGCTGGAAGGATCGTCAGTCAAATTTCGTCATCCAAGGTGGACCCGGATCGCGTGATCGCGGACATGAAAAAGCTCGCGAAGCTGTCCGAGAAGGAGTTTCTCACGGTCGAGTTCCCGGTCTCCAGTTTGAGGACCGCTCTCGCTCTCAAGGGTGTTACCAAGCAGCAAGTCGAGGCTTTCGTCGACAAGCTGAAGGAGGTGCAGAAGCAAAAGTTCATAGGAGGTCTCGCCACCAACATTGCCGTCGGTCGTCTCTGGGATGGTGGCGACGAGGGCATAACCGAGCTGGGGCGTGGCAGCGCTCAGACGCCCGATGAGCAGTTTCTGTCTTCGGCGAAGGCGAAAGACATCGAAACGGTCGTCGACTGGCTGATGCGCGCCGTGTGATGCGGCGACGGCTCAGGGCGGAAAGCGAAGCCCGGCGGCAGAAACGCCGATAGCGTCCGCTCGCAGCCGCCGGCTCACGCCTTCCAGCGGCGGCCGGTCGTCTCGACGCCGAAACGCACCGGCGTGCGCGCGTAGGCCGCCAGGCCGGAGAGCGCTGCCAACGGGTGGGTGATGACATAGACCGGCATGTCGCGCATCAGCGCCTTGTGCGGGGCCTTGTCCTCGAAGGCGGAGCGGAAGTCGCCTGTCTTCAGCGCCGGCACGATCTTCTGGGCGATGCCGCCGGTGAGGTAGACGCCGCCGCGGCTCATGAAGACCAGCGCCAGGTCGCCGGCGGTGCGGCCCAGGCAGGTGACGAACATGGCCAGCGCCTCGGCGGCCTGCGCGTCACCCTCGTCGAGGCCGGCCGCGGTGACCTCGGCCGGGGTGGAGAAGCCCGGCGCCACGCCGTCGGCCTTGCAGACGGCGCGGTAGATGTTCACCAGGCCGCGCCCGCACAGCAGCTGCTCGCCCGAGACGCGGCCTTCGATCGTCTCCAGATGCGGAAAGACCTGGCGGTCGCGCTCGGTGCGCGGGCCGATGTCCATGTGGCCGCCCTCGCCCGGCACCGGGATCCAGCGGTGGCACGCATGGATCAGCCCGGCGACGCCGAGGCCCGTGCCGGGGCCGAGCACGACGCGGCCGGCTGCCGGCTCCGGGGTGCCGGGGCCGATCTTTTCCATGTGCTCCTCGCCGAGCGCCACCACGGCCAGCGCCTGCGCCTCGAAATCGTTGAGGACGACGACGTCGCTCAAGCCGAGCTGCTCGATCATGGCGCGCGGCCGCACCACCCAGGGGCAATTGGTGAGGTCGATCTCGTCGCCATCGACCGGACCGGCCACGGCGAGCACCGCCGAGCGCGGCTGGATCGACGTGCGGTCGAGGATGGACGACTGGATGGCCTCGTCGATGGTGTCGAAATCGGCTGTCTGCACGATGGGGAACTGCTTCGGCTCGGCGTAGGAATCGATGAGGATGGCGAAGCGGGCATTGGTGCCGCCGATGTCGCCGATCAGGATCGGAAACTGCAGGACGCTCTCGTCGCCGGTCTGGTTGGCCATGGCTCGCTCCTCCGCGCCCTCGGCATGGATCGATCTTCGAGCCCTATAGACAAGCAGGCGCGATCGCAACAGTCCAGACGCCGGAGGGCGTCAGTTGCGCGGCCGGGTGCCGGGCCTGGGGATGTCGACCTTGGGCGTCGGTGCGAAGCTCGACGTTGTGGGGGGCAGCCCCGGGTCCACGGTCGGCTCGTTCTCCGGCGCGGCAGGCGCCGCGGCGGCGGGCAGGCTGGCGGCCACGGCGGTTCCATTGCCGCCCACCGTCACCGCCAGCTCGGAGGCGGGCGACGGCGCCGCCAGCACGGCACGGCATGCCTTGGGCAGGCTGGCCATGGTCATCAGGTCGCGCGCCTTCGGTGCGTCCGGGTTCTTGTTGGGGCGCCAGGGCTCCGCGGTGAACCACCAGGCGAGCGACTTGTCGCAGCCCTCGCTCGCCGGCACGCCCGATTGGCGCTTGCATCCCGGCGAACCCGGCTGGCAGCCGATACGGATGTGGAAGTGATAGTCGTGGCCCCAGAACGGCCGCACCTTGCGCAGCCAGCGACGGTCGCCGGTCGCGGTGTCGCATAGCTTCTTCTTGATGCCCGGATGGACGAGGATGCGCTCGACCGCCGGATAGGACGCGGCGCGCTTCAGCAGCCGCAGATGGGCGGGGGTCCAGCGCCGCTCGTCGACGGTCAGGCCGCCCTTGCGGATCATCGACACGGCGCTCACCGTTTCGCGCTCGCGGGCGGTCAGGCGGCGGGGCGGCATCGGATTGAGCCAGATGTCGGCGTCGAGGCCGATCTGATGCGAGGCATGGCCGGTCAGCATCGGGCCGCCGCGCGGCTGCGAGATGTCGCCGATCAGCAGGCCGGGCCAGCCATCCTGCGCGGCGTCGGCGGACAGCCGCTCGATCAGCTTGATCAGCGTCGGGTGCCCCCAGCGCCTGTTGCGCGACAGGCGCATGGCCTGCCAGTGGGGGCCGTCGGTGGCGATGGCGACGCCGCCGGCAAAGCAGCCCTTGCTGTAGAAACCGAAGGATTGCGGCGGCGCCGCGGCGGGCAGCCGCTCGGCGCCAAACAGCGTCTTGGCGAGCTCGGCAGCGGACGATTCGGACACGGGGGCCGAAGCGAAAAGCACGGCGAGCGCCATAGCGGCGGCTGCCGGAAGGAGCGATCTCATCGGCATGTCCATGGGGTTTCGTCCCTGCCTGAAGTCTGGCCCTCGATGGTTACCGAACAATGAACGAGGCTATGCCCCTCCGGCAAGCCCGGACTCGCCGTCATTCGCCACCGCCCATCGGAGAGCGCCCGTCCGCCCCGCCGGCGCCGTCCCAGCGTCCTTCGGCCCACAGCAGCTCCAGGCCGGTGCGGTAGTCGGGAAACAAGAAGGCGTATCCGGCTGCCTTCAGCCTGGCATTGGAGACCCGCTTGTTCTCGCCGTAGAAGGAGCGCGCCATGGGCGACAGCTCGGCGGTCGCGAAATCCGTCTCCGGCGGCGGCGGCAAGCCCATCAGCTCCGCCGCATAGGCGACCACGTCCTGCGGCGGTGCCGGCTCGTCGTCGGCGACGTTCCAGAGGCCTCCCAGGCGCGCCGCCGCGAGGTGCCAGAGCGCGCCGGCGATGTCGTCGACGTGGATGCGGTTGAAGACCTGGCCGGGCTTGACCAGCCGGCGGGCGGTGCCGTTGGCCAGGTTGACGAAGGCGTTGCGGCCCGGCCCGTAGATACCGGCGAGCCGCAGCACGGCAACCGGCAGGCGGGCAGCCTCGCCGAGCCGCAACCATTGCTG
This sequence comes from Mesorhizobium sp., assembly GCA_040510195.1. Taxonomy (GTDB): domain Bacteria; phylum Pseudomonadota; class Alphaproteobacteria; order Rhizobiales; family Rhizobiaceae; genus JBEVJK01. The sequence continues at coordinate 17,993 of JBEVJK010000076.1, read as the reverse complement.
TTCGGCCGCGACGCGCTGCACCGAGCGGCGAGAGACCGGCCGGCAGGCCGCCGTCTCGTCGATCCAGGCGCCGCCATGATCGCCATAGACGCCGACCGTCGAGAGATAGCCGATCCAGCCGAGGCTAGGCAGGCCGGCCCGCAGCCGCTCGCCCAGCGCGACGAGCATCGGGTCGCCGGCTTCGCCGGGGGCGGCGGAGACGACGAGGTGGGTTGCGCGGGCCAAAGCGGCTTCGAGGTCCGGACCGACTTGGCCGTCGGCGAAGAGCAGCGGCGAGATGCCGGCCGCGGACAGCGCCGTGCGCTTCTCCGGTGTGCGCGTCGTGCCGGCGATCTCCGTCCCGCCGGGATTGGCGCGGGCGAACGCCCGGGCCGAATAGCCGGCGCCGAGGATCACGATGCGGGCCCCGTTCATGCCGCCTCCAGCCATTCGGCGCGCACGGCCGCGTCGGCCTCGACGGCGAGCCGCTCGCGGGCGACGGCTGCAGCGCGCGACGGCTCGGCGAGCCGCCACACCGCCCAGGCGGCGGCGCCGCGCACCAGCGCCGACGGGTCGACAGTCAGCGCCAGGCAGCACGGCAACAGCGCGGCATCGCCCGAGTTGCCGGCGGCGATCAACACATTGCGCAGGAAGCGGTCGCGGCCGATGCGCTTTACCGGCGAACCGGCGAACAAAGCGCGGAAGCCATGGTCGTCGAGCCGGAGAAGCCGTTCCAGCGGTGGCGCCTCCAGGTCCGGACGGGCGACGAGCTTGGCCTCCGAGGCGCGGCGGGCGAATTTGTTCCAGGGGCAGACGGCGAGGCAATCGTCGCAGCCATAGATGCGGTTGCCGATCGCCTGGCGGAACTCGCGCGGAATCGGCCCCTTGTTCTCGATGGTCAGGTAGGAAATGCAGCGCCGCGCGTCGAGCCGGTAGGGGGCCGGGAAGGCTGCGGTCGGGCAGATGTCGAGACAGGCGCGGCAGGAGCCGCAATGGTCGGTCTCCGGCCGGTCGGCTGCCAGCTGGGCGGTGGTGAAGATGGCGCCGAGGAAGAGCCAGGAGCCAAGCTCGCGGCTGACCAGATTGGTGTGCTTGCCCTGCCAGCCGAGGCCGGCGGCCTCGGCGAGCGGCTTCTCCATGACCGGGGCGGTGTCGACGAACACCTTGACGCCGACGCCGGCGCGCGCCGCCAGGCGGCCGGCGATCGCCTTGAGGCGACCTTTCACGACATCGTGATAGTCGCGGTTTCGGGCATAGGCCGAGATGGCGCCGCGATCCCTGCGGCCGAGCAGTGCCAACGGATCCTCGGCCGGGCCGTAATTCATGCCCAGCATGACGATCGAGCGCACGTCCGGCCACAAAGCCCGCGGGTCGGCGCGCCGATCGGCCGTATCGGCCAGCCAGTCCATCGAGCCATGCTGGCCCTCGGCGAGGAAGGTGGCGAGGCGGGCCGGCGCCTGGGGGATGGCGTCCGGCGTGGTGACCGCCACCACGTCGAAGCCGGCGGCGGCGGCTTCCCGGTCGATCAGCGCGCGGAGGCTTGCCGGCGTGGCGGGAGCCCCGGCCCGTGCCATCAGAAGTCGAGGTCCCCGTAGTGGGACACGGGCGACAGCCCGCGCACCCGATCGCTCAGCAGCGGCCTGAAGGAGGGGCGCGACTTCAGCCGCGTGTACCAGTCCCTGGCGGCCGGGTAGTCGCTCCAGCCGATCTCGCCCAGATAATCGAGCACCGAGAGGGCGCCGGCGGCGGCGAGATCGGCATAAGACAGCCGCGGGCCGGCCAGCCAGTTGCGGGTGCCGGCCAGCCAGTTGGTGTATTTCATATGCTGCTTGATGTTGGAACGGGCGGCCCGGATGGCGCCCGAATCGGGCGAGCCGCCGCCGTCGGCGCTCGGCATCAACGGCTTCAGAGCCCGTTCGCGAACCAGATGGCGCGTCACCTCGCCTTCCGCCTTCTGCAGGTACCAGTCGGTCAGCCGGCGGATCTCGGCGCGATCGATCGGATCCTCGGCGAACAGGCGGCGGTCGCGCTTCAAGACGCCGCGGGTCTCGTCCAGATACTCTGCGATGACGACGGCGCCGACGATCGGCACGTCGCCCTCGGCCAGCAGCACCGGCAAGGTGCCGGCAGGGTTGAGCGTCAGGAATTCCCTGCGGCGGCTCCAAGGCTTCTCTTCGATAAGCGCCAGCTCCTCGCCATACTCGCCGAAGGCAAGGCGGACGAAACGGCAGTTGGCGAGCAAAGGGTGGTGGAAAAGGGTCAGCATCGGCTTGCGGTCTGGGATCGGGCACTGGTCAAGCGGAGTGAGCGCCGGTAAGTCTTCTGCCGCCCGATTCACGAGGGCGAGACGGCGCACCGAGCTATAGGGGCAGACAGGCGCCGTGACAAGCAAGCGTCAGCTGCACCGGCCAAGCAGGAAAGCCATGGAAAACCAGTCGATCCTCGATGCGCTGCTGCTCGGCCTCTTGGAAGGGCTCACCGAATTCATACCGGTGTCGTCGACCGGCCACATCCTGCTTGCCGGGCATTTCCTCGGCTTCCACTCCACCGGCAAGGCGTTCGAGGTGCTGATCCAGCTCGGCGCCATCCTGGCCATCCTCAGCGTCTATGCGACGCGGCTCGCCAAGCTGGCCGCGGACCTGCCGACCAGCGCCAGGGCGCGCCGCTTCGTGCTCGGCATCCTGGTGGCGTTCCTGCCGGCGGCGGTGATCGGCGCGCTGGCGCACGACTTCATCAAGACGGTGCTTTTCGAGACGCCCATGCTGATCTGCATCACACTGATCCTCGGCGGCGTCGTGCTGCTCACCGTGGACCGCTGGGCGCTGACGCCGCGCTACCACGACGTGATGGATTTTCCGATGGCCGCCTATCTGGGCATCGGCGTGGTCCAGTGCCTGGCGATGATCCCCGGCACCTCGCGCTCCGGCTCGACGATCGTCGGCGGCCTGCTGTTCGGCGCCGACAAGCGGGCGGCGGCAGAGTTCTCCTTCTATCTCGCCATGCCGACCATGGCCGGCGCCTTCGCCCTCGACCTCTACAAGAACCGCGACATTCTCTCGGCGGCCGACCTGCCGGTCATCGCCACCGGCTTCGTGGCGGCGTTCGTGATGGCGGTGATCGTGGTGCGCAGCCTGCTCGACTACGTGTCCCGCCACGGCTACGCGCTGTTCGGCTGGTGGCGGATCGTGGTCGGCGGGCTCGGCCTCGTGGCGCTGCTGGCCTTCGGATAAGTATAGACATATTCGTCGCGGGGATATGTCTATACATATTCTGCCAGGCCGCGGCGCAGGAGATCCAGCGCCAGGAGCGTGATGGCGATGCGGAACCAGCGGCGGAACGTCGCCTCGGGCAGCCGGTCCAGCCAGCGTGTGCCGTAGACGGTGCCGAGGAAGCCCGAGACGATCATCAGCGCGATCAACGGCAGCCATTGCCGGAAGGCGAAGCCGGCAAAGCCGAAGACGACGATCTTGAGGCCGTGCTGAACGGTCATCGCGGCGCCATGGGTGGCGACCAGCGCCTTGCGGTCGTTCGGGATGAGCTGCGCCAGCACCGAGGAGAGCAGCGGCCCGGTGGCGCCGACGAACATGGTGGTGAGCGCCAGCACGGCGCTGGCCACTGCCATGCCGGCATGGCCGAGAGTGGCAAGGCCGGGGACCTTCGCCCAGGTGACGACCAGGATGAAGACGCCGAGCAGCAGCTTCAGCACCGCGTCGGGCAGCTGCACCACGATCATCGCGCCGGCCACCGCGCCGACGAGGCTGCCGGCCAGGAAGGGCCAGGCGATGTCGAGCCGCACATGCGCACGCTGGTGCCAGGCGCGGCCGCTGTTGGAGCCCAGCTGCACGGCGCCGTGCACCGGGATCAGCGCCGCAACCGGCACGAAGAGGCCCATCAGCGCCAGCATCGCCAGGCCGCCGCCGACGCCGAAGGCGGCGGTGAGCGCCGAGGTAAAGAAGCTGGCCACCACGAGAAGCGCTGCCGGCCAGGTGCCGAGCCCGGCGGGCAGCCAGGCGATCAGCTCCTGCACGGCAGGCGCTCCCGGCTCAGGCGAGGGTCCGGCGGGAGAACTGTCCGGCGGGCCTGTATTGCCACAGATAGCTTTCGAGGATGGCGACCGGCGCCTGCGGATGCATGCCGAGACCGGTGAAGGTGCGGCCGTCGCGGATGGCCGCGTCGGAGACCACATTGTCGGTGCGGAGCAGCTTCACCTGGTCGCCGGTGAGCTGCGGATTCGGCAGCAGGCCAAGCCCGCCGGCCATCAGCTCGGCCGCCCACCAGGGCAGCTCGACCAGGCGCCGCCGGCGGCCGATGACCTTCAGCATCTCCTCCATGCAGGTGCGGAACGACATCACCTCGGGCCCGCCGAGCTCGTAGATCCGGCCGCCCTTGACCTTGCCGTCGACGGAGCGGGCGATCGCCTCGGCGACGTCGCCGACGAAGACCGGCTGGAACTTGGTGTCGGCGCCGACCAGCGGCAGCACGGGCGAATAGCGCGCCAGGTCGGCGAAGCGGTTGTAGAAGGAATCCTCGGGGCCGAAGATGATCGACGGCCGGAAGACGACAGCGTCCTTCACCGTCTCCAGCACGGCCTGTTCGCCGGCGGCCTTGGTGCGGCCGTAGATCGAGGGGGATTCGGCGTCGGCGCCGATCGCCGAGCCGTGGGTGATGCCGATTCTCGCCGCCTTGGCCGCCTCGGCGACGTTTCTGGCGCCCGAATCGTGCACGGCGGCGAAGCGCTGCTTGCCGGCCTCGAACAGCAGGCCGACCAGGTTGACGACATGGTCGGCGTCCTCGATCGCGCGGTCCACCGACCAGCGCACACGAATATTGGCCTGGATGGGCTGGATCTGGCCGACATTGCCGAGCGGCTGCAGGTGGAAGGCGAGGTCGGGGCGGCGGCAGGCCACGCGCACGCGGTAGCCGCGCTTCGCCAGCGCGCGCACGACGTGGCGGCCGACGAAGCCGGAGCCGCCGAACACCGCGACGAGCTTCGGCAGTTCGGTGATGGCGGTCATGGCTCTCTCCGACGCTCCGGCCCCTTTGGCTCCTGCTGGCTTCATAGCCAGCGGGGGCGCCTCAGTCCACCATGATCTCTATCAGGGCCGGGCGGGCCAGCGCGCGGGCGCGCTTGAGCGCCGCGGGCAGCTCCTCCAGCGCCACCAGCCGCTCGGCCGGGATGCGATAGGCGTCGGCGACCCGGCAGAAATCCGGCGGGGCGGGCGACACACCGACCGGCTCGATGCCGCGCTCGCGCATCGAAACCTCGATCTCGCGGTAGCCGCGATTGTTCCAGACCACGAAGACGACCGGCACGTCGGCATCGACGGCAGCGCCGATCTCGGCCAGGGAGAACTGGAAGCCGCCGTCGCCCACCAGGCAGACGACCGGCACACCGGGCGCCGCCAGCGCCGCACCGATGGCGGCCGGCGGGGCGTAGCCGAGCGCGCCGAAGCCGGTGGCGGCATTGAACCAGCCGCCCGGCCTGTCGTGGTCGTAGTAAAGGTTGCCGGCATAGACGGGCTGCGTGGAATCGCCGACGAGGATGGCTCCCGGCAACGCCTCGCGGATCATCTCCAGCACCCGCACCTGGGCCTGCATGGCGGGGCCGATCTCCTGCCATGCCGCCTGGCGGGCGGCGGCGGCGCGCGCCTCGCCGCCGGTCGAAGGCTTCCCCGCCGGCAGAGCCTGCAGCAGATCGGACGCTGCCGCCGTGGCGTCGGCGAGGATCCGCAGCACGGCCGGGTGGCGCTGCAGCTGGGCGTCGTCGATGTCGACGCGGATCAGCCGCTCCGGGAGCCTGAAGCCGCCATCGGCATACATGTCGTAGTCGGTCGGGCCGAGCTCGGTGCCGAGCGCCAGCACCATATCGGCATCGCCCATCAGCGCCCGCACGGCCGTGAGGCTCGGACTGGCCGGCACCATGAGAGGATGGCCGTACAGCAGGCCGCGGCCGTTGGCGGTGGTGACGACCGGGGCACCCAGCCGCTCGGCGAGCCCGACGAGCGGCGTCGCTGCCCGACGGGCGCCACCGCCGGCCAGGATGAGCGGCCGGGCCGCCCCTGCCAGGAGGGCGGCGGCCTCCGCCAGCGCCGCCGGCGCGGGGCGCGGCGGGGCTGGCGTGGCCGGCTCGACGGAGGCGGCCGCCGCGACGGCGGGAAGCGCCATGACGTCGATCGGCACCTCGATGTGGACCGGGCCGGGGCGGCCAGAGGCCATCCGGGCGAAGGCGCGCGCCAGGCCGCCGTGAAGCGCCTCCGGCGCCTCGATGCGCTCCGAGCACAGCGCCACTTTCTGCATCAGCCCCCGCTGGTCCGGCAACTCGTGCAGGAAGCCGAGGCCCTTGCCGAGCGCGTCGCGCTGGTTGACGCCGGATACCACCAGCATGGGCACCGAGTCGGCGCGGGCCTGGGCCATCGCCGTGATGGCGTTGGTGAGGCCGGGGCCGGTGATGACGAAGGCGACGCCCGGACGGCCGCCGGCGCGCGCATAGCCGTCGGCCATGAAGGCCGCGCCCTGCTCGTGGCGCGGCGTGACGTGGCGGATGGAGGACGCCGCCAGGCCCCTGTAGAGCTCGACCGTGTGGTTGCCGGGAATGCCGAAGACCGTGTCGACGCCATGGGCCTCGAGCCCGGCGATCAGCGCTTCACCGATGGTGCGGACGGTCATGTCAGTTCGGCCTTTCGGGCAGAGGGCGTGGCGAGGCGGAGGCCGAGCAGGCGCTCCACCGAGGTGATGCCGATCTCGACCAGCTCGCGCGGCGCAAAGCTGTCGCCGGCCAGGCAGCCTTCGATCCACAATCCGTCGATGACGGCGTTGACGGCGATGGCGTGGCGTCTCAGCTCCGACGGCGCGACGGGACGCCCCGCAGCCGCGAAGAGCTCGGCAACGAGGCTCTCGACCTCGTCGCGGAAGCCCAGATAGTAAGCCCGGTGGGCGGCGGAGAGCGACGGCTCGGCGGTGGCGCGGCCGCTGAAGCTCGCCCAGACGGAGAACACCCGCGCGTCGATCACCGGCGGCTCCAGGCTGGCGGCGAGAAAAGCGGCGAGGCGGCGACGCGGATCGGGCTCGACATCTCCCAGCGCCGCCTTGGAATGCCCGGTCATGCGGCCCATGATCGCCGCGTAGGCGGCCTGGACGAGGTCCTGCTTGCCAGGGAAATAGTGGCGGATCAGCCCGGCCGTCACCCCGGCGCGGCGCGCGATTGCACGCACGGTGGCGCCTTCCAGGCCGCGCTCGGCGACGCAGGCGAGCGTCGCCTCGATCAGATCCTGACGGCGGCGCTGCTCGCCGGCACGGCGGAACTTCGGCCGCCGGCCGCCGGTCAGCGGCGCAGGATGGGGCGCGTCAGGCATGTCGGGCCGCCCTCGCAGGCGATGCAGAGCGCGTCGGCTTCGAAGGTCGCGACGCGACAGCCGGCCTCCTGCATCGCGGCGGCGGTGCGCGGGAAGCCAGCCACGGCGACGACCTCGCGCGGCGCAGTGGCAAGCACGTTGAGGCTCAGTCCGTGCGAGGCCGAGAACTCCTCGGGGTCGCACGCGACGAGGCGGATGCCTCGCGAGACGAGGAGCTCGTAGAAAGCGAACGGCAGGAGCGGGGAGTAGACGAGCGCGAGATCGTCGGCCAGCGGGCTGATCACCGACATCAGGTGCAGGCAGGCATCCACGCCCTGCCAGAGCGGCAGGTCGAAGCCGTAGACCTCGACGCCCAGCGGGCCGAGCAGATTGGCCAGCTGCTGGATACCGGCCTGGTTGGTGCGCACGCCACGGCCGACGGCCAGCGTGGCGCTGTCGACCCAGACGCAGTCGCCGCCCTCGACCTGGCCCGGCGGCTCGATCCGGCCAAGGATCGGCACCCCCAGTCGGCGATAGGCCGCCTCGTGCAGCTCCGGCTCCGTCCTGCGGAGCCTCTTTCCCATGGCGAGGATGAGGGCGCCGGCATCGGTCACCAGCGAAGGGTCGTGGGTGAAGACCGAATCGGCAAGCCCGTCGGGAGCGTCGTCCAGCCACTCGATCGACGCACCGGCCGCCTCGACAAGCGCCGCCAGCCTGTGGTGCTGGTCGGCGGCCCGCTGGGCATCGAAGCCCGGGCCATAGTGCCACTCGTGGCGGTCGGCGCCGCGCATGGCATGGCGCGCACCCCGCATGAGGACGCGCCGCAACGGCGCCACCATGGACTGTGAGCCGAAAGCGTTCACGCCCTCCCCCCGACAAGAAAAATCGACCGAAGCGGCCGAGGCGGTTAGTTATACACTTGCATAACAGCGTCGCAAGTGCGTAAAGGGTGCCAAGAAGCGCCAGCAGGCGCCGAGTTGACGCGCCGCGTCGGCCGGGTCCATGCTAGGCGCCAGGAACACTCGCAACGTGGTATGAACAGCGGATTGCCTGAGACGCCTGGAAAGAGGCCAGGAAGCAGCACGCCCGTCGTGCACAGCCAGAATGCGCCGGAACGTCACACGGTGGCGGACGACGCTGCCGAGGCCATTCATGTCGAGGACCTGCACAAGAAATTCGGCATGCTGCACGTGCTGAAAGGCGTGTCGCTGTCGGCGCGCGACGGCGAGGTGGTGGCCATCATCGGCGGCAGCGGCTCGGGAAAATCGACGCTTCTGCGCTGCATCAACTGCCTGGAGAACCCGACCAGCGGGCTGATCCGGGTGAATGGCGAGGAGATCCGGCTGAAGGCCGACAGCCATGGCAACACGGTGCCGGCCGACCGGCGCCAGATCGAACGCATCCGCTCGCGGCTCGGCATGGTGTTCCAGAGCTTCAACCTGTGGACCCACATGACGCTCATCGAGAACGTCGTCGAGGTGCCGGTCCACGTGCTGGGCGTCAGGCGAAACGAGGCGATCGACACGGCGGAGCGGCTGCTGGCGCGCGTCGGGCTGGCCGACAAGCGCGACGTCTACCCGGCGTTCCTGTCGGGCGGGCAGCAGCAGCGCGCCGCCATCGCTCGCGCACTCGCCATCCAGCCGCGTGTCATGCTGTTCGACGAGCCGACTTCGGCGCTCGACCCGGAGCTGGTGGGCGAGGTGTTGCGGGTGATCGGCGACCTCGCCCGCGAGGGACGCACGATGGTGCTGGTGACGCATGAGATGAAATTCGCGCGCGAGGTCGCCACCCACGTCATCTATCTGCACAACGGACGCGTCGAGGAGGAGGGCCCGCCCGAACAGGTGTTCGGCGCACCGCGCTCGGAGCGTCTCAAACAGTTCATCCGCAGCGTCAGCTGACGGCTGGAAACGACGACAACAACAGGGAGTGTCAAGAATGAGGAAACTGATCAGGACGGCTGTCGCAGCGGCGATCGCCGTTGCGGCGGGGATCGGCGTCGCCGAGGCGCAGGCGCTGAAAGTGGGCTTGGCGGCCGAGCCATATCCGCCCTTCAGCTCGCCGGATGCCTCGGGCAAGTGGGTAGGCTGGGAGGTCGAAATCATCGACGCGGTGTGCGCTGAAGCCAAGCTCGAATGCGAGGTCACCCCGGTGGCCTGGGACGGCATCATCCCGGCGCTGACCACCAAGAAGATCGACTTGATCATGAGCTCGATGTCGATCACCGAGGACCGCAAGAAGACGATCGACTTCACCGACAAGTACTATAACACGCCGACGGCGATCATCGGCGCCAAGACCGAAACATTCGACGCCACGCCGGAAGGTCTTAAGGGCAAAATCCTCGGCGTTCAGGTGTCGACCGTCCACCCGGACTACGCCAAGAAACACTTTGGCGACCAGGCCGCCGAGATCAAGATCTACCAGACCCAGGACGAGGCGAATGCCGACCTGGCGGCCGGCCGGATCGATGCCGTGGAGGCCGATTCGATCGCGCTCGAGACCTTCCTTGGCACCGACCAGGGCAAGGAATGCTGCGACATGAAGGGCATTGTGGCAGACGACGTGGAAGTGCTCGGCCCGGGGATCGGCGCTGGCCTGCGCAAGGAGGACACCGAGCTCAAGGGCAAGCTGAACGCGGCGATCAAGGCGATCCGCGACAACGGGAAGTATGAAGAGATCACCAAGAAGTACTTCAACTTCGACATCTACGGGAGCTGAGAAGCCCTCGGCCTGACCCGCGCCGTGCCGGCCGCTGGCGACCGGCACGGTTCCTGACGGCGAAGACGACCGCCGGCCCGGCGACGGACGACGGTCGGAACTCTGGGGGCGACGCTGACCGATTCCCTGCTCTTGCCGCTCATGCAGATCGGAACCCTGGAGCTTTTGCTGCCCGCGCCGCGGGGCTGGGGCGACACCCTGCTGCGCGGCTTGGCGCATTCGCTCGAGATCGCCATCGGCAGCTTCGCGCTCGGCCTGGCGATCGGAACCGGCGGCGCCTACGCCAAGCTCTATGGCGGTCCGGTGATGCGGGACCTCATGGGGGTCTACACGACCGTCGTGCGGGCGGTGCCCGAACTGGTGCTGATCCTGCTCCTCTACTATGCCGGCACGGACCTCATCAACCGAGCGCTGGTCGCCGCGGGTGCCGGCTCGGTGGACATCAGCGGGCTGGTGGCCGGCATCATCACGCTCGGCGTCGTGCAGGGCGCCTATTCCACGGAGGTGCTGCGCGGCGCGATCATGGCGATCCCGCAGGGGCAGATCGAGGCGGCGCGTGCCTACGGCATGTCGCCACTGCTGACGATGCGGCGGATCACGCTGCCGGCCATGCTGCCTTTCGCCATTCCCGGGCTCGCCAATCTCTGGCTGATCGCCACCAAGGACACCGCGCTTCTGGCGGTGGTCGGCTTCGACGAGCTCACTCTGGCGACGCGGCAGGCGGCGGGGACGACGAAGGCCTATTTCACCTTCTTCGTGGCGGCCGGCGTGATCTACCTGATGATCACGCTGGTCTCCACCGTGGTCGTCCATCGCGTCGAGAAGCGGGCACGGCGCGGCATGCCGTCGATCGGCGAGGGCCGCTGATGGACGCGCGGCTGCAGCGCGGCAGGGTGCAAGGCTGGCTCCAGCCGCACCGCATCGTGCTCATCGCCATCGGGCTCGCGCTGGTCGTCTCGGCCGCGCTCTTCATGCGGTGGGATTGGCTGCAGGACTACTGGAGGCTGGCGCTCGCCGGCCTCTGGCGCACGGTCTGGATCCTCGTCGTCACCGTGGTGCTCGGCTTTCTCCTCGCGGTGCCGCTGGGCCTCGCCCAGGCGGCGGGGCCGCGCTGGCTGGCCTGGCCGGCGCTCACCTTCTGCACGATCATCCGCGGCACGCCGCTCCTGTTGCAGCTCTGGCTTCTCTACTACGGGCTCGGTTCGCTGTTCCCGCAATTCCCGTGGATCCGACACTCCGAGCTATGGCCCTATCTGCGGCAGGCGTGGCCCTATGCGGTGCTTTCGCTGTCGCTGTCCTATGCCGGCTACGAGGGCGAGATCCTGCGCGGCGCCTTCGCCGGCGTGCCGCGCGGCCAACTCGAGGCCGGCCGCGCCTTCGGCATGAGCCGCTGGAAGATTTTCCGACGGATCTGGCTGCCGCAAGCGGTGCAGCGGGCGCTGCCGACGCTCGCCGGCGAGACGGTGCTGCAGCTGAAGGCGACGCCGCTGGTGGCGACGATCACCGTCATCGACCTCTATGCCGTCGCCTCCACCGTACGCCAGGACACCTTCATCACCTACGAGCCGCTCCTGCTGCTGGCGCTGGTCTATATGGTGCTGACCGGCATCCTCGTGCTCCTGTTCCGCAAGGTGGAGGCGCGCATTCCGTCGCGCCTGGGATGAGCCATGACCGCAGCCCAAGACACCGTGACGATGAGCCTTGCCGATGCAAGCCAGCTGGTGAAGCGCGCCGCGCTCGGCGCCGGGGCCTCGCGGGAGACGGCGGCCTCGCTCGCCCGCGCCACGCTCGCCGCCGAGGCCGACGGGCAGGCGAGCGTCGGCCTGTCGCATTTCGTCGACTATCTGGACGCCCTCGAGGCCGGCCGGATCGACGGTCGCGCGGAACCGGAGATCAGCCGGCCGGTGCCGGCGATCTTTCTTTCCGACGCGCGAGGCGGGGCGGCGCATCCGGGGTTCGACCGGGTGTTCGAGGACATGGCGGCGGCCGCCGGCGCTATCGGGCTAGCGGCCTTCAGCCAGCGCAACAGCTTCACCTGTGGAGCGCTCGGCTATTTCACCGGGCGGCTGGCGGAGCGCGGGCTGGTGGCTCTCGCCGCCACCAACGGGCCTGCGCTGGTGGCCGGGTCGGGTGGCAGCGAGGCGGTCTACTGCACGAATCCGATGTCCTTCGCGGCGCCGCAGGCCGACGGACCGCCGCTGATCATCGACCAGAGCTCCAGCGCGACCGCCTTCGTCAACGTCCGCCGGGCGGCGGCCGAGGGACGGCCGATCCCTGACGGCTGGGCACTGGACGCGAGCGGCAAGCCGACGTCCGACGCGGCAGAGGCGGTCAAGGGCACGCTGCTCGCCTTCGGCGGGGCGAGGGGCGCCAACATCGCGCTGATGGTGGAGGTGCTGGCGGCGGGGCTGTCGGGCGCCAACTGGTCGCTCGACGCGCCGCCCTTTGCAAGCGGCTCCAAGGGTCCCGGGACGGGCATGTTCGTGCTGGCGCTCGACCCTCGCCTGTTCGACCGCGGGTTCGAGGAGCGCATGCGCACCCAGCTGCGGCGGCTTTCGGACCGCTACCGCGTCCATATCCCCGGCCTTGCCAAGGCCGCGGCCAGGGCCCGATCGGCCGCGGACGGGGTGGTGGTGCCGCGCGCCGTGCACGACGCGGTCGCCAGGCGCGCCGCCGGGCAGTCCTAGACGGGAACAAAGGCTGCAGAGGAAAAAGCCCCGCCATGCCGGGCGGGGCCTTTCCAGAACTACAAGTTCACGCAGCCTAGTGGCGGGAGAGCCAGCTGTCGATGTCGCGCTCGGCCTCGTCCTCGGCCTTGCCGTAGCGTTCCTGGATACGGCCGGCGAGCTGGCGGCGATTGCCCTTGATGACGTCGAGATCGTCGTTGGTGAGCTTGCCCCACTGGGTCTGGACCTTGCCCTTGAACTGCTCCCAATTGCCTTCGATCTGGTTCCAATTCATCGCAGAACTCCTTTCGCATTTGCCTTGGCGGGCGGCAAATCCCGCTTGTCGACCAACGCTTCGGGAAGGCGAGGGTTCCGGCAGAATGAACATCCCGCAGACATGAAAAACTCCGCCGGATGGCTCCGGCGGGGCTGTCGGTCTCAGCATTGCGGGCGGTCTAGTTGCCGCCGCGGTTCTTCAGCGCAGCGCCCAGGATGTCGCCCAGCGAAGCACCGGAGTCGGTCGAGCCATACTGGGCCACCGCCTCCTTCTCCTCGGCGATCTCCAGCGCCTTGATGGACACCTGCAACTTGCGCGTCTTCTTGTCGAAGACGATGACGCGGGCGTCGACCTTCTGGCCGACCGAGAAGCGCTCGGGACGCTGCTCGTCGCGGTCGCGCGACAGGTCGGAACGCTTGATGAAGGTCTCGATACCGTGGTCGACCAGGCGCACCTCCAGGCCGCCGTCGCGCACCGCGATCACCTCGCAAGTGACGACGGCGTTCTTGCGAAGATCGCCGGAAGCGGCGGCATCGCTGACCGTATCGCGGGCCAGCTGCTTGATGCCGAGGGAAATGCGCTCCTTCTCGATGTCGACATCGAGGACCTGAGCCTTGACCACGTCGCCGCGGTTGAACTCCTCGATGACCTGCTCGCCCGGACGGTTCCAGTCGAGGTCCGAGAGGTGGACCATGCCGTCGACGTCGCCGTCGAGGCCGATGAACAGGCCGAACTCGGTCTTGTTCTTGACCTCGCCCTCGACCTGGCTGCCGACCGGATGGTTGCGCGCGAAGGCCTCCCACGGGTTCTCGAGCGTCTGCTTGAGGCCGAGCGAGATGCGGCGCTTGGTCGGATCGACCTCCAGCACCACCACGTCGACCTCCTGCGAGGTGGACAGGATCTTGCCGGGGTGGACGTTCTTCTTGGTCCAGGACATCTCCGAAACGTGGATGAGGCCCTCGATGCCGGGCTCCAGCTCGACGAAGGCGCCATAGTCGGTGATGTTGGTCACCGTGCCGCGGATCTTCTTGCCGAGCGGATACTTGGCGCCGATGCCCTCCCACGGGTCGCTCTCCAGCTGCTTCATGCCGAGCGAGATGCGGTGGGTTTCCTGGTTGATGCGGATGATCTGCACCTTGACCGTCTGGCCGATGTTGAGGATCTCGGTCGGATGGTTGACGCGGCGCCACGCCATGTCGGTGACATGGAGCAGACCGTCGATGCCGCCGAGGTCGACGAAGGCGCCGTAGTCGGTGATGTTCTTGACCACGCCTTCGACCACCTGACCCTCTTCGAGGTTCTGGACGATCTCGGAGCGCTGCTCGGCGCGGCTCTCCTCGAGCACGGTGCGGCGCGACACCACGATGTTGCCGCGGCGGCGATCCATCTTGAGGATCTCGAAGGGCTGCGGGTTGTGCATGAGCGGGGTGACGTCGCGGATCGGCCGGATGTCGACCTGGCTGCGCGGCAGGAAGGCCACGGCGCCGTCGAGATCGACGGTGAAGCCGCCCTTGACCTGGTTGAAGATGACGCCCTCGACGCGCTCACCCTTGTTGAACTTCTCCTCGAGGCGCACCCAGCTCTCCTCGCGGCGCGCCTTCTCGCGCGACAGCATGGCCTCGCCCAGCGCATTCTCGATGCGCTCGACATAGACTTCGACGGTGTCGCCGACCTTGAGCTGGCCGTCCTTGGCCTTGGCGCCGAATTCCTTCATCGGCACGCGGCCCTCGACCTTGAGGCCGACGTCGATGACGGCCACGTCCTTCTCGATGGCCGTGATGATGCCGCGAACGACCTGGCCCTCGCCCGAGTGGCCGTCGGAGAACGACTCTTCGAGAAGCGAAGCGAATTCGTCGCGGGTGGGATTTGCTTGTGACATTGAGACTCCTGAATGGCCCCGATGAATCGGGGCTGGCGCCGGGTTGGTGTTGCGTTGAGCCGTCCGTCATTCCGGGCCAAAGGCCCTTTTGCCGCTTCGAGCGGCGTCGGCGCGTGGAACGCTGGCAGGCTGGTTCTGCCCGATATGGGTATCTCCGGCGCGGCGCGCAATGCGGCTGCCGGACGACCCGCTCAGGCCTCGCTTCCGGAGGCGCGTACGGCCTCGACGATCGCTCGTGCCGCCAGAAACGCCGTCTCTATATCCATTTCCGACGTGTCCAGCAAGTGCGCGTCGGCGGCCGGGCGCAACGGCGAATCGGCGCGGCCGGTGTCGCGGGCGTCGCGGCGCTCGATGTCCTCGAGGATCCTGGCGTAGTCGGCGCTGCCGCCCTCGGCCAGGATCTCGTCGTAGCGGCGGCGTGCCCGCACGGCCGCCTGGGCGGTGACGTAAAGCTTCGCCTGGGCGCCCGGGCAAACCACGGTGCCGATGTCGCGCCCGTCGAGCACGGCGCCGCCGGGCTGCGCGGCGAAGGCGCGCTGCTTGTCGACCAGGATGCGGCGCACGGCGGGCAGCGCGGCCACCTTGGACGCCGCCTCGCCGACCGCATGGGAGGAAAGCATGGCGCGGTCGAGGCGATCCAACGAGACCAGCCGCGCCGCCTCCACCGCATGAGCCTCGTCGTCGAGCGACCAGCCCAGGGAAAGCAGCTTGTGGGCGACTGCGCGGTAGGTCAGGCCGGTGTCGAGATGCGGCAGGTGGTAATAGTCGGCGAGACGGCGGGCGAGCGTGCCCTTGCCAGCGCCTGCGGGGCCGTCGATGGCGATGACGAGGGGAGGTGCCATGACTGGCTTGAAGCCGATTAGGCGCCCCGCCGCAAGGGAAATGGTGTCCGACGACGGCGCTAGAGCATTTCCGCTTTTCTTCGAATAGCGGAATCGCTCATTTTTTTGGGCAATTCCGGACGCAAAACCGCTATTCGCTTTGCTGGAATTGCTCTAGGCGGCAGGCGCGTCCCGCTCCACCGTCGCGCCGAGGCGGGACATGAGGTCGATGAAGTCGGGGAAGCTGGTGGCGATCATGCTGGCGTCGTCCACCGAGACCGGCTTCTCGGCCGCCAGACCCATGACCAGGAAGGCCATGGCGATGCGGTGGTCGAGATGGGTGGCGACGCTGCCGCCGCCGAGGCCGCGGCCGCCGGGCCGGCCTGACACCGAAAGCGCTGCCTCGCCCTCGCTGCAGTCGACCCCGTTGGACCTGAGCCCGGCGGCCACCGCGGCCAGCCGGTCCGACTCCTTGACGCGAAGCTCCTCCAGCCCCTGCATGCGCGTCTCGCCCTCGGCGAAGGCAGCAGCGACGGCGAGCACCGGGTATTCGTCGATCATCGACGGCGCGCGCTCGGCCGGCACCTCGACGCCCTTCAGCTGGGAAGCGCGAACCCTGAGGTCGGCGACCTCCTCGCCACCGGCGAGCCGGCGGTCGAGAAGCTCGATCGAACCGCCCATGTCGACCAGCGTGGCGATGAGGCCGGTGCGCGTGGGGTTCAACAGGACGTTCTCGATCACGACGTCCGAGCCCGGCACCAGCAAGGCCGCAACCAGCGGGAAGGCTGCGGAGGAAGGGTCGCCTGGAACCGCGATGCGCTGGCCGGCCAACCGACCCTGCCCCTCGATGCGGATGGTGCGAACGCCGTCGCGGCCGGTCTCGACCTCGAGTGCGGCGCCGAAGCCGCGCAGCATCTTCTCGGTATGGTCGCGGGTCATGACCGGCTCGACGAGCGTGGTGACGCCCGGCGTGTTGAGGCCGGCCAGCAACACTGCCGACTTGACCTGGGCCGACGCCATCGGCACGCGGTAGACGATCGGTGCGGCGACCTTGGGCCCGTGCAAGGTGAGCGGCATGCGGTCGCCCGGGGCGGCCTCCACCACCTGCACGCCCATCTGGCGGAGCGGGTCGAGCACGCGGCCCATCGGGCGACGCGACAGCGACGCGTCGCCGACGAAGGTGGTGCGCATGTCATAGGTGCCGACCAGCCCCATGGTGAGCCGGGAGCCGGTGCCGGCATTGCCGAAGTCGAGCGGCGCCACCGGCTCCAGCAGCGCGCCGTTGCCGGTGCCCCTGAGCACCCAGACGTCGCCCTCCTTCTCCACCGAGGCCCCCATGGCACGCATGGCGGCGGCGGTGCGCATGACGTCCTCGCCCTCGAGCAGACCGGTGACCCGCGTCTCGCCGGAGGCCAGGCCGCCGAGCATGACCGAACGATGCGAGATCGACTTGTCGCCGGGCAAGCGCGCACGCCCCATGAGCGGCGGGGAGCGACGGGCGGTCGCCGGCTGCGGGCGGTGGTCGTGCGCCATGAAAATCCTCGCGATGGCCGAGCTGTTCCAAGGGCGGACAGGGCCGCCGCCGGCGCCCTCCTAACACGCCGTCCAGTTCGGGTCATCCCCTCTGGAACAGCGCTTTCCCGAGGTTTCGGGCTGCCCTCGGCGGGAGCAGTTTTCGCTTTGACAGGGCAGGAAAGCTTGGCTATGGGGACCAACCTTTCAAGACGAGGCTCACATCCGTGACAAAACCCGAACTCGGCACCAAACGAATCGACCCGGAGACGGGGCGCAAATTCTACGATCTGAACAAAGATCCGATCGTTTCGCCCTACACCGGCAAGTCCTATCCCCGGACCTACTTCGAATCGGCCTCCGACGCCTCGCGCGATGAGGAAGAAGAGGTCGAGGAGAAGGAGCTGGACACCGAGGAGGAGAGCGCGGAGGTCGTGTCGCTGGAGGATGCCGACGAAGAGGCCAAGAGCGGCGCCGACGACGTGCCGGAGATCGAGGACGAGGAGGAAGTCGACCTGGGCGAGGACGACGACGACGCTTTCCTGGCCGATGAAGAGGAAGAAGACGACGACGTCGCCGACATCATCGGCGTCGGCGACGACGACGACGAAATCTGAGCCGGCGACCGACGCGGGACTTGATCTTGTCGGGTGGCGGCGCTAGGAAGCCGCCTTCCGTGCCGGTCGAGGGACCAGACCTCGCCGAACGCCGCCGGCAAGAAGGCCGGCCATGGGGCCATAGCTCAGCTGGGAGAGCGCTTGCATGGCATGCAAGAGGTCAGCGGTTCGATCCCGCTTGGCTCCACCA
>JBEVJK010000075.1:0-4089 GCA_040510195.1 Mesorhizobium sp. | reverse complement strand
GCGCCCGACAAGGGCAGGGCAACCAGCATCGTGGCGGCGAGAAGGGACGAAACGCGGGACAACGGCATTATGTTAACTCCGGACGCGAAACGGACTGTACACGCTAAACTTTGTTCGACCAGACCGAAGAAAGCGTGAACTTGCCGCCATTTCAGGCAATCGGACGCTTCGCGCGCGAGTGTTGCAGATTGTCAACGCCGGCGGGACGACCTAATCAGGCCGCCCGACCGTCTACAAGGATGGCCAATGGCCCCCGTCGTTCGCTTCGCCCCGTCCCCGACCGGGCGCATCCATATCGGCAATGCCCGCACGGCGCTGATCAACTGGTGCGTCGCCAAGCGCGATGGCGGCACCTTCATCCTGCGCTTCGACGACACCGACAAGGAACGCTCGCGCCAGGACTATGTCGACGCGATCGTCACAGATCTCGACTGGCTCGGCTGCCGCGCCGACATGACGCTCCGCCAATCCGACCGCGTCGCCCTCTATGATGCGGCGGCCAACCGGCTGCGGGCCGCCGGCCGGCTCTATCCTTGCTACGAGACGCCGGAGGAGCTGGAGCGCCGCCGTCGCCGGCAGATGGGCCGCGGCCAGCCGCCGGTCTATGACCGCGCCGCGCTGCGCCTCACCGAAGCCGAACGCGCGGCGCTCGAGGCCGAGGGTCGGCGGCCGCATTGGCGCTTCAAGCTCGATTATCGCCAGGTGGCCTGGGACGACGGCGTGCGCGGCGCGTCGCATGTCGACACCGCGTCCTTGTCCGATCCGGTGCTGATCCGCGCCGATGGCGGGTATCTCTACACCTTCACCTCGGTCGTCGACGACATCGACCTCGGGGTGACGTTGATCGTGCGCGGCGAGGACCACGTCACCAACACGGCGGTGCAAATCGAGCTGTTCGAGGCGCTCGGCGCCGCCCCGCCGCGCTTCGCCCACCACAATCTCCTGACCACGGCGAGCGGCGAGGGGCTGTCAAAGCGCAGCGGCGCCCTCTCCATCGGTGCGCTGCGGGAGGACGGCCTGGAGCCGATGGCGGTGGCGAGTCTCGCCGTGCTCACCGGCACATCCGAGGCGGTGCGCCCGATCGAGAGCCTCCAGGCCCTGGCCGGGCTCGTCGACCTGTCGCGCATCTCCCGCGCGCCGGCCCGATTCGACCCGGCGGAGCTCGCGGCGCTCAACGCCCGCCTGCTGCACGAGACGCCTTTTGCCGCCGTGGCGGGTCGTCTTGCCGGGCTCGGCATCGGCGGCGGCGAGGCGTTTTGGCTCGCCATTCGCGGCAATGTCGTGCGGCTCGCCGATGCTGCCGCCTGGTGGAACGTGGCGTCGGGCGTCATCGAGCCCGTGATCACCGACGAAGCGCTGTGCCGCCGAGCGGCGGAGGTTCTGCCGCCGGAGCCGTGGTCGGTCGAGACCTGGGCCGCCTGGACGGCGTTGGTCAAGGCCGCCACCGGCGCGTCCGGCAAGGCGTTGTTCCTGCCCCTGCGCCAGGCGCTGACGGGGCTGGATCATGGTCCGGAATTGAAGGCGCTTCTTCCCTTCATCGGCCGGGAGCGGGCACTGAAGCGGCTGACGGCCGAAAGAGGGTAGCGCCCGACACCGACCCTCACGGATTCGGCGCGAAGGCCGGCCCCACGATCCTGACCTTCTTCTTCTCGCCAGGCGCAGCCGTGGCGACGGGCGGAGCGGGCGGCGCCGGAGCAGCGGGCTTCGCCGCGCTGTCGAGCGCCTTGTCGTCCAGCCGCTTCAGCGCTTCGCCGGCCGGCGCCTGCGTCTGCGCGACCCCCTGGCCCGCCGCCTTACAGGTGCAGCTCGCCGTATAGCTGGTGCGGAACTTGAAGGCGTTCGGCATCGCCTTGAGCGATTCGCCCGTCACCGTCGAGACGGCGTCGTCGGCCGTCTGCGACAGCGAATCATAGGCGTAGAGCTCCACCTCGGCCGAGGGGCATTGGCTGCGGCAGGACTCCGCGTCGGTCGGAAAATTCGCGGCGCTGGTCGAGAAATTGATCGGGAAGAAATAGCCGTCGCATTTGCGCACGCAGATGGTGCGCATCGTCGCCCCTTGCGGCACGCCCTCCGGCACCGGCTCGCCGCCTGGCACGGCCGATGGCGGTAGGTCGTAGGCGCCTTCCGTCTCGTCCGGCCCGAACAGCTTTTCGAAGAAGCCACCGGAGGCCGGCGGCTCGGCGGCGGCGACCCCGCGACCATTGCATCCAAGCTCCTGCATCGTCGCCAAAATGCGGCCGCGCTCATCCTCGCGCTGGCCGCCGAGATTGGCCGAGACGCGGTCGAACTGGCCCTGCAGCGCCGCGAGATTGCGATGCATGCGGTCGATATTCGCGTTGATCGGATTGCATTCCCGCCGCGGCTCCAGATCGCAGCCGATCGACATCGCGTAGTCGGTGGTGCGCTGCAGCTCGACCGATTGGCGATCGATCGCGTCGCGATACTGGTCGAGGCGCGATGCGTCGGCACCGGTTCCGCGTTCGAGCCCGCTGAGCTGCGCGGAAAGCCGGACGCATCGCGCATCCTGCGCCGCCGCGCTCTCGGCGGCGCCGAGCGCGATCAGGACCAGGCCGAGGCGCCATGCGAGCATGTCGGAAGCTAGACCGCCAAATGGTGACCAAACTGTGAATCGGCGTCCCACCCTGGCGCAGATCCGGCGCCGACGCCATATAGCGGATGAGCTTGATGGAGACCTTGATGATCCGCGCCTTCGCCTTCGGCCTCGCGGCCCTTCTCACCCTCGCCGCGGTGCCCGCACACGCCGAGGAACCGGACCTGATCATGCGCAAGTCGACGGTGTGGAAATTCCTCACGCCGGACGACAAGCTGGCGACCTACGGCATCGATGATCCGGTGGTCCAGGGCGTCGCCTGCCATTTCACCGTGCCGGAGAAGGGCGGCGTCGCAGGCATGTTCGGCGTCGCCGAGGAGGTGTCGGACATCTCGCTCGCCTGTCGCCAGGTCGGCCCGATCACCATCACCCAGAAGTTCGAGCAGGGCGACATCGTCTATCGCCAGTCCCGCTCGCTGTTCTTCAAGAAGATGCAGGTGGTGCGCGGCTGCGACAAGAAGCGCAACGTGCTCGTCTATCTGGTTTATTCGGACAGGTTGGTCGAGGGATCGCCGAAGAACTCGACCTCGACGGTGCCGATCATGCCCTGGGGCACGCAGGAGGGGCCGAAATGCGCCGACTGGGTGACCGACTGACGCGCGTCACCGCTCGCAGGTGATGACGACGCCGGCCGGATCCACCGCCGCGACCTGGGTCGGAGCGTCGAGCGAGCCGGTGATGTCGGCCGCGGTCTGGGCGCGGAACCCGACCGAGCGGACATAGCCGTTGGCGACGCACCAGGCGGTGGCGACCGGCTGGCCGCAATCCGACCCGGACTGCAGGCAGGTATCGACGCCGTAGCCGTCGTCGTTGGCGACCACGAAGGATGCGACGTTCTGCGCCAAAGCGGGCGTGGCGACAGCGAGGGCGGCGGCGATTGCGAGGCTGCGGATGATCATCGGTGTCGTCTGTGGGGTGAATGTCATGCCCCGTTCGTAGCGGAGCGGGGCTACCATCGCTGTGCGTTTTTAAACAAGTCTTACCGGACAACGGGTCGAGGGATGTCGCGTTCCACCGTTCGGGGGTTAACTCGTGGGCATGGCTAACGATTCCTCTCGGCCGCGAAGGCGGGGTCCGGCGCGCCGGCTGATTTCACGATCGGCTGTTGCGGCGCTGCCACGGTGGGGTAGGGTGCGAGGGGCCTCGACAGTCGCGAGGGAGGTCGCGATGGCTGCCATACAACCCACCTTCGCCGGGGCCTTGCCGGCGGCCTATGACAGCCTGATGGGCCCGATCTTCTTCGAGCCCTTCGCCCGCGCCGTTGCCGATCGCTTTCGCGGTGCCTCCGGCGCCATCCTGGAGACGGCCGCCGGCACCGGCCGGCTGACCCGCGCGCTCGCCGATGTCGTCGCTGCCGATGCCAGCATCACGGCGACGGATCTGGCGGGGCCGATGATCGCGCATGCGGCCGAAACGCTCACCGATCCCCGGATCACCTGGCAGCAGGCGGATGCCCAGAGGCTGCCCTTCGCCGACGC
>JBEVJK010000074.1:0-44837 GCA_040510195.1 Mesorhizobium sp. | reverse complement strand
GCTCAGGCGCTGGTCGTCGCACAGCGCCATCACCTCGTCGATCTCGGCTGCCGTCATGCGCCCCGCGGCAAGCATGGGTTCGCGCAGTTGGGACAAGGTGAGCCGCCAGATGCGACCACCAGCTTCACCGCCGCTCCACATCGTCGTCCGACCCTCGCATCCGACCTCCGAAAGCCCGGCGTCGGCGAGGTCACCTGCAACGCGGCGGCCGTAGAACGGATCGAAGCGGTGCTGCGCTGCCAGCAGCGAATTGTGTTCCTGCACGGCGCGTTCGAAGAGCGCGCCCGCCTCGGGTCCCATCCGGGGATCCGCCACCGCCGAAACGAAGTCGATCTCCTCGGCGACTATCCAGCCGCCCGGCCTAAGGGCACTGATCAGTCGCGGCAGCACGGAGCGGGGATTGCCCAGCCATCCCAGAACTAGACGCAAATGGACGAGGTCGAACTCGCCCTCGGGCAGGTCGTCGGTCATCAGGTCGTGGACGCGAACCTCAAGGTTTGGGTGCGCGAGCTCGCTCAGGACGGTCGCATCGAGGTCGGTTGCAAGTACGGACCCACCGGGACCGACGCGGTCGAACAGCCAGGTGGCGATCGAGCCCCCGCCGGCACCCACCTCCGCGCAGCGCCAGCCCGGCCTCACCCCGCGCGCCTCGAGGCAGCGGATGCTGCCGGCATCGAACAGCGACTCGAGGGTCCTCAGACGCTCGCGCTGCGCATCGAGCGCATTCTTGAACGCATATGTTTGGTCGTCCGTCGTCATTGCCGGGGCTCCGGCCGACAGTAGCGCATCGAGCGTGGTGGGTCGATTTGATCGAGCTCATGACGCCACGTCGACGGCAAGGAATCGCGGCATATGTCGAGGAACCTCTGGCGACGACCACCGAGACACGCATCGGCCGCCCATAGGGAAGGTCCGTCCTGGCCCAGGGCTCTGGCAAAATGCAGGAATGCGAGGTCCCAGCCCCGTCAGGGGGAAAAGGCGTCGCGATGATCTTTGAGAAACATCGATAGCGACCTGGGCTCTCGGCCGAGCATCGGAAGATCCGGAGAGACAGCCTTCTCGGTGGCGCTATAAGCGGAAGCAATGTGGGCCAGATCAAACGCGCGCCAGCTTGGGATGCCGGCCGCGAGCAGGCGGGCCTTGAAATCGTCCGGTGTAAGGGGCTCATAAGCAACCGCATGGCCCGCAACAGCAGCCAACGCAGCCGCGACCTCGTCGTAGCTGTGTGCGAGAGGCCCGGTCAGCATGTATTCTCTAGCGGCGTGGGGCGCGGGGTTGGTAAGTACGACCGCTGCGGCAGCGCCGACGTCGCCGGTGTCGACGAGAGGAAAACGGTCGTGCCCCATTGGCGCTGCAAGCCGTCCTTCACGCCGAACCGCATCTGCAGCGCGCAGCAGATTCTGCATATAGAGGTGCGGCTTGAGAATCGTCCAGTTCGCTGGACCGCCCCTAATTTCTTCGTCGATTTCGTTGTGCTCGCGCATCAAGGCTATTGGTGAATGAGGGGATGCGCCGATGGCGGACAGTTTGACGATGTGTCGCACCTCGGCACGATAAGCGTGCGCGAGCACGCGGCGATGCTGAGAAACCGAGTCCGGGCTATCTCTGCCAAGCAGCAGCATGACGTCGACGCCCTGGAGCGCCATCGCGAGCGACCGGTCATCGTCAAAGCTGCCCTGCAAAACCTGGACACCTTCGGGTCGCGTAAGCCGGGATGGCGTGCGCACAAATGCGCGAACCTCGGCGCCGGCTGCGACAACGGCATCCATCGCAGCGCTCCCGACTTGGCCAGTTGCCCCGGTGATCAGTATCATTGATACAATTCAACCCTTTGTTTGCGCGCCCTTCATGAGGCGGCAGTCAAGAGAATCGATGAAGGGTTACTGGCTCATTCTCGGGACCGAGGTGACCGACCAGGCGGCACACGGCGAGTATAACAGGCTGTGGGCACCGATCGCCGAGAAATTTCAAGCGCTCATCAACCCCACAAGGGTTCCGCCGTTGTTGAAGGAAGCACGCAACACCGCGCGCGTGATCATCGTCGAGTTTCCCTCATACGAGATTGCCAAGGCCTGCTACGAGGATCCGGCCTATCAGAACGCCCGGCAGTTTGCATTGCAGGCCTCGAAGCGCGACCTGCTCATCTTTGAAGGAATGCTCGAATAGCGATGAGCTCGCTGACCGCCCAAACAAGGCCACGTCCGCGGCGAAGCGGGCGATCGCCCGGATCGTACCCGTCAGCCTGCCTCTTGCAATTGCTGTCGCTCGAACAATGATGGGGGGCCCACATTGGCCCCTTAACCCGCCACCGGGATCGAGCGGGAGCATCGCGCGACTTGGGTAGGGGTTCAATCCGGCTTTGGACCCGATACGTGCGTCAACGTCCTAGGTCCCCACCTGGGAAGCGGCAGATATGACCTCATCGGGAGATGGGGCTGTGAACATCAACCGGCCTTCATCGGGGACTTCGGTGAAGGTCCAGCGTACGATGCCGTGACGGTCGAACAGAAAGTAGCCGACGAGCTGGCCATGCCCGGTGGCGCTCACCTGCTGATCGGCTTGCGTCATCTCATAGCCGTCCAGCTTGTTGAGGAATTCGGACGCCGCCATCGGGTCCATCGGTTCGGGCAATTCGCCAGGAGCATCCACCCGCATGGACCTGGCTACATCCATTCCTACCTTCCTTGGCCATTCCGTCTCGCTCTCGGTGAATTCCAGGTTGGGCAAGCCAAAAGCGCGGTGCGAGGTGCGTTCCGGGTCGGACGCCGCAGCAGCGTCGGCATCGGGTGATAGCGGAAGTAGAGGCGCGCCCGCTCGGTCGGCGTGTTCACGACGGCAAGACTTTCGACCCCCATGTCGCGGAGCGCCGGGTCGAGGTGCGCCAGGGCCGCGATATGGCGGCGGCAGAACGGGCAATGCAATCCACGGTACAGGCCGACCAGCACGGGCTTGTGGCCGCGAAAATCATCGAGAGAGACCTTGCCGTCACGCGTGACCGCGTCAAGCACCACATTGGGAGCTCGATCACCCAGCTGCAAGGGCCCTTTGGACTGGTGCGTGGGCATCTTAGGATCCTTTCCGCTTGAGAGCGCGTTTGCAGAGAGTTGACCGCTGTCCACGAGCGGAAGGCAATTCAACAGAAAGTCATTTTCCACTCTAGGCCAGCAGCCGATCCGCGTCGCTAGGGCAGTCGGTTCATGCATCAGGCGGGCAGGTCTTTGTCTTAGATGTGCAAAAAAGTAGCGCGCCATGGCTGCGTTCCTAAACCTCGGGCGAGAGCACGACTCTCTCTCAGTCGGCGGCGCCAGGAAACGGAAGAGTCGACGACCGACCCCACTATCCGCCGGCGGGAGTGTTCCGCATCGTCGCCAAGGCTGCCGGCTAGTGGCGCTTGAAGTATTGCACCTCGCGCTCGTGCTTCTCGGCGGCCTCGCGGGATTTGAACGTTCCCAGATTCTTACGTTTCCCGGTCTTGGGATCGACCTTGCGCGAATAGAGGCGGTACTCGCCCGATTTCAGCTTGCGAATCATGACGATCTCCGTTTCGAACTGAAATCTCCATCGGGCGCAACGGTTCCGGATTAGGGCTTCCGGTCGGACGGCTGATCCTTGCCGAGCCGCCTCCGCTGAGCTACGCAATCCGACCATGACGACGCATCGCTTCCATGCCACGCGCTGGCACAATGTGCTCGGGACCTTGCCTCCCGCCCTCACGGTAGAGTCGGGCGACACGGTGATCACCGAGACGCTCGACGCGCACGGGATCGACAAGGACGGCGCGCAGCGTGCGTCCGACCCCAATCCGATGAACGGGCCGATCTTCGTGACCGGGGCCGAGCCGGGCGACGCGCTGAAGGTCGAGATCGTGCGCATGACGCCGATCCGCGCCACCGGTTGGACGCGGGCGGCGCTTGCCGGCAACGTCGTGGACCCGGAGTTTGTCCGCGGCCTGCCGCCTCGAGACAAGGTCAACTGGCGGATCGACCGGCAGGCGCTGACGGCGACGCTGGATCCTGCCGTCCCCGGGCTCGAGAGCTTTGAGCTGCCGCTCGAGCCGATGATCGGCTGCTTCGGCGTGGCGCCGGCGTTCGGGCAGGCTCTTTCCACGGCGACCAGCGCCGAAAACGGCGGCAACATGGACTATCGGGGGTTCGGCCCGGGCGTCACCGCGTGGTTTCCGGTGGCCGTGCCGGGCGCCCTTTTCTTTCTCGGCGATTGCCACGCGGCGCAAGGCGACGGCGAGATCGTCGGCACAGGCATCGAGACCTGCTTCGAGGTCGAGGTTCGCCTGACCGTGGAGAAGGGCCGCGCCCTCGTCTGGCCGCGCGGCGAGAGCGCGGCCGACATCTTCTCGGTCGGCAATGCCAGGCCGCTCGACCAGGCTTTGCAGCACGCGACGACCGACATGTTCAACTGGCTGACCGGCGAATTCGGCCTCTCTCCGGCCGCCGCGAGCCATCTGATGGGACAGGTCGTTCGCTACGACGTGGGCAATGTCTTCGATCCGGCCTACACGATGGTCTGCCGCATCGCCAAGACTTGGCTCCGCAAGCCCTGACGAAACCGCCGGGACCCGACGATCCCGGCGGCTTACCCCTCATTCAGATACGCTGGCAGTAAAACTATTGTCTGTGACCGGCTCGGCCGGCGAGTTCACGTTCAGCCCGGCGACGATGGAGAGTGCAATGACCATCAGAAACACCAGGCCGAGCGGCAGGAACAGCCTCTCATTCGGCATCGACTTCCTTTCGCGACTAAGGAAAACGATCCCGCCCGGCCCGCAAGCTATCCCAAGTTTGGCCGAATCGTGGCGACTTATCCTGCTGATGGTTAATCGTCATTCCAAGGTGCACGCTTGCCAGACCAAGGGGTAGTCCGCCTCGGACCTTCGATCAGGCTGACAGTGCCCCTGCGCGACGGTAGGTTGCGGCTGTCCGCCCTGACCCGCATCCGGCGGACGGGCCCGTCGCGATGACCCACAAGTTCAAGGAGGGATGCCGCGACGGGCTACGCATTTGTAGCGGCACGGCATCTGGCTGCCGCGGCTCGCCGACTCTATAGGACGAGCCATGAACCAGTTCGTCGTCCTGTCCTTCGTCCTCACATATCTGGGCATGGCGCTCGGCCGAATCCCTGGGCTCAGGGTCGACCGGGCCGGCATCGCGATGGTCGTGGCGGTGGTTCTCGTCGCCGTCGGGGCGGTGCCGATGGACGGCGTCGCCGACGCCATCCATTTCCCGACGCTTTTGCTTCTCGGCGGTCTGATGATCCTGTCGGCGCGGGTCGGGGCGAGCGGCTTCTACGACTGGGTCGCGGTGTGGATCGCCGGCGAGGCCAGCCGACCGCTGCGGCTGCTCGCCCTGGTCATTGCGGTAGGGGGCGTGCTCTCGGCCTTCCTCGTCAACGACATCGTGGTGTTTGCAATGACCCCGCTGCTCTGCACGGGGCTGCAGGCGCGCAAGCTCGATCCGCGGCCGTTCCTGTTCGGTCTCGCTGCGGCGAGCAATGCCGGCTCGGCCGCCACGCTGATCGGCAATCCGCAGAACATTCTGATCGGCCAGGCGGGCGGCATCGGTTTCTGGTCCTACTTTCTGGATGCCGCGATCCCCTCGCTGGTCGGCCTGGCGGTCAGCTTCCTCTGCATCGCTTTCGTGTGGCGCAAGAGCCTCGCGTCTCCGGCCGTCGAGGCGCGGCTCCCGGAGGCAGTGCCGCATCGCGGCCAGGTGGTGCTCTGCGGCATCGCGCTGGTTGTCCTGCTCGTGCTGTTTGCCACTCCGCTGCCGCGCGAGGTGTCGGCGCTGCTGGTGGCGGCCTGCCTGATCGTCAGCCGCGTGCTGCCGACCCGCCAGCTGCTCGACGAGATCGATCTGCCCCTGCTCATCCTCTTTTCGGCCCTGTTCGTGGTGAACGATGCGCTGGCCCGAACCGGCTTGCCCGAGGCGGCGGTGCGCACGATGGCATCGCTCGACCTTCTCCCCGACCGGATCTCGCTGCTGGCGCCGCTTTCTCTCGTTCTCAGCAACACGATCGGCAACGTGCCGGCCGTCGTCATGATCCTCAAGGTGTGGGAAGGCATTCCGCAAGGCACGCTGGTCGGGCTCGCCATCCTGTCGACCCTGGCGGGGAACCTTTTCCTGGTCGGAAGCCTTGCCAACCTCATCGTCGCCGAACGCGCGGCGACGCGTGGCGTGCTGCTGACCTTCCGCGATCACGCCAAGGCCGGCGTCCCCATCACCCTGATCTCGATGGCCTTTGCGTGCCTTTGGTTGTGGGCCAAGGGCTTCATGGCGCTGTGACGGCTCAGTCGCCGCCGAAGCGCTGCGCGTTGACGCATTTCTGCACCCGGCAGGTCTCGGTGTCGGCGGCCGCCACCCGCTCCACGGCCGTCGTCTCGCCGACATTGCAGAAGGAAGAATTGTCGACGAAACGATCGTAGAGGGAGACGCCGGACTTTGTCTGGCGGTACAGAATGGCAACCTTGTCGCGCTGAAGCGATTGCTGGATCTCGGCACAGGACATGTTCTGGACCAGGTATCTCACGACGGCGTGAGCGTCGGAGGCGGCCAGCGCCAGCATGGCGGCCGCGGCGATCCTCATTCTCATCGGCGCATCCCCTCGAAGCGCGGACAGACTAGGGCCAAATCTAGGCGGCCGCCAGTGCCGGCTGCGCCTTGGGGAAGGGCTTGAAGGTCATGGCGATCAGGAAGGCGCCAATGCCGATCCCCCAGGCGCCGACATAGAGCCAGCCATAGCTGCCGAAGGCATCGAAGATCATGCCACCTGCCAACGGTCCGGTCGCCATGCCGAGGCTGCCGGCCATCGCGGTGCCGCCGATGACGGTGCCCATCATCCTAAGCGGGAAGTTCTCGCGCGCGAGCACCGCGTAGAGCGGCATGACACCGGCGTAGATGAAGCCGAACACCGCCGCCACCGCGTAGAACGCGGCGAGCTCGCGGACGAAGAAGTAGGCCAGCGCGCCGAAAGCCTGCAGGAGGAGGCCGGCGACCAGGACCGGCTTGGCCCCCAGCCGGTCGCCCAGGATGCCGAAGGCGACGCGGCCGCCCATGCCTGCCAGGCCCTCGACGCTGTAGATCGTGACCGCGGCGATCATCGGGATGCCGCAGCTCACGGCATAGCTCACGGTGTGGAAGATCGGGCCGGAATGGGTGGCGCAGCAGAAGAAATTGGTCAGCAGGAGGATGATCAGCTGCGGAGACCGCAGGACCTGCCCGATCGGCATGTCCGGCTCGTCGGGGGCGACGGCCGCGCCGCTGGCTCTTTCGAGCGCCGGCGGACGGCGGACGAGCAGTGCGGCGGGGATCATCAGCGCCGCCACGAGGCCGGCCATGATCAGGAACGAGGTCCGCCAGTCGTAGACGGAGACCAGCCATGCGGCGAGCGGCGACATCGTCATCGGCGCCATGCCCATGCCGGCCGAGACCAGCGAGACGGCAAGGCTGCGGTGGGTGTCGAACCAGCCCGTCACGCAAGCCATCATGGGGGCGAAGACCGCGGCGGCAGCGCTGCCGACCACCAACCCGAACACCAGCTGGAATTCGAGAAGCGAGGTCGCCCGGCCGGCAAGCGCCATGCTCGCCGCCAGGATGACCGAGCCTGTCAGGACCACCGGGCGCGGTCCGAAGCGGTCCGACAGGCTACCCCAGACCAGACTGGCCAGCGCCATCGCGATGAAGCCGATCGTCATCGCCGAGGACACGCCGGTCACCGACCAGCCGGTGTCGCGGGAGACCGGCACGAGGAACACCGGCAGCGAGAACATGGCGCCGATGGCGACGCAGCCCAGAAGGCCGCCCGCCGCGACGATGACCCAGCGATAGCGCGATGCCGTCATGCCACCCCTCTCCATTGCCGAGCCATCCTAGCAGCGCCGAGCCGCGCAGCGAAGCATGCCGCAGACCCAAGCGGCCTGCGACCGCCCGTCGGCGCCGCTCAGGCCGGCAGTCGCCGTTCATACTCCTTCTTGAGGTCGCTCCAGCGATCCCAGAAGGGTCCCGGCTGCCGCTCGTTGGCACGGGCAACCAGCGTGTCGAGATGCGCGTGCCAGCCGGCCGCCACCTTGAGCATGGTCTGGCGATCGGGCAAGCGGCGGTGGGTGACCGTGAAGAGCACCTGGCTGCCCTGCGGCTGCAGCTCGAACGTCACGTCGCCGCTTCCGTCCCAGGCGATGGTGAGCTTGCGCGGCGGCTCGACCTCGACGATCCGGCTTTGCATGCGGTTCTCTTCGGAAAAGCCGGCGGGTCGCCGGGCGGGCGGATCCGACAGCTCGTCGTTGCGCCAGACCAGCTCGCAGGGCGCGCCGGCCCGCAATTCCATGGTGCCCGCCGCCAGCCAGCGGCGGCGCAGATCGCTTTCGGTGAGGTAGGCCCAGACGCGCTCGACGGGGCCAGGCAGCAGGCGGCGGATCGTCAGCGTGGCAGGCTCCGTCAGCATGCCGTAGGCGTCGATAGGGGCGAGCTCGTTCATCGGTCTTCTCCTTCGGGGGGTTGCGGTGGGAGTTGCTCCGCGCCGTCGTCGCGCAACAGGCGTTCCAACGCGTCGAGTCGATCGCTCCAGAAGGTCTCGTAAACGCTCAACCAGCGATGGGCACTGGCCAGCGGCCCGGGATCGAGTCGGCAAATGTGGGTGCGGCCGCGCACCTCGCGGCGGATCAGCCCGGCGTTCTCCAACGCTTTGACGTGCTTGGACGCCGCGGCGAGCGACATCGCGAAGGGCTCGGCCAGCTGGCCGACCGTCTGCTCGCCTTCGGCGAGATGCTCGAGCATGCGGCGGCGCGTTCCATCGCCGAGGGCGTGGAAGACGGCGTCCAACCGGGAGATTTCTAATTCAACCATATCGTTGAATATAGATGGGCGGCTGTAATTGTCAACCGATCGGTTGAGGGTTTTGCGCCTAGTCGCGGGCGTCGGCCTCGGATCGGCTTCGCAAAGACCGCCCGAAGGCGCGGTCGGCGAGCCGTGCGGCGGCGGCGCGCATGGCCTCGAGCTGCACATAGATCACCGGCGTGATGAAGAGGGTCAGGAGCTGCGAAAGCAGCAATCCGCCCGCCACGGCGATGCCCAGGGGCTGGCGCAGCTCGGCGCTGGTGCCGGCGCCGATGGCGATCGGAATGGCGCCGGCGATGGCGGCCAGGGTCGTCATCATAATGGGGCGAAAGCGCTGCAGCGAGGCGGCGCGGGCCGCCTCGGCCGGCGGCCTTCCCTGTCGCTGCATGACCAGGGCGACGTCGATCACCATGATTGCATTCTTCTTGACGATGCCGATCAGCACCAGCAGCCCGATCAGCGCCATCAGGCTGAGCTCGCCTCCCCACAGCATCAGCGCCCCCAGCGCGCCGACCGCGGCGGCCGGCAGTCCGGCGAGGATGGTCAGCGGGTGAAGCAGGCTCTCGTAGAGGATGCCCAGGGTCAGATAGACGGCGAGCAAGGCGGCAAGCAGCAACAGGCCCTGGTTGGCCATCGCCTCCTCGACCATGCGGCTCGCTCCGCTCGGTGCAATGCCGACGCCGGAGGGCGTGTCGAGCGCGGCGGCGGCCGCGCGGAGGTGCGCCGCCGCCTCGCCGGCCGACACGCCTTCGGCCGCCGTCGCAGTCATGGTGACGGCGGGACGTTGGCCGATCTGGTTGACTCGGGCGAGGCCAGCCGAATGCGCAAAGCGGGCAATGGCCGAAAGCGGCACCTGAGCGCCGCCCGCGGCCCGGACATAGACCAGGTCGAGCTGCTCGCTCAAATTGGCAAGGCCGGGGTCGATCCCCAGGAAAACGTTGCGACTTTCCGCCCCCTCGAGAATACTGGCGACGTGGGTTGCGGCGAAAGCGGCGGCCAGCGTGGCGCGAACCTCGTCGAGGCCGACGCCCAGTTCGGCCGCCTTGTCACGGTCGATGTCGATGCCGCCGACGGCCGTCGTCTCCTCCGCGTCGCTGGTCACGGCGGAAAAAGTCGGGTCCGCTGCCAGCTCGGCAAGCAGGCGGTGTGCCCAGAACGCCGCCTCGCGCGGCTCGGCAGCCTGCACGACGAGCTGGTGGGCGCGGCGGCCGACGGCGCCCATGCGGGCATGCTGCGCCGTCGAGACGAGCGCCTCGATGCCGGGAATCTCGTCGAGGCGGCGCTGGAGGCCGGCGATCACTTGCCCGATCGGCGGGCGTTCGGCCTTGCCGCGGAGCGCGATGGAGAAACGCAGCTCGTTGGCAGCCGCTTCGCCGCCAAGCTCGGAAAGCACGTGCTCGACCGCGGCCGACGAGCGGATCGCCGTCCCGGCGCGGCGCTGCAGCTCACGCATCGCCGGAAACGAGGCGTCGGGCGAGGCGCGGACGGTCACGACGAGCTGGCCGATATCCTCCTCGGGCAGGAAGCCGCGCGGCATGGCATGCAGCATCCAGGCGGTCACCGCGAGCGTCGCCAGGAACAGGGCAAGCACCGTCTTCCGATAGGCGAAGCAGACGTCCAGGCCGGTTTCGTAGGCGGCGGCGAGGCGGCCGAAGGCGGCCTCGAACGCGTTCTCGCCCCGCTGTCCGAGCGGACGGGGGCTCAGCCAGCGCGCAGCGAGCATCGGGGTGAGCGACAGCGACACGAAC
Source organism: Mesorhizobium sp. (assembly GCA_040510195.1). GTDB lineage: Bacteria > Pseudomonadota > Alphaproteobacteria > Rhizobiales > Rhizobiaceae > JBEVJK01. Next base: position 34,246 of record JBEVJK010000074.1, on the reverse strand, counting down.
GCCGAGACGAAGAGCGAGACGGCGACGGTCACGGCGAAAGCGCTGAGGATGCGGCCGGCCACGCCGCCCATGAAGAGGATCGGGATGAACACGGCGACCAGCGACAGGGTCATGGCGACGATGGTGAAGCCCACCTCGCTCGCGCCCTTCAGGGCCGCTTCCAACGGCGCCGCCCCCTTCTCCAGGTGACGGACCACGTTCTCGTGCATGACGATGGCGTCGTCGATGATCAGCCCGGTCGACAGCGTCAGCGCCAGCAGTGTGATGTTGTTGAGCGTATGGCCGAGCGCATAGAGCACGGCGAAGGTGACGGCGATCGAGCAGGGGACGACCAGCGTCGGCGCCAACGCGGTGCCGAGCCGCCCCGTCATGGCGAACAGGACGACGAACAGCAGCAACACGGTGAGGAGCATGGTCAGCATCAGGTCGTCGACGGCGGCCTTGGCCGATTGCGAGCGATCGTCGACGATGTCGATCGACGCGCCCGGAGGAAGCCGCTCGGCGAGCGCCGGCAACGCCGCGCGCACCCGGCCGGCCACCTCGACCATGTCGGCACCGCTCGCCCGCCTGACGGGGATCACCACGGCCTCCTTGCCGTCGTAGAGGCTGAGCTGGCGCGGGTCGTCGACCGAGGCCACAACACGCGCCACCTCGCCCAGCGGCAGCCGAGCGCCGCCGCGGCCTTCCACCGGGACGTCGCGCAGCGCCGCCGCGCCGTCGGGCTGCGTGGTGGCGCGCAGGACAAGGCGCTGGTCAGCGCCGTCAATGGCGCCGAGGGGGCGTGCGTCGCCGGCGCGCTGCAGCGCCCGGGCGAGGTCCGGAAGCGTGAGGTCGCGCGCCGCCAGCGCCACCGGGTCGGCGTCGACGCGGATCGCCGGCTTGTGACCGTCGCCGAGGTCGAGCGGCCCGACGCCGTCGATCGCCGCCAGCTCGGGAATCGCCATCTTGCGGGCGAAATCGGCAAGAGAGGCTGCGGTGCGCCCGTCGCCGCTCAGCACCACCGACAGCACCGGCCGGTCGGTCGGATCGATCTTGCGGACAATCGGCGAGGCGACGAGCGCGTCCGGCAGGTCGGGTTCGATGCGCGCCACTGCGGCCCGGACGTCGTCTGCCGCCGCATCGATGTCGCGGTCGACGGAGAACTCGACCACGACGGTGCTTTCGCCCTCGCGGCTCGTGGCGCGCACCTCCTCGGCCGAGGGCAGAGCCTCCAGCGCCTCCGCGATGGGCGCGGCGACCAGGGTCGCCATGGTTTCGGCGTCCGCGCCGGGAAGGTGCGACTCCACAGCCACAGCGGCGAAATCCACCTTGGGCAGCGCGGTGATCGGCAGCTCGCGATAGGCGGCCACCCCGGCGAGCACCAGCGCCACGGTGACGAGAAGCGTGGCCGTCGGCCGCGCCAGGAACGGCGCCGACAGGTTCACGGCCGACGGCTCTCGATGGCGCTCTCGCGGTCGGCCACGGCCAGTTCCGGGTCGACCGCCACCCGACTGCCGGCGTCGAGCCGCCACTGGCCCTCGACGACGACCGGCTGCGTCGCGTCGAGGCCTTCGGCGGTCACAGCGGCGCGATCGCCGCGCGCCTCGATGGAGCGCAGCGCCCGTACGGCCGCGCGACCGTCGGGGGTGACGGTGAAGAGATGCGGACCCTCGGGGCCGGAGACGATCGATGCCAGGGGAACCGTGACGGCGTCGTCGTGCCGGCCGAGGTCGACCGAGACCTGAACGAACTGGCCGGGCCACAGCGACTGGTCGGCATTGTCGACCGTGGCGCGCACGGAGATGGTCGCGGTGCCGCGATCGATGGCCGATTCGATGAAGCTGATCCGCCCGGAGGCGAGCGCCTCGCCCGACGGTCCGGCGGAGACCTCAACCGGGACGCCGGCGCTGCCAGCGGCCGCGGCGGCCCGCCGCAGCGGTCCGAGATCCTTCTCGGGCAGGGCGAAGGAGACGAAGGCGGGGCTCAGCTTGGAGACGGTGAGAAGCACGTCGGCCCCCCGCTCGGGGCGGCTGACGAAGCTCCCCGGGGTGACGTCGATATCGCCGACGCGGCCGGCGATCGGTGCCACCACCAGCGTCTGCTCCAGCGCGATGCGGTCCATGGCGAGCGTCGCCTCGCCGGCGGCCACCTCGGCCTCGACGATCTCAACCGCGGCGATGGCCTGGTCGAGCCGCGACTGGGAGGCGGCGGCCTTGCCGACAAGTTGACGGACCTTGGCGAGATCGGTCCTGGCCCAGCCGAGGCGCGACTTGTCGCGGGCGAGCAAGGCCTCGCTGCGGGCGACCCGTGCCCGGATCTCGCGGTCGTCCAGCTTGAAGAGCGCCGCGCCGGCCGAAACCATCTGGCCCTCGACCACGAATTGACGAACGATCTCGCCGTCGATGCGCGTCCTGACCGCGACCTCCTCGCTCGGCTCGATGCGGCCGACGGCCAACCGATGGACCGGCAGGGCCTCGACGACCACCGGGCGGGTCACCACCGGGAGCCGCTTCGCCTGGGTTTCCAGGGCACTGCGGGCCACCACAGGCGGATCCGACGGGCGCGCGGTTACCGCGGCGGAGCCCGGCAGGCCGCCCCAGGCGCCGAACAGCGCCGCGGCGCATCCGACGGCCAGCGCGACCGCCGCCAGCACCGGCCGAACGACGCGGGGCACGGGCGGCTCACTCGGCGGCGAGGACGACATCGCGGGTCCGTCGGAGATCGAAATGGCGCCACACCTCGTCCAGCCCGTCGGCCAGATCCTCGACCATCCGGTCGTCGTGCAGCGGCGAGGGTGTGATGCGCAAGCGCTCCGTACCGGCCGGTACGGTGGGGTAGTTGATCGGCTGGATGTAGATGCCATGCACGGCGAGCAGCCTGTCCGATGCCGCCTTGCAGGCGGCGGGATCGCCGACCCAAAGCGGCAGGATGTGGGTGTCGCTCGCCATCACCGGCAGGCCGCGGGCCCGCAGGGCGTCGCTGACGCGGCTGACCTGCCGCCGCTGGCCGAAGCGCTCCAGCGGCGAGCGCTTGAGATGGCGGATCGAGGCTGTGGCGGCGGCCGCCACGGGAGGCGGCAGCGCGGTGGTGAAGATGAAGCTCGGCGCGTGGCTCCTCACCGCATCGACCACGTTGCGCGACGCTGCAATGTAGCCGCCCATGACTCCGAAGGCCTTGGCGAGCGTTCCCTCGATCACGTCGACACGGTGCATCTGGCCGTCGCGCTCGGCGATGCCGGCGCCGCGCGCGCCGTACATGCCGACGGCGTGGACCTCGTCCAGATAGGTCATGGCGCCATAGGCTTCGGCCAGGTCGCAGATGGCGCCGATGGGCGCCACGTCGCCGTCCATCGAATAGACGCTCTCGAAGACGATGAGGGTCGGCCGGCCGGCGGCGGCGCCAAGCAGCGCTTCCAGGTGGTCGAGGTCGTTGTGGCGGAAAATCTGCTTGTCGCGGCCGGATTGGCGCACGCCCTCGATGATCGAATTGTGGTTGGCGGCGTCGGAGAGGATCAGGCAGTCCGGGATCAGCCGGGCTATGGTCGAAACAGCCGCCTGGTTCGACACGTAGCCGGAGGTGAAGACCAGCGCCGCCGGCTTGCGGTGGAGGTCCGCCAGCTCGGCCTCGAGCTCGACCAAAGCGTGGCTGTTGCCAGAGATGTTGCGGGTGCCGCCGGCGCCGGCGCCCATCCGGTCGGCCGCCTCGCGCATCGCCGAGACGACGCTGTCGTGCTGGCCCATGCCGAGGTAGTCGTTGGAGCACCAGACGGTGATCTCGCGCGCCTCACCGCCGTTGCGCCAGATGGCGCGTGGAAAGCGCCTGGCGATCCGCTCGATGTCGACAAACACCCGATAGCGCTGCTCGCGCCGGATGGAATCGAGGGAAGCGCCGAGGAAGCGATCGTAGCGCGTCGAACGCTCGGCACACCCCATCCCCCCTTCCAGCACGCCGAGCGTGCACCCGTTGCAGCGTTCCAGCCGTCCTTCCGACCCGTAACACATCTGCCCGCCCCCCGGCGCTTCTTCGTCAACTATCTGGATTTCGCCGGCGCCCCGGTACCGCCAAAAGTCGCGCGGGCTTTAGCGACCAACGTCTGATGCCGCGACGTGGGACGATTGCCGGCCCGAACCAGGCGGGACGTCCGCCCTCCTCCGATTCGCCACTTGCGGATGCGAAAACTGCCGCCCGCCTACATCCACCAGAGGTAGAGAAAGCCGAAATGCCACCCTGGCGGCGCGGCGAAAGCACCACCTTTTTCCCTAAGGGGATCACAAAGCTGGGATAAGCTGCGTCGAAATGTCGATTGCCGTACCCATCGTTAAGGCAGTCCCTATATCATGCAGGGAGGGAGAGTCGGCGAAGCGAAAAGGTGTGCGACGATGACCCTGGCAGCGCCTCTATCAGACCGGTGGACGAAGCGAGCTTCCGCGCCGCCTTGGTGTGCACTCTCAGCGCAGCGGCTTCGAAGCGACCGCAGCGCACGGTTCCCGGGACGGAACCACGGCCCGACCCACCTCCCCTTCACCCAACCCCTAGCGGGAGGCTACCGCCATGCAATCGCGTGAGTCCGACGTCTTCAACCTCTTTTCCGAAATCTACAGCAGCCAGACGCAGGAGGAGATGAGCCTCCAGCAATATCTTTTGGCGTGCCGCGACAACCGGGCCATGTATGTGACGGCGCCGGAGCGCATGATGATGGCGATCGGCGAACCGTCGCTGATCGACACCAGTGCCGACGAGCGCCTGGGCCGCATTTTCACCAACCGCACCATCAAGATCTATCCTGCCTTCGCCGATTTCTACGGCATGGAGGACACGATCGAGCGGATCGTCAGCTATTTCCGTCATGCCGCGCAAGGGCTGGAGGAGCGCAAGCAGATCCTCTACCTGCTCGGGCCGGTCGGCGGCGGCAAGTCTTCGCTCGCCGAGCGGCTGAAGAAGCTGATGGAGAAACAGCCGATCTACACGCTGAAGGTTGGCGGCCAGATCAGCCCGGTCTTCGAATCACCGCTCGGGCTCTTCCATCCCGACCGGATGAGCGACCTGCTGGAGGAGAAATACGGCATTGCAAGGCGCCGGCTGACGGGCCTCATCTCGCCCTGGGCGTCCAAACGCCTGGACGAGCTCGGCGGCGACATCTCCAAATTCAGCGTGGTGCGGCTGGTGCCGTCGCGGCTTCGCCAGATCGGCATCGCCAAGACCGAGCCCGGCGACGAGAACAACCAGGACGTGTCCTCGCTGGTGGGCAAGGTCGACATCCGCCAGCTCGAGAACTTCAACCAGGCCGATCCCGACGCCTATTCCTACAGCGGCGGCCTCAATCGTACGACGCAGGGCCTGCTCGAGTTCGTGGAGATGTTCAAGGCGCCGATCAAGGTGCTGCATCCGCTGCTCACCGCCACGCAGGAGGGGAACTACAACGGCACCGAGAATTTCGGCGCCTTCCCCTATCAGGGCGTGGTGCTTGCCCACTCCAACGAGTCGGAATGGCTGCAGTTCAAGAACAACAAGAACAACGAGGCCTTCCTGGACCGCATCCTGGTGGTCAAGGTGCCTTACTGCCTGCGGGTCACCGAGGAGAAGCGGATCTACGAGAAGCTGCTCAGGGAAAGCGAGCTCTCCGACAATCCCTGCGCGCCGGAGGTGCTTGAGATCCTTTCCCGGTTCACGGTGTCGACCCGGCTCGCCGAGCACCAGAACTCGCCGCTCTACACCAAGATGCGCGTCTATGACGGCGAGAACCTGAAGGACGTAGACCCCAAGGCCAAATCGGTGCAGGAGTACCGCGATGCCGCCGGGGTGGACGAAGGCATGACGGGCGTCTCGACGCGCTTTGCCTTCAAGGTTCTGTCGGAGACGTTCAACTACGACACCAAGCAGGTGGCAGCCGACCCGGTGCATCTCATGTACGTCTTGGAGCAGGCGATCCGCCGCCACCAGTTCCCGCAGGAGCTGGAGCAGAGCTATCTCGACTTCATCAAGTCCGAGCTGGCGTCCCGCTATGCGGAGTTCATCGGCCACGAGATCCAGAAGGCCTATCTGGAAAGCTACAGCGAATACGGCCAGAACCTCTTCGACCGCTACATCGCCTATGCCGATGCGTGGATCGAGGACCAGGACTACAAGGATCCCGACACCGGGCAGATTCTCAACCGCGAGATCCTGGACGCCGAGCTGTCGCAGATCGAGAAGCCGGCCGGCATCGCCAATCCGAAGGACTTCCGCAACGAGGTGGTCAAGTTCACGCTCAGGACGCGGGCCCGCAACAACGGGCGCAACCCGTCCTGGACCAGCTACGAGAAGTTGCGCGAGGTCATCGAAAAGCGCATGTTCGGGCAAGTGGAGGACCTGCTGCCGGTGATCAGCTTCGGCTCGAAGAAGGACAGCTCGACCGAGAAGCAGCACACGGAGTTCGTGCAGCGCATGGTGGACCGGGGCTATACGGAGCGCCAAGTGCGGCGTCTGGTCGACTGGTACATGCGGGTGAACAAGGCGGGCTAGAGCGTATGACAGGTCAGGTCAGGCCGCGGCTCATGAGGGGCAAGGGTCGATGCCGAACTTCATAGACCGGCGCCTCAATCCGAACGACAAGAGCCTCGGCAACCGCCAGCGCTTCCTGAAGAGGGCCCGCGAGGAGCTCAAGCGCTCGATCAACGAGCAGGTGCGCAGCGGCAAGATCACCGATGTCGACAGCGACCATTTCGTGCCGGTGCCCGTGAAAGGCACCGGAGAACCGTCCTTCCAGCAAGCGGGATCGACGGGGCGGCGCGACCACGTGCTGCCCGGAAACAAGGAGTTCCGCACCGGCGACCGGATCCCGCGCCCGGTCGTGGGCGGCGGCAGCGGCGGCAAGGGGGCGGCGAACTCGGGGGATTTCGAGGACGATTTTCGCTTCGTGCTGTCCCGCGAGGAGGTGCTCGAGCTGTTCTTCGAAGACCTGGAGCTGCCCGACCTGGTCAAGCTGAACCTCAAGGAGGTGACGTCCTACAAGCCCCGCCGCGCCGGCTTCGCCATCACCGGAGCGCCGACGAACATCAATGTCGGCCGCACCATGCGGATGAGCTATGGCCGCCGCATCGCGCTCAGGCGTCCGAAGAGGGCCGAGCTGGAGCAGGTCGCAGAGGAGATCGCGCGGCTGGAGAAGGAGACGAAGCCCAAGGCGGCGACGCTGGAGCGGCTCAACGCTCTGCGCGAGACCCACAGGACACTGACGCGGCGCCTCAAGATCATCCCCTATGTCGACCCGGTCGACATCCGCTTCAACCGCTTCGAGCCGCAGCCGCTGCCCAATGCCAACGCGGTGATGTTCTGCCTGATGGACGTGTCCGGCTCCATGGGCGAGCGCGAGAAGGACCTGGCCAAGCGGTTCTTCGTACTGCTTCATCTGTTCCTCAAGCGGCGCTACGAGCGCACCGACATCGTGTTCATCCGGCACACGCATGAGGCGCAGGAGGTGGACGAGGACACGTTCTTCCACTCGACCCAGAGCGGCGGCACTGTGGTGTCGACGGCGCTCGAGGAGATGAAGCGGGTGATCCTCGATCGCTACCCCAGCAAGGAATGGAACATCTACGCCGCCCAGGCTTCGGACGGCGACAACAGCGGCGACGATTCCCAGCGCTGCGTGGCGATGCTCGACCAGGAGATCATGAAGCTCTGCCAGTACTACGCCTATGTCGAGATCATCGACGAGCGCGAGCGCGATATCTTCCGCACCACGGACAATGGAACGTCGCTGTGGAAGGCCTACCGGCTGGTCAGCGAGCGGTGGCCGAACTTCCAGATGACCCGCATCGCCAAGCCAGCGGACATCTATCCGGTTTTCCATCAGCTTTTCGCCAAGCAGCCCGCCACGGCGCGCGGCGGTTGAACGGCAGGCGGGTATCCTTGAGCAAGCGTAGCGCCAAGTCGGGTCTTCTGTTCCAGGGTTCGGAGTGGAACTTCGCCACGCTGTCACGAACCTATGAAGCGATCGAGGAGGTGGCGCTCGGCGACCTCAAGCTCGACGTCTATCCCAACCAGCTCGAAATCATCTCGTCGGAGCAGATGCTCGACGCCTATTCGTCGATCGGCATGCCGCTGATGTATCGGCACTGGTCGTTCGGCAAGCATTTCGTGCATGAGGAGAACCTCTACCGGAAAGGCCGCCGCGGTCTGGCCTACGAGCTGGTGATCAATTCGAACCCGTGCATCGTCTACCTGATGGAAGAGAACACCATGGCCATGCAGGCGCTGGTGACGGCGCACGCGGCCTTCGGCCATAACCACTTCTTCAAGAACAACTATTTGTTCCAGCAGTGGACGGATGCCGCGGCCATCCTCAACTACATGGAGTTCGCCAAGAGCTACATCCAGCGCTGCGAGGAGAAGCACGGCCTGGCGGCGGTCGAAGCGGTGCTCGATTCGGCGCATGCCCTCATGGATCAGGGCGTCTTCCGCTACCGGCGACCGCCGCGGCTGTCGACGCTGCGCGAGCGCGAGCGCGCCCGCGAGCGGCTCGACTACGAGGAGAAGTCGTTCAGCGACCTGTGGCGAACCCTACCCGCCCGCAAGGACGGCCGGCCCTCGAAGGAGGCGGAGAAGGAGGTGCTGGAGCGCAAGAAGGCGCTGAAGCTGCCGGAGGAGAACCTGCTCTATTTCCTGGAAAAGAACAGCCTCGTTCTGGAGCCGTGGCAGCGCGAGATCCTGCGCATCGTGCGCGTGGTGGCGCAGTACTTCTACCCGCAGCGGCAGACCAAGGTGATGAACGAAGGCTGTGCGACCTTCGTCCACTACACGATCATGAACACGCTGTTCGACCGCGGCAGGGTGGGCGAAGGGGCCATGCTGGAGGTGCTGGGCAGCCATTCCAACGTGGTGTTCCAGCCGGGCTTCGACGACCCCCGCTATGGGTCTCTCAACCCCTATGCGCTGGGTTTCGGCCTGATGCAGGACATTCAGCGCATCGCCACCGATCCGACGTCCGAAGACCGGGACTGGTTTCCCGAGTTCGCCGGCAAGGGAGACTGGCTGGGAACCCTGCTCGACGCCTGGGCCAACCACCGGGACGAGTCCTTCGTGCTGCAGTATCTGAGCCCGGCGCTGATCCGCAAGATGCGGCTGTTCGTGCTGGGCGACGAGGCCAATGAGAGCTACTACCAGGTGGCTTCCATCCACGACGAGCGGGGCTACGAGCGCATCCGCTCGGCGCTCGCCAAGAGCCTGGACGTCAGCGCCTATCAGCCCGACATCCAGGTGGTGGACGTCGACCTTCTCGGCGACCGAAGGCTGCGGCTCAACCACACCGTTCATGACGGGGTGCTCCTGTCGGAGCCGACCCGCGACGCGACGCTCAAGCATGTCCGCCGCCTCTGGGGCTATGACGTCAGCCTGGCCGGAATCGACGCCGGCAGCGGCAACCTCCTCTACGAGACCAGCGCCACCGAGAGCTGAGCGCCGGCTGCGTCAGAGCGGCACGCGGCGGCTTTCGGCCAGGAATTCCTTCGTCTTGCCCGAGAGCCGTGCCCCGAAGGTCAGGATGCGCGGGAAGACATCGACAACCGGCCCGGCGATCGCAGCGCCTCCGGGCACCGCCGCCAGCCTGGCAAAAGCGCCGGCCGCCAGGATGCGGCCCTGGAACTGGCGGCGCCAGGCGGCCGAGTAGGCGGCGCCCGCCCGGGCCCGGCCGGCGGGGCCTGTATCCTCGAGCGACGACAGGATGCCACCCAGCATCCAGCCGGACTGCAGCGCCATCGAGATGCCTTCGGCGATCAGCGGGTGGGACTCGCCCGCCAAATTGCCGGCCCGGAACAAGTCGTCGGCATGGCAGGACCTGAGCCCGGGCCGGATCGGTCCGGCAGCCAGCCAGCCGCCGTCCAGCGTGGCGCTGGTCAGCGCCTCGCGGACCCCGCGGCAGTGCGATGCGACATGGCGAAACACCGCGTCGCCCGCCGAACCGCCGCCATATTGGGTGCGCGCCTCGACCAGGATGTCGCGGCGCACGCAGCAGGAGAAGGAGAGCCGCCCGCCATCCGCCCACACCATGCCGCCATAGCCGCCGGGGAACAAGAGCAGCGGCATAAGGTCGAGCGGCAGGCGCGCGTTGAAGAAATGCGCCTTGAAGCCGAAGAGGTCGCCGGCGCGGTGCGGCCGGTCGAGGTGAGTGGACAGCCGCCCCGGCTCCCACGAACCGTGCGCGGCGACGACCAGTGGCGCCGACAGCTGCCGCTCGCGGCGGCCGGACGCGATCCGTACGGTGCGCTCGCCGCCGGCGCTGCCGAGCGCCACGGCCTGCCAGGGCTGGAACAGGGTCGCGCCGGCGTCCCGGGCGCAAGCGGACAGCAGCAGGTCCAGCCGATCACGTCCCAGGGCCCGACCGTAGCCGCCGCTGACCGAGGGCGGCATGGCGGCCGTCACCAGGCGCTCGCGAGCGAACAGGCCGATGCGGCGGATCTCGGGGCCGGCCGCGGCCCGCCAGACGCTGCCGATACCGATCTCGTCGAGCAGGCCGAGATTGGTCGCCGACATGAACTCGCCGCACACCTTGCGGCGCGGGAAGGCCGCGCGCTCGACCAGCGCGACGCGGCGCCCGGCGCGCGCCAGCCGGATGGCCGTCGCACTGCCCGCCGGCCCGGCGCCGATCACGATGGCGTCGAACTTCCCGGCGGGCGTCTTCACGCGCCACCTCCTTCTTTCCCGCCGCCCGCAGCGAACAAATGGCTGAAGGGACCGAAGCCGCGCTCCTCGCGGACGGCGCCCGCTGCGGCCGGCCAGGCCGCCGTGAGCTCGCTTCCGCAAAAGCCGGCGCGAACGCTCGCAGGTGCGTCGTGGCGGGTGACGCGCCCGACGCCGAGGGCCGGCAGCAGCCGCGCCGCCAGGAGCGCAGCAGTGCCGCGGCGCGGCTCGACGGCGGCGACGAGGCGAGCCCGCTCGGCGGCAGCCGACAGCAGGCGGCGAAGCGCGGCGGCCTCGAAATGATGGAGGAACAGGTTGGCGGCAATCACGTCGAGCTTCTGTCGCCGGGGGCTCTCCAACCAGTCGAAGACGTCGGCCCGGACCACCTCCACGGTCCAGCCGAGCGCCTCGAAGGCGGCACGGCGTCGAGGCTCAATCAGGGCAGTCCGATCGACCAGCGTCAACTCGACCTTTGGCCAGTGTCGGGCCATCCTGCGCCCCACCGAAAGCATGAAGCGACCATCCCCCGCGCCGATGTCGGCAAGCTGCCGCGGCGGCGCCTCTGCGTGGCGGGCAATAAGCCTGGCCATCAGCCCGGCATGCCCCATCAAGGCGTTCAACCGGACGAGGTCGCGCCGCGAGGCCACGGCGTCCGGATGGTCTGCCCCGAGGTGATCGAGCAGCTCCGGCACGACCTGCCGATGCGCCAGCCCATCACCCAACCTCATCTAGGCCCCCGCAAACAGCATCGCTTCCGTGACCAGCCCCGGCCCGAAAGCCATGGCAACGCCGCGCCCGCCGTGCCTGACGGTGTCGAACATCGCGTCCAGAACGAACATCACCGTGGCGGACGACATGTTGCCGAAGCGGCGCAGCACCTCGCGCGAAGCGGCGAGGTCGTCGGCGCCGAGCCCGAAGCCGCGCGCCACCGCGTCGAGCACCGAGCGGCCGCCCGGATGGACGGCCCACCAGCCGAGCTCATGGGCCCTGGAGGCGCCGAGCAGCCTTTCGCCGCGCGTCGAGACGAGGTGCTGGATGGCGGCGGGCACCTCGCCTGACAGCAGCATGTCGAAGCCGTCGTCGCGGATGTCCCAGGTCATCATCCCTGCACCCTCCGGCGCGACCAGAGCTGAGAAGCCGTCGATGCGCAGCCCGTTCGGCTCGGCGGTGACCAGCGCGGCAGCCGCGCCGTCGCCCCACAAACAGAAGGACAGCAGCTTCTCGAAATCGGCCGTCTCCTTGAGATGCAAGGTGCAGATCTCGACGTTGACCACCAGAACGCTCGCGGCCGGCTCGGCGCGCACGATGTGGCGGGCGAGCTTGAGGCCGCTGATGGCGGCGTAGCAGCCCATGAAGCCGACGACGGTGCGCTCGACGGACGGGTCGAGCCCGCAACGCTCGATCAGAGCGAGGTCGAGCCCGGGCGCGGAGAAGCCGGTGCAGCTGGTGACGATCAGGTGGGTGACGCGGCGCGCCTCGTCGGCGCCCAGCAGCCCGTCGACGGCCGCGGCACCCAGAACGGGCGCGGCCGTGCGGTACATCTCCATGCGCGTGCCCGTGCCGGGAAAGCCACCGCGGCGGAAGGTGCCCTCGCGGTCGAGCGAGGCGCCATCCGGATCGTCGCCGGGCGCAAAGCAGGAAAAGCGATGCTCGATGCCGGACCGCTCCGCCATGCGCAGGAAGAGCGCGCGCCGGCGCGGGTCGCCCGACAGCAGGGAGGCCGCATAGCGGTGGAAGAAGCGGTGCACATCGTGGGATGGCACGGCAGTCGCGATGCGGTTGATGAAGGCCTCGACCATGCCATTCTCCTTGACCTGCATGCCGCAAACGAGGCGACGATCGGCTTTCGTCCCGAAAGCCGGCAGCACGGGAGCCTTGGTCCGTTTCCCGCGTTAAAGAACGAGCTAGTCCGCGCGCGGGCTGGCGGCAAGATGGAAGCCCCGCGGCCGTGGCACTCAACGAGTATCGTTCGGAGTTTTTCACCCCAGACGACCTGCGCATACTTCAGGTCGCCCTCGACCTCGCCATTCGTCGCGACGGGATGGCGCCGAACGCGCCGGAGGCAGAGCACGTCGCTCGGCTGCTGATCAAGGCGTTCCAGGCCGGCGCACGCGACGAGACCAGCCTTCTCAAGGCGATCGGCCGCTGGGGCAAAGGGGACGGGTCCCAGTCTGCGGCGGGAGAGGCCGAGCCACCCTCGCCCACACCGGAGTCGTAGACGAAAATTCCGCAATGCGGCCGCCGACAGGAATTGTTTACTTCGCGTTCCAATCCCCTATTTGCCAGATTGCGCCCTCGAACGGCGGCCGTCGCGCCGCCCAATCTAGGACAAAATCTATGAACTGGCTGAAATCCTTTCTCTTGGCCGGCGCCGTCCAGGCGCTGGCCGTCACCTTGGCGCTTGCCGGGCAGAGCCTCGAAACGATCAAGACGAACGGCGTGTTCCGCATCGGCACTGAAGGCACCTATGCGCCCTTCACCTATCACGACCCCAACGGACAACTGGTCGGGTTCGACGTGGAGATCGGCCGCGAGATCGCCAAGCGGCTCGGCGTCAAGCCGGAGTTCCTGGAGGGCAAATGGGACGGGCTCATCGCCGGCCTCGACGCCAACCGCTACGACGCCGTCATCAACCAGGTCGGCATCACCGAGCAGCGCAAGCAGAAATACGACTTCTCCGACCCCTATATCGCCTCGAAGGCGGTGCTGATCGTGCGCGGCGACAATGACGGCATCAAGGGCTTCGCGGACCTGCAGGGCAAGAAGTCCGCGCAGTCGCTAACCAGCAACTTCGCCAAGCTCGCCGAGGAATCGGGCGCATCGCTGGTCGGCACGGACGGTTTCGACCAGTCGATCCAGCTGGTGCTCAACGGTCGCGCCGACGCCACGATCAACGACAGCCTGTCCTTCCTCGACTTCAAGAAGCACAAGCCGGACGCGAATGTGAAGATCGCCGCCCAGGAGGCCGATGCCGACCATTCCGGCGTCATCATCCGCAAGGGCGAGCCCGAGCTTTTGGCGGCCATCAACAAGGCACTGGCCGAGATCAAGGCCGACAGCACCTACCAGAAGATTGCCGACACCTATTTCGGGCAGGACGTCTCGCAGTAGAAACCAGCCGGCGGGCCATGGCGCGCGGCGGGCCGGTCCAGGATCGGCCCACCGCGCGGCCGTCGAAGGAAGAGGTGCACGGTGCCCTACTGGCTGCAGTTGATGCTGGATTCGCTCGGGCCGCTGCTCTGGGCCGCGCTCATCTTCACCGCCCCGCTGACGCTGCTTTCCTTCGCCTTCGGGCTGATGCTCGGCCTCTTCGCCGCGCTGGTCAGGCTGTTCGCCGCCTGGCCGTTCGCGGCCATCGTGCGCTTCTACGTCTGGATCATCCGCGGCACGCCGCTCCTGGTCCAGCTGTTCCTCATCTTCTACGGCCTGCCCTCGCTCGGCATCGTGATCGATGCATTCCCGGCGGCATTGATAGGCTTCACGCTCAACATCGGCGCCTATTCGTCCGAGATCATCCGGGCGGTGATCACATCGGTTCCCAAGGGCCAATGGGAGGCCGCCTATTCGATCGGCATGACCTGGTCGCAGGCGATGCGCCGCACCATCCTGCCGCAAGCCGCGCGGGTCGCCGTCCCGCCGCTCTCCAACACCTTCATCTCGCTGGTCAAGGACACCTCGCTCGCCGCGGCGATCACCGTGCCGGAGCTCTTCCAGGCCGCCCAGCGCATCGTCGCCGTCACCTACGAGCCGTTGATCCTCTACATCGAGGCGGCGCTGATCTACCTCGCGCTGTCGTCGATCCTGTCGGCCCTGCAGGTCAGGCTTGAGGCCCGCCTCAACCGCTATGGCGGCTTCCTGGAGGCGCGGGCATGATCGAGCTGGTCGACATCGTGAAGCGCTTCGGCGAGCACACGGTGCTCGACCATGTCAGCGTGCGTACCGCCGAAGGAACCGTCACCGCGCTGGTCGGCCCCTCCGGCGGCGGCAAGAGCACGCTGCTGCGCTCGATCAACCTGCTTGAGGTCCCGACTTCCGGCACGGTGCGGGTGGGCGAGGAGGCGCTGTCCTTCCAACCGGGCCGGCGCGTGCCGTCGGCGGCAATCCAGAAGCTGCGCCGCCAGACCGGCATGGTGTTCCAGAACTTCCAGCTCTTTCCGCATCGGACGGCGATCGAGAACGTCATGGAAGGGCTGGTGACCGTGCTCAAATGGCCGCGCGAACGGGCCGCCGAGCGGGCGATGGCGCTGCTCACCAAGGTCGGGCTCGCCCACAAGGCGGATGCCTGGCCGGCGACGCTGTCTGGCGGGCAGCAGCAGCGGGTGGCGATCGCAAGGGCGCTGGCCCCCTCGCCGCGCGTGCTGCTTTGCGACGAGCCCACTTCCGCGCTCGATCCGGAGCTGTCGGGCGAGGTGGTCGACGTGCTGGCGGCACTGGCGCGCGAGGGCACCACCATGGTGATGGCCACGCACGACCTGAGACTCGCTTCGCGAATCGCCACCGACGTGGTCTTCCTCGACGCAGGCGTGGTGGTCGAAACCGGGCCGGCGGCTGCCGTCTTCGGATCGCCGCAGCGCGAGCGGACCAAGCGCTTCATCGCAACGCTCGGTCAGCATCACGCGCCAAAGTAGCCCGTCAACGGCGTCTTAAGCGTTGGCGGGCAGACTGCCCGGCATGTTGGGATTGCCGAAGCTGCGCTGGTTGGTGGTGGGTGCCGTGGCAGCGGGCGCCTGGGCGATGACCCAGGAGCCACCCGGTCCGCCGGAGCGTCGTCCCGTGGCGCGCACCGAGCCGGCTGTCGTCCGCGCGCCGGCAGCCCGCCCCGCGACCCGACCGGCTCCGATCATCGCCACGGGCTCGATCCGGCGGCCGGAACGGCCGCTGGCTGCCCAGCGCACCCTGTGGACCCGCGAGCGCGTCAGGCTGCGTGCCGAACCCTCGACGGAGGCTCGGGTCGTGGTGTGGCTGCGGGCCGGAGAGCGCGTCGCCGTCACCGAGCGCTCCGGGGTGTGGCATCGTGTCTCGGCCGCCGGCCACAAGGGCTGGGTGCATGGCGACTACCTCGCGGCCGGCGGCCCGCAGCCGCCGCGCCCGAAGGCGACGGTCGCCGCGGCCCGGCCATCGATGTCCGTGCCGGTTCCCTCCCCCGCTCCGCCGACACCGCTAACCGAGGCGCGGGCAGCAGCCCAGGCGCCGACGAGCCCACCAGCCGCCGCCGGCCGCGGGCCGTTCTCGCTGTTCCGCCGGCCGGCCCGGGCGCCGCAGCACGGCGATTGCCAATGCCCCTACGACCTGATGATGAGCGGCAAGGCATGCGGCGACCACAGCGCCTATGTCATGCACGGGCGGACCAAGTCGAGCTGCTATCTCTGAGCTTGGGCTCGAATTGGGGGTTGAAGCGCAGGCTGTCCGATGCCAAATCTCTGCGCTCGCGGTGCCCAATCGTCTCACCGCCCGAAGGATAACTGACGCAGCCATGGTCACCTATCTCGATGCCGCCACCGCGCCGCTCCGCAATACCGGGCAGATCCGCCTCTACGATGCGGAGGCCTTCGAAGGCATGCGCAAGGCCTGCCAGCTTACGGCGCGCTGCCTCGACGAGCTGGCGGAGCGGGTGAAGCCGGGCCTGACCACCGACGCCATCGACCGCTTCGTCTTCGAGTTCGGCATGGACCACGGCGCCCTGCCCGCCACGCTCAATTACCGCGGCTACACCAAGTCGTCGTGCACGTCGATCAACCACGTGGTCTGTCACGGCATTCCCGACCAGAAGCCGCTCAAGGAAGGCGACGTCGTCAATATCGACGTGACCTATATCCTCGACGGCTGGCATGGCGACTCCAGCCGCATGTACCCGGTGGGCGTCATCAAGCGGGCCGCCGAGAGGCTCCTGGAGGTGACCTATGAGTGCCTGATGCGCGGCGTCGCGGCGGTGAAGCCGGGCAGCCGCACGGGCGCCATCGGGGCCGCCATCCAGGCCTATGCCGAGAACAAGCGCTGCTCGGTGGTGCGCGACTTCTGCGGCCATGGCGTCGGCCGGCTGTTCCACGACGCACCCAACATCCTGCACTATGGCAGCGCCGGCGAAGGCGTGGAGATGCGGCCGGGCATGATCTTCACCATCGAGCCGATGATCAATCTCGGCCGGCCGCATGTGAAGGTGCTGTCCGACGGATGGACGGCCGTCACCCGCGACCGCTCGCTGTCGGCGCAGTACGAGCACACGGTGGGCGTCACCTCGACCGGCTGCGAGGTCTTCACGTTGTCGCCGAAAGGGCTCGACCGCCCCGGACTGCCGGCATAATCTCCGGCAGGGCATGCCGCCACGGCGGCGCGAGGGGCAGAAACGATCGATGGCGGATGAGGAAGGCGACGAGCGCCGCTTCCTGACCGGCGGGCCGGCCGGGCTGGCGGAACCCACAGCCATACACAGCGCAAAGCCGCACTATGCCGGGCATCGGCGACGGCTGCGCGACCGTTTTCGCGCGGCCGGCGCGGCGTCGCTGGACGATTATGAAATCCTCGAAATGCTGCTCTTCCGCTCGATACCGCGGGCCGACACGAAGGGGCGGGCCAAGGCGCTGATCAAGCGGTTCGGCTCGCTGGCGGAGGTGCTCGGGGCGCCGGAGCCGCTGATCCGCGAGGTGCCCGAGATCGGCGAGGCGGCGGCGCTGGACCTGAAGCTCGTGGCCGCCGCCGCCCAGCGGATGACACGCGGCGCGATCCGCGGCCGCCCTCTCCTGGAGTCGTGGAACGAGGTGCTCGACTATTGCCGGGCCGTCATGGCGTTCGAGCCGCGCGAACAGCTCCGCGTCCTGTTCCTCGACAAGAAGAACGCGCTGATTGCCGACGAGGTGCTGCAGACCGGCACCATCGACCACACCCGGTCTATCCGCGCGAGGTGGTGCGCCGGGCGCTAGAGCTCTCGGCAACGGCGCTGATCCTGGTGCACAATCACCCATCGGGCGACACGACGCGGTCGCAGGCGGACATCAACATGACCCGCACCATCGCCAGGACCGCCAAGCCGCTCGGCATCGAGGTGCACGACCACATCATCATCGGCACCAAAGGGCACTCGAGCCTGAAAGGAATGCTGCTGATCTGAGGGCTCACGGCATGACGTCGCCGCAGGCCTCAGCCAAATGGGCGACCGCCTGATCGATGCCGGACAAGTTGAACACCGCCTCGCCGGAGCCGGAGAAGAAGCCGTTGGACCAGGCGAGGCGCATGCGGCTGGCCTCCAGCAGGCGGGCGACCCCGTCCTTGCCGGAGCGCACGAGCGTGCCGCGGCGCGTCGTCGTTTCCCAGCTCTCGCTGCCGCCCCTCCCGTCGAGCTGGACCGTCACCGCCATCGGCCCGCCGCCCACCAGGTCGCGCAGGCGCAAGGATTGGACCCATTCGGGACCGCTGCAACTGATGGTGAGCAGCGGCCGATATTCGAGTGCGCGGCTGCCGATGGTCAGGCTGTTGAGGCTGAAAAGAGAGGCGCTGGCTTGGCCGTCGTCGCCGAGCAGCACCCGCCAGCGGCCCTGCTCGGCCATGGCAGCCGGCGCGGCGAGCGCTGCGGCCAGCAGCGCACAGACGACAACGGACCCTCGAACTCCCATCGGCCACCCCCGGCGTGGACGTCTCCCGCCCCCAGTCAAGCAAAAAGGCCGCCGGCAAGCCAGCGGCCTTTCGCAATCGGGTCGGGCAACCGCCCGGATCAGTCGGCGGCCTTGGCGGCAGCCTTCTTCTTGGGCGCCGCCTTCTTGGCCGGCGCGGCGTCGTCGGCGGCGGCTTCGGCCGGCGCCTGGTCGTCCTTGGCTGTCGCCTTCTTCTTGGGCGCCGCCTTCTTCTTTTCGGACTTTGACGGGCTTGCCTCGTCCTCGTCCTCTTCGGCCAGCAGTTCCTCGCGGCTGACCTTCTTGTCGGTCACCGATACCTGAGACAGCAGGTGATCGACCACCTTCTCCTCGAAGAGCGGCGCTCGCACATTGGTCAGCGCGGCCGGATTGCTGCGATAGAACTCGTAGATCTCCTGCTGCTGATTGGCCGGGAAGCGACGGATCGTCTCGAACAGCGCCCGTTGCATCTCCTCGTCGCTCACCTGCACGCCGGCCTTCTCGCCGATCTCGGCCAGCACCAGGCCGAGCCGCACCCGGCGCTCGGCCAGCCGCTGATACTCGGCGCGGGCCTCGTCCTCCGTCGTGTCCTCGTCGGCGAAGGTGCGCCCGGCCGCCTCGAGGTCGCGATTGACCTGGGCCCAGATGTTGTTGAACTCGGCCTCGACCAGCTTGGACGGCGCCTCGAACTTGTAGCTCTGGTCGAGGGCGTCGAGCAGCTCGCGCTTGACTTTCTGGCGGGTCATCTGGCCGAACTGGCTCTCGATCTGGCCACGCACGATCTCGCGCAGCCGGTCGACCGATTCAAGCCCGAGCTTCTTGGCCACCTCGTCGTCGACGTCGGTGCTGTCGGGCCGGGCGACCTCCTTGACCTTGACGTCGAAGGTGGCCTCGCGGCCGGCCAGGTGAGCGGCCTGGTAGCTCTCGGGGAAGGTGACGGAAATGGACTTCTCGTCGCCGGCCTTGGCGCCGACCAGCTGCTCCTCGAAGCCCGGGATGAACTGGCCGGATCCCAACACCAGGCCGGAATCCTCAGCCGTGCCGCCGTCGAAGGCCTCGCCTTCGACCTTGCCGACATAGTCGATCGTCAGCTTGTCCCAGAGCTCCGCCTTGCCCTTGCTGGGGGCGTATTCGCGCGCGTCGGCGGTCACCCTGCGCACCTGCTCCTCGATGTCGGCCTCCGGCACGTCGTAGACCGGGCGGGTCACCTTGATGCCGGTGTAGTCCTTGATCTCGATCGGCGGCAGCACCTCGTAGGCCAGGCTGAACTCGAAATCGGCGCCGCCGGCGAGAATCTTCTCCGCCTCCTTCTCGTCCTCGGTCATCACGACCTCGGGCTGCATGGCCGCCTTCTCGCCGCGGTCCGACAGGATCTCGCGGGTCGAGTTGGAGAGGATCTCGTTGACCACTTCGGCCATCATCGACTTGCCGTACATCTTGCGCAGATGCTGGACAGGCACCTTGCCGGGGCGGAAGCCGTTGATCTTCACCTTGGTCTTGGCGTCGGTCAGCCGCGCCATCAGCCTTGTTTCCAGGTCGCCCGCAGGCACGACGACCTTGATCTCGCGCTTGAGGCCGGAATTGAGTGTCTCGGTAACCTGCATCGTCGAACCTTTGTCCTATGGGGCCGGCCCAGCAATGGCGGCGCCCTGGCGTTTCAGCCTGCCGGAGTTGCGTGGCCGGAGATAACATCGCGCGGGTCGATAGCCTGGCGGCATGCCGCCGAAGCCCGCATGCCGACACCTCCCCGTCAGCTCACCTTCAAAAACCACGGTAAGCGCTTGTTTTTCCTCTAGCTTACCACGCAAGCCAACAGCGGGGCATGTCAACCCGTCATTTCGCCACGCCTTTTGTCACACACGGCCCTTCATTTCAACTCTCTTCGCAAGCCGGCTCGCCAGATGGTTGGCGGCGAAGATTGACAGAACAATGGCCATGTGGGATGCCGCGCGGCGCGCGGGTATGGTGGAACTGGCAGACACACTTGGTTTAGGTCCAAGCGCCTCACGGCATGGGGGTTCAAATCCCTCTACCCGCACCAAGGCCGGGCGAGCGCCGGCCTGGGCTAGAAGCCCGCCTGCTCGCGGAAAAGCTCCGCATTGTCGAGCTTCGAGACCTCGATCACCGCCTGGGTGCGGCTGTAGACGTTGAGCTTGCGCAGGATCTCCGAGACATGCGCCTTGACGGTCGTCTCGCCGACCTGCAGCTCATAAGCGAACTGCTTGTTGAGCAGGCCCTGGCGCAGCATCTGCAGAACCCTGAGCTGCTGCGGCGTCAGCGTCGCCAGGCGCCGCACCATCTCCGCCCGGTCGGCGCTCTCGGCGTCGGGCGCCGGCGCGCCGTAGTTCTCCGGCACGTGGATGGCGCCTTCCATCACCGAGCGGATGGCCTCGGCCAGATCGGCCTTGCGGACCGATTTCGGGATGAAGCCCGCCGCGCCGTAGGACAACGCCTCGGAAATGATCTTGGGCTCCTCGTGGCCGGAAACGACGACCACCGGCAGCCGCGGGTGGCGCGTCCTCAGCTGCAACAGGCCTTCGAAGCCCTGCACGCCGGGAATATTGAGGTCGAGCAGCGCCAGGTCGAATGGGGTCGGCTGCTCGAGGATCTCCAGCGCTTCGGCCACCGTGCGCGCCTCCACCGTGTCGGCGGCGGGATAGGTCATCTGGACGGCGCTGTGCAGCGCCTCGCGGAACAGAGGATGATCGTCGATGATGAGAAACCGCGCGGCCTCGGTTGGCGTGGTCATGCGTTTGTCCTGACTTCCACGGCGGTTCTCTCGCCGCCTCTCCTCGCGTCGCGCGTCGGCCCGCCGCACGGATTTCCGGTTGCTTCAAGGATACCGAAGCAGCCTTATGGCGATTATTGGCAAATAGTACAGCGCAAGCCGGTGTTGCGTCGGATCGGACCCGCGAGGCGGGCGGCCGTGGGCACAAGCGACGTGGCCGACGGCCACCCCCACGGGGCCGTCGGCCAGCCGTTGCGCCGCCCTGTCGCACGGCGGGCTCCCCTCAAAGCCGCCGGACATCGGCACTCTGGTCATACCAAATTCTCTCTCGAAGTCAAGATGGGACGGCGTCTGGCAAGCAGTCTCCGCGCCGGTTTGTCGAAACAAAACAAATATATAGATTTGCCGGCCGGTGGAGCGCGGCGCATCCTTGCCGCTCATGGGGAAATGGGCTAGAACCGCATTCATCCCCGAATTGGTAGAACCAGTTGCGGACCCACAAGAACAGCCTCAGATTTCCGGGAGAGACCCCATGCACCTGTCGACGCACAACTGGATGCGGGCCGAGCCGCTCGCCACGACGCTGGCGCGCATCAAGAAGTATGGCTACGAGAGCATCGAGATCTCCGGCGAGCCCGCCCAGTACCCGATCAGCGAGACCCGCGCCTTGCTCAAGGAGCACGGCATACGCTGCTGGGGAGCGGTGACGCTCACGCTCGGCGAACGCAACCTGGCCGCCAAGGACGAAGGACAGCGCGCCCGATCGGTCGACTACGTCAAGAGCGTGATCACCATGGTGAGCGAGCTCGACGGCGAGATCATCACGCTGGTGCCGGCGACGGTCGGCAAGGTGGTGCCCGACGGAACCGAGGAAGAAGAATGGAAATGGGTGGTCGACGCGACGAAGGAGTGCTTCGCGCATGGCCAGAAGAAGGGCGTAAAGATCGCCGTCGAGCCGCTCAACCGGTTCGAGACCTATTTCTTCAACCGTGCCGCGCAGGCGCTGGCGCTCGCCGACGCGGTGAGCCCGGAATGCGGGGTCTGCCTCGACGCCTTCCACCTGAACATCGAGGAGGAGGACATGTACGACGCCATCCGGCTCGCCGGGAAGCGGCTGTTCGACTTCCACGTCGCCGACAACAACCGCTTCGCCGCCGGGCTTGGCCAGCTCGACTGGAAAAAGATCGTCGGCACGCTGAAGGAGATCGGCTATGACGGCGCGCTCACCAACGAGTTCGTCGCGCCGGTCGACCGCACGCCGGCCGCCCAATACCCGAACATGGTCGAGCGCAACCCGGTCGACATTCCTCCGGAGCAGCTGAAATTCATCCAGGATCACGGCTCGAGCCTGCTGACCGAGGAGTTCTACGCCGACCAGATGCGGATCACGGCCGAGACCCTGTTGCCGCTGATGAAGAAGTAGATCGCCTTGCTGAGCGCTTCCGCCACGGCCGCCGACGCCGACGCCGCGACACGGCGGGCTACCTCGCCGCTCGTCATCGCGCGGGTGGAGGCCTGGTGGGTGCGCATTCCGATCGCCGCCAGCCGTCAGCACCGGAGCGATTTCGGTCAGGTGACCACCTTCGATTCGGCCATCCTGAGGATCGAAACCGCCGACGGCCTGGTCGGCTGGGGGGAGGGCAAGAATGCTGCCGGCAGCGCCGGCACCTATGGAGCGCTGGCGCATCTCCTCAACGCCGAGATCGCGCCTCTCCTCGTCGGCCGTGACGCGCGCGATATCACGCCGATCTGGCAGATGCTCTACAACGGCGTGCGCCATGCCACCGCCGCGGCAGCCGGCCACGCGATGCCGCAGCTGGCGCGGCGCGGCATGACGGTGGCGGCGATCAGCGCGGTCGACATCGCGCTGTGGGACATCCTGGGCAAGGCGCTCGGCGAACCGGTCTGGCGGTTGCTCGGCGGGCGCAAGGCCGAGAGGCTGCCGGCCTACGCCTCCGGCGGCTGGGCGGGGGCCGACAAGATCGGCGAGCAGCTCGGCGGCTACGTCGCCAAGGGCGGCTTCCGAGCCGTCAAGATGCGGGTCGGCGCGATGGACGGGGCGCCGCACGTGTCGGCCGCCCGGGTGCGCGCAGCGCGGCAGGCGCTTGGACCCGACATCGCCCTGATGGTCGACGCGCACGGCACCTATACCGTGGCCGATGCCAAGCGCTTCGCCAGACTGGTCGAGGACTGCGACCTCGCCTGGTTCGAGGAGCCGGTCGTCGCCGACGACCATCAAGGCATGGCGGAGCTGCGCGCCGCCGTCTCGGTGCCGATCGCCGCCGGCGAAAGCGAGGCAACGCGCTACGCCTTCCGCGACCTTGCGGTGCTGCGCGCCGCCGATATCTTCCAGCCCGACCTCGGCTTCTGCGGGGGCATCAGCGAGGCGGTGGCGATCGCCGCGCTGGCCTCGGCCTTCAACCTGCGCCTGGCGCCGCATCAGTGGGCGGGCGCGCCTGCCTTCTTTGCCGGGCTGCACGTTTCGGCCGCCTCGCCGGCGAGCTTCGTCGTGGAGTATTCGCTCGGCGCCAACCCCATGCTGCACGAGCTGATCGAAGAGAAGGTGGCGGTCAAGGACGGCATGATCGCGATCCCGGACCGGCCCGGACTGGGCATCACGGTGGTGGAGGACTATCTGCGGGCTCATGCCATGACGGATCGATGACGGAAAAGAACCTGCTCGCCGAACTGGCCTCGCATCTCTTCTCGCTGTCCGATCCGGACAGCGGACGCACGCCCTCGGAGCGCGAGCTGGCTGAGCATTTCTCGGTGAGCCGCGGCCAGATCCGGGAGGCGCTGGCGATCCTCGAGGCGATGCGGATCGTCGAAAGGCGGGCGAAGTCGGGCATCTATCTCACCACGCGCGAGGCGAGCGTGGAGGCGCTGGCGCTGCTCGCCAAGGCGGGTCTGCCGCTCGAGCCGCGGCGCATCCTGGAGCTCGTCGAGATCCGCAAGATCCACGAAATCAAGGCCGCCGAGCTTGCCTGCAGCCGTGCCACCGAGGAGAATTACGACGAGCTCAAGCGCATCCTAGAGCGCTCTGCCGAGAAGGTCGCCGCAGGCGAACCGCTGTCGGTCGAAGACAAGGCCTTCCACCTGGAGATCGTGCGCGCCACCCAGAACGCCATGTTCCATCAGATTTGCAGCCTCTACTACGTGATGGGGGAAGGCCGTCTGCCGGTCTACTTCTCGGACCCCGAACGGGGGCGGAAATCGCATGCCGAGCACCTGCAGATCTTCGATGCCCTGGTGCGGCGCGACGGCAACCTCGCCCAGGCGCTGATGAGCGCGCACCTGCAGGGTGCCGAGAGCTATTGGAAGGGGCTGATCGGCGAGGACGACGCGGCCGGCGGCCTGGCCACGCCCAGCGCCAAGCTTCAGGATGCCTGAGCCGCCGAAGGTCCTCACCACGCACGGCCTGCACCCGGAGGCCGAGGCGATGATCGCCGCTGCCGGCCGGCTGGCGGTGGCGAGCGGCCTCGACGACGACACGCTGGTGCGGGAGGCGGCCGACGCTGCCGTCGTCATCGTCAGGGCGCCGCTGCCCCCTCGCCTGTTTGCCGCGGCGCCGGGCCTGCGCGCGGCCATCCGCCACGGCGCCGGGCTCGACATGATCCCGGTGGCGGCCGCCACGGAAGCGGGCGTGCTGGTCGCCAACGTGCCCGGCGTCAACGCCCGCTCGGTGGCCGAGCACGTTTTCATGGTGACGCTGGCGCTGCTCAGGCGCTTCCGCAAGGTCGACCAGGACCTCAGGCAGGGCGGATGGGCGGCGGGCCGGGCACATGCCGAGCAGACGCTGGAGCTCGCCGGGCGGACCATCGGCATCGTCGGTATGGGTGCCGTCGGCCGGGCCGTCGCGGCGATCGCCCGCCATGGCTTCGGGCTCAGGGTGCTCGGCACGAACCGCAGCGGAAGCGTTCTGCCGGAAGGGGTCGAGCGCGCCACGCTGGAGGAGCTCGCGGCGGAGAGCGACGTCGTCGTGCTCTGCTGCCCGCTGACGCCCGAGACCAGCGGGCTCGTCGGTGCCGGCTTCATTGCCCGGATGAAACCCTCGGCCATGCTGGTCAACGTCGCGCGCGGCGCCGTGGTCGACGAAGCGGCGCTGGTCGCGGCGCTTCGGCAAGGCCGGCTGGCGGGTGCCGCGCTCGACGTCTTCGCCACCCAGCCGCTGCCGCCGGACCACCCGTTCCTCGGCTTCGACAATGTCATTCTCACCCCGCACATGGCAGGCATCACGCAGGAGAGCATGGCCCGCATGGGCAAGGGCGCGGCCGCCGAGACGCTGCGCGTGCTGGCAGGCGGGCTGCCGCAGAACCTCGTCAATCCGCAGGCCGTGGCCGCTTATCGGCGTCGGTTCCCCGCCGCCTGAGGCCGTTGTCAGGCTGCGGCGGCGAGCAGGCTCGCATTGCCGCCGGCCGCCGTGGTGTCGACGCAGACGGCGCGCTCATGCGCATAGGCGGCCGGATAGATCGCCTCGGCCACCAGCGGCACGATCGGTCCGCCGCGCCTGGCGAGCGCCTGCCTGACGGCTTTCAGCCGGCCCGCCGGCTCCCGGCTCGCCACGACGTCGATCGCCAGGCGCTCCAGCACGGCTGCGTCGAGCAGGCCGTCGATCGCCTCCACGGGCATGCCCTTGCCGGTCAGCGGCGACAGCGCTGCCGGCGCGCCGGGCGCCACCGCCAGCACGGCGTTGCCGGCGGCGAGCGCCTGCACGACCTGCGCCAGCAGGCTGTCGGGGTCGGGACCCAGGCAGAGCACACGGCCACGCGGGAACAGGGCCAGCGTGTTGGCCTCGCCGGTCGGGCCGGGCAGGTCGACGGGGCCGAAATCCAGGCCGGCGGCGGCGGTGATCGCCTCGGCTGCCTTGCCGCGCAAGTGCTTCCTGAGGATGGCGATCCGCTCCGCCCGCATCGACCAGCCGCCGGCCGAGGGATCGGGCAGATGGTCGGCCAGCACCGTCTCCGGCACGGGAGAAGCGCTCGTCGAGGCCGGCGTCGAGGCCGGCGGAGCGGCTTCGACGGCGCGGCGGAAGCGCCGCAGATAGTGGGGGCCGCCCGCTTTCGGGCCGGTCCCCGACAGGCCCTCGCCACCAAAGGGCTGCGAGCCGACGACAGCGCCGATCTGGTTGCGATTGACGTAGATGTTGCCGGCATGGACGCCGTCGACGATCTCCTGAACCCGTCCTTCTATGCGCGTGTGAAGGCCGAAGGTCAGCCCGTAACCCTTTCGATTCACGTCGGAAATCACCTTGTCTATGGCGTCGGCCTCGAAGCTCGCCACATGCAGGACAGGGCCGAAGACCTCTTTCTCCATCTCGCCGATGCCGGCGACGCGGAACACCTGCGGGGCGACGAACCGGCCGCGTTCGGGGGCGGCCGCGCGGGCGAGGCGCCTGCCCTTCGCCGAGAGGCCCGCGGCGTAGGCGTCGATGCCGCGCTTGGCCTCGTCGTCGATCACCGGCCCGACATCTGTCTCGATCCGCCAGGGGTCGCCGACGCTGAGCGAGCCCATCGCCCCTTCGAGCATTTCGAGCACCTTCTTCTCGACGTCTTTCTGGACGTAGAGCAGGCGAAGCGCAGAGCAGCGCTGTCCGGCGCTCTGGAACGCCGAGGCGAGGATGTCGCGCACCGCCTGCTCGGGCAGCGCGGTGGAGTCGACGATCATCGCGTTGAGGCCGCCGGTCTCGGCGATCAGCATGGCGTCCGGCGCGGCGGTCTCGGCGAGCTGCGCCTCGATCTTGCGGGCCACCTCGGTCGAGCCGGTGAAGCAGACGCCGGCGATGCGCGGGTCGCCGGTCAGCGGAGCGCCGACGGACGGGCCGTCGCCGGGCAGCAGCTGGAGGATGTCGTCCGGCACGCCGGCCTGGCGCAACAGCTCGACCGCGCGGCCGGCGATCAGCGGCGTCTGCTCGGCGGGCTTGGCGATCACCGCATTGCCGGTGACGAGGGCGGCGGCGACCTGGCCGGTGAAGATGGCGAGCGGGAAATTCCATGGCGAGATGCAGACGATCACCCCCCTCGCCTCGGTGCCGGCCTCCACCCGTTCGGCCTCGGCGGCGTAGTAGCGCAGGAAATCCACCGCTTCGCGCAGTTCGGCGACGCCGTCGGCCAGCGTCTTGCCGGCCTCGCGGGTGGCCAGCGCGAAGAACTCGACGGCATGGCGCTCGTAAAGCTCGGCGGCGCGGCGGAGCACCCTGGCGCGCTCGGCGACCGGGCGGGCCGCCCAGGCCGGCTGGGCCGCTGCCGCAGCCTTCACCGCCACCGGGACCTGCGCTGCCTTCGCCTCGTGCACGGTGCCGACCACGTCGTCCGGCCGCGCCGGGTTGCGCACCTTGCTGGCGCTGGCATAGCCGGCAGCGCGGGTCATCGGCCGCGCCGTCCAGTGATCCTCGGCGGCGAAAGCCTGGCGGGCCTGGTCGATCCGGTCGAGCGTCGCCGGGTCGGTGATGTCGAAGCCCCGCGAGTTCTCGCGCGCGGCGCCGAAAATCGCCGGCGGCAGCGGAATGCTCGGGTTGGCGGCCGGCCCCTGCGCTGCCACGACGGCCAGAGGGTCGCGGGCGATCGCCTCGGCGGGCACGTCCTCGTCGGTGATCTGGTGGACGAAGGAGGAGTTGGCGCCGTTCTCCAGCAGCCGGCGGACCAGATAAGCGAGCAGGTCCGAATGCGCGCCGACCGGCGCGTAGATGCGGCAGCGCGTGCCCTCCTTTCGGCGCACCGTCTCGTGCAGCGCCTCGCCCATGCCGTGCAGGCGCTGGAACTCGAAGCCGTCGCGCGCCTCGGTCATCGCCAGCACGGCGGCGACCGTGTGGGCGTTGTGGGTGGCGAACTGCGGATAGATGCGGTCGGTCATGCCGAGCAGCTTCCTCGCGTTGGCCAGATAGGAGACGTCGGTGTTGGCCTTGCGGGTGAAGACGGGATAGGCGGGAAGGCCAAGCGCCTGGGCCCGCTTGATCTCGGTGTCCCAATAGGCGCCCTTGACCAGCCGCACCATGATCCTCCGGTCGAGCTTCTGGGCGAGCGCGTAGAGCCAGTCGATGACGAGGCCGGCGCGCGGGCCGTATGCCTGCACGACGACACCGAAGCCGTCCCAGCCGGCCAGCGCCGGGTCGGAAAGCACCGTCTCGATGACGTCGAGCGACAGGTCGAGTCGGTCAGCCTCCTCGGCGTCGACGTTGAGACCCATGCGCGCCCCCTTGGCAGCCAGGCAGAGGCCGAGCAGGCGCTCGGCCATCACCGGCAGCATGGTGGCGGCCTGGCTGCGCTCGTAGCGCGGATGGATCGCCGAGAGCTTCACCGAGATACCCGGGTTGCCGGCGATGTCGTCGCCGCTCGCATGGCGCTTCAGCGCCGCGATGGCGTCGGAATACGCGCGGAGATAACGCAGCGCGTCGGCCTCGGTGCGGGCCGCCTCGCCGAGCATGTCGTAGGAGTAGAGATAGCCGCGCTGGGAGAACGGACGGCCCCGGCGCACCGCCTCGTCGATGGTGCGGCCGAGCACGAACTGCTCGCCCATCTCGCGCATGGCCGCCGCCACGGCGGTGCGAATCACCGGCTCGCCGAGGCGCCGCACCATGGCGCGCAGCGTGCCTTCGACGCCGCCGTCCCCCTCGTCGAGCACGCGGCCGGTCAGCATCAGCGCCCAGGTGGAGGCGTTGACGAAGATCGAGGACGAGCCGCCCGAATGCGCCGACCAGTCGTGCGGGGCGATCTTGTCGCGGATCAGGTCGTCCATGGTCTCGGCGTCGGGAACCCTGAGCAGCGCCTCCGCGAGGCACATCAGCGCGACGCCTTCCTTGGTCGACAGCCCGTAGGCCGAGAGAAAGACCTCCATCAGCCGCGGGTCGGCCGATCCGCGCACCGCCCGCACGAGATCGGCCGCGCGCTCCGAAATCGCCTGACGGTCCGGCTCCGAGAGGGCGACGGTCTCGATCAGTCCGGCCACCGTCGCGGCCTCGTCCGGGAGGTAGTTTGCCCGCAGGTCGCGCCTCAGCGAGGCAAGTGTCTCGTCAGTCTCTCTCGGCATGCGTTGACCTCTTTTTGGAGCAGCAAGACGATAGCACAGCCCCCTGCCTCGGGCTCGGGCCAAAAATCCAGACCTTTTGGATCATTTGCGGTCGAGGACGCTAGTCGTCCTGCGACAAGGTGCCCAAGAAGGCGATCAGCGCCTTGCGCTCGCGTTCCGACAAGGTCAGCGGATGGAGTTCGGAGGCGCCGCTCGGCGGCGCCGGCGCCCGCGAATAGTGATCGAGCACGGCGTCGAGGTCCTCGAACTGGCCAGAATGCATATAGGGCGCCCGGCCGGCGACCCCGCGCAGCGACGGCGTCTTGTAGGCGCGCACCAGGACCTCGCCGTCCTTGACCATGAAGCGGAGCTCGCCGCAGGCGGCCTCGTCGGCGGCGTCGCTGAAGCGGCCCAGGCAATTGAAGGGGTCGTCCGCCACCTGGCGAACGGCCGTCAGGCGGCCGAGGTCCTGCGGCAGGCCGGCAACCGGCGGCACGCCGGTGTTATGGAAATGGTCGTCGGTGAAGCGCGGGCCATTGTGGCAGGTGACGCAATTGGCCTTGCCGATGAAGAGCTTGAGGCCAAGCTTCTCCTCCTCGGTCAAGGCCGCGCCCGGCGCCGGGGTCTTGCCGCCCTCGAGAGCGGCGGCGAAGCGATCGAAGCGGGTCGGGGCGTGGACGAGCGAACGCTCGAAAGCCTCGATGGCCTTGCCGAGATTGGCGAAAAGCCGGTCGACGCCGTCGCGCTGAGGCTGGGGCATCGCCTGCCAGGCGGCGCGCTCGCCGGCGGAGCCGAGCGGCCCGGCGGCCGCCGGGGCACCCGTCAGGTCGGGAAGCGGGCCGAAGATGCGCGCATAGCGCTCGCCGTAGCGGCCGGCGACGTAGCGGGCGTAGAAGGTGCGGGTGGACCCGTGCTCGACCGGATTTTCCATCGGTGCCAGCGCCTGGCTCCACAGGCTGTCCTTGCGGCCGTCCCAGAAGAACCAGGGGCTCCAGGCGACGCCGGCGAGCGGCATGGTGCGCCGGTTGGTGGTGCCGATGCCGCGGGCCAGCGCCAGGCCGTCCTGGAACTGTCGGTCGATCACGTGGCAGGTGGCGCAGGCCACCTCGCCGTTCGCGCTCAGCCCACGGTCGAAGAACAAGGTCGCCCCGAGAGCTGCCGCGGCGGGGTCGTCGGCATGTGCGTTGGTGGGGCTCGGCGGCAGCTTCGGGAGCTTGTCGAGCGACAGCCCGGCAATCGCCTGCCGCTCGGCCTGGCTGAACTCGTCGGGCCCGCAGCCGGCGAGCAGGACGGCCGCCAGCGCAGCGAACAACCAGACGAGGGTGAAGGCGGGCCGCATCGCCCCTCAAAGCCTCAGGTTGAAGGTGACCCGGTCGTCGCCGGGCGGCGCGGAGATCGACAGCTTCAGCTCCCACCAGCCGGCCATGTTGAACTTGATGCCTTCCATCCGATAGCGCCCGCCGCCGAGATAGGCGGTGACGGCGGGGCTGGTGGGGAGCCCGTGGCCATGCTGGGGCATGCCGCCGTCGATGCCGATCGTGGCGTCCTCCACCGGCCTGCCGTCGGCGGTGGAAACGCTGACCACCAGCGACTGCATGGGGCCCTGGCGAAGCGGCTCGGCTTCGGGCGCGAGCGCCACGCGATAGAGGTGCTCCTGGCTCGTCTTGTCGCGCGACAGGTCGAGGTCGGCCGGCACGCGCATCATCCAGAAATGCACGGCCACCGCGACCGCCAGCCCGGCGGCAACCGCAACCAGACCCCAGCGCCAAACCCGCCCTGCCCTTGCCATGCCTTCGATTCTCTCCCGCTTAGCGACCCGACATCCTCGCCGGCCGGGACAACCTTTCCGGCTTCCAGTCGCTGGAAGGTCAAGCCCTGCGATTGCCAAGCCGCCGCGACCCTCTAGACTATATCCGATCTGCGGCGGGAGAATGGAAGCGATGGTGCAAGCGGTGGCTGCGGTCGGCGAGTGCATGATCGAGCTTTCCGGGCAGAGCGGCGACAGCTGGCGGATGGGCTATGCCGGCGACAGCTTCAACACGCTGTGGGCGATGCGTGCCCTGGTGCCGGGCCACCACGTCGACTACGTTTCCGCCTTCGGAGACGACCCGTTCTCGGAGGCGCAGATCGCCTTCTTCCGGGCACATGGCATCGGCATCGCGGACAGCCCGCGGATCGCCGGCGCGCGGCCCGGGCTCTATGCCATCACGCTCACCGGGGCCGAGCGGTCCTTCACCTACTGGCGCTCGGAGGCGGCGGCGCGCCAGCTCGCCGACGACGCGGGGCGGCTGGCGCGCAGCCTGGCAGACCGCGTGCTGATCTATTTTTCGGGCATCACGCTCGCCATCCTGCCGACCCGCGGCCGCATGGCGCTCATGGCGGCCCTCGGCGCGGCGCGCGAGGCGGGCACGCACATCGCTTTCGATCCCAACTACCGGCCGCGGCTATGGGCGGACGCGATCGCCGCCCGCGACGCGATCGCCGAGGCGCTGGCCGTCACCGACATCGCGCTGCCGACCTTCCCCGACGAACAGGCGCTCTACGGCGACGCCAGCCCGGAGGCGACGGTGCGGCGGCTGGAGCGCGCCGGCGTGGCGGAGATCGTCGTCAAGAACGGCGAGGCCGATGCGCTGGTCTCGCACTACCAGCTGGGGCAGCGGGTGCCGGCGACGAGGGTGGAAGCGGTGGACACGACCGGCGCCGGGGACGCGTTCAACGGCGCCTATCTCGCCGCCCGCCTGACGGGGCTGGTGCCGGCCGAGGCGGCGGCGCGCGCCCACCGGGTCGCCGGCGCCGTGGTCGGCGTGCGCGGGGCGCTCGCCCCCTTCGCGACGATCCAGCAGGCCTTCGACGGCTGAACTACGGCAGGCGGAACCGGTATTCCGTCGTCTGGCGGTAGATTTCGCCCGGCCACAGCACCGCTTGCGGGAAATAGGGCCGGTTGGGGGCGTCCGGCCAGACCTGCGCCTCCATGCAGAAGCCGGCATTGGCCCCGTAGTGGCGGCCGCCCAGCCCGCGCGCGTCACGCTCGACATGCGCGCCGGCATAGAACTGCAGCCCGGGCTCGGTCGTCCACACCTCCATCTCGACGCCCGATGTCGGGCCTTGGGCCCAGGCCGCCTGATGCAAGGGGCCGCGGGCCGCGGCGAGGCAGAAATTATGGTCGTAGGGCAGCTGCTCGCCATTGACCTCGCAGCGCACGACGCGCGCCTGGCGGAAGTCGAATAGCGTGCCGTCGACCGGCTCGACGACGCCGGTGGGGATCATCTCGTCGTCGACCGGCAGATAGGCCGACGCGTTGATCACCATGCGATGGTCGAGCACAGGGCCGGCGCCGCCGTCCTCGAGGTTGAAATAGGAGTGATGAGCGAGGTTGCAGAGCGTCGGCTCATCTGCCGTCGCCTGGTATTCGACCGCCAGCGTGCCGGGGATCTTCAGGCGGTAGGTGCAGGTGACGTCGAGGGCGCCGGGAAACCCCATGTCCCCATCGGCCGAGTGGAGGCTGAAGGTGACGAAGTCGCGGCCGTGCAATGCCACCTCCCACAGCCGGTGGCCGAAGCCCAGCCGGCCGCCATGCAGCGTGTGCTTGCCGAGGAAATTGGTGTCGAGCTGAACGCGGCGGCCGGCCAGCGTGAAGCGGCCGCCGGCGATGCGGTTGGCATAGCGGCCGGCGGTGGCGCCGAGATAGGGCGCCAGCGCCGGATAGTCTTCGAAGCGTTCGTATCCGAGCACCAGAGGCGGTTCATGGCCGTTGAGGCGAAGGTCCTGGAGCGTCGCGCCCCAGGTCATGACGCGGGCGCTCAGCCCGCCGCCGTCGATGGCGAAGCGGTGGACCGGCTCGCCATCGTGGGTGGTGCCGAAGAGTTCGGCGTCGGCCAGCATGGCGCGCTCAGACGCCCAGGCCGCCCAGGCAGACATATTTGGTGTCGAGATAGTCCTCGATGCCCTGGCGGCCGCCTTCGCGGCCCAGGCCCGATTCCTTGACGCCGCCGAAGGGCGCCTCGACGGTGGTGATCAGCCCCTCATTGACGCCGACCATGCCGTATTTCAGCCCTTCCATCACGCGGAAGGCACGGCCGAGGTCGCCGGTGTAGAAATAGCAGGCGAGGCCGAACTCGGTATCGTTGGCGAGCCGCACGGCCTCCTCCTCGGCGTCGAAGCGGAAGACCGGCGCCACGGGGCCGAAGATCTCCTCCTTCATGAAACGCATCTCGGGCTTCGCCTCGGCGATCACCGTGGGCTCGTAGAAGGAGCCGCCCAGCTCATGACGGCGGCCGCCGGTGACGATGCGCGCGCCCTTGGCGCGCGCGTCCTCGACGAACTCCTCGACCTTGACGACCGCCTTGTCGTCGATCAGCGGCCCCTGCTGGGTGCCGTCCTCGAGGCCGGGGCCGACCTTCAGCTTGCGCGTGGCGGCGGAGAACTTCTCGACAAAGGCGTCGTAGATGCCCGACTGGACGAAGAAGCGGTTGGTGCAGACGCAGGTCTGGCCCGAATTGCGGTACTTGGCGATCATGGCGCCTTCCACCGCGCGGTCGAGGTCGGCGTCGTCGAAGACCAGGAACGGCGCGTTGCCGCCGAGCTCCATCGACACTTTCTTGACCGTCGAGGCCGACTTGGCGATCAGCACCTTGCCGACCTCGGTGGAGCCGGTGAAGGTGATCTTCCTGACCAGCGGATTGGCGCAGATCTCATCGCCGATCGCGCCTGCCGCGCCCGTAACGACATTCACGGTGCCCTTGGGAAAGCCGACCTCCTCGCAAAGCACGCCCCAGGCGACCCCGGAATAAGGCGTCTGCGAGGCCGGCTTGATGACTGCCGTGCAGCCGGCGGCAAGCGCCGGCGCGATCTTGCGCGACAGCATGGAGGAGGGAAAATTCCACGGCGTGATCGCGGCGATGACGCCGACCGGCTCCCTGGTCACAATCACGCGGCGGTCCTTCCATGGCGAGGGAACGACATCGCCATAGGTGCGCCGCGCTTCCTCGGCGAACCACAGCACATAGGCTGCCGAGATCGCGATCTCGCCCTTGGATTCGGCAAGCGACTTGCCTTGCTCCGTGGTCAGCAGTTCGGCGAGCGGCTGCTGATTGTCCATGATGGCGTCGTGCAGCTTGCGCAGCAGCTTCGAGCGGTCGAGCGCGGCGGTATGGCGCCAGCTCTGGAAGGCGGTCTCGGCGGCTTCGATGGCGCGCCGCGTCTCTGCCTTGCCGGACTTCGGCACGGTGCCGATTTTCAGGCCCGTCGCGGGATTGACCACATCGATCGTCGCGCCGGAATC
>JBEVJK010000073.1:0-12741 GCA_040510195.1 Mesorhizobium sp. | reverse complement strand
CGTGCTCAAGGCGCATCCCGACCTTGCCGGCAAGCTGGCCGCCGCCCGTCGCCTCACCGCCGAATCCGCCGCCGAACAGGCCTCCGCGGGGCTCGACGCGCTGACCGACGCCGAGCGCGCCGCTTTCGCGCGGCTCAATGCCGACTATGTCGAGCGCTTCGGTTTCCCTTTCATCGTCGCCGTCCGCGGTCGCACCAAGGCCGACATCATGGCCGCCTTCGAGACCCGGCTCGGCAACGACCGCGAAACCGAGTTCGACACCGCTTGCCGGCAGGTGGAGCGCATTGCGCTCCTCCGGCTGCGCGACCTGTTGCCCGCCTAGGAGACTGAAACCGATGTCCGAGCGCAGCTACTATGCGCCCCGCGGCGGCCACCCGCCGCAGACCGAGCTTCTGACCGGCCGCGCCGTCTTTACCGAGGCCTATGCGGTGATCCCCAAGGGGGTCATGCGCGACATCGTCACCAGCGCCCTGCCGTTCTGGGAGGGGACCCGCCTCTGGGTGCTGTCGCGCCCGCTATCGGGCTTTGCCGAGACGTTCTCGCAATACATCATGGAGGTGCAGCCGGGTGGCGGCAGCGAGCGGCCCGAGCCGGATGCCGGCGCCGAGGGCGTGCTTTTCGTCGTCGAGGGCGAATTGGTCGTGACGCTCGACGGGCGCCGCAACCTCATGCAGCCGGGCGGATTTGCATTCCTGCCGCCAGGGAGCAGCTGGACGCTCCGCAACGAGAGTGGGGCGCCGGTGCGTTTCCACTGGATTCGCAAGGCCTACGACGCCGTCGACGGCATCTCGGCTCCGGAGCCCTTCTTCACCAACGAGCGCGGCATCCAGCCGATCCCGATGCCCGACACCGAGGGCCGCTGGGCAACCACCCGCTTCGTCGATCCCGCCGACCTGCGGCATGACATGCACGTCACCATCGTCACCTTCGAGCCGGGCGGCCTCATTCCCTTCGCCGAGACCCATGTCATGGAGCACGGGCTCTACGTGCTCGAAGGCAAGGCGGTCTACCGCCTGAACCGGGACTGGGTGGAGGTCGAGGCCGGTGACTACATGTGGCTGCGCGCCTTCTGCCCGCAGGCCTGCTATGCCGGCGGCCCCGGCCGCTTTCGCTACCTCCTCTACAAGGACGTCAACCGGCACATGAAGCTCGGCACGCCGCCGCGGTTGGCCGGCTAGGGAGCTTCGGAATGGACCGCCGCCCCATCTTCGCCGAACCGCTGACGCGGGAAAGCTTTGCCGGCTTCGGCGACGTCATCGACGCCGACACCGACCGCCATTATCCCATCAACGACGGCAAGGCCGAGCGCTTCCATGCGCTGGCCCGCCCCGAGGCGGCCGGCCCCGACGGCCATGTGCTGATCAGCCTCGTCAGGGGCACGCCCTACGCCTTCCCGCTGCGGCTGGCGATGGTCGAGCGCCATCCCTTCGGCAGCCAGGCGTTCGTTCCACTGACGCCGCGGCCCTTCGTGGTTGTCGTCTGTCCCGATGCGAAGGACGGGCCGGGCACGCCCCGCGCCTTCCTGACCCGGCCTGGCCAGGGCGTCAACTACGCGCGCAACCTCTGGCACGGCGTGTTGACACCGCTCGCCGAACCCCAGGACTTCCTGGTGGTCGACCGCGGCGGCGCCGGCTCCAACCTCGAGGAGTTCCACTTCTCGCATCCTTACGAGATCCGCCTCCCGGGAGCATGACATGGCCGACGCATCGCTCATCGACCGCCTGTTCGACGTCGTCGAGGCGGACATCCTGCCCCGCACCGAGACTGGCGTCCGGCGCGGCAACAAGCTCTTCGGCGCCGCCATCCTGAAAAAGAGCGACCGCTCGCTCGTCCTCGCCGAGACCAACAACGAGACGGAGAACCCGCTCTGGCATGGCGAGGTCCATTGCCTGAAGCGCTTCTACGAAATGCCCCGCGAGGCCCGGCCGGCGACGGCCGACTGCCTCTTCCTCGCCACCCACGAGCCGTGTTCGCTCTGCCTGTCGGCCATCACCTGGGCCGGCTTCGACAACTTCTATTTCCTGTTCAGCCACGAGGATTCACGCGACAGCTTCGCCATCCCGCACGATCTGCGCATTCTCAAGGAGGTCTTCACCCTCGACCCCGGCGGCTACAATGCCGAGAACGCCTACTGGAAGAGCTATTCGATCCGCCACCTGATACGCGCCCTGCCGATGGCCGGCCGCGACCGCCTCGAAGCGCGCGCCGCGGCGATTGCCGAGCGCTACGACGACCTCTCCGCCATTTATCAGGCGAAGAAGGCCGAAAACGACATCCCCCTAGCCTGAGCGGCCGCGTCCCCCGGCACATGCGGTATTTTGCCGGCCGGCTCGTCGTTGGGGGTTGAAATGTTCAACCGGGACGGGCCTCATGGTTGTTCACGGACACATCATGAAGACCATCACCCAGTTTCCCCGCAGAATCGTCGAGCATTCCGATGTCGGTATCGTGATGCCCGACGGCTGCCGGCTCTCGGCCCGCATCTGGCTGCCCGAGGACGCAGAGGACGATCCCGTTCCCGCCATCCTCGAGCACCTGCCCTACCGCAAGCGCGACGGCACCACGCAGCGCGATTCCCTCACCCACCCCTATCTGGCGGGGCATGGCTACGCCTCGATCCGGGTCGACATGCGCGGCAACGGCGACTCCGAAGGGGTGATGGAGGACGAGTACACCGAGCAGGAGCTCCAGGACGCCTGCGACGTCATCGCCTGGGCCGCGGCACAGACCTGGTGCACCGGCAAGGTCGGCATGATGGGTATTTCCTGGGGCGGCTTCAACGCGCTGCAGGTCGCTGCCAGGGAGCCGCCGGCGCTCGCCGCCATCGTCACGCTCTGCTCGACCGACGACCGCTACGCCGACGACATCCACTACAAGGGCGGGCTGCTGCTCAACGAGAACATGGGCTGGGGCGCCACCATGCTGTCCTACTCCTCGCGCCCGCCGGACCCGGCGATCGCCGGCGACACCCGCTGGCGCGACCTGTGGTTCGCCCGGCTGGAGCACGAGCCGTTCCTGCCGGCGATCTGGCTGAAGCATCAGCGCCGCACCACCTACTGGAAGCACGGCTCGGTCTGCGAGGATTTTTCCCGCATCAAGGCCGCGACGCTGGCCGTCGGCGGCTGGGCAGACGCCTATAAGAACGCCGTCGCGCGGCTGCTCGCAGGGATCGGCGCCGCTCCGGTCAAGGCGATTGTCGGTCCCTGGATCCACAAATATCCGCATTTCGCCGTCCCCAAGCCGGCTATCGGATTTCTCCAGGAGGCGCTTCGCTGGTGGGACCGCTGGCTGAAGGATGCCGACACCGGCGTCGAGGCCGACCCGGACATGCGCGTCTATGTGATGGATTCGGTGCCGCCGCGAGAGTGGTACGAGGAGCGCCCCGGCCGCTGGGTCGGGCTTTCGGGCTGGAACGCCGAAGCCGAGGTGTCGAAGCTGACGCTGGCCGCAGGCGACGGCGGCCTGCTGGGCGAGGGCACCCGGCTCTCCGCACCGGCCCCTTTCGCCTCGCCGCAGGATTGCGGGCTGGCGAGCGGCGAATACTGCGCCATCTGGCTCGGTCCCGAGCTTCCGGGCGACCAGCGTCCCGACGACGCGCGCTCGCTCTGCTTCGACGGCGAGCCACTGTCGGCGCCGCTCGCCATCGTCGGCACGCCGACTGTCAGGCTCCGCCTTGCCGCCGATCGCCGCCGCGCCATGGTCGCGGTGCGGCTTTGCGACGTGCAGCCGGACGGCGCCTCGACCCGCATCACCTACGGCGTGCTCAACCTTTGCCATCGCCATGGCCACGACCAGCCCGCCGAGCTCGAGCCGGGGGCCGTCGTCGAGATTGCGCTGAGGCTCGACGACATCGCCTACAATGTCGCCGCGGGCAACCGGCTGCGGCTCGCAATATCCTCGACATACTGGCCGCTGGTCTGGCCTTCGCCCGAGACCGTGACGCTGTCGATCCATGCCGCCGAGCTCGACCTGCCTCTGCTGCGCGACGGTGCCGGCCTGCCCGTCGCCTTCGCGGAGCCCGCCGGCGCCCGACCGTGGCAGGTCGAGACGCTCCGCGCGGCGAGCAACAGCCGCACCGTCACGCGCAATCCGGCGACCGATGCCGTCACGCTCGCCATCGTCGACGATTTCGGCGAGGTGCGCGACCTGGAGCATGGCCTGGTCACCGGCTCGACGGCGCGCGAGAGCTGGACCATCGATCCCGCCGACCCCCTGTCGGCCGAGGGCGAGACGCATTGGACCCAGACGCTCGCGCGCGGCTCTTGGTCGGTGCGGACCGAAACCTTCACCCGCATGCGGTCGGACCTTCTGAGTTTTCACCTGACCGGCCGCATATTGGCCTATGAGGGCGACGCCCTCGTCTTCGAGCGCAATTTCAGCGAGATCGTCGCCCGCGAGCACGTCTGACGGGGCTCCGCGATTGGTCCACTTGCGGCGCGCCATTTACGCCAGGGAATGTCGCATTCGGCCTTGCGGGTTGCTTTCCGTTGCGTTCAATATTCTCCGTCATAACGATCGGCCGGTTCACGGCGACCAATGGAGTGAGGAACATCCCATATGTCTGACGAAATGAATGAACTCGGCCGTCGCGTCGTGCTGGGCAGGATGAACCGGCGCGATTTTCTCGGCCGGGCCGCCGCCCTCGGCCTGAGCGCGACGGCCGCCAACACGCTTTTGGCCGGCGTCGTGCGCGCCGAAGGACCGCAGAAGGGCGGCATCCTCAAGGCCGGCATGCAGGGCGGCGCCGCCACCGACAGCCTCGACCCGGCGGTCTGGGCAAGCCAGGTTCCGTATTTCTTCGGCCGCCAATGGGGCGAGCAGCTCGTGCAGATTTCCCCCGACGGCGAGGTGAAGCCTGCGCTGGCCGAGGAAT
Source organism: Mesorhizobium sp. (assembly GCA_040510195.1). Classification (GTDB taxonomy): domain Bacteria; phylum Pseudomonadota; class Alphaproteobacteria; order Rhizobiales; family Rhizobiaceae; genus JBEVJK01. Next base: position 7,868 of record JBEVJK010000073.1, on the reverse strand, counting down.
GGGGCGCCTCCGACGACGCCAAGGTGTGGACGTTCAAGATCCGCAAGGGCGTGCAGTTCCACGACGGCAAGGAGATGACGCCCGAAGACGTCGTCGCCACCATGGAGCGCCACTCCGACGAGAAGGCGAAGTCGGGCGCGCTCGGCCTCATGGGCGGCATCGAGAGCGTCAAGGCCAATGGCGGCGAGGTGGTCTTCACGCTGAAGGATGCCAATGCCGATCTGCCCTATCTGCTCGACGACTATCACCTGATGATCCAGCCCAACGGCGGCAAGGACAACCCGACGGCCGGCATCGGCACGGGCCCCTACAAGGTTACCGTCAACGAGCCCGGCGTGCGTCTCGGCGGCGAAAAGTTTGCCAACTATTGGCGCGACGACCGCGGCTTCGCCGACCAGATCGAGATCATCGTCATCAATGATGCCACCGCCCGCACCTCGGCCCTGCAGGGCGGCCAGGTCGACATGATCAACCGCGTCGAGCCCAAGATCGTCGGCCTCATAAAGAACGTGCCGGGGGTCACCATCCAGAACGTCGCCGGTCGCGGTCATTACGTCTTCATCGCCCATTGCAACACGGCGCCATTCGACAACAACGATCTGAGGCTGGCGCTGAAATTCGCGATCGACCGCGAGGAGATGCTGCAGAAGATCCTTTTTGGCTACGGCTCGATCGGCAACGACACGCCGATCAACAAGACCTATCCGCTGTTCACCGAGATCGAGCAGCGCGTCTTCGACCCCGAGAAGGCGGCCTTCCACTACAAGAAGTCGGGCCATAGCGGATCGGTGCTGCTGCGCGTCTCCGACGTCGCCTTCCCCGGCGCCGTCGATGCCGCCCAGCTCTACCAGCAGAGCGCCGCCAAGGCCGGCATCACGCTGGAGGTCAAGCGCGAGCCGGGCGACGGCTACTTTGCCGAGGTTTGGAACAAGCAGCCCTTCTCGGCTTCCTACTGGGGCGGTCGTCCGACCCAGGACCAGATGTACTCGACCGCCTATTATTCCAAGGCCCAATGGAACGACACGCGTTTCCAGCGCGAGGACTTCGACAAGATGCTTTTCCAGGCCCGCTCGGAGCTCGATCCGGAGAAGCGCAAGGCGCTCTACAAGTCGATGGGCGAGATGGTTCGCGACGAAGGCGGCGTGATCACGCCGATGTTCAACAACTTCATCGACGCCAGCGGCCCCAAGGTCGCCGGCTGGGTCCCCGACGGCAACCAGGAGATGATGGGCGGCTACGCGTTGTCGAAGTGCTGGATCATCGCCTGATCGGGCGGCGAGCGGATGAGCACACCGATCGTCAAGCTGATTGCCCAGCGCATCGCGCTGGGCATTCTCCTCCTGTTCGCCGTCTCCGTGCTGATCTTCGCCGGCACGCAGATCCTGCCGGGCGACGTCGCCCAGTCGATCCTCGGTCAGTCGGCGACGGCGCAGGCGCTCGCCAATCTCCGCGAATCGCTCGGACTGAACGATCCCGCCTATGTTCGCTATTTCCGTTGGCTCGGAGGCGTGCTCACGGGCGATCTGGGCACAGCGCTCTCTTCGGGGCAGGATATCGCCGCCTCGCTCGGCGGGCGCCTGTGGAACACGCTGTTCCTCGCCTTCTGGGCGGCGGTCCTGTCGATCCCGCTCGCCATTGCCATGGGCCTCGTTGCCGTGCGCTACCGCAACGGCCCTGTCGACAAGACCATTTCCGGCATCGCGCTTGCCTCGACCTCGCTGCCGGAGTTCTTCATCGGCTACCTGTTGATCTACTTCGTCGCCGTGAAGCTGCAGTGGCTGCCCAGCGTCTCCACCGTCTATGACGGCATGCCCTTCCTGGAGCGCATGCGGGCCATCGCCCTGCCGGCGCTTGCGCTCACCTTCGTCGTCTTCGCCCACATGATGCGGATGACCCGCGCCGCCATCCTCAACGTCATGCAGTCCGCCTACATCGAGACCGCCGAGCTCAAGGGCCTGCGGCCGATCGAGATCATTCGCCGGCACGCCTTCCCCAACGCCATCGCCCCGATCGTCAACGTGGTGATGCTGAACCTCGCCTTCCTGGTCGTCGGCGTCGTCGTCGTCGAGGTGATCTTCGTCTATCCCGGCATGGGGCAGTATCTGGTCGACCACGTCGCCAAGCGCGACGTGCCGGTGGTGCAGGCCTGTGGCCTCATCTTCGCAGCCGTCTACATCGCCTTGAACATCGTCGCCGACATCGCCGCCATCGTCGCCAACCCCAGGCTTCGGCATCCGAAATGAGCGCGCATGCTTGACTTCCGCCGTATTCCGATCGGCGCCTGGATCGGGCTGATCCTCACCGCCCTCTTCCTGTTCGTGGCCGTCTTCGCGCCGCTGATCGCGCCCTACCCCATGGATGCCATCGTCGGCGACGTCTGGGCGCCGCGCTCGGCGGAGCACTGGCTCGGCACCGACAATCTCGGTCGCGACCTCTTGTCCCGCATGATCTACGGCGCCCGCACGACCATCTTCATCGCCGCCGTCGCCACCGCCATCTCCTTCATTCTCGGCTCGGTGCTCGGCTTCACGGCCGCAGTCGTCGGCGGCTGGTTCGACACGCTGATGTCGCGCTTCGTCGATCTTCTGATGGCGATCCCGACGCTGATTTTCGCCCTCGTGGTGCTCTCAGTGCTGCCCACCACCATACTCACCCTCATCCTGGTCATGGGCATCCTCGATTCGACCCGCGTCTACCGGCTGTCGCGCGCCGTGGCGGTCGACATCAACGTCATGGACTTCGTCGAGGCCGCCAAGCTGCGCGGCGAGGGCAGTCGCTGGATCATCTTCCGCGAAATCCTGCCCAATGCCCTGTCGCCCCTCGTCTCCGAGCTCGGTCTGCGCTTCATCTACGCCGTGCTGTTCCTCTCTGCCCTGTCCTTCCTCGGCCTCGGCGTGCAGCCGCCCCAGGCCGACTGGGGAGGCATGGTCAAGGAGAACAAGGACGGCATCGTCTTCGGCATCGCGGCGGCCCTGATCCCGGCCGCGGCGATCGCGGCGCTCGCCATCTCGGTGAACCTCGTGGCCGACTGGATCTTGAACCGCACCACCGACCTGAAGGGAGGCCGCGGCAATGGCTAGGAAGGCGGTCTCCCGAAGGCGCTCGACCGGCGAGGGCGGCACCCTCCTCGAAATCCGCAACCTGCGGATCGAGGCCAACGTCCACCCGCCGGGCGAGCCGCCCCACAAGGTGACGATCGTCGACGACGTCTCGCTGACGCTGCAGCGCGGCAAGGTGCTCGGCCTGATCGGCGAGTCGGGGGCCGGCAAGTCGACCATCGGCCTCTCCTCCATGGCCTTCGGCCGCGGCGGCGTCAGGATCACCGGCGGCGAGGTCATTCTCAACGGCCGCGACATCCTGCAGGGCGGGGTGCAGGGGCTGCGCCGGCTGCGCGGCAACGAGGTCTGCTACGTCGCCCAGTCGGCAGCTGCCGCCTTCAACCCGGCGCACCGGCTGATGGACCAGGTCGTCGAGGCCGCGCTCGAGCACGGCGTCGCCAAGCGCGCCGAGGCCGAGGAGAGGGCCCGCACCCTGTTCCGCAAGCTCGGCCTCCCCGATCCGGACAATTTCGGCCAGCGCTTCCCCCACCAGGTCTCGGGCGGCCAGCTGCAGCGCGCCATGACCGCCATGGCGCTCTGCTCGGAGCCCGACCTGATCGTCTTCGACGAGCCGACCACCGCCCTCGACGTCACCACCCAGATCGACGTGCTGGCGGCCATCAAAGATGCGATCCGCGACACCGGCGTCGCCGCGCTCTACATCACCCATGATCTCGCCGTGGTGGCGCAGGTGGCCGACGACATCATGGTGCTGAGGCATGGCAAGCTGATCGAATACGGCGACACCAGGCAGATCATCCAGGAGCCGCGGCAGGAATACACCAACGCGCTGGTCTCCGTGCACCACATCGACCACCGCGAGAAGAAGCCCACCCGCGAGCCGATGCTGTCGGTCAAGAACGTCACCGCTGCCTATGCCGGCGGCGCCGTCAAGGTATTGAAGGACGTCTCCGTCGACATCCATCCCGGGCAGACGCTGGCGGTCGTGGGCGAATCCGGCTCCGGAAAGTCGACGCTGGCGCGCGCCATCACCGGCCTGCTGCCGCCTGAGGCGGGAACCATCGCCTTCGCCGGCAAGCCCTTGCCCAGGCGGCTCGCCGAGCGCAGCAAGGACGAATTGCGCCAGCTGCAGATGATCTACCAGATGGCGGACGTGGCGATGAACCCGCGCCAGACCGTCGGCACCATCATCGGCCGGCCGCTCGAATTCTACTTCGGCATCCGCGGCCGCGAGCGCGACGCCAAGGTGATCGAGCTGCTCGACAAGATCGAGCTCGGCAAGCGCTTCGTCGACCGCTATCCCGCCGAGCTGTCCGGCGGCCAGAAGCAGCGCGTCTGCATCGCCCGCGCGCTGGCGGCGCAGCCGAAACTGATCATCTGCGACGAGGTGACCAGCGCGCTCGACCCGCTGGTCGCCAACGGCATCCTCAAGCTCTTGCTGGAGCTGCAGGCGGAGGAAGGCGTCGCCTATCTCTTCATCACCCATGACCTCGCCACCGTGAAGTCGATCGCCGACTCGATCGCCGTCATGTACCGCGGCGAGGTGGTGCGCTACGGGCCGAAGAGCAAGGTCATTCACCCGCCCTTCGACGCCTACACCGAGCTACTCCTGTCCTCGGTCCCGGAAATGGAGCTCGGCTGGCTGGAGAAAGCGATCAAGACCCGGCGCATGGAGAGCGCCGGCAATTGATGGCGCTCCCGGCCAAGCTTCTGCTCGTCATTCTCGACGGCGTGCCCTACCGCAACTGGCGCCGCCTGATGGGCAATCTCGAAGGCTGGGCGCAGTCGGGCGAGGCTCGTGTCTGGCGCATGCGCTCGGTGCTGCCCTCGATGTCGGCCTGCTGCTACGCGTCGATCCACACCGACGTCCCGCCGCAGGTGCACGGGGTGCTTTCCAACGACAAACGCTTCAGGCTCGATCTCCCGAACGTTTTCTCGTCCGTCGCCGGGGCCGGCGGCCGCACCGGCGCGGTCACCCATTCCTGGTGGTCGGAGCTTTTTTGCCGCTACCCTTTCGACCCCGTCCGCGACCTCGAATATGACGAGCCCGGGGGGCCGATCGCCCATGGCCGCTTCCACAGCATGACCGGCTACGACAATCACAACCAGATGACCCCGTCGGATACCGACCTCTTCGCCACGCTCACCATGCTGACCGAGCGCTTCGCCATCGACTACGGCATCCTCCACACCTGCACGCTCGATTCGATGGGCCATCGTTTCGGCCACGATTGCATCGAGATGGACCTCGCCTGTGCGCATGTCGACGCCATGCTCTCGGGCTTCCTGCCGCGCTGGAGGAACTCCGGCTACGAGGTGATCGTCACGGCTGATCACGGCCAGTCGCTGCGCGGCCACCATGGCGGCAGCGGCGAGGACCAGCAGGACGTCGCCCTCTATTACTTCGGCAACGGCAGCGGCCCCGATCCTGAATCCCTGCTCGACCAGCTTCAGCTGGCGCCGACGATGCTGGCAAGGCTCGGCGTCCCCATTCCCGAAAGCATGAAGGCCAAACCGTTCCTCGAATGAGCCCGGCGTACCGCGCGGTACGCTGTGTTGGCGTACCGTTCAGTACGGCCAGTCTCCCTTGCCGAGCGCCTCCACCGCCTCGACGATGCGGCTGAAGCTGGTGCGCGCGCGGCCGACGCTGTGGCGGCCGCGCAGAAAGCCGTGCACCAGCCCCGGCTCCTCGAACCACCAGGCGCGTCCGCCGGCCGCCGCGATGCGGCTGCCATAGGCTTCCCCGTCCGAGGAAAGAGGGTCGCACTGGGCCGTCACGACCACCGTCGGCGGCAGGTTGGAAAAGTCGGCGTCGGCCAGCGGCGACTGCGTGATGTCGCCCGCCACCTCGGCACCCCCGCGGATCTCCTTGTAGAAGGCGAGGTCGCGCACCGTCAGCATCGGCGCCTCGCCATGCTCGACATAGGAGCCGCGGCTCTGGTCGCCGCCGAGACTGGGATAGACGAGGATCTGGCCCGTCGGCCGGCGCTTGTGGCCGCGCGTCGCATGGCTCACCGCGGCGGCGAGCGTGCCGCCGGCGCTGTCGCCGACCAGCACCACCTGCCGGGGATCGTCGCCGGTCGCCCACTCGAAGGCCGCTAGCGCATCGTCGAAGGCGGCAGGATGCTTGTGCTCGGGCGCCAGCCGGTAGTCCACCGCCACAACCTCCATCGCCGTCCGCGCGCAGAGCTCGGCGCAGATGTCGTCATGGCTGTCCAGCCCGCCCAAAATGAAGCCGCCGCCGTGGAAATAGACGACGCGCGCCTTGAGGTCCGAGGCGGCGGTCCGGTAAATGCGGATCGGCACGTCGCGCCCTTCGGCGCGGATGGCCCCGTCCTTCGCCTCGACGCCGTCCGGATAGCCGGCAAAGAAGGCCCGGCAGAGGCGGTCGTAGACGGCCCGCTGGTCGGCGATCGACATGTCGATCGTGTCCGGCGGGTAGAAGCTGTCGGTCCGCTCGATGAACGCCCAGGTCTCGGCGTCGATCAGCTTCGCATAGTCGGTCACCTATCGGCCCTTCCAGACGGGGTCGCGCTTCTCGGCGAAGGCGCGGAACCCCTCCTGATTGTCCTCCGATGCGTAGAGCTCGTCCACCGTCCTGAACTTGCGCTTGGTGATCCAGTTCATCGCGTCCTGGAACTCCATCGCCTCGGCCCGCCGGGCGACCTCCTTGATCGCCGCGAACACCAGCGGCGGCCCCGAGGCGAGCAACCGGGCGATCTCCCAGACGCGCGCCTCGAGCCGGTCCTTCGGCAGCACCTCGTTGACCAGCCCCCAGCGATGCGCCTCCTCGACCTCCATCCAGCGGCCGGTGAGCAAGAGGTCCATGGCGACGTGATAGGGGATACGCTTCGGCAATTTGATGGTCGCCGCATCGGCCAGCGTGCCCGCGCGGATTTCCGGCAGCGCGAAACGCGAATGGTCGGCGGCGTAGATGAGGTCGCAGGCGAGCGCCAGCTCGAAGCCGCCGCCCACCGCCATGCCGTTGACCGCGGCGATCACCGGCTTGTCGAGGTCGCGAAGCTCCTGCAGCCCGCCGAACCCGCCGACGCCGTAGTCGCCGTCGACCGCATCGCCGCCGGCCGCCGCCTTGAGGTCCCAGCCGGCCGAGAAGAACTTGTCGCCTTCCGTCTTCACGATCGCCACCCTGAGTGCCGGGTCGTCGCGGAATTTCAGGAACGTCTCGCCCATCAACCGCGAGGTCGCCAGGTCGATGGCATTGGCCTTGGGCCGGTCGAGCGTGATCTCGAGGACGGCGCCGCGGCGCTCCAGCTTGACGGCTTCCGGCATGATGCTCCTCCGTAAGGCCAGCGCGGGCCCGAAGCTCTACTCGACCAGCCGCACCAGCGCATCCGCGGCGATGGCGCCGCGCCCTTCCGGCAGGACGAAGAGCGGGTTGACGTCGAGCTCGACCAGCCGGTCGGCTTGGCGCTCGGCGAACTCGGCGACGGCGAGAATGGCCTTGACGGCGGCACGGATATCGCCGCGCGGCTTGCCGCGGAAACCGTCCAGGAGGCGCGCCATGCGAAGGCCCATCAGCTTCTCGCGGATCTCCTCGGCGGTCACCGGCAGGAGCATCGTCGCGGCATCCTGCAGGAGCTCGACGAGCACGCCGCCCGCTCCGACGGTGAGCGTCGGGCCGAACTGCGGATCGCGCACCACGCCGACGATCAATTCGGCGACGGATCCCTCGACCATCCGCTCGATGAGGAAGCGGTCGGCAAGATGGCGCATCGAATCGACGGCGTCGTTGACGTCGGCACGCGTGCGCAGGCCGAGCTTGACGCCGCCGACGTCGGATTTGTGGGC
>JBEVJK010000072.1:0-61539 GCA_040510195.1 Mesorhizobium sp. | reverse complement strand
TGGTGCCCCTGGCCGGGATCGAACCAGCACGCCCGTGAAGGCAACAGATTTTGAGTCTGCCGCGTCTACCAATTCCGCCACAGGGGCCTCGCCCGGGAGCGGGCAAGAACGGCAGCGGACTATACGGGGCGCCGCCTCGCGTCAACTGCCCGGAGCCGCCATTTCGCTGCGGCGTTCCCGTCGCATTGTGCGACGCCGCAAATCTCTCTAGACAAGGCGCGCCGAAGAACCGCCGGGGGAGCCATTGCTGCGCAGACTCTACGACTGGACCCTGTCGCTCGCGGCCAGGAAGTCTGCCGAATGGTGGCTGGCATTCATCGCTTTCGTCGAAAGCTCTGTCTTCCTCGTTCCGGCCGACGTCCTTTTCCTGCCGATGGCCCTGTCGCGGCCCGAGCGGGCCTATCGCTACGCGGCGATCGCCACCGCCGCGTCCGTCCTCGGCGGCATCGCCGGCTGGTTCCTCGGCCATTTCGCCTACGAGACGATCGCCCGCCCCGTGCTCGAATTCTACGGCAAGTTCGACGAGTTCGAGGCGCTGCGCCAATCGGGCGGCACCGGCTTCATCCTGCTGATGCTGGTGACCTCGGGCGTCGCCCACCTGCCGCCGATCAAGGTCGTCACCATCCTGTCCGGCGTGATCGGCGTCGACATCTGGCTGTTCATCGTCTCGGCCATCATCGCCCGCGGCGCCCGCTTCTACTTCCTCGCCTGGCTGCTACGGAGGTATGGCGAACCGATCCGCCATTTCATCGAGAAGCGCCTGGGCCTGCTGGCCGGGCTCGCGGCCGCCGCCCTCATTCTGCTCTATCTCGCCGTCAGATACTTCCACTGACCCCGCCGCCCACGGATTTCGCGACCATGATCCCACTGACCGCCCCGACCGGTCGCCGCCAGACCCTCACCGCTGCCTTGCTTGCGTTGGCGATGGCCGCGGTGGTCGGCACCGCGCTCGGCTTCCAGCATCTCGGCGGCTACATCCCCTGCAAGCTCTGCCTGGAGCAGCGCTTGCCCTACTATGTCGGCGTTCCCCTGATGGCGCTGGCCGCCCTGTCCTCGGCTCTCGGCCTGCCCGGCGTGGTCACCCGCGGACTGCTCCTGGCCGGCGGCCTGCTCATGGCCTACGGCGTCGCCCTCGGCACCTATCACGCGGGCGTCGAATGGGCCTGGTGGCAAGGCCCGACCGATTGCGGCGCCGTCGAGTCGGTCGACACCGGCGGCAGCCTGCTCGACGCCCTCAACAATGTCGTGCCGCCCTCATGCGACAAGGCGGCGCTGCGTGTGCTCGGTCTGTCCTTTGCGGGGTGGAACGTGATCGCCAGCCTGATCTTGGCGCTGGCCGCCTTCCGCGGCGCGCTGGCTCGCCCCTGAGACGATCGATCAGGGCTCCAGTTCGACATCCCAGTAGAGGTAGTCCATCCAGCTTTCGTGCAGATAATTGGGCGGGAACCGCTTGCCGTTGTTGTGCAGGTCGTGGACCGTCGGCTGGTACGGCTTCTGCAGCGGCCACATCTTGGCCTGCGCCGGCAGCATTCCGCCTTTCCTGAGGTTGCAAGGCGAGCAGGCCGCCACCACGTTCTCCCACGTCGTCGCACCGCCGCAGCGGCGCGGCACCACGTGATCGAAGGTCAGGTCTTCGGGCGTGCCGCAGTACTGGCACTGGAAACGATCGCGCAGGAACACGTTGAAGCGGGTGAAAGCCGGGTTGCGCGACGGCTTGATGTAGGTCTTCAGGCTGACCACGCTCGGCAGCTTCATCGAGAAGGTCGGCGACGACACCGAATGCTCGTACTCGGCGACGATATGGACGCGGTCGAGGAACACCGCCTTGATCGCATCCTGCCACGACCACAGCGACAGCGGGTAGTAGCTCAGCGGCCGATAGTCGGCGTTCAGCACCAGTGCTGGCAGCCCATCTAGCGACACTGCGATCGTCACCTCAAGCACCTCCTTGGACCCAAGCGATCGGCGCGGATAGTGTAAGCCCGAGGTGACAGCAATGTGAAGCCGGCATCCGACGAGACCAGCCGGCAAAAGACGCTGTTTTTTAGGCTTTTTTAGGGTTCCGGGCGCCCGGCACGGCGTCCCGCCCCTTGAGAGAGCGGTAATAGGCCCAGAAAAGCCGGGACGCCACGCCGCGCCATGGGCTCCATGATTCGGCAATCTGCGCGAGCATCTTCTCGCCCGGACGCTCCGCCAGGCCGAGCGCGCGCCCGACCGCGCTTTGCAGGGCGACGTCGCGCGCTGGGAACACGTCGGGATGGCCCGCCGAAAACAGCAGGTAGCACTCCGCCGTCCACGGCCCGATGCCGGGGATCGCCGTCATCGCGGCGACCGCTTCCCGCGCCTCCAGCGCGCAGAGCCGCTCAAGGTCGAGCCCCTCGGCCATCGCGCGGGCCGCCGCCACCAGTGCGACCTCCTTGGAACGCGACAGGCCGGCCTCGCGGAACGCCTCCGGACCGGCGGCGAGCAGGCGCTCCGGCGTCAGCGGGTCGACCAGCCTTGCGAGCCGCCCGAAGATGGCGTCGGCGCTGGCCCGGCTCACCTGTTGGGAAACGATGATCGAAGCGAGGCTCGCGAAGCCGGGCTGCTGGAGCCGCAGCGGCACCTCGCCGGAGCTCTGCCGCACTTGCGCCAGCCGCGGGTCGAGCGCAATGAGGGCATCGAGGCCGCGTTCGATGTCGTCGAAGGAGCTGATCCGTTGCATCGCCTGCCTGTTTCTTGGGAGCGCGCACCGTAGCAATCCGCGAGAACGCCGCACAACCCGCTTCCGGACGCCCAACGATGAGCCCGCCGACCCTCCGCTTCGCCCCCAGCCCCAATGGCGACCTGCATCTCGGCCACGCCTATTCGGCGCTGCTCAACCAGCAGCTGGCAGGGGGCCTCGGCGCCAGGCTGTTGCTGCGCATCGAAGACATCGACCTGACGCGCTGCACGCCCGAGCTGGAGGCGGCCATGATCGACGACCTGCGCTGGCTCGGCATCCGGTGGGAGGTGCCGGTCCGCCGCCAGTCCGAGCATTTCGAAGACTATGAGGCCGCGCTCGCCGATCTTTCCGGCCGCGGCCTTGTCTACCCGGCCTTCATGAGCCGCGGCGAGATACGCGCCCACACCGCCGCCGAGGCGGCGCGGGGCCGGCCCTGGCCGCGCGATCCCGATGGCGCGCCGCTCTATCCGGGCCTCGACAAGGCCCTGTCGGAGAAGGCGCGCCGGCAGCGCATCGACGCCGGCGAGCCCTTCGCGTGGCGCCTGGACGTCGCCCGCGCCGTCGACGTCGTCGGCGACCTGTCCTGGCAGGAGGCGAACGACGAGCGGCTCGCGGCCTTCGCGGCGGTCGCCGCCGACCCGAGCGCCTGGGGCGACGTCGTGTTGGCGCGCAAGGAGACGCCCACCAGTTACCACCTTTCGGTCGTCGTCGACGACGCCCTGCAGGGCGTTTCACACGTCGTACGCGGCCGCGACCTCTTCCAGGCGACGGCCGTCCAGCGCCTGCTGCAGGAGCTGCTCGGGCTGCCCGCCCCCTTGTATTTCCATCACCGGCTGATCGAAGGGCCCGACGGGCGCAAGCTCGCCAAGAGCCGGCGCGACAGCGGGCTGGCCGCGCTGCGGCGGCAGGGCGTCACGCCTGGCGAGGTTCGAGGCCGGCTCGGCTTCGAAACGCGCTCAGAGGCGGGCCAGCCCGGCCTTGACCAGCGCCAACAGGGCCAGCGAGACGAATGATCCGCCAAGTCCGGTGGCTGTCGCCGTGGTCAGGCTGGTCAGCGCGATGCCGTTGTAGTTGACGAGAAGGATACCGGCGAAGAACCCCGCCAGCAAAACCAGTGTGTTGCCGATGGGCCCGAACCCATCCTCCTTCATGATGGCGTCCATCAGCGCGCCGAAAAAGAAGCATATGATGGCGACCAACGATATCGCCAACATGAGCCAAGCCGGGTCGAGTCTCATCAGCATGGGTGTCCCTTTCGACCCCAACGCGTCCTCACAGGGAACTCTGACCCAGCCCCCGCCGGCTCAGATTTGTTCACGATAGATTTCAAATGTTTAGTTTTGCTTATTCCGTTGCTCAGCATTAGAGCAAACCGCCATCAGAAGATGATTTGTGGGGTTGGGAATAGCATTTGTGCGGGTCATCCCCACGCTGTTGTGACGCTCTGGGCCACCGCTTCAATCGACGCGTGTCATGGGCCGAACCCTTGGCCTTCCGGGATTGAACGGCGCTCCGGCTAGCCCGCGCCGACGCGGGCGCGCGCCTCGAGATAGCGCTTGATGGCCGCGTTGAGCTCACCGCCCACAATGAAGATCAGAGACATGATGTAGAGGAAGACGACCGCCACCATGATCGAGGCCAGCCCGGCATAGGTCGTGACGTAGGACGAGAAATACTCCAGGTAGGTGGCGAAGATCGTCGAACCGGTCAGCCAGCCGATCAGCGTGAACAGGATGCCGGGAACGATGTCGACGAAGCGCCGCTTGCCCGCCGGCAGCCAGAAATGCACTGCCACCAGCGCCAGCACGATGACGGTCGAGGCGATGACGAAGCGCCACAGCGTGATCGTCCCCATATAGGGGTCGATCCAGTCGAACTGCGAGCGCGCCAGCCTGGAGATCAACGGCGCAAAGACCAGAAGCACGCTGATCGCCACGAAGCTCATCGTCGCCACCAGCACGAAGAGCAGGCTCTGGAGCCGCCTGAAGACGAGGGAGTGTGTCTCGCTGACGCGATAGGCGCGGTTGAGCGAGGTGCGCAGCGCCTCCACCCCGTTGGAGGCGAAGAAGGCGGCAAGCACGAAGCCGAAGGTCAACAGGTCGCCGCGCTGAATGGTCAGCACGTTGACGACCTCGCGGGCGATTGGCGCCGCGATCTGCTCGGGCCACGTGTCGAACACCAGATGGACAGCCGTCTCGGCGAAGGCCTGGGCACCGAGGAAACTCGCCAGCGTGGTGGCGAAGATGAGGAAGGGGAACAGGGCCATGAGAGCGCTGATCGCCAAGTGGCTCGCCATCGACCAGCCGTCGTCGTCGTTGAAATGGCCGAGCGCGTCGGTCAGCACGCGGCGAATGGCGACGATCCTTCGCACCCCGTCTCCTGGTGATTGTCTCCTCGCCGCGAATATGGGAAGGGATTTCGCCAAATGGCAAGCGCTCCAACCGCCGACCGGCGGCCAACGATCATCGTAACCGGCGCCTCGTCCGGCATCGGAGCGCATTGCGCCCGGGCGCTGCACTCCGAGGGCTGGCGGGTCTTCGCCACGGCGCGCCGGCCGCAGGACATCGCCGCCATCGAGGCGGACGGGATCGAATGCTTCTACCTCGACTACCGCGAGGCGGACTCGATCGCCGCACTGGTCGACGCCGTCCTGGCGCGCACCGGCGGCCGCCTCGACGCGCTCTACAACAACGGCGCCTACTCGCAACCGGGCGCCGTCGAGGACCTGCCCGTTTCGGCGCTGCGCGAGCAGTTCGAGGCCAATCTGTTCGGCTGGCACGACCTGACGCGTCGCCTCGTGCCCGTCATGCGGCGGCAGGGCCATGGGCGGATCGTCTCCTGTTCGTCGATCCTCGGCCTTGTCCCCGCTCGCTTCCGCGGCGCCTACGCGGCGTCCAAGCATGCACTGGAAGGGCTCATGCTGTGCCTGCGCGCCGAGCTCGCCGGCTCGGGCGTGCACGTCTCCCTGATCGAGCCGGGCCCGGTCGAATCTCGCATCGCCGTCAACGCCCGCGCCTGGTTTGAGAGAAACATCGACCACGAGACCTCGGTCCATCGCGAGGCCTACCAGGCCCAGCTCGCCCGCCTGCGTGCCGGCGGCACCCGCTCCCGGCTGAAGCTGAAGCCCGACGCCGTCTACGCGGTCCTGCGTCACGCTTTGTTGTCGCCAAAGCCGCGGCCGCACTATGTTGTGACGGTTCCGGCGCGCATCGGCGTCGTCTTGAAGCGCCTGTTGCCCGCCTCGCTCCTCTACAGGATCCTGGCCACGCAAGGGTGATTCGCAGGCGGCTCACGGCCGCAGAGAGGGGAAGGCCCCATGGCCACCGTCTTCAACATCCTCGCCATCGCCGTGATGGCGGCCGTCGTCTTCGTGCTGATTCGCGGCCTCGCCAACATGCTGCGCGGCGGCTCTGGCAGCACCTCAAACAAGCTGATGCAGGCGCGCGTGCTGCTGCAGTTCGTTGCGCTTTGCCTCATCCTGCTCGCCGTCTACTTCACCCGTCACTGAAAGCGTAACGCATGGTACGCCTGAACCGCATCTACACCCGCACCGGCGACGACGGCACCACCGGCCTCACCGGCGGCGCCAGGCGGGCAAAGAGCGACCCGCGCATCGAAGCCTGCGGCACGGTCGACGAAACCAACGCCTGCATCGGGCTCGCCCGCCTGCACACGGGCGCCCTGCCGGAGCTCGACGCCATGCTGGCGCGCATCCAGAACGATCTGTTCGACCTCGGTGCCGACCTCTCGACCCCCGACGAAGGGGACTCGCCGGCGGTCGAGCCGCTGCGCATCGTCGCCGCCCAGGTCGCGCGGCTGGAGGGCGAGATCGACCGGCTCAATGCGGCGCTGGCGCCGTTGCGGTCCTTCGTCTTGCCTGGCGGTAGCCCTGCGGCGGCGGCGCTGCACCTGGCGCGCACGGTCGCCCGGCGCGCCGAGAGGATCATGGTCGGCCTGTCTCGCCAGGCCGACGAGCCGGTCGGCCGCGAGGCCCTCCGCTACGTCAACCGGCTGTCGGACTTCCTTTTCGTCGCCGCTCGCGCCGCCAATGACGACGGCAGGGCCGACGTCCTGTGGGTGCCTGGCAAGAACCGGTGAGGAGTGCCGGCGCGCATGTTCATCCCCCTCCACGACGCCAACAGCCTCAAATACATCCGCCTGCAATATGTGACGATCGGCATGATCGTCGCCAACACGCTGGTCTTCCTGGTGACCACCATTGGCGGCGAGGAGGTGACGGTGGCGGCCGTCGTCGGCCTCGGCTACATCCCTTCCGTGGTCTTCGACGTCGCCGAGCTGCCGCCGCAATTCGTCGTGGTGCCCGAGGACCTGACCTACCTCACCTACGCCTTCATCCACTCCGACATCTTCCATCTCGGCGGCAACATGCTTTTCCTCTGGGTGTTCGGCGACAATGTCGAGGACGCCATGGGGCACTTCCGCTTCCTCCTCTTCTATTTGGCCTGTGCAGCCGGCGGCGCCTTCTTCCATGGCATCATGTCGCCACAATCGGAGATGCCGCTGATCGGCGCCTCGGGTGCGGTCGCCGGCATAGTCGCGGCCTACCTCATACTGCATCCGCGGGTGAAGGTATGGGTGCTCGCCTTCGGCCGCATTCCGCTGCGCATCCCTGCCTGGATATCGCTGGCGGCCTGGATCCTCTTCCAGTTCGGCATGTTCCTGTTCGGCGGCCAGGACCAGGTGTCTTGGGCCTGCCATGTGGGGGGCATTCTGACCGGCGCCGTGCTGGTGCTGCTGCTTAAGCGCCGCGGCGTGCCGGTGTTCGACCGCGAGATCGTCACCCCGCGCGCCGTGGCGATCGAGAGCGAGAGCGCCGTGCATCCGTCGCCCGCTCAGCCCATGCCGCGGTGGGGCCGCCAGTGATTCAACCGATTTAGCGCTTGCCGGGCATTGACTGGGATAGGCGGCGAAACTAGGTTCCGCGCGCTTTCGCGGCCTGGAGGAGGCGCGAGCCGGCGCTCCTTTTCGCGACTAAGATGTCGGCATTCGACAAGCCGGGCGCTCCGGTGGCTGATATAGCGCGCCGAAAGATCCCTTAAGAGAGGTGAGAATAACCCGATGAAAGTGCTGGTTCCGGTCAAGCGGGTGGTCGACTTCAACGTCAAGATCCGCGTCAAGGGCGACGGGACGGGCGTCGAGCTTGCCAACGTCAAGATGTCGATGAACCCGTTCGACGAGATCGCGGTGGAGGAGGCGATCCGGCTCCGCGAGGCCGGCAAGGCGACCGAGGTGATCGCCGTGTCCGTCGGCCCGCAGCAGGCGCAGGAGACCCTGCGTACCGCTCTCGCCATGGGTGCCGACCGGGCGATTCTGGTCAAGACCGACGAGCCGACCGAGCCGCTTGGCGTCGCCAAGGTGCTGAAGGGCGTCGTCGACGCCGAGGCGCCTGGCCTGGTCATCCTCGGCAAGCAGGCGATAGACGACGATGCCAACCAGACCGGCCAGATGCTGGCGGCGCTGCTCGGCTGGAGCCAGGGCACCTTCGCTTCCAAGATCGAGCTCGGCGATGGCAAGGCCAAGGTGACGCGGGAGGTCGACGGCGGCCTGCAGACCGTCGAGCTCAAGCTGCCGACCATCGTCACCACCGACCTGCGCCTCAACCAGCCGCGCTACCCCTCGCTGCCCAACATCATGAAGGCCAAGAAGAAGCCGATCGACGAGAAGACGGCCGCCGACTACGGCGCCGACCTGGCGCCGCGGCTCAAGGTGCTGAAGACCGAGGAGCCGGGCGGCCGCAAGGCCGGCGTCAAGGTGAAGTCGGTCGCCGAGCTGGTCGACAAGCTGAAGAACGAAGCCGGCGTGCTCTAAGGACGGGAAGGACGACAAGAAATGGCCACTCTCCTCATCGCCGAACACGGCAACGACCACCTCTCCGACCAGACCGCCAAGGCGCTGACGGCCGCCCTCCAGATCGGCTCCGACGTCGACGTGCTGGTCGCCGGCAAGGGCGCCCGGGCGGCCGCCGAGGCCGCCGCCAAGCTCAAGGGCGTGCGCAAGGTGCTGCTCGCCGAGGCCGACAGGCTCGCCGAGCGCCTGGCCGAGCCGACCGCCGCGCTGGTTGTCTCGCTCGCCGGCGGCTACGATGCGCTCGTCGCTCCTGCCACCACCATGGGCAAGAACGTGATGCCGCGCGTCGCCGCGCTGCTCGACGTCATGCAGGTCTCGGAGATCATCGAGGTGGTCGGCCCCGACACCTTCAAGCGGCCGATCTATGCCGGCAACGCCATCCAGACGGTGCAGTCGACCGACCCCAAGAAGGTGGTCACGGTGCGCACCGCTTCGTTCCAGGCGGCCGGCGAAGGCGGCTCGGCCGCGGTCGAGGCTGTCGAGGCCGTGGCCGATCCGGGCCTTTCGAGCTTCGTCGAGAACCGGCTCTCGGAAAGCGACCGGCCTGAGCTGACGTCGGCGCGCATCATCATCTCCGGCGGCCGCGCGCTCGGCTCTTCGGAGAAGTTCACCGAGGTGATCCTGCCGGTGGCCGACAAGCTCGGCGCCGCCGTCGGCGCCAGCCGCGCCGCCGTCGATGCCGGCTACGCCCCCAACGACTGGCAGGTCGGACAGACCGGCAAGGTCGTGGCGCCGGACCTCTACATCGCGGTCGGCATCTCGGGTGCCATCCAGCATCTGGCCGGCATGAAGGACTCCAAGGTCATCGTCGCCATCAACAAGGACGAGGAGGCGCCGATCTTCCAGGTCGCCGACTACGGCCTGGTGGGCGACCTGTTCCAGCTCCTGCCGGAGCTCGAAAAGGCGCTCTGAAGCCGCCCCAGGCTAGCCGGCGACCCGCCCGCCGGTCATCGGTTCGGGCACCCCGGTGGTGCTCGGGAAGCTGATCGGCAGTCCGGCGAGCACGCGCACCGCCAGGAAGGCGAAGCACTCCGCCTCCACCGCGTCGCCGCGCCAGCCGAGCTGGTCCGCGGCGACGGCGGCGACGCCCGCCCTTGCCGCGAGCATTGCCATCAGCGTCGGGTTGTGCCGGCCGCCGCCGCTGACGAACACGGTCAACGGCCGCTGCGGCAGCCGGTCGAGCGCCTTGCCGACCGCCGCGGCCGCGAAGGCCGTCAGCAGCGCCGCCCCGTCCTCCGGGCCGAGGCCATCGGCCATCGCCGCAGTGAAGCTGAAGCGGTCGAGCGACTTCGGATAGGGCGCCGAGAAGTAGGGATGCGTAAGAAGGCGCGAAAGCCGCGTCTCGTCGACCCGCCCGGCGGCGGCAAGCGCGCCGTCGCGGTCCATCTCGCCCAGCCCCCGCGCCTTGACGAAGTCGTTGATCGGCGCATTGGCCGGCCCGGTGTCGAAGGCCACCAGGTCGCCCCGGCCGTCCCACCAGGTGACGTTGCCGACCCCGCCCAGGTTGAGTATCGCGGCATCGCCCCGCGCACCGGCTTTGCCGAGCAGGGCCGCATGATAGGCCGCCGCGAGCGGCGCTCCCTGGCCGCCGGCCGCGACGTCGGCGCTGCGGAAGTCCCACGCGACCTTTGCGCCCAGCAGCGAATGCATCAGCTGGCCGTCGCCCAACTGCCGCGTGGCGCCGCGCCGCCCCTCCCGCGGTGGCCGGTGCAGGACGGTCTGGCCGTGGAAGCCGACGACGCCGATCTCGGAAAGCCGCATGCCGGCGCCGTCCACCAGCGCCCCGACGGCGGCCGCCTGGGCACGCGTGAGCGCGTCCTCGGCTTCGCGGAAGATCGCCGGCTCCGGCCCGTCGAAGTTCCAGGCCAGCGCTTGCTTCTGCGCCTCTTCCAGCATGCCGACGACCGCTCGCGGATACGGCGTGAGAGCGTAAGGCCCGAAGGCGGCGACCTGCTCGCCGTCGCTGCGGATCATGGCGACGTCGATGTTGCCGTCGAGCACGGTCCCGGTCATCAGGCCGACGGCCCAGATTGGCGTCATGTCTGCCGCTCCCAAAGCGGCCGCCCCGCCGCTCGGCGGGCGACCGGCTCCTGCGATAGCCGATTCCCGCCCGCCCCAGTAGACTTTCGCCGCAAGCGATGCGCAAAATCCGGCAGTCGGGCTAGACGGAACTCCCCCGGCCGTCCTACCTTGCACTGCACAAATCGGGGCAGCCAATGCCCGGGACGGGATCAGTGTGATGTCTGCAACGATCAAGACCGTTGGCATCGTCGGTGCCGGGCAGATGGGCAGCGGCATTGCCCATGTCGCGGCGCAGGCCGGCTACCGCGTGCTGCTCTACGACGTGTCGCCCGAGCGCATCGAGAAGGGCATTGCCACCGTCAATGGCAACATGGCCAGGCAGGTCAGTCACGGCAAGCTGGAGGAGAAGGACCGCCAGGCCGCGATGGGGCGCATCTCCGCAACGCCGGACATCGAGAACCTGGCCGGGGCCGACCTCGTGATCGAGGCCGCCACCGAGGACGAGACGATCAAGCGCAAGATCTACCAGCAGATCTGCCCGGTGCTCAATCCGGAGGCGATCCTGGCGACCAACACCTCGTCGATCTCGATCACTCGTCTGGCTGCGCAGACCGACCGGCCGGAGCGTTTCATCGGCATCCATTTCATGAACCCCGTGCCGGTCATGAAGCTGGTCGAGCTGGTGCGCGGCATCGCCACCGAGGACCGCACCTTCGAGGCCGCCAAGGCCTTCGTGCAGAAGCTCGACAAGACGGCGACGGTGGCCGAGGACTTCCCGGCCTTCATCGTCAACCGCATCCTGCTGCCGATGATCAACGAGGCGATCTATACGCTCTACGAAGGCGTCGGCTCCGTCGATTCGATCGACACGGCCATGCGGCTCGGCGCCAACCATCCGATGGGTCCGCTGCAGCTCGCCGACTTCATCGGCCTCGACACCTGCCTGTCGATCATGCAGGTCCTGCATGACGGGCTTTCGGATTCCAAGTATCGGCCCTGCCCGCTGCTGGTCAAATATGTCGAGGCGGGCTGGCTCGGGCGCAAGACCGGCCGCGGTTTCTACGACTATCGCGGCGAGCATCCGGTACCGACACGCTGAGCGGCCTTACGATCCCGCCGCGTCGAGCAGCGCCCTGGCGTCGTCGCTCGCCCACTCCGCCGGGCCGTTCATATTGGCCAGCAGACATCCTTCGGCATCGATCAGCAGGGTCACCGGCAAGCCGAGCGCCAGGCCGCGCTTCTTCAGCTCGTTGAAGATGCCGAGCGTATTGTCGCGGTAGGAGGCGAGGCTACCGACCCCCGTCTCCTCCAGGAACCGCTTGGGCTTGGTGTCGTCGCCGGCGTCGACGTTGACCGCCACCACCTCGAAGCCCTCGCCGCCGCGCTCCTTCTGCAGCCGGTCGAGGGCCGGCATCTCTGCCCGGCAGGGCGCGCACCACGTCGCCCACAGGTTGAGAAGCACCGTCTTGCCGGCGAACTCGCCGATGCTGGTCTGGGAGCCGTCCGGGCCGCTGAAGGCGAGGTCGGCGAGCGACTGCGGCGGGTCCGCCGGCAGCATCGCCGCGACCTCGCCCGTTGCCGCCGCGCCCACCGCCTTCGCCCGCTCGGACTTGGCCGCGCAGGCGGCGACCGCCGCGGCGTCGACGGTGCCGGCCGCCGCGGCCGGTGGATTGCCAGAAGGGGGGGCGCTGACATATACCGCCACCGCGCCGGCCGCCAGGCCGGCGAGCGCGGCGAGAACGATCAGTCTGAATGCCGGGAAGATCTTCCTGCCGTCTGCCATCAACCGTCTCCGGACCCGGGTTAGCACGATGACCGACGACAAGGCCAGCAATGCGATGTGGGGCGGACGCTTTGCCTCGGGGCCGGCCGCCGTGATGGAGGCCATCAACGCCTCGATCGACTTCGACCGCCGTCTCTACGCCGAGGACATCCGCGGCTCGCTGGCGCATTGCGCCATGCTCGCCGCCCAGGGGATCCTCTCCGAGGCGGATGCCCGCGCCATTGCTGGCGGCCTGGAGACGATCCGTGCCGAGATCGAGGAGGGCCGCTTCGCCTTCTCCACCCGGCTGGAAGACATCCACATGAACGTCGAGGCCCGGCTCGCCGAGCTGGTTGGCCCTGCCGCGGGCCGCCTGCACACGGCGCGCTCCCGCAACGACCAGGTGGCGGTCGACGTCCGCCTGTGGGTCAAGGCCGAGCTCGGCCGCACCGCCGAGCGCCTTGCGGCGCTGATCGCCGCCCTGCTCGACAAGGCCGAGGCGCATGCCGCCACCGTCATGCCCGGCTTCACCCATCTGCAGACCGCACAGCCGGTCACCTTCGGCCACCATTGCATGGCCTATGTGGAGATGTTCGCCCGCGACCGGTCGCGCGTCCTCGACGCCGTCGACCGCCTCGACGAGTGCCCGCTGGGCGCCGCCGCGCTGGCCGGCACGGGGTTTGCCATCGACCGCCACGCCACGGCACGCGCGCTCGGCTTCCGCGAGCCGACCCGCAATTCGCTGGACAGCGTCTCCGACCGCGACTTCGCGCTGGAGTTCCTCGCCGTCGCCGCCATCGCGGCGACCCATCTGTCGCGGCTTGCCGAGGAGATCGTGATCTGGTCGACCCCGCAATTCGGCTTCGTCCGGCTCTCCGACGCCTATTCCACCGGTTCCTCGATCATGCCGCAGAAGAAGAACCCCGACGCCGCCGAGCTGGTGCGCGCCAAGACCGGCCGGGTCAACGGCCATCTGCTGGCGCTGCTGACCGTCATGAAGGGCCTGCCGCTCGCCTATTCCAAGGACATGCAGGAGGACAAGGAAGCCGTCTTCGACGCCGCCGATACGCTGGAGCTGATGCTGGCGGCGATGACCGGCATGGTCGCCGACCTGACGGTCGACGAAGCGGCGATGCGGCGCGCCGCCGGGTTGGGCTTCTCCACCGCGACCGACCTTGCCGACTGGCTGGTCCGCGAGGCGGGCCTGCCGTTTCGCGAGGCACATCACGTCACCGGTCGTGCCGTGGCGCTGGCCGAAGCCGCCGGGCGCGGCCTGGAAGCGTTGCCGCTTGCCGACCTTCAGGGGCTCCATCCCGCCATCACCGCCGACGTCTACGACGTGCTGTCGGTCGACAATTCGGTCAAGAGCCGCCGCTCCTACGGCGGCACCGCGCCGGCCGAGGTGAAGAAGCAGGTGCGCGCCTGGCGCAAGCGGCTGGCACGGGCGCCGAGGGATGGGAAGGCGGGCAAAACTCCGCTACAAGCGGCGGGCTGAGAGGCAGCGGCTGAAGGATGGACGGACGAACCATGCGCAACATCTCATCGGCCGTGCTGGCGCTGGCTCTCACTACCGTGACGGTGGCGGGCTGCGGCCGCAAGGCCGATCTCGACACGCCCTACGACGCGGCGGTCCAGGCTCGCAAGGACGCGGAGCGCGCCAAGCAGCCGCTGCCGCCCGAGCCGACGCCGCCGAGAGAGGACAGGCCCTTCCTCCTCGACCGCCTGATCCAATGAGGCCTCCGGTCCCGGAACGCGACCCGTGAACCATTTCGAGTATCGCGATGGCGTGCTGCATGCCGAGGACGTGCCGGTCCCGGAGATCGCCGCGACGGTTGGAACGCCGTTCTATTGCTATTCCACGGCCACGCTGTCGCGACACTATCGCGTTTTCGCCGCGGCCTTCGCCGGCCTCGATGCCCTGGTCTGCTACGCGCTCAAGGCCAATTCCAACCAGGCGGTCCTGCGCATTCTGGCCAGGCTGGGCGCCGGCGCCGACGTGGTCTCCGAGGGCGAGCTCCGCCGTGCGCTGGCCGCCGGGATACCCGCCTCCCGGATCGTCTTTTCCGGCGTCGGCAAGACGGCCCGCGAGATGGATCTCGCGCTCGAAGCCGGGATTCTCTGCTTCAACGTCGAGTCCGAGCCGGAGCTCGAGCTGCTGTCGGCCAGGGCCTCGGCGCTCGGCCGCACGGCGCCGGTCTCGCTGCGCATCAACCCCGATGTCGACGCCCTCACCCACCGCAAGATCTCGACTGGCAAGGCGGAGAACAAGTTCGGCATTGCCTGGCAGCGTGCCCGCGAGGTCTACCGCAGGGCAGCGGCGCTGCCGGGGCTGCGCGTTGCCGGCATCGACACCCATATCGGCAGCCAGATCACCGAGCTGAAGCCGTTCGACGATGCGTTCGCGCTTCTGGTCGAGTTGGTCGGCACGCTGAAGGCGGACGGCCATGCCATCGAGCACATCGACCTGGGCGGCGGGCTCGGCATCCCCTACCGCACCGACAACGACCCGCCGCCGCTCCCCGAGGCCTATGCGGCCATCGTCAACCGGCATGTCGCCACCCTCGGCCTCAAGGTTTTGTTCGAGCCTGGGCGCTTGATCAGCGGCAACGCCGGCATCCTGGTCGCCGAGGTGATCTACCTCAAGGAGGGCGACGTCAGGAACTTCCTGGTCGTCGACGCCGCCATGAACGATCTGGTCAGGCCGACGCTTTACGATGCCTTTCACGACATCCGCCCGGTCGTGCTGCCGGGGCCGGAAACGCCGCTGATCCGCGCCGACGTCGTTGGTCCCGTGTGCGAGACGGGCGACTTCCTCGGCCTCGACCGTGATCTGCCGCGGCTCGGCGCCGGCGACCTCGTCGCCGTCTCGACCGCCGGTGCCTATGGTGCCGTGCAGGCTGGGACCTACAACACCCGGCTCCTGGTGCCCGAGGTCCTGGTGGATGGCGACCGCTTCGCCGTTGTCCGTCGCCGCCAGACCTATGAAGAGCTGATCGGCCTCGATTCCGTCCCGGACTGGCTCGGCTGATCCGGAGCAGGCCCCGGCCGCGGCATCACGATTTGTGTGATCGCCTCGCCTTTGCCGCGTTTTCCGCTATCCTTGGGCCATGAGGTGGCGCCTGCCGCCGCCGCCCCGGAAAGGCCGATGGACGAAAAGACTGCCGTCAGCGACGCACGCGCATTCCTCCCCCGCCTGAGGCGAACCCGCTTCGCCACCCGTCTGGCCGTCACCCTGGAGCGGCTTTGGCCGCTCGCACTGCCGCTCGCGATCGTGGTGAGCCTGTTCCTCAGCCTGTCGTGGCTGGGCGTGTTCCGCGCGCTGCCGGATCAGGCGCGACTCGCGGGTGCCGTGCTTTTCGCGGCGGCCGCGCTGGCCGCGCTGATTCCGCTTCGCGCCTTCCGCCGTCCGACGACGGCCGAAATCGATCGTCGCATCGAGACGGCGAACAAGCTCGTCCATACCCCAGTCCTGGTACAGACCGACCGCCTGGCCGGGCGCGACGAGCCCTTCAGCCGGGCGCTCTGGCAGGCGCACAAGGCGCGCATGGCCGCTTCGCTCGGCGATGTCGGGGCCGATTTGCCGCGCACCACGGTGCCCGAGCGCGACCCCTGGGCGCTGCGCGCGCTCGCCGCGCTGCTGTTGGTCACCGCTTTCGCCTTCTCGCTCGGCCCGCGCGGCGGCAGCGTGACCGACATCCTGCAGGCCCATTTCGCGCCCGAGCGCCTGCCGGCGCGCATCGACGCCTGGGTGACGCCCCCCGCCTACACAGGCAAGCCGCCCATCTTCCTGGCCGCCGACCCCGCCCAGGCCTCGCCGGTCTATACCGTGCCCGAGGGAAGCGACATCGCGCTCCGCGTCACCGGCGGCAACGGCGAGGAAACGCTGGGCTTCACCGATGCCAACGGCAACACCCGCGGCCTGGCGCCAACCACGCCGCAGGCGAAGCCGTCCCCCGACGGGGCCGAGCAGCCGACGGCCGCGCCGCTCCAGTTCGCCGGCAAGCTCGAGACCGACGGCGTGCTGGCGCTGCGCTCCGCCAATGGGGACCTGGCCAGCTGGGCCTTCACGGTGATCCCGGACAAACCGCCGGTGATCCGCTTCGCCGGCGAGCCCAAGCGGGCGCTCAACGGCACCTTCGAGCTCGCCTACGAGATCGAGGACGACTACGGCGCGGCCTCGGCCAAGGCCGAGTTCGTGCTCGACGAGCCGCAGCAGCCCGGCGCGCGGCCGCTCTACCAGGCGCCGGACATGCCGCTTGCGCTGCCCCGCCGCGGCGCGCCGAAGGGTGCCGCCAAGGCAACGCGCGACCTGACCGAACATGTCTGGTCTGGCGCCAAGGTGCGGCTGACGCTCAAGGCGACGGACGATGCCGGCCAGGAAGGGATGACCGAGAGCCGGACCATCACCCTGCCGCAACGGCCCTTCACCAACCCGTTGGCCATGGCGCTGGTGGAGCAGCGGCGCATCCTGGCGCTCGATGCCAACAGCAAGCCCCGCGTGCTCGACCTGATGGGCGCCATCACCTTGCGGCCGGAAGACACCATCCCGACGATGGCGCATTACCTGGCCATCATGAGCGCCATGACGCGGCTCAACATGGCCGACACCGACGACCAGCTGCGCGACGTGGTCTCCTATCTCTGGGACATCGCCCTGGGCATCGAGGAGGGCGACCTCTCGGCGGCCGAGAAGCGCCTCCGGCAGGCCCAGGAGGCCCTCAAGCAGGCGCTCGAGAACGGCGCCAGCGACGAGGAGATCGACAAGCTCATGAAGGAGCTGCGCGAGGCCATGAACGAGTTCCTGCGCGAATTCGCCGAGCGCGCGCAGAAGAACCCGAACATGGCCGAGCAGATGCCCAATGGAGAGATGCTGCGCGAAAGCGACCTGCAGCGCATGCTCGACCAGATCGAGAACCTCGCCAAGTCGGGCTCGCGCGATCAGGCCCAGGAGCTTCTGTCCCAGCTCGAGGAGATGATGAACAACCTGCAGGCCGGGCGACCCCAGCAGGGCCAGAGCCAGGACGGTCAGCAGTCCGAGATGCGCCAGCAGATGGACAAGCTCGGCGAGATCATGCGCCGCCAGCAGGAGATGATGAACGAGACCTTCCGCATGGATCAGATGCAGCGCGGCCAGCGCCAGCGCGGCGATCAGCAGCAGGGCCAGGAGCCCGGCGGCGAACAGGGCCAGCAGCCCCGCCAGGGCAAGCCGATGACGCCCGAGGAGTTCGCCGAGGCGATGAAGCAGCTCGAACAGGGCCAGGGCAAGCTCAAGGGCGACCTCGAGGGTCTGATGAAGGGCCTGGAAGGGCTCGGGATCCAGCCGGGTCAAGGCTTCGGCGAGGCGGGCGAGGCGATGGGCGAGGCCGGCAAGGCGCTCGGCGAGTCGCAGGGCGAGCGCGCCGTCGGCGAGCAGGGCCGGGCCCTGGAGGCGCTCCGCCGCGGTGCCCAGGACATGATGCAGCAGATGCAGCAGGCCATGCAGGGCGAGCAGGGCAGCGGCGAGCAAGGCGGCCGCCAGTCCAATGCCGACCGCGACCCGCTCGGCCGACCGCGCGCCACCCGCGGCCCCGATTTCGGCGAAACGGTCAAGGTGCCCGACGAGATCGACGTGCAGCGCGCCCGCCAGATCCTCGATGCCATTCGCAAGCGCCTGGGAAACGCGCTGAGCCCGGCCCTCGAAAAAGACTACCTGGAGCGGCTGCTCGAACTCAAGTGAGCGGCCTTGGCGCCCGGCGAAGGCTCTCAATTCTTATATAAATTTGATTCCGATCCGTGATTTCATCGCACTCCCAAGGGTGCTTGACCGGCGAAACTTGTCGCTCCGCTCGATGAATCCGGCTTCCGACGTGATCAACCCCGAGCCCCCCGGAAGACCCCGAGTTGATCTTCTCCCTTCAAAAAATGCTCGAAAAGTAATGACAAAGGCTATGCTTCGAATGAGGGGCCTGCGCTGAAGGTAAACCCTCCCTCGACCATTTTGCCGGCTAGACGGCAACTGCCTGAAATGAAATGTGTTCTCAGTTGAGCTCGCCTCTTCTCTGAGGCGGATTGCGGCTGCCTCAAATCGGCCAAGCTCTTCCATTTCTTACGCAGCCCGCTAGTTTTTGTGACAGTTGAATGACAGAAGCATGACGTCTTTCCGTGACCTGTTGGAGATGAAATTGGCGCGTAGCGTGGCAAGGACCAAGGTGGCCGATCGGCCCGCGTCGCTCGGCGTGCCTGCCACGGCGCCGGAAGCCACCTCGTCGTCGAAGCGGCTGCCGCGGGCTTTGCGACTGGCGTCGTCGCTGACCGTGTCCCTGCTGCTTTCCGCAGCCCTCGTCTTCGTCGTCGAGATGATCGCCCGCGGTTCGTTCGAGAGCACGTTGACGTTCCTCGGTGCGCCCTTGCGTCCGGGCTGGACCACCGTCGCCCTCTTTGCGCTGCTGTTGACGTCGATCGACGCGCTGCTCGGGCGGGCCCACCTGGCTCTGCTGGCGACCGCGCCGCTGGTGGTCGCCGTCGCCTTCATCAGCAAGCAGAAGGCCTATTATCTCGGCGATCCGCTCTACCCGACCGATTTCCTCTACGGCGCACAGATCGTCGAGCTGTTGCCGCTTCTCGTCCGCGAGCGGCCGTGGACGGCGGCCGCCATCGCCGGCGGCCTGATCGCCGCCATCGCCATCGTCGCAGCGGCCTGGATCTACTGGCGGCGCAAGGCGCCTGCCCTCTCTTGGACCGACCGCGGGCTTCGCCTGGCGATCGCGCTGCCGGCGCTCGCCTTCTTCGTCTCCATCATGGACTATTCCAGCTTCTCCTGGGCGCGCGACCGCCTGCAGATCATCCCCATGATGTGGGACCAGAGGGAGAACTACGCCTTCAACGGCTTCACTCTCGCCTTCGCGCTCAACCTTCCGATGGCCAATGTCGCGGCGCCGGCCGGCTATGACGCCGAGGCGATCGACGCCATCCGCACGCCGATCGGGCTGGGCTCGGCGCCGGACAGCAAGCCCGACATCATCGTCGTGATGAGCGAATCCTTCTGGGATCCGACCAAGCTGCCAGGCGTCAAGATCACCCCCGATCCGATCGCCAACGTCCGCAAGCTGCGTTCCGGCTCGGTCTTCTCGCCCGAGTTCGGCGGCATGACGGCCAATGTCGAGTTCGAGGCCCTGACCGGCTTCTCCAACGCGTTCCTGCCTTATGGCAGCATCCCCTATCAGCAATATGTGCGCGGAAAGATCCCGTCGCTCGCCACCTTTCTGAAGTCGGAAGGCTACCGGACGCGCGCCATCCACCCGTTCGGCAAGTGGTTCTGGAACCGCGGCGCGGTCTATGACGCCTTCGGCTTCGACCGCTTCCTGGCCGAGGAGGACATGCCGCCGCTCGCCAAGCGCGGGCCGCTGGCCTCCGATGCCGCGCTCACCGAGGAGATCATCCACCAGGCCGACGCGATGAAGGATCCCTTCTTCTTCTTCGCCGTCAGCCTGCAGAGCCACGGCCCTTACGAGCCGCACCGCTACACCGACACCACGCACACCGTGGAAACGGCGGCGAGCTCGTGGTCGCGCGAGTCGATCGTCACCTATTCGGAGGGCGCCTCTGACGCCGACAAGGGCCTGCAGAGGCTGGTCGACTGGGCGAAGAAGCGCAAACGGCCGACCATCATCGCCTTCTTCGGCGACCACCTGCCGCCGCTAGGCCCTGTCTATGTCGAGACCGGCTTCATGAAGGAGCCGGTGGCGCCTCGAAAAGGTCCGCTCGCCGAGATGAGCAGCCAGCACGAGACGCCGCTGGTGCTGTGGTCGAACCGCAAGGGGCCGATCCGGCACGTCGGGGCGATAAGCCCGGCCTTCCTGCCTTACTACCTGATGAAGACGGCCGGCTTCACGCACCCCTTCTACACGGGGTTCCTGGGCGAAGTCCGCGAGCGCTACCGGGTCGTCGACCGCAATGTGCTGGTCGCGCCGGACAACGAAACCGATGAAAACTGGTTAAGGCAGCGCGACCTCGACCCGGTGATTCGAGATTTCCGACTGCTGCAATACGACATGATCTTCGGCAAGCGTTTCGGCGTGCCGGGCTTTTTCCCCGAGATCGGCGGCGCAGCGCGCGCCAGCTAGAGCGCGCCCCAGCTCGACCGTCGGCGAAGCGAGCGCGCATCCGCGGCAGCCGATACAACCGATACTAGCGAAACTGCAACCCAACATACCTGTCGAGGTGTAATATCGAGCACAGTTCGGGTTCGGCTGCGCCTGCTAGCTGCGCGCGCCCTATTTCAAATTTTAAGAAAGATCGAGATGTTTGGTCCTGGCGACAAAACGCTGTGCACATCGTTCAAAGGCAACCCAACGAACCATGAGAACCCGACGAAAACTCGGCCCAGAGCGACTTCGGAGCCGACGGCGCGTTCCAGACGCGCCATAAGGCAGCCGGACAGCGATAAGCAAGGTGTGCAGCTCTCAACCCACCCTGCCGGACTTGTCCCTCCCCGGCAGTCCCGCACGCAATACCTGCGAGCGATGTTAAGTGCTGCAAGATCGGTAGCGGACTACCAACTGGCCATCGACCGGCTTAGTCCCAAGGCCAAGGAGCTTGTCGAATCTGCCACGAGAGCGCTCGCCTTCGCGATTCAGATGAGCGAACGAGCGCCGACCGGTCCGCGTGAAATGCGCAGCGCGCTAGGTTCGTTGAGGGATGTCCTGAACACTCTCGATCGGGCTACGGACACGCTCGAACGAATTGCCGGACCTGACTGCGCTGATCTGGTCCGCCTGTATCGCAAGCTTTTGAACAGGCTGGAAGACATCCACGGCTATGGAGTGGAGCTTCTGAGCGAGCTCGACAGTCGCAAGGACGACAAGAGCACGCTCTCCGAGAACAAGCTGTTCGGCGTCATGAGCCTATGGGCTCAGGCGGCAGAGACGTTTCTGGAAGCCCGGCTTCCGGAGTGCAATCCCAAGCAGGCCATGGTCCTGCGGCGTGCACTTGAGGATGTGCGGTCCCATCGCCTGAACCTCGACACCAGAGGTTCGTTGGAGCACATGACGCCGGACGAGTTCCACGAGAAAATGGGCAGTCCGCCCAAGGGCGTTCTTTCCAAGGTGCCTGGTCCTGTCATCGCCATGGAGCGGAAGCTGGAGAAAATCGCTGCCGAGAAGCTGTTCAAGAATGTCGACTACACGGCTCGAAGGGGCATCGAGCTCCCTGAGTGGCAGACGGAGATCCGCGAGCAGATCGTTCTTGCTTCCCTGGTCGAGAAAGCATTGGTGCAGGCCGGAATCCCTGTGCCTCGCGACATTCTTGCCGAGCTCACAAGCCTACGAAGGGATATTCTGAACAATCGACCTTGGAAGACGATCAAAGGAACCCTGCGCCTGGAGGATGACAACGGAAATAGGGTTAAGATCAACTTTGTCAGCACGCCGCAATCGTCGTTGGGCGAGACATACCGACATCGCGCGCCGGGGGGCACGAATTCTCACATGACGAGGGTCAGCCGATGTCCCACCCTCTATCGGACGGTGATTGCACTCGACGGTGACAACCTGACGGCAGCGATCCTTTATTCGGGAATCCGTCACGGTGTGTTGGTTGCGTACGGCATCACCGGATCGATGATAAGAGGAGCAAGCGACGAGGAACTCCAGAAGGTTATTCGTGACTGCTACTCGATCGACGGCAGGGGCCATCTTGGCTGGGCCAGGAAGACCACGCCAAAGGAACGCGAACTCATCGCAGCTGATCTCTTCAAGACGGCGCGAACGAGCGAGGACGGCGCGAATTTCGTAGCCCGGCTACTGCGCTCGCGAGCGACGTGGAACCGCGTCCACGATCTTGTCACGTCGGCGCTCGTCGCTGACCCTGAGAAACTGCGGGAAGCGTTGAGCGGAAAGACGGTCGCCTTGACCCTCAATTCCGTTGCGCTTCTCACGCCATCCAAGATCACCAGCAACGAGATCCAGATGGTCGAGGAGCAGATCGCGACCTTGCAAGCCCTGGGCAACATCGGCAATCCCGTTCGCGTCGAACTCAAGGACGATGAGGGCGGTCTGAGGATCGCGTCGGTCAAGGTCAGGGTCCGGACCTTCAATTTCGGTGGCAACCTCCTGGCGGCGGGCTTCGGTGGTCCGGCCGTGGTCGGCAGCGACAGCTTTTTTGCCAACGTCATCAACGGTTGGGCGATTTGCAAAGTCCACAATGATCTGTCAATCGACAGCCTGCTCGGCGATCGCCAGACAAGGGAACTCCGCCAAGTGGGAGGCGATGTTGCCGCATGGCTCACAGCCAACGAGCATGCGGATCCCAACGCGCGAGCAATCGTGCGGGAACTCGCCCTCCAGATCGGAGAGATGTACGACAGCGGCCAGTATCGCGAGTCCAATCCCTACGAAATCATCTCGCGCCTGTCCCTGCTGGCCTTCCTCATGGGAGAGACATCTTGCTTCAACTGCAAGAGCGGCAAGGATCGGACCGGGTTGGCGGATTCGATGATCAAGTTCCTTGCATTGCGCATCGCGCTCACCGGCAAAGTACCCATTCCATTTTCCAAGCTGACCACAGAGGAGGCCGAGCTCCTTTTCAAAGTCCTCATGAAAGGTGGCAGCATTGACATTCAGATCGCCAACACAGGCGCGCCAGGGTACAAAGTCAACTTACCTTGGCTGAAAAAAGTGCTGGGAAAATATTTGTTTGCAATAATCGTTGGCATCTCCAACTCGATGGAGGGAGACTAACGATGATCGACACTATGCTCGCAGATTTCGGCAACCGGAATGGCCTCGGCGATCTGAGGCTCGACGATAACGGTATCTGCCGTCTGGTCGTCGACGACGTCTTCGATGTCGATATCGAGCTCTATGGCGACCAGGTCTCGTTCTTTGCCGTCGTCGGTCCAATGGACAGCGTCGGTCCGGGCATGCTGCGCATGATGATGGGGGCCAATCTGGTCGGCGAGGACACTGGGGACGCGACCCTGGCCGTCGACGAGATCTCGGAATCGGTCGTGCTGTGCCGCCGGCTGCCGGCCGACGGGCTCACCTATCCGGCTTTCGAGCGTGCGCTCGAAGGGTTTCTCCAAGGCTTCCGGCGGTGGCGGCAAGAGCTTGGCGGTCATGTGCCGGCAGACGACATGGAGCCCCATGACGCTGCCTCTGCCGTCGACCCGACGATGACGATACTCCGCCTCTGAACGTTCGGCCGTCCCCGCTCAGGCGTCGGCCAGGATACGGCCGACGCGATCGCGGATTTGCGACAGGGTGAAGGGCTTCTGCACCACGTCGATCACGACACCGCGGAGGTCCTCGGCGCGCTCGCGCTGCTCGGCGTAGCCCGTGACCAGCAGGATGCGCAGGCCGGGATAGGCCGTGAACGCCGCCTTGGCCATCTCGATGCCGTCCATCTCCGGCATGCGGATGTCGGAGACGACGAGGTCGAAGCCACCGTTGGAGGCACGGATCGAGGCGAGCCCCGCGCGCCCGTCGGCGGCCGTCTCTATCTGATACCCCGCCCGTTCGAGCGCGCGGGCCGTGATGGTCCGCACCGAGTCGTCGTCGTCAACGAAGAGGATCCTGGCCATGCCCGGGAGTTTTGCCAGCCATGTCTTGACGATCCCTGAACGTCAGGCCGCATCGCCTTTGACGATGCCGACGAAGGGCAGCTCGCGGAACGCGTGGGCGACGTCCATTCCATAGCCGACGACGAAATAGTCGGGGCACTCGAAGCCGACGAAATCCGCATCGAGCTCGGTCTGCCGTCGCGTGTGTTTGTCGAGCAGCACGGCAATAGCCACGCTGCGGGCACCGCGCTTCAGCATCAGCTCGCGCGTGAACTTGAGCGTCTTGCCGGATTCCAGGATGTCGTCGATCAGCAGCACGTCGCGCCCTGCCACCTCGTTGTCGATGTCGCGCAGCACCCTCACCTCGCCGCTCGTCGTGCCGGCGCCATAGCTGGAAATGAAGATGAACTCGACTTCCGGTGACAGCCCGCTGTCGTGCATGGCGCGGATGAGGTCGGCCGCGAAGATGAACGAGCCCTTGAGGATCGAGATCACCAGCAGGTCGCGGTAGTCGCGCGCGGCGATCTCCTTGGCCAGCTCCAGGTTGCGCCGGGCGATCGCCGACGCGCTGAAAAGCACCTCGATGTCCTTGCCGCGAACCACGGGCATGATGCGTTCCTTGCTTTAGTCGCTCCACGCGACGGAAACCGTGCTGACGCCGTTCTTAGGCGCCGGAACGCGGCTCGCAAAGGCAAATCTGCCGCCGGGCGCGATCGCGCCGCCGCTTGACCCCACCCTGTAGAGGGATGCAGCGCCGTCCGCCGCGGTGACCCGGATGGCGAGCTCGCGCATGGGCAGGCTGGCGGCACTTCGGTTGACGGCATAGCCCTCGACGACCAGCAGCGGCGACGCACCGGATCGATCCAGGCGCGAGGACAGCCCGACCATGGCAAGCGGCTCGGCCTGGAGCCAGGTCTGCGGCATCAGTGCGTGGCCGCCGGCGGCCCAGAAGGCGAAGGCCGCAAGCGACAGCCCGAATATCTGGAAGCCGGCGCCGGACCCGCGCGTCAGGCCGCCGGATCGGCGCAGCGATGCCATCCCGGCCGCGTCGGGCGGCGGTTCGGCCTCGGCAGGCTTCGGCGGAGCGGCTGTCGCCGCCCAAGGCGCGGCGTGGGCGCTGGTGAAATCCGCGTCGATGATGTCGAACGCCGCGTCGGCCCGCATGCGCTGCGAGGGCCAAGACGAACCGCCGGCCATGATTTCGCCGGAAACCGGGCGTGCGTTGGGTTCGTCAGCCATGGCAACCCGCGCCATCCTCTCGTACCGCCGGCCCCGGAAAAGCGGCCTTTCGACCAGGGATAGGCGAGGAACATTAACCGCCGGTTAACCACGACGAGCCGAAGGTCTTTCTGTGGAACGGCCGCCGGCCACGTCCCAGCGATCCCGCGAGCAGGCCATTGATCCGCTTCGAAAATGTCGGACTGAGATATGGGATGGGACCGGAGATCCTCCGCGACATCTCCTTCCATATCCCCGAGCGCTCGTTCCAGTTCCTGAGCGGCCCGTCGGGCGCCGGCAAGACGACGCTGCTGCGCCTGCTCTTCCTTTCGCTCAAGCCGACGCGCGGCCTGATCACCGTGTTCGGCAAGGATCGCTCCCGCATCTCGCGCCACGACCTGCCCATGCTGCGCCGCCGCATCGGCGTCGTCTTCCAGGACTTCCGCCTGCTCGATCATATGACCACCTACGAGAATGTTGCGCTGCCGCTGCGCGTGCGCGGGCGCGACGAGGATAGCTACCGCGACGACGTCACCGACCTCCTGAAGTGGGTTGGCCTCGGGGAGCGCATGCATGTCCTGCCGCCGGTCCTTTCGGGCGGCGAGAAGCAACGCGCCGCGATCGCCAGGGCGCTGATCGAGCAGCCGGAGATCCTGCTCGCCGACGAACCCACCGGCAATGTCGACCCGCCGCTGGCGCGCCGCCTGTTGCGGCTCTTTATCGAGCTCAACCGGCTGGGCACTGCCGTCGTTATCGCCACCCACGACCTTGGCCTGATGGAGCAGGTCGATGCGCGACGCATGATCCTCTCGGGCGGCAGGCTGGACGTCTATGACTGAGACGGGCGCCGACTCGCTGGCCCTCCCCAAGGAGGCGCCGGGCCGCGCCCAGCGCAAGACGGCGCCGATCGTGCCCGAGCAGAACGTCGTCGGCCGGGCGCTCGTCTTCGTCATCGCCATCATGACGTTTCTGTCCTGCCTGACGCTCGGTGCCGTCACCTTGGTGCGCGACACCGCCTCGATCTGGGAGGCGCAGATTTCGCGCGAGGCCACCATCCAGATCAAGCCCGTCGAGGGGCTCGACATGGAAGCCGCACTCGACGGCGCCGCGCGGATCGCCATGGGCTTTGCCGGCGTCAAGGATGCGCGCATCGTCGACCGGGCCGCCACCGCGCGGCTGCTCGAGCCGTGGCTGGGCACCGGCCTCGACATCGACCAGCTGCCGGTGCCGAGGCTGGTGATCGTCACCATCGATCGCGACGCGCCACCCGACTTTCCGGCCATGCGCGCCATGCTCACCCGCCAAGTGCCCAGCGCCTCGCTCGACGACCACCGGACATGGGTCGACCGGCTGGTCGCCATGGCGCGCACCACGGTCACCATCGGCGTCGCCGTGCTGGTGCTGATGCTGTCGGCGACCGTGCTTTCGGTTGTCTTCGCCACGCGTGGCGCCATGGCCGGCAACGGCCATATCATCGAGGTGCTGCACTTCGTCGGCGCGGAAGCCGGCTTTATCGCCCGCGAGTTCCGCCAGCATTTCCTGCTGACCGGCATGAAGGGGGCGGCGGCGGGCGGCATCGCCTCCATCATCGTCTTCGTCCTGTTCTCCTGGTGGTCGCTGATGAACATGGCAACCCCGGAGGCCGACCAGGCGACAGCGTTGTTCGGCAACTTCGCCATCGGTGTCCTCGGCTATGCCGGGGTGGCGCTGGTCGTTTTCCTGATCGCCGGACTGACGGCAGCGACCTCTCATCTCACCGTGGTGTCGTTCCTTTCGGAGATCGACCAGCGCCAGCCGGATGGGGGCTGACGCATGCGATCACGCATTGCGAACATTTGTAATCATTTGTGGCGCCGAGTGCCGAAGCGCCCCCGTTCGCTCGCTGACAAAGCGGAGTATCTTCACGATATGAAGGCTTTGCAGCAGCCGGAGCTGGTCCTGGCGCCGCCAGCGGAGGGAGCATTGCTCCCGTCCTGGGCGATGTTCCCGCTGGCCGTTCTGCGCCACGCCGCATTCGCCGTTCTGGCGCTCGTAGCCGCTTGGGCGATCGGCTTCGGCCTGTTCGCCCACCATGTGAGCCGCCTGGCGACCCCGGTCGATCCGGGCGCGGCCGACGCCATCATCGTGCTGACCGGCGGCCAGGCGCGCATCGATGCCGCACTCGACCTGCTGAAGTCCGGCAAGGGCGAGCGGCTGCTGATCAGCGGCGTCAACCCGCGGGCGAGCCGCGACACGCTTCGCGCCGTGACCGGCAGCGAGCGCAGCCTGTTCAATTGCTGCGTCGACATCGACCGCGCCGCGCTCGACACCGTAGGCAATGCCGAGGAAAGCGCCAAATGGGTGGCGAGCCACGCCTATCGCACCATCATTTTGGTGACCAACAACTATCACATGCCCCGCACCTTGCTCGAGATGGGCCGCCTGCTCGACGGTGCCGAGTTGCGCCCCTACCCGGTCGTCAACACCAAGCTCGGCGACGGTGCCTGGCTGACCAAGCCGGGCGTCCTGCGCGTGCTCTTTACCGAATACACCAAGTACCTCGCCGCCCTTGCACGCAGCGCGCTGCCGCCGCGCGACCTCGCCGACTCGCTGAGGGTGGTGAACGCCTCTGCCGCCGCGGAATAGCCGGATGCCCGCCCGCGCTGTCGCGGTTTTCCTTTCCCTGCGCATGGTGTAACGAGAGCCGGCCTTTCCTTCACCGGACCCGCAATGCTTCTCCTCCGTTCGCTGGCGTTCAACGTCGTCTTCTATCTGAACCTGATCGTGCAGATGATCCTGTGGACGCCGTTCTACTTCCTGGCGCCGCGGCAGCAGGCTTGGTTCGTGCCCAAATTCTGGGTGCGCACAAGCCTTTGGCTCTACGAGAAGATCGCCTGCACCCGAAGCCTGGTGGAAGGCGTCGAGAACCTGCCGGCGGGCTCGTATATCCTGGCGCCCAAGCACCAGTCTTTCTGGGACACGATCGCGCTTCTGCCTTACATCCCCGATGGGCTCTACATCCTCAAACGCGAGCTCACCTGGATTCCCTTTTTCGGCTGGTACATCCTCAAGATGCGCATGATCCCGGTCGACCGGGGCAACCGTTCCAAGGCGCTGCGGGCCGTGGTTTCGGCGACGCGCGCCGAGCTTGCCCGCAACAGCCGCCAGCTGATCATCTACCCCGAAGGCACCAGGCGTGCGCCGGGCGACATCCCCAACTACAAATACGGGATCGTCGAGCTCTATTCGCAGCTGAACGTGCCGGTCGTGCCGGTGGCCCATGTCGCCGGCCTCTACTGGCCGCGCCGCAAGTTCCTGCGCTATCCGGGCACGATCCGCGCCCGTTTCCTGCCGCCGATCCCACCGGGCCTGCCCAAGGACGCCTTCATGGATCGCTTGATCGCCGAGACCGAGGCCGAATGCGACCGTCTTCTGGTCGAGGCGGCGACCGGGCCCAATCCGCCGCCGCTGCCGCCGACGGCCGTCAAGCGGCTCGAGGAGCTCGGCCTTCCGGTGGCTAGGTGACCAGCCTGGCGACCGCCTCCAGCCAGTGGTCGCGGATGCCCAGCGCCTTGAGATGCTCGACCGTCGTGCGCACATAGTCCTCGTTGCCGCCCGACTGGCCGATCGCCCCGCGCACCAGCCGCGCCGCATCCGCCTCGCTGCGCGCCCCGGCATATTGCGCATGGCTGCGGTCGACGACGTAGCACAGCGCCTCCACCTTGCCGCCCCCGTCGAGCCGTACCTGGAGGCGGCGCTCCAGATAGACATTGGTGACCAGCTCCCGCTCGCGCAGATAGGCTGTCACCTCGCCTTCCAGCTCGCCTGGGACGCGGAAGGCCAGGCCGACGCAGGACCCGCCGCGGTCGAGGCCGAGCACCAGGCCGGGCCGCGCCTGGGTGCCGCGGTGCACCCAGGAATAGACGCAGAGCGAGCGGCGGAAGCCCATCAGCCGCGCCCGTCGCGTCTCGACATGTGCGAAGCCCGGGCGCCAGATCAGCGAACCGTAGCCGAAAACCCAAAAATCGCCCATTTCCCCAAGCCTGATCCGGGTGCGACGGCAGAGCCTGCCGATTCTGTCGCAGGGGTAGCGAGGGGCCGCGCATGACGTCAAGCGAAGCAAAGCCGAAGCGCAAGCCTTTCGTCTGGCTCGCCGCCTTCATCGTTCTGCTTTTCGGCGGCTACAGCGTGCTGTGGTTCGTGCTGGCCGACCGGCTGCAAACCGCCACCGAACGGGCGATTGCCTCGCTGAACCACGACGATGTCGTCGCCCAATGCGTCAACCCCGAAGTCAACGGCTTTCCTTTCCGCCTCGGCGTCTCCTGCGACAGCTTGAGCTTCGAGGACCCGGCGCAAGGCATCGCCGCCACCGCCGGCGGGCTGCGCACGGCGGCTCAGGTCTACGCGCCGAGCCAAAGCATCGCCGAGCTGGACGGCCCTTTGCGCGTCGCGGCCCCCGGCCTGCCGCCGCTGTGGCTCGACTGGGACCGCCTGAGGGCCAGCATCCGTCTGGCCCGGCCGCTGCCCGAGCGGCTGTCGGTCGAGGCCGAAGGCCTTTCCGCGGCGACAGACCCGGAAGAGGAGGAGGCCATCCAGCTTTTCAGCGCCGAGAAGGCGGAGTCGCACTGGCGCCCCAACGGCGCCGACGTCGACTGGGCCGCTTCGGTCGCCGGCCTCCAGTTGGATCCTGCCGCCGCCGGCGGTCACAGCCTGCCGCCTGTCTCGGGGTCCCTCGACATGACGGTAACCGACGGTGTCGCGGCAATCGCCCGGCGCGAGCAGAGCCTGCGCGGGCGGGCGGGCACGGTGCGCTCGTTGGAGC
The DNA here is from genome assembly GCA_040510195.1 of Mesorhizobium sp. Classification (GTDB taxonomy): domain Bacteria; phylum Pseudomonadota; class Alphaproteobacteria; order Rhizobiales; family Rhizobiaceae; genus JBEVJK01. The sequence goes on along the minus strand of JBEVJK010000072.1, from coordinate 31,628 downwards.
TTTCGTTCGGCCCGTCGACCGGGCTGGCCCTCAGCGGGCCCTTCTCGGTCGACCAGGAAGGCCTGCTCGACGCCCGGCTGAAAATCGTGCTGCGCGACCCGCAGGGCCTGGCCGGGCAGCTTTCCGGTGCCTTCCCGGAGGTGCGGGATCAGATCGCCGCCGCCGCTTCCGCCCTTGCCACGCTTGGCGCCTCCGGCCTGCCCGTGCGCATCGACAAAGGCCGCGCCATGCTGGGCTTCATTCCGCTGGGCAAGGTGCCGCCGCTACCCTGACGGCGTCTGCTTGGCCATCGCGTCGGGATGCTCGACGGCCTGGCGGCCGAAATCCGGTGCGTCGATCTCCTGGCCCGCTTCAATGATCGATCGCCGGATCGCCCGCGTGCGGGTGAACATCTCGAACAGCTTGTCGCCGTCCTCCCAGCGGATCGCGCGTTGCAGCGAGGCCAGGTCCTCGGAAAAGCGCGCCAGCATCTCGAGGATGGCGTCCTTGTTGTACAGGCAGACATCGCGCCACATGGTCGGGTCCGAAGCAGCCAGACGGGTGAAGTCGCGGAAGCCCGACGCCGAATATTTGATCACCTCCGACTTGGTCACCGTCTGCAGGTCGTCCGCCGTGCCGACGATGTTGTAGGCGATGATGTGCGGCAGGTGCGACACGATGGCGAGAACCATGTCGTGATGCTCGGCGTCCATTGTGTCGATTTGGGAGCCGCAGCGGCGCCAGAACTCCGAGAGGCGCTCCAGTGCCTTCGGGTCGGTGCCGGGCAGCGGGGTGAAGATGCACCAGCGGTTCTCGAACAGATCGGCGAAGCCGGCGTCGGGTCCCGATTTCTCGGTGCCGGCAAGCGGGTGACCGGGAATGAAATGCACGCTGTCGGGCAGCAGCGGCTGCATCTGCGCGATCACCGACCGCTTGGTGGAGCCGACATCGGTGACGATGGCGCCCGGCTTGAGGGCATCGGCGAACTCGGCCGTCACCGCCCCCGACGAGCCGACGGGCACCGACACCACGACCAGGTCCGCGTCCCTCACCGCCTCCGCCGGGTCGGTCGAATAGGAATCCCCGAGACCCAGCGCTTCGGCGCGCTTCAGCGTGTCCAGGCTGCGCGTGGCGATGGCGACGTGCCCGGCGAGGCCCTCGCGCCGGATGACGCGCGCCAGCGACGACCCGATGAGGCCGACGCCGACCAGCGCGATCTTGGGAAACAGGGGATCGGCCATGGCCTAGCGTCTCAGAAACGCGGTCAGGGCGTCGACGACTCCGCGATTGGCCTCCTCGGAGCCGACCGTCAGCCGCAGCGCATCGGGAAAGCCATAGGCTACGACGCGGCGCAGGATGAATCCGTGGCGGATGAGCCAGGCGTCGGCCGCCTCGGCCGAATGCGCGGCGTCGCCCGGGAAGTGCACCAGCAGGAAATTCCCGACGCTGGGCGTGACCCTGAGCCCCAGCCGGGTCAGCTCCTCCGTCAGCCAGGGCAGCCAGCGCTCGTTGTGGCGCACCGCTTCCTCGACATGGGCCCGGTCGGCGATGGCCGCGACGCCGGCCTCGATGGCCGCCGAATTGACGTTGAACGGTCCGCGCACCCGGTTGAGCGCCTCGACGATGGGCGTAGGCGCATAGAGCCAGCCGATCCGCAGGCCGGCCAGCCCAAAGATCTTCGAGAAGGTGCGCGTCATCACCACGTTCTCAGACGACGACACCAACTCGATGCCGGCCTCGTAGTCGTTGCGCCGCACATACTCCGCATAGGCCGCGTCGATCACCAGCACGACCCGCTTCGGCAACCCCGCGTGCAGCCGCCGGACCTCGCCGAACGGCAGGTAGGTGCCGGTCGGGTTGTTGGGATTGGCGAGGAACACCAGCCGTGTCCGCTCGGTGACTGCCGCCAGGATGGCATCGACGTCGGCGCGTTCCTCGCGCTCCTTCACCGTCACCGGCGTGCCGCCGGCCGCCAGCGTCTGGATGCGGTAGATCAGGAAGCCGTGCTCGGTGAAGATCGCCTCGTCGCCGGCCCCGAGATAGGTCTGCGCGAGCAACCCCAGAAGCTCGTCGGAGCCGTTGCCGCACAGGATGTTGGCCGGGTTGAGCCCGTGCGCCGCGCCGATCGCCTGGCGCAAGCGGGTCGCCTGGCCGTCCGGGTAGGCCTGCAGGTGGTCGGCCGCGCCGCGGAACGCCTCCAGGGCGGCGGGCGAAGGCCCGAGCGGCGTCTCGTTGGACGACAGCTTGTGCACCTTGGCGACACCCGGCGCAGCGCTCTTGCCGGGCACATAGGCGGCAATCGCCAAGACGCCGGGTCGCGGTTCGGGTCGCTGAAGGTCCATCGTCGGTGGTTTCCGATTGAGAGGCCGCCTGCCTCTACCAAAGCTTTCCCATTGACGCAAAGGGCGTGCGGACTTAAAAGCGGCTCGTTCCGTGGTGATTTGCCGGTCGGCTTGCAGCCACGTTAAAGAATTCGCTAAAGGGCCGTTTGCACGCGGTGACCGGCTTTGCGAAGGCAGGCCGGTTTTTTTGTTGCCCGCGCGGCGGGCCAGCGAGGGACGGGATCGATGACCGCGCCGCAGGCCGTGAGGCGCAAGGACGAGGCCAACGAGCCGACGAGCCCGGTGGTTCGCTTTGGCCCCGACAAGCCGCTGGCGCTCGACGCCGGCACCCTGCTCTCGCCCTTCCAGATCGCCTACCAGACCTATGGCGCGCTGAATGCCGAGCGCTCCAACGCGATCCTCGTCTGCCACGCGCTGACCGGCGACCAGCACGTCGCCAACACCAATCCGGTGACCGGCAAGCCGGGTTGGTGGGAGGTGCTGATCGGCCCCGGCAGGATCATCGACACCGACCGCTATTTCGTCATCTGTTCCAACGTGATCGGCGGCTGCCTGGGCTCCACCGGACCGGCCTCCATCGATCCGAAGACCGGCCGGCCCTACGGCCTCGACCTGCCTGTCATCACCATTCGCGACATGGTGCGCGCCCAGCTCATGCTGATCGAGCATTTGGGCATCGACCGGCTGTTCTCGGTGGTCGGCGGGTCGATGGGCGGCATGCAGGTGCTGGAGTGGGCGGCGAGCTATCCCGAGCGCGTCTTCTCGGCGCTGCCGATCGCCACCGGCGCCCGCCATTCCTCGCAGAACATCGCCTTTCACGAGGTCGGCCGCCAGGCGGTGATGGCCGATCCCGACTGGTGCGCCGGCCGCTACATCGAGGCCGGCAAGCGGCCGGAGAAGGGCTTGGCGGTGGCCCGCATGGCCGCCCACATCACCTATCTCTCGGAGAGCGCGCTGCATCGCAAGTTCGGCCGCAGCCTTCAGGACCGCGAGGCGCTGACCTTCGGCTTCGACGCCGATTTCCAGATCGAGAGCTATCTGCGCCACCAGGGCATGACCTTCGTCGACCGCTTCGACGCTAACTCCTATCTCTACATGACGCGGGCGATGGATTATTTCGACCTCGCCGCCGACCGCGGCGGGCGCCTCGCCGATGCTTTCGTCGGCACCCGCACGCGCTTCTGCCTGGTCTCCTTCACCAGCGACTGGCTGTTCCCGACCTCCGAGAGCCGCGAGATCGTGCATGCCCTGAATGCCGCTGGCGCCTCCGTCTCCTTCGTCGAGATCGAGACCGACCGCGGCCACGACGCCTTCCTGCTCGACGAGCCGGAACTCTTCGCGGCCATCCGCGGCTTCCTCTCCTCGGCCGGCCGCGACGCCGGGCTGGAGGGAAAGTGAGCGTCAATACGGCCCCCCGCATCGATCTCGAGGTCATTGCCGGCATGATCTCCGGCCGCGCCAGGGTGCTCGACGTGGGCTGCGGCGACGGCGACCTGCTCGCCATCCTGCGGGCCGACAAGGCGGTCGACGGGCGCGGGTTGGAGATTTCCCAGCGCGGCGTCAACGAATGCGTGGCGCGCGGCCTTTCGGTCGTGCAGGGCGACGCCGACACCGACCTGGTCTTCTACCCCGACCGCGGCTTCGACTTCGTGGTCCTGTCGCAGACCCTGCAGGCGACGCGCAACCCCAAGGCGGTGCTGAACGACCTGCTGCGCATCGGCGAGCACGCCATCGTCTCGTTTCCCAACTTCGGCTATTGGCGGGTGCGCCTGTCGCTGCTGTTCAAGGGCCGCATGCCGGTGACCCGCGACCTGCCGCATACCTGGTACGACACGCCCAACATCCACTTCTGCACCATCCGCGACTTCGTGAGCCTCTGCGACGAGGTGGGAGCGCGGGTCGAGCGTGCGACTGCGCTCGACGGCGCCGGACAGCGCATCGGCCTCTCGATGCCCTGGTGGTTCTGGAACTTCTTCGGCCAGCAGGCGGTGTTTCTGCTCAGCCGGTAGCAAAGCGCCGGCGACGGCACTCACCTGTGATGTTGATCACACCCCACCCGGTCCCCGCTCGATTAGATCACGGCACTTCGTGATTTTGCGCCGTCTTGCGGCAGCCAAAGGAGAGTGCCATGTCGGGCTTTAAAGTGATCGCGAAGGCCATGAGCGCCTTCAAACCTGCTCACAATGCCAAAAAGCCGGTCAAAGGCCATGCTACAAAACACACCGTAGTCGAGCGGAAAGGCCCCGCCCTGCGCAACCGACCCGTTGCCGGCTCGCGAGGGCGCACGAATTCTAGGCCGAGCGTCACCAGGAGCACCTCTGACCATTCGCTGGCCACGACGCGAGCGGAGCGCAAGGTCGCCAACGAGGCCGCCGCGGTGCTTGTCGATATCAAGCGACTGTCGGACAGTCCGGAATTCGCGGAGATTGTCGCGCTTACCAACCTGCTGTGTGAAGCCGCGGAGGAATTTCCGACCAACGCCCAGGAAGCGCAGGACATCCTCGACCAGTTGCAAGAAGGGTTGGAGGAGCTCGGCAAGCTCGTTGACACTGCCAGGACGGCAGTCGCTCTCGGCGACAACCCGGCTTGCGAGCACCTCTGTCAGGTCCAGAGCAAGTTCGAAGTCGTGCGATCGAGGATCGACCAGATCGGGCAGCAGATCGCTGAGTTCCGAGAGGACGATGACATGGTGTCCGAGAAAAGTCTCTTCAACATGAAGGACATCTGGACACGCGCCGCACGCCATGTGCTGCTGGGTGAGATCGAGAAGCTCGAACGCGTGGAGGGCCGCGAAGGCGACATAGAGAAGCTGCAGAACGCTGTGAACAGTCTGGATGCTCGCAGCGAAAACCTTCGCACCGGAGGCAGCCCCGAGCCGCTGTCCGACAAGCAGCTGAAGGACCGCATCGGCAATCCCATCACGGGTGTCCGTGCAGCGCTCGACCCGGCAGGCGTTGCTCTCAGGGCCGCCCGCGCGAAGAAGGCAGGCGAGAAGATGCTGAGATCGTTCGATTTCAGTGGGGAAGTTGACGTCCTGCCGACGTGGCACCCGAAAATGCGTGACGAAGAGATGCTCGGCGCCTTCGTCACGGAGGCGCTCAGCCAGGCCAACGTCGGCGACGTCGACGTGATGGACGAGCTCAACAGCAGCCGTCTCCATGTGCTGAACAATGAACAGTCGTGGGACGAGATTGTCGGCAAGATGACGATCGACGGCCGCGAGGTCACATCGACGACGACGCCGCAGAACCTGCTTTTCGACGACCCCAAGCTCAAAGGCAAGGGCGTCAACTCCTACGAGATTCGAGGCACGCGGATCACCAACGCTGCCGCAACGAAACTGGAAGTCGACGGCAAGACCGTGTTCAAGGCGATCCGCCACGGCGTGCTCTCGGCCTATGGTCTCCACCCCAAGGCGTTGCGGAAGATGTCCGACGCGAAGCTCGAGGCCCTCGTCAAGGAGCTCATGCCCCTGTCTCGCCAGACGCCGGCCGAAATCGTCGCCGGGATGCGGAGCAGCAAGTCCCGGTTCGTACAGGTGAGCGCATTGCTACGAGGATATGCCGCGCGCGAGCGGTCGCTCGATCTCGCCAGGACCGCGCTCGCGGCCGATCCCGCGAAGCTCGAAAAGGCGCTCAAGGGCGAAACGGTCGAACTCGACATCAACTCCGTCGGCTTGTTGACGCCGTCGCGGCTGATGAATGGCGGCAACGAGATCCAGATGGTCGACGACCAGATCCGTGCTCTCCGATCGCTGGGGGGCGAGAAAGGTCCAATTACGCTGCAATTCAAGGACGCGCAGGGGAATGTTCGCAAGGCCGAGGTGAGAATCAAGACTCGTGCCTTCAACTTCGGGGTCAACATGCTGGCGTTGGAAGGCGGCAAGCCGCTGGGGCTGAAGGGAAGCAGGGGTCGGGCCGCCAACTTGATGAATGGCTGGCGCCGCGTCGAGAAATACAACGACGAGGCGATGGCGGGCTTGATGGGAACCTCTGAAGAACGAAAGGACGGACGTTTTTCAGGCGATGTCGGCGCCTACCTGGCGAGGGACGACATTCCTGAAGCCCAAAAGAACAAGGTGAGGCTGGTGGCAAAGCAGATCGCCGAGATCTACGATTCCGGTTCCTATCGCTCCGCAGGCAAGGATCCCTACAAGCTCGTTGCCCGGCTCGCCCTTCTCTTCAGCCTGATGGAGGGCAAGACGGCTTGCTACAACTGCAAGAGCGGCAAGGACCGCACGGGCGCGATGGACACCATGGCAAAGTACCTCGCGCATCACCTGGAGGTTTACGGGGATCTTCCGGAACCGGACAGTGACATGACAGAAGAGCAGCAGGCGCGCATGTACCAGTTCGCATTGAAATGCGGCAGCCCGGAATTGCAGAAGCTGAGCACCGGTGTGAAGGGTTTTCAGCTCAACGTGAAGGCGCTCGCATGGATGGTCGGGGGAGCGGCGAAGCTCAAGAGATTGCTAGGCCTTTCACCCGCAGTGAAGAGCTGAACCCCCAAAGTGGGCCGCCGAAGGTCACAACCACAATGTTGCAAGCGACAACCCTAGCAGGTGGAAGAATTGTAACTTGTGGCACAACGCGGGTCCCTCAAGGCTTCTAAAACAGCAGCATCGACCAAACGAGGCAGATACCAGAACAATGACCATCGACGAGATCCTGGCGGAATTTGGCAAGCGCAGCGGCATGGAGAATCTTGGGCGGGACGGCAACGGCGTATGTCGCCTCGTCTTCGACGAAATCTTCGACGTCGACATCGAGCTCTACGACGATCAGGTATCGATCTTCGCCATCATCGGCTCCGTTGAGGATGTCGACGGAGGTATGCTGCGTGTGATGCTGGCGGCAAACCTCGACGGCGCGGACACGGGCAACGCGACGCTGGCGGTGGACGAATTGTCGGAATCGGTGGTGCTGTGCCGTCGATTGCCTGTCGCCGGCCTCACCTATCCGACCTTCGAACACGCCCTGGAGGATTTCGTGCATGGCTTCCAGCGGTGGCGGCTCAAGCTTGATGGCCATGAAACGGAGGACGACGTGGCGCTCGATGCCGATGCTTTCGCCCGGGAGCCGAGCTTGCACATGCTCCGACTCTGAGCCGCTCTGGCCATCCCGGCGCCCTACCGCTATAAGCGCCGGCTTCGAGGTCGAGGCTCATCATGCTTGCCGTCACCGCATCCCGTAGAAAGGCCGCGCTTGCCTTCATCCTGGTGACGGCCATGCTCGACATCGTGGCGATGGGCATCATCATCCCTGTCCTGCCGCCGCTGATCGAGGAATTCGCCGGCTCCAACGCCGCCGCCGGCTGGATCAACGGCGTCTTCGTCGCGCTCTGGGCCGGCATGCAGTTCCTCGCCTCGCCGGTCATCGGCTCCCTCTCGGACCGGGTCGGCCGCCGCCCGGTCATCCTCCTGTCGACGGCCGGGCTCGCCGCCGACTACGTGTTGATGGCGCTGGCGCCGAACCTCTGGTGGCTGGCGCTCGGGCGCCTCGTCGCCGGCGTCACCTCGTCGAGCTTCACCACCGTCTATGCCTACATGGCCGACATCACGCCGCCGGAAGGCCGTGCCCGCGGCTATGGGCTGATCGGCGCAGCCTTCAGCGCCGGCTTCGTCGCCGGGCCGCTGCTCGGCGGCCTGCTCGGCGAGATCTCGCCTCGCGCCCCTTTCTGGGCCGCTGCCGCGATGAGCGGCCTGGCCTTCCTCTACGGCCTCGTCGTTCTGCCGGAATCGCTGGCTCCCGAGAAGCGGATGGCCTTCTCCTGGCGCCGCGCCAACCCATTCGGCGCCATGGTGCTTCTGCGCTCGCATGCGGAACTCACCGGGCTGGCGGCGGTCACCTTCCTGCTGCACTTCGCCCATCACGTCTTCTCCGCCGTCTGGGTGCTCTACGCCTCCTTCCGCTATGGTTTCTCGCCGTGGGAGACCGGCGCGCTGCTGGCGCTCGCCGGCGCGCTGGACATGGCCGTCCAGGCCCTGCTGGTCGGCCCTGCCGTCAAGCGCTACGGCGACCGCATGACCATGGTGATCGGGCTCTCCGGCGGCGCCGTCGGCATCGCGGCGATGGGGCTGGCGCCCGACGGCCTCACCTTTGCCCTTGCTTTGCTGCCCAATGCGCTGTGGGGGCTCGCCATGCCGACCCTGCAGGCTCTGATGACCAAGCGTGTTTCGGAATCCGAGCAGGGCCAGCTGCAGGGGGCGACGATGAGCGTGGCGAGCATCGCCGGCGTCGCCTCGCCCCTCTTCTTCGGCGCCGTCTACGCCTTCACCGTGGCGCCCGGCTCGCCGCTTCCCTTTGCCGGCACGGCCTTTCTGCTCGCCGCCCTGGTGCTGGCTGCCGCTGCGGCCATCGGCTGGACGGTGGCCCGAAGGGCGACGCGCACCGGCGAGGCTGCCCAGCCCGCGGCCGCGGCCGCGGAGTGATCTAGCGGTCGAGCCCGGGGTAGAAGCGGTCGGTCAGCGAGCGCCGCAGCTTTTCCCCGGCCAGGCAATCGACGGCCGGAGCGGTCGCCGCCGGCACCACTGTCGCCGCCTTGGGCAGGCCGCTCACCTCCAGCACCAGCTTGCGCCGGATCGCCTCTGCGAGCTCGGAGACGCGCCGCACCGGCAAGACGAAGGCTCCCGGGCCGCCGATCACGCAAGCGGCGTAGTAGGCGTCCATGGGCGGATAGCTGGGCGACGGGCGGATCAGGATCGGCAGCCCGTTCACGGTGATCCCGTTCGCCACCGCCGCGTCGCGTGCCTGGGTCACCGGCCCGCCGAGATTGTTGGGTCCGTCGCCCGACACGTCGATCACGCGCCGCGCTGCAGCGAGCCCGCTGGCGCCGTGCGCCTCCGCGCCATAGGCCAGCGCGGCGGAGATCGAGGTGCCGCGGAAGCTGCCGGAAGGATGCGAGGCGATCGCCGTGGCGAACCGTTCGGCCGCCGCGCGGCCGTCGATGACCTGCCACGGCACGACGGAGCCTCGCCGCACCGTCGCGGCCCACTCCACATAGGTCACCGCGATCCGCCCTGTGCGGCCGGCCCGCACCGCGCTCAACAGGTCGGGATGGGTAAGCGCCGCGACGTAGCCTGCCCGTTGCACGGCAAGCTCGCCTCGGTCCATCGACTCCGAAACGTCGACGGCGATGACCAGCGCCAAATCCACCTCGGTCGGCGCCGCGGCGGTGGCCAGCCATGCCAGCACGAGGAGCGCTATCGCCATCGCTGCCTTGCCGCGCGGGTCGCCCCCTGCGGTGCCAGCACCGGCACGAAGACGCGGCGCGACGCCCGCTGCGCGACGGGCAGCCCCTGGTAGAGCCGCTTTTGCGCCTCGACCACGATGACCCCGGAGAACATCGGCCAGAAGCGCCGACCGGTCTTCTCCAGCAGCTGGTGGAACCGCAAAAGGAATCGGCGGCGCGACGGGGGGAAGAACAGCGCGTCCGACCACGGCCCCGGCGTGAAGTTGGTCTCCCGCAGGAGCGCCGTCAGCTGGCCGCGCGAGAACGGCCGCCCGGTTCCGAACGGCGTGTGCTCGAAGCGGGCCCACACGCCGCGCCGGTTGGGGACCACCACCACCAGCCGCCCGCCCGGCGCCAGCACCCGCCAAACCTCCCTGAGCGTCTCGCGAGGGTTCTCCGTATGCTCCAGGAGATGCACGAGCAGGATGCGGTCGATCGAGGAATCGACGAGCGGCAGCTCCTCGTCGAACACCAGCGCAGTGGCGGAAGGTCCCTGCGGCGGCCAGTTCACCGCGCCCTGGGTGGCCGGCATGAAGGCGAAGACCCGCTCGGCATCGGTGCCGAACCGGTCGAGCCAGGGCAGCGCATAGCCTAGGCCGACCAGCCGCTCATTGGGCAGGTTCGCCCACACGGCCGAGATCGCCATGGCGATCGACCGTTCCGCCAGCCGCCCCAGGATGGTGACGTAGAAGGAGCGAAGGTCGACGATGTCGGAATTCATGACCCGGACGGTACTTTCGATGCCCTGCGCTTTCAAGGATGCGTGACCGCTGCCCGCGTGACAGGCCGGTGCCGGCGCCCTATCGTCGCCCGTCACACAAGGGAGATGCCTCCATGCCCGTCCAGATCGATCAGTTCATGTGCGGCAGCGACAATTTCGGTGTCCTGGCGCACGACGCGGAGAGCGGCGAGACGGCCGTGATCGACGCCCCGGCCGCGGCACCCATTCTCGCCGCCATCGAGCGAACCGGCTGGCGGCCGACGCGCCTGCTCATCACCCACCACCACGCCGACCATGTCGAGGGCAACCTCGTGCTGAAGCAGCGCTTCGGGCTGACGATCACCGGCCCGCGCGCCGAGGCGGCCAAGATACCCGGCATCGACGAGCAAGTGGCCGAGGGGGACGCGATCGCCTTCGGACGGCAGGCGATCCGCGTACTGGAGACGCCCGGCCACACGGCGGGCCATGTCAGCTACCATTTCGAGGAGAGCGGCGTCGCCTTCACCGGCGACACGCTGTTCGCGATCGGCTGCGGGCGGCTGTTCGAATGCCCGCCCGAGGTGATGTTCCGCTCGCTGGAGAAGCTCGCCGCGCTGCCGCCCGCGACCAGGGTCTATTGCGGCCACGAATACACCGAGACCAATGCCCGCTTCGCGCTGACGGTCGACCCCGGGAACCAGGCGCTGAAGAAGCGGGCCGCGGCCGTCGGCCGCCTGCGCGCCGCAGGCAAGCCGACGCTCCCCACCACCATCGCCGACGAGCTGGCCACCAATCCGTTCCTGCGCTGGAAGGACCGCGACATCCGCCGCACCGTTGGCCTTGACGACGCCACCGATGTGGCCGTGTTCGCCGAGGTCCGCAAGCGCAAGGACGCCTTCAGGTGACGCCCAGCGAGATCGTCGCCATGCTCGCCATGCAGAGGCACCCGGAGGGCGGCTGGTACGCGGAGACCTTCCGCGACACGGCGGGTGGCGAAAGGGGCCACTCCACGGCCATCTACTACCTTCTGGAGAAAGGCGACGTCTCGGCCTGGCACCGCGTCCGCGACGCCGCGGAAGTCTGGCACCAATATGCCGGCGCACCGCTGGAGCTGATCACGATGGAAGGAGAAGACAGCGCGCGGACGGTTTGCCTGCTGGGACCGGACCTGCCGGCGGGCCAGCGCCCGCAGGCCGTGGTGCCTGCCGGTTTCTGGCAGACCGCGCGGAGCCTGGGCGCCTGGACCCTCGTCGGCTGCACGGTGGCTCCCGGCTTCGACTTCTCCGCCTTCGAGATGGCCGGGCCCGGCCTGGCATCCGAATTGTGAAGGCTCCGGACGTCAGGCCTCTTGCGAGGCCGCCGCGCCGCCGCCGAACAGCAGCCCCTTGGCCGCCAGCACGGCACCGGCTGTGATGAGCAGGCAGGCGGCGAGGATGTGCGGCGTCGGCTCGCTGACGCCGGCGGCGATCAGGATGAGCGTCGACAGCAAGGGTGCGGCATAGCTCGCGGCACCGAGAACCTGGATGTTCCCTTGCTTCACGCCATGGTCCCAGGCGTAGAACGCGGCCCCGACCGGCATCAGCCCGAGCCCGACGACGGCCAGCCATTCGCCGGCGCCGGAAGGCAGCACCGTTTGCTCCAGGGCCAGGTGGCAGGCCAGCGACAGCGCCGCGGTGGCGGCGCAGAACCAGGTGACGGTGGAGGTCGGCACCGAGTGGAAGCGACGCGACAGCAACGAATAGCCGGACCACAGAAGGGCGCAGACGCCGGCCATCGCATAGCCGAATGCATAGCGGCTCTCGAACGCCATCCGTCCGCCGTCGGTGATGATGAGAAAGGTTCCGGCAAGCCCGAGCAGCGCCCCCGCGACGTGGTACCAGCGAAGCCTCTCGCCGGGCATCAGCGCCGAGCCCAGCACGATCAGCAGCGGCCACAGATAGGCGATCAGGCTCGCCTCGACCGCCGGGGCGTTGCGCAGGGCGGTGAAGTAGAAGAAGTGATAGCCGAACAAGCCGCCGATCCCGATAACCCAGACGATGGGCGGGATCCGCGCTGCCCCGGGCGCCGGCGGTGCGACGACGCGCGCCAGCAGGCCGACGCCGGTGCCGATCGCGAAGCACATCGCCGAGAGCAGGAACGGCGGCACCTGTCCCGACGCGTCCGTGAGCAGCGCCAGCAGCGCCCACATGGCCACGGCCAGAAAGCCGATCAGCGTCGCGCGCGCCATGGCAAATCCCTCGGCTAGTTGGCGACCCCGAAGCCGCGCGCGCTGACGGTCAGCGTGCCGATCTGGGTTCCGATGGTCGCGTGGACGGGGGCGTATACCCCGGTCGTGCCGATCTGCGCAAACGAGATGTGCATCTGGGCCCGGTTCTTCAGGAATTCCAGCGCCCTGCGCCCTTTCCGGTAACCGGCCACCGGTGTGAAGTGCAGCCGGCAAACCACCGTGGGGCCCTCGTAGCCGGGCACCGAGATGGTGCCGGAGGAGTGCGGGGTCAGCGTCAGGTCGGCCCGCATCTCGCCATCGTAGATCCTGACCGTCCGATGGCAGACCCGGTCCGGGCTGTCGGCGGCGACCAGCACCGCCGACAACGGATCGGTCACGCCGACGAGATGCGCCTTCTCGATCGGCACCCAGTCGCTGCCGCGCTTCTTGAGCGGCGGCACGTTGAGGGTGCGTGTGACGGTGCCGTTCCGAAACCCGATGAGGATCATCCGCGACTTGCCGCCCTCGGTATAGTCGACCCTGAAATCGTCGGCCTGAGGCATTCTGCGGGCGAAGCGTCCCGTCGTCGAGACGGTGCCGCTCGTGTCGTCGAAAAGCACCGCCAGTCCGGCGGCGTTCACCGACCCATTGACCCGGAAATCCGGTCCGTCGAGGCGTGTCGAGAAGGTCGAACGGGCGATCGTCAGGCCCAGGAAGGAGACCGTGTAGTCGCCGCTGAAGGACTGCTCCGCTTCCGCTCCGGTCGCCGTGGCCAGCGCCAAGGCGGCCAGCGCTGCCCGCAATGCCATGGTGAACCGCCCTTGCCTATGCTGTTCCTGGCTTGGTTTGATCGACCGAATCCGGCGAAACTGTGGATCGCCACCATGCGACTGCGGGCGTCGTGTCCCCCCGCAAGGCTTGACGCCTGGCCGAAATGACACTATGGGAACCCCGAATTTCCCATCTGGCCGCCCGACCCTGCCCGCGCGCCGACCTTTTCTGGTGCGGCATCGTCGATTTGGCCCGGCCTCGAGATCGAAGGTAGACGAAGATGTCTCGCGAATGTGAACTGACCGGCAAGGGCGTCCAGACCGGCAATCATGTCAGCCACGCCAACAACAAGACCAAGCGCCGGTTCCTGCCCAACCTCGTCAACGTGACGCTGATCTCCGAGGCGCTGAACCAGAACGTGCGCCTGCGCATCTCGGCCAACGCCCTGCGCTCGGTCGAGCATCGCGGCGGCTTGGACGCCTTCCTGGCCAAGGCCGACGAGAAGGTGCTGTCGCAGCGCGCGCGCCTGCTCAAGAAGCAGATCGCCAAGAAGCTTTCGGAGCAGGACGAAGCCTCCGCCGCCTGACGGCTCACAGGCATCACCGGGCGCGGCACGTGCCGCGCTTCCCGCTTGCTGGTTCCATCACCCAGGATAAAAAAATGACCCGGCACCCAGCCATTCTTCCATTCATACTCGCCATGGCGGTCGTCGTCGTGGCCTCCAACGTCGCCGTGCAGTTCCCCGTAGAGGGCAACATCGGTAGCCTGGCGCTCGCCGACATCCTGACCTGGGGCGCCTTCACCTATCCGTTCTCCTTTTTGGTCACCGATCTCGCCAACCGGCGCTACGGCCCGGCAGTGGCGCGCCGCATCGTCTTCGTCGGCTTCATGCTGGCGGTCGTCTGCTCGATCGTCGTGCCGCCGCTTCTCTACTGCTTCGGCATCGGTTTCGACACCACCGGAGCCCGGCTGGCCCGCATCGCGGCGGCTTCCGGCGCGGCGTTCCTGGTCGGCCAACTGCTGGACGTCACCGTGTTCAACCGGCTGCGCCGGCAGAGCTGGTGGCGCGCGCCCGTCTTCGCCTCGCTGGCCGGGTCGGTGATCGACACGGCGATCTTCTTCACCATCGCTTTTGCAGCGATGTTCGCCTTCGTCGGCCCCCACGATGCCTTTGCGCTCGAGCCCGCGCCGCTTCTCGGCCTGTTCCAAGCCCAGGCGCCGCGCTGGATGTCGTGGGCGCTCGGCGATCTGGCGGTCAAGCTGGCCATCGCCGTTTTCGCGCTCATCCCCTACCGGCTGATCGTCGCCCGCTGGAGCCAGCCCGCCCTGTCGGTCGCCTGATGCCAGGCGCGTTCTCAAATTTTGGCTGAACGTTCAGCAAGAATCTGAGCGGGGCGATGCCGAACCGCTCAGTTGACGCGGTGTGGCCCCTGGTTCGGCTCCGACTTGCGGATGGCCAGCGCCAGCTCCAGCCGGTTCCGGGCCGCGAGCTTCTGCATCAACAGCGACATGTAGTGCTTGACCGTCTTCTCGCTGAGCGCCAGCGCCTTGGCGATTTCCTTGTTGGTCTTGCCCTTGAGCAGCAGCCGCGCGATCTGCTCCTCGCGCACGTTGAGCATCTGGGCCTGCCGCTCCGCCTTGCGCGCGGCCACCATGCGCAGCGCCGCGATCACCTTGCTGGCGATCCGCTGACTGATGAACGTGTCGCCGCCGAGCACGGCCTCGACTGCGGCGATGAGCTCGTCGCCCGTCGATGCCGACGAAACGTAGCCGGAGGCGCCCGCATCCAGCGCGCGCACCGCCTCCTCGACGCTTTCCGATGCCGTGAAGACGACGATTCTGGTGGCGGGGCTGCCCGCCGAGATCGCCTGCACCGCCGCCAGGCCGCGCTCGCGGTCGCCCCAATCGAGCACGACCAGGGCCGGCGCACGGCCGATGACCGCCTCGACCGTCGCCATAGACGGAAGGCCGGTTGCGACCAGGCTGAAAGCGTCGCTGCCGGCGAACAGGCGAACCAGGCCATCGAGCAAGATCGGCTGATGGTTGATCAGCGCAATAGTCTTCCCGCGTTGCACGTGATTGCCCGCCTCCACCCGCGATGACAATAGAAGGCGGAGAGACAGGCTCACAATATCATTCTTTAACAACTAATTAGCGCTGAAGATACTGCTTACGGGCGATCCGCTCCCAAAGGAGGAGCCTCCGAGCGGCCAGCCTTGCACGCCCGCTGCCGTCAATCCTCGTGGAGGACGAACTCCAGGTAGAGATTGCGCTGCAGCATCGAGTGGTTGTCGTCCGACATCATCGACACCATCAGCTGGCCATCGTCGCGGCGCCACACGTCGATCGCCTCCATATTGTCGATCTGGTACGCCATGTCGGTGTCCAGCAGCACCGGCCCGTCCGCGATCTTTCCCGGCGCGATCGTCTCCGCCTCGATCCGCCTCAGCCGCATCTTGACGCCGTCGGCCATCGAGAAGCTCCGCTCGAGCAGCAGGAGATCGCCATCGGGAAGGAAGGCCCCGTCGGTGATGTCGAAGTTGCCGTTCCGCTTGACGGTGAAGATGCCTTTTCGCGGCCCGTCCAGCACGGCGCCGAAGATGTTGCCGTTCTTGTCGAGGCTCTTTTCGGAAACCACCACCAGCCCGCCCGCGAGCGGGCCCGATTTCGGCGCATGGACGACCGTCTCGAAGCCGCGATTCTGCCTGAGCTCATCGGCCGGCACAAGGAAATCCAGGGTTCGCAGGGCGGTGCCCATGTCGCCGGGGTTCAGCTTGAACTCCGCGATGCGGTGATGGCGCTCGAAGCCGACGGTGGCGACGCCGTCCTGGACCGCCAGACCCTCGGCATCGACTTGCCATTTGTGGGCGAACCCACGGCCGTCCGCGCCGGCCATGGGCTCCATCCGGAAGTCGGCGATGCCCGTAGGCCTGCCTTCTTCGTCATGCGTCACCGTGCCGAAAAACCAAAATCCGGTGTCGGCGACGCCGACGAAGTCGCGCCCCGGCTTGGTGAACCGAAAGGCCGACAACGCGCCGAAGTGCCGGGAGTTGGCCGTCAGCTCGAGCCCGCCGACGAATTCGAACGGCCCGAACTGGCGTTCGGCGCGGCCGATGCGAAACTCGCTGATCGGCCTCGCCGTGACCGTGATGTCGTCGAGCGGTGCCGAGCCGGCGCGCGACAGCAGCGCCGGCGAGGCGATCGCCAGCCCCGCAAGAGCGGCGAAGGCCGTCGCCCACAGGCGAAAGGGTCGGCTCGAGGCGCTCATCCGGCGCGCCGCTGGCGCCGGCTGTCGCGGGGCGTCTCCTCGCCGAACAGCGAGGCGAGCTGCTCGGTCATGGCGCCGGCCAGCTCCTCGGCGTCGACGATGGTGACGGCGCGGCGATAGTAGCGCGTCACGTCGTGGCCGATTCCGATGGCGAGGAGCTCGACCGGCGAGCGCGTCTCGATGAGCTCGATCACCGCCCTCAGATGCCGCTCCAGATAGTTGCCCGGGTTGACCGACAGCGTCGAATCGTCGACCGGCGCGCCGTCCGAGATCATCATCAGGATCTTGCGCTGCTCGGGCCGTCCGATCAGGCGATTGTGCGCCCAAAGCAGCGCCTCGCCGTCGATGTTCTCCTTGAGCAGTCCCTCGCGCATCATCAGGCCGAGATTGCGACGGGCGCGGCGCCACGGCGCGTCAGCCGACTTGTAGATGATGTGCCGGAGGTCGTTGAGTCGGCCTGGAGTGGGCGGCTTGCCGTCCTTGAGCCACTTCTCGCGCGCCTGTCCGCCCTTCCAGGCGCGGGTGGTGAAGCCGAGAATCTCGACGGAGACACCACAGCGTTCCAGCGTGCGCGCCAGGATGTCGGCGCAGGTCGCCGCCACGGTGATGGGCCGGCCGCGCATCGAGCCGGAATTGTCCAGCACCAGCGTCACTACGGTATCGCGGAACTTGGTGTCGCGCTCCTGCTTGAAGGAAAGCGGCTGCATCGGGTCGATGACCACCCTGACCAGCCGTGCGGGATCCAGGATGCCCTCCTCCAGGTCGAAATCCCACGACCGGTTCTGCTGCGCCATGAGCCGCCGCTGCAGCCGGTTGGCGAGCCGCCCGACAACGCCCTGCAGGTTGGAAAGCTGCTTGTCGAGGAACGCCCTGAGCCGTTCGAGCTCCTCCTCGTCGCAAAGCTCGTCGGCGCCGACGGTCTCGTCGAAAGCCGTCGTGAAGACCTTGTAGTCGATCTCCTTGGGCAGGTTGGTGAATGGGTTGTCGGGCCGACGCGCCTCGCCAGGCGTCTCGGCGTCGGCGTCCTCGTCGTCGGTCACCTCGTCGGCCGTGGCGTCGGAGGCGTCCGTCTCGCCGGCATCCTGATCGTCCGCCGAGGCTTCGGCGTCCTCCGACCGGGAATCCTCGTCGCCCGACTGGTCCTCGCCGCCTTCCTCGCCCTGCTCCTCGCCTTCCGGCTGGTCGTCGGCGGAATCCTCCGCCTCCTCGCGGTCCTCCTCGTCGCCGAGTTCCTCGGCCATTTCCATGGACACCAGCATGTCGCGGACCAGCCGCCCGAAGGCGTTCTGATCGTCGAGCGTCTCGGCGAGGCCGGAAAGGTCGGCGCCGGCCTTCTCCTCGACCCACTGCCGCCACAGCCCGACCATGCGCTCGCCGCTCTTCGGCACGCTGCGCCCGGTGAGCCTCTCGCGCACCATCAGCGCCACCGCCTCCTCGAGCGGCGCGTCGGCCTGGTCGCGCACGTCGGCCAGGTTGGCCTTGGCGTATTTGTCCTCGAGCATGGAGCCGATGTTGTCGGCCACGCCGAGCATGGCGCGCGAGCCGATCGCCTCGACCCGGGCCTGCTCCACCGCGTCGAAGATCGCCCGAGCCTGCTTGCCCTCGGGCGCCAGCTTCAGGTGCAGGCGCGTGTCATGGCAGGCCCGCTTGAGCGCCATCGAATCGCCCAGGCCGCGCGTCACGGCGACGTCGTTCAGGCTCGGCTTCTTGGGCAGCTCTGGCAGCCGGGCGCGGTTGCCGGCAAGCGCCGGCCGGTCCTTGGCGAAACCGACCTCGAGGTCGTGGTCGCCGGCGATCGCCCGCACGCAGACCGCGATGGCACGGCGGAAGGTCTCGCCCTCGCCGCCGCCCTTCGCCTTGCCGCGTGTTGAATTGTCGCCCGGGCCCGCCATCGCTCCCCTTGTCAGCCGAGCACCACATTGGCGGCCGATTCGGGCAGTTCCTCGCCGAAGGCTCGCTGGTAGAACTCTGCCACGACGGCCCGTTCGAGCTCGTCGCACTTGTTGAGGAAGGTCAGCCGGAACGCCATGCCGACATGGCCGAAGATTTCGGCATTCTCCGCCCAGGTTATCACCGTACGTGGGCTCATCACCGTCGACAGATCGCCATTCATGAAGGCCGAGCGCGTCATGTCGGCCACGCGGACCATCTTGTTGACGATGTCGCGGCCCTTGTCGTTGCGGTAGTGCTTGGCCTTGGCCAGCACGATCGCCACCTCGTTGTCGTGCGGCAAATAATTGAGCGTGGTGACGATCGACCAGCGGTCCATCTGCGCCTGGTTGATCTGCTGGGTCCCGTGGTAGAGCCCCGTCGTGTCGCCGAGACCCACCGTATTGGCCGTCGCGAACAGACGGAAGGCGGGGTGCGGCCGGATCACCCGGCTCTGGTCGAGCAAGGTCAGCCGGCCCGACGATTCCAGCACCCGCTGGATGACGAACATCACGTCCGGCCGCCCGGCGTCGTACTCGTCGAAGCAAAGCGCCACATTGTGCTGGTAGGCCCAGGGCAGGATGCCGTCGCGGAACTCGGTGACCTGCATGCCCTCCTTGACCACGATGGCGTCCTTGCCGACCAGGTCGATGCGGCTGACATGGCTGTCCAGGTTGACGCGCACGCAAGGCCAGTTGAGCCGCGCGGCCACCTGCTCGATATGCGTCGACTTGCCCGTGCCGTGGTAGCCGGACACCATCACGCGCCGGTTGAAGGCGAAGCCCGACAGGATGGCAAGCGTGGTCTGCTCGTCGAACAGATAGTCGGGATCGACGTCCGGCACGTGCGGATCGGCCTCGGAATAGGCCGGCACCACCATCTTGGACTCGAAGCCGAACTTCTCCTCCACAGAGGCCGTCGTGTCCGGCAGGTTGGCGATGTCACGATCGACCTTGTTCATTATGTCTCCACGCGCGAAGCCTTGCGGCGACGCCGGATGGTCTGTCACTGTTCGGGAGCGGTCTTTAGCAGACCTGCCGCTCAACACAAACCGGCTTGTTTGAGCACGCGATAGGCTTGAAGCACATCGCGGAAGCGGTCTTCCGACCCCCTGTCGCCGCCATTCGCGTCGGGATGGTGGCGCTTCACCAGCTCCTTATAGCGCGACTTGATGGCCGAACCAGTCGCCTTCGCGTCAAGACCAAGCGTTTCCAGCGCCTTGGCCTCAAGCGGCTTGGCCTTTCTTTCGCGCGGTCCCCCGGCATCGCCGGTGCGGCCGCCGAACAGGTTGAACGGGTCGCGCATGCGGTTGTAGTAGCCGGCACGACCGGAGCGCTGCTGGGCAAAGTCGGGCGCGCTGCGCATCCCGCCGGGCGAACCCATGGTCCAGGTCGGCCGATGGCCGGTCATCGCCTCCTTCTGGAAGCGCGCGATCTCGCTGTCTGCGAGCCCGGAGAAGTAGTTGAATCCCTTGTTGTATTCGCGCACGTGATTGAAGCAGAAGCGGAAATATTCGCCTTCGCGCATGCGGCCGACCGGAGCGCGGTGGGTGCCGGCCTCGCTGCAGCCGTCCCATTGGCAGCGCGGCGAGCGCGACCGCAGCTCGGCCTCGGGGTCCCGGCGCACGCGGATCTTCTCGAAATATTTCGAATAAGGCTTCATCTCGATGTCGATTATGGGAGCTTCGCGCCGCGAAACAAGAATTGACATTTGGCTGCTGATGCACCTAACCGCTGATTTGCGGTCCGTTCCCCGTCCATTCCCGGCATGTGTGGCGGCCGCAGCACATGTGGTGCGCGGAGGCGTGGATGTCCATACAGCAAGCGATCGAAGCCAAGCTCATGGCCGCCTTTGCGCCCGAGCGGCTGGACGTCGTCAACGAAAGCCACCTCCACGCCGGCCATCATCATGAGGCCTCGGGCCACCATTCGGTGTTCGACGGCACCGGCGAAACCCACTTTCGGGTCCGCATCGTATCGAAGGCCTTCGCGGGCAAGAGCCGGGTCGAGCGTCACCGGGCGGTCAACGAGGCACTTTCCGCCGAGCTCGCCGGCGCCGTCCACGCGCTGGCGATCGAGCCGGCAGCGCCGGGCGAAGCCACCCGCTGGTAGCCTGTAGCCTACCTCAGGCCTCGACCACCGGCCGGATGCGGATGCGCGCCAGCCGGTTCTTGTCGCGCTTCAGCACGGTGAAGCGCTTGCCGTGGAAGGTGAAGGCCTGCTTCTCGTCGGGGATCGACTGCGCCTCGTGGATGACCAGCCCGGCAATGGTGGTCGCCTCGTCGTCCGGCAGGCTCCAGTCGAGCGCCCGGTTGAGGTCGCGGATCGGCACCGTCCCGTCGACGACGACCGAGCCGTCCGCCTCCTGCCGTACGCCCTGGATGTCGACGTCGTGCTCGTCGGCGATCTCGCCGACGATCTCCTCGATGATGTCCTCCAGCGTCACCAGGCCCTCGACCTCGCCATACTCGTCGACCACGATGGCGAAGTGCGCCTTGCGCCGCAGGAAGGCGTTGAGCTGATCGCCCAGTCGTGTCGTGTCCGGAACGAACCAGGGCTTTGCTGCGATCTTCAGGATATCGACCTTCGACAGGTCGTTGCCGACGTCGTCGATGGCGCGCAGCAGGTCCTTGGCGTGGACAACGCCCACGATGTTGTCGAGCGAGCCGTGCCACACCGGGATGCGGGTGTGCGGGCTTTGCAGGATCTCGCGGACCAACAGCGCCGGCGGCGTGTCGGCATTGACCGAGCGCATGGTGGTGCGATGGACCATGACGTCCGACACCTCGAGCTCGTGCAGGTCGAGCAGGCCGCCGACCCGGTCGCGGTCCTGCTTCAGAACCTGCGCCTCGCTGGACAGGCGGTCGACCGACTCGCGCAGCTCCTCCAGCGCCGAGCGCCGCTGTGCGCGGTTGACCAGTTCCAGGTCGAGGGCGGCCAGCAGCGGCCGCCGGAACGCCGCCGCAAGCAGCACGCCCGCCAGCAGCGCCGCCGCGGCCAGCCACCCGGCGTTCATCACGGCAGGCTCTCGCTCAGGAAGGAAAGCACCTCCGAGGCCGGCACGTCGCGGGCGACGTAGGCCTGGCCGACGCCGTGCGTGAGGATGAAGGTGAGGGTGCCACGCAAGACCTTCTTGTCCTGGGCGATGTAGCCGAGGAGGCGCTCGGCCCCCGGCAGCAGGCCCGGCACGTCGGCCAGGCGCCAAGGCAGCCCGACCTCGCCGAGATGCGCCTCGACGCGCCGCGCATCGTCCGGGCTGGCCAGGTTGAGCCGCGCCGAGAAGCGATGGGCGAGCGCCATTCCGATGGCGACGCCCTCGCCATGCACCAGGCGAGCCCCGTCATAGCCTGTGGCGGCCTCCAGCGCATGGCCGAAGGTGTGGCCGAGGTTGAGCAGCGCCCGGTCGCCGGTTTCGAACTCGTCGCGGGCGACGATCTCGGCCTTGGCACGGCACGATTCGGCGATCGCCTCGGTGCGCTCGGGGCCGCCCGCGAACACCGCCCGCCAGTTCTTCTCCAGCCAGGCAAAGAAGTCGGGGCGATCGATGAGGCCGTATTTGGCCACTTCCGCATAGCCGGCGCGGAACTCGCGCTCGGGCAGCGTGTCGAGCGTCCGCGTGTCGGACAGCACCAGCCGCGGCTGGTGGAACACGCCGACGAGGTTCTTGCCATGCGGGCTGTTGATGCCCGTCTTGCCGCCGACCGAGGAATCCACCTGGGCCAGCAGCGAGGTCGGAACCTGGACCAAGGCCATGCCGCGCCGCACGATGCCGGCCGCGAAGCCGGCCAGGTCGCCGATCACGCCGCCGCCCAGCGCGATCACGACGTCGCCGCGCTCCAGCCGCGCGGCGAGCAGGCGGTCGACGACCTGCTGCAGGGCCTCGAAGCTTTTCGTCTTCTCCCCGGCCGGCAGCGCGACGGTGAGCGCCTCGACCCCACCGGCCTCGAGCCCGGAAAGCAGCCGGCCGAGTTGGGCCTCGGCCACGTTTGCGTCGGTGACCACGGCGGCGCGGGCGCCCGGCAGCCGGCTTGCGAGCTCCGCCCCGGCACGCTCCAAAAGCCGCGGACCGATCAGGATGTCGTAGGCGCGGTCGCCGAGCCCGACATTTACGGTGACGAGGTCATCGCTCATCGCGCCTCCTCCCGGCGTCCGCGGTCGGAAAGCATGTCTGCGAGGGCATCGATGACCTCGGCGGCGATCACCTCCTTGCGCTCGTCGCGGGTCGGCACGGTGACGTCCGCCAGGCCATAGACGGGATAGCGTTCCTCCATCAGCCGCAGCATGACCGCGCGCGGGTCGGGGTTCTTCAGCAGCGGCCGGTTCTGCTTCTTCATCACCCGCGCCATCAGCGTGTCGACATCGGCCTTGAGCCAGACCGAAACGGCGCTGCGGGTGATCGCTTCGCGCGTCTGCGCGTTCATGAAGGCCCCGCCGCCGGTCGACAGCACCTGCCGGCCGCTGTCGAGCAGGCGAAAAATGACGCGCTGCTCCAACGCCCGGAACTCGGTCTCGCCATAGAGCTCGAACAGCTCCGGGATCGTCATGCGGGAGACCTGCTCGATCTCCTGGTCGCTGTCGGTGAAGGGAATGCCGAGCGCCTGCGCCACCTTGCGGCCGATCGCCGTCTTGCCGGCACCCATCAGGCCGACGAAGACGACGGAGCGGGTGCCGAGCCGCCTCAGCACCTCGGCGGCCTGCACTTCCGACGGCGATTGCTGAAGCGTCATGCGGAGCCACTCCTTGCTGCCCTTTCGACATGAATTTCCCTGTGCGTCAAGCAGCCGGCGGTTCCCCTGCCGCCCTTGAAATGCCGCAGCGGCGGTCTCATAACGGCACGGGCACAGGACAAAAGGCGGGCGACAGCGACCGAATGCCGACACTCTTCCGCTTGCTGGTCACCCTCGGCGTCATCGCCGGACTGGTCTATGGCGCGATGTTCGCTCTGGCCACCTATGTGGAGCCCCGCAAAGGAGAAATGACGGTGCGCATCCCGCCCGACCGCCTCAATCGGGCGCCGCAGCAGTGAGCGCGGCGTTGAGCGAGGCCCGGATCGATGCCTTCCTGGAGATGATGAGCGCCGAGCGCGGCGCCAGCGACAACACGCTGTCATCCTACCGGCACGACCTCGAGGACGCCGCCGAGCATGCCGGTCCACGCCTCGCCGACGCCTCTGCCGACGCGCTCCGCGGCTATCTCGACGGCATCGCGGCGCGCGGCTTTGCCGCTTCCTCCCAGGCCCGCAAGCTTTCGGTGCTGCGGCAGTTCTTCAAGTTCCTCTATGCCGAGGGCCTGCGCCCCGACGACCCGACGGGCACGCTGGACGCGCCGCGCCGCGGCCGACCGCTGCCAAAGACCTTGAGCACGGCCGAGACGGGTCGCCTGCTCGACCGGGCCGCCCTGGAAGCCGCCGATCCGGCGCTGGCCGTCGGCGGCCGGCTTGCCGCGCTGCTCCTCCACGCGCTGGTCGAGACGCTCTATGCCACCGGCCTGCGGGTGTCGGAGCTGGTGGCGCTTCCGCTCGTGGTGGCGTCTCGCGACGAGCGCTTCTTCGTGGTCCGCGGCAAAGGCTCCAAGGAGCGGATGGTCCCCTTGTCGGACAAGGCTCGCACCGCCATGCGAGCCTGGCTCGCCGCCCGCCGCGACGATCCCGAAGCCGCCGCGAGCCGCTTCCTGTTCCCGGCCGACTCGGCAAGCGGCCATCTGCCGCGCCAAGTCTTTGCCCGCGAGCTGAAGGGCCTTGCCGCGCGCAGCGGCATCGCCGCCTCCCGGATCTCGCCGCACGTGCTGCGCCATGCCTTCGCCAGCCACCTCCTCGAGAACGGCGCCGACCTGCGTGCCGTCCAGCAGCTGCTGGGCCACGCGGACATCTCGACCACCCAGATCTACACGCACGTCCTGGAGGAGCGGCTGGTCCGCCTGGTCAGCGACCATCATCCGCTTGCCGAGCCTCCCTCGTAACGCTATGTGAGGGCCTCGTTCAGACGCCGGGATGCTGCAGACAGGCCTTCCGGCCTTATTTTCATCGGCTTCCGGCGTCCGGTCCGCGCGCGAATGTACAATTACCTCGATTTCGAAAAGCCAGTCGCCGACCTCGAAGGCAAGATCCTCGAGTTGAAGAAGCTCTCCGAAAACGGCGAGGCGGTGGACGTCGCCGATGAGATCGCGCGGCTGGAGAAGCGTTCCAGGGACGCGCTGCGCGAGGCGTACCGCTCGCTGACGCCGTGGCAGAAGGCTCAGGTCGCCCGCCATCCCGACCGTCCTCACTGCCTGGACTATGTGACGGGCCTGTTCAGCGACTTCACGCCGCTCGCCGGTGACAGGGGATTCGGCGAGGATCACGCCATCATCGGCGGCTTCGCTCGCTTCCGCGGCGAGCCGATCGCCGTCATCGGCCAGGAGAAGGGCTCCGACACCAAGAGCCGCCTCAAGCACAATTTCGGCATGGCCAAGCCCGAAGGCTACCGCAAGGCGGTGCGCATCATGGAACTCGCCGACCGCTTCAAGGTGCCGCTGGTGACGCTGGTGGACACCGCCGGAGCCTATCCCGGCATCGGCGCCGAGGAGCGCGGCCAGGCAGAGGCGATTGCCCGCTCGACTTCGGCCTGCCTGTCGCTGAAGATCCCTTCCATGTCGGTCATCATCGGCGAGGGCGGCTCCGGGGGCGCCATCGCGATCGCCACCGCCAACCGCGTCTACATGCTGGAGCACGCGATCTACTCCGTCATCTCGCCGGAAGGCGCGGCCTCGATTCTCTGGCACGATTCGACCCGCGCCCGCGACGCGGCGACCAGCATGAAGATCACCGCCCAGGACCTGCTCGACCTGAAAATCGTCGACGGCATCATTCCCGAACCGCTGGGAGGCGCCCACCGCGCGCCCGATGCCGTGATCGCCTCGACCGGCGACCAGATCGCCCGCACGCTCGCCGATTTCGCCGGCCAGAACATGGATTTTCGCGAGCAGCGCCGCGAAAAGTACCTGGCAATGGGCCGCTCGCTCTGACCCGCCGCGCGCCTCGGCAGCCGGCATCTGCGGCGAAAATGCGATGCCGCCACAAAATCGCCGCGCCTTTTGGCATGACTGGGGCCGGGAACGTAAGTGTTGGAAGGGGCGCTTGCGGTAACAGATTTTCAAGGTTAACGGGACTAGCGTGCCGCCGGATCAACAGGTTCGGCCCGGGCGGCCGACGAAACGACGTTTGAAAAACATGCTTGCGAACATCTTCCGTGCCGGAGTTCTGACGGCTGCCGTCCTGACGGCGGGCTGCACCGAGTCTTCGCTTTCCGACCTCTCGGTCAAGGCGGAGAAGCCGCTGCCGCAGAAGGTGCTGGCCAAGATGAAGGCCAAGGGCATGACCCGGACCTCGCCGGTGATGGCCCGCATCTTCAAGGAAGAAGGCAAGCTCGAGGTCTGGAAGCAGAAGACCAACGGCCGCTACGACCTGATCGCCGAGTACGACATCTGCAAATGGTCGGGCAAGCTGGGGCCGAAGTTCACCGAGGGCGACCGCCAGGCGCCGGAGGGCTTCTATACGGTGCGCCCCACCCAGATGAACCCCCGCTCCAGCTATCACCTGGCCTTCAACATCGGCTATCCGAACACCTTCGACCGCGCGCACGGGCGCACCGGATCGAACCTGATGGTGCACGGGGCCTGCTCGTCCTCGGGCTGCTACTCGATGACCGATGAGCAGATCGAGCAGATCTATGCCTTCGGGCGCGACGCCTTCCGCGGCGGCCAGACCGACTTTCAGATCCAGGCGTTCCCCTTCCGCATGACCGCCGCCAACATGGCACGCTACCGCAACGACCCGAACTACGCGTTCTGGAAGATGCTGAAGGAAGGCTACGACTATTTCGAGATCACCAGGACGCCGCCCAAGGTGGACGTCTGCGAGAAGCGCTACGTCTTCAACCAGGTCGCCGCGCCGGGCTCGAGCTTCAACCCGATCGGCGCCTGCCCAATCACCACCCAGCCCGACTCGCTGCGGATGGCCTACCAAAGCTACCAGTCGACGTATGAAGCGGCGTTTTCCAGCGCGCTGAACTCGAAGACGCTGGCGCCCAAGCCGACGATCGGCGGCACCAAGGAGGCGGCGATCGTCTCCGAATGGACGAAAAAGCGCGCCCGCGGCGAGCGCGTGACCGTCGAGCCGCCGTCGCTCGGCGCCGACGGCACCGTCACCGCGACCGGCCGCATGGGCCGCATCGACTCGCCTGCCGGCCGCCGCATGGCCGCCTTGGAGGCCGCGAAGGCCGAGAAGGAGAAGGCAGCCGCCGAGATGCGGGCCGCCGCCGAGCGCGCCGCCGCCGAGAAGGCCGCAGCTGCCGAAGCGGCCAAGGCCGCCAAGCAAGCCGAGGCGGCGCCGCCGCCCGCCGAGGCGGTTCCCGTCGAGATGGCGGCTCCTGCCGCTGCTCCGGCCGAGGCGCCAGGTGTCCTGGGCAACGTCCGCAAGCGGATCGGCAGCCTGTTCGGCAGCTGAGCCGGCGAGTGCGCGAGGCTGTCGAAGTCTACGATCTGAGAGGGCTGAAGTGCCCACTTCCCGTCCTGAAGGCCCGCAAGCGCCTCGACGCCATGCCCGTCGGCAGCCGGCTTTGGCTGGAGACGACCGATCCGCTGGCCGTCATCGATATTCCGGCCTTCTGCAGCGACGGCGGCCATAGCCTGGTGGTCACCGAGGCCGTGACCGACGGCCACCGCTTCCTGATCGAGCGCGGCGCCGACCGGGCCTAGATTCGATCCCAGCAACCCCAAATGACTAAAAGACGCGGCGGGCGCCCATGCCGGCGATCGCCAGCGGGTTCTCCTCCAGCGCCGCACGGTCGGGCGTATCCGGCTGAGGCTGGCTCGTGGCCGCCGCGAACAGCCGCCGCACATAGTCCTCCGACGCATCCTGGAGGATCAGCACCAGCCGGGTCCCTCGGGTCTCGTCCGGCCAGGACGGCAGCCGTGCCGGCGGGTGGATGCTTCGCTGGACGGCATGCACCACGAGCGGGCGCACGCGGTCCTCGGCCGTCTCGACGATGCCCTTGAGACGCAGCAGGCGATCGCCCTGCGTCGCCTGCAGCAGGTCGAGGAAGGTCGTCACGGCCGACAGCGGCAGGGGCCTCGGCTCGACGATCACCATCGAACGGATGCGAGCGTCGTGGACGCCATGCCCGGCATGATGGTGGCCCTGGCAGTCATGGTCGTGCGCATGGTCGCCCAGCCAGCGCCGCACGTCTGCCGACTTGGTCGCCGGATCGTAGAGGCCGCAAGCGACGAGGGCGGCCGCGCTGGCCTCCGGCGCCCGGCCATCGACCTGCGACGCGCCGGGGTTGAGGGCGGCCAGCCGCGCCGTCAGTGCGGCAAGGTCGGAGGTCTCGGCGAGATCCGTCTTGCTGATGACGATGCGGTCGGCGACGGCCACCTGCCGCACCGACTCGACATGCGCGTCGAGCGTTGCCAGGCCGTTGACGGCATCCACCACGGTGACCACCCCGTCGAGCCGAAACGCCTGCAGGAGCGCCGGATGTGCCATCAGCGCCTGCAGGACGGGACCGGGATCGGCGAGGCCCGTCGTTTCGACGACGACGCGCGACAGCCGCGCGATGCGCCCCGTCTGCAGCCGGTCGACCAGGTCGGCGAGCGTGTCGACGAGCTCGCCGCGCACCGTGCAGCAGAGGCACCCATCGGCAAGCTGGATGACGTTGTCCGACGCCTGCTCGACCAGCAGATGGTCGATCGCAACAGCCCCGAATTCGTTGATGATGACCGCCGCGTCGGCGAGCGCAGGGTCCTTGAGCAGCCGGTTGACGAGCGTCGTCTTGCCAGCGCCGAGGAACCCTGTCAGCACCGAGACCGGGATGGGAGCCTCAAGCATCGCCCTCAGCCGGCCACCTGCGCCGCCTTGGCGGGCTCCTTGGCCTTGACGCCCCCGCCCGACGGCTGCGCTGGCGCCTCGTCGGCGGCAGCCGGATAGGGCGGCCGCGGGGTGGGGATCGGCACATCCGAGATGTTCGGCGCGGTACCGGCGGCGAGCGCCGCGGCGAAGGCTGCGGGCACCGGTCCGGTGGCGCCGCCGAGCTCCACCTTGACCACCTTGAGAGGCCGGCCGCGCTCGTGCAGGTAGGGGGAAGCGAAGACGGGCCGTCCCTTCTTGTCGACCTTGTCGAGCTTCTCGGACTTGCTCGGCCGGTCGCAGATCTCGCCCCTCATGTCGGTGGCCGTCTCGCGGCCTTCGCCATAGGGCGCCAGCGTGGCGAGCGTCGCGCTCGGCGCGCTCGCCTGCTCGAAGCCCTTGCCGAGCAGGTCTGCAGCCTGGTCGGCGCGCACGTGCGGGTTCACGGCGCCCAGCACCACCGCCGCCAGCGTCCGGTCGTTGCGGGTCGCCGACGCCACCAGGTTGAAGCCCGAGGGACAGATGAAGCCCGTCTTCATGCCGTCGGCGCCGTTGAAGCGGCCGAGCAGGTCGACATTGCTCTTCATCACCTTCTTGCCGGCGCCGAGCGCCTCGATCGCGAAATAGGAGCGGTACAGCGGGAACTCGGTCCGGATCGACCTTACGAGCAACGCCAGGTCGTGGGCGGTGGTGTACTGATCGAGATGGTGCAGGCCGTTGGGGTTGACGAAATGGCTGCCGGTCATGCCGAGCCGCGTCGCCTCGGCGTTCATGCGCGCCGCGAAAGCCTCCTGCGAGCCGCCGACGTTCTCGCCGATCGCCATGGCGATGTCGTTCGCGGACTTGACGATCAACATTTTCAGGGCGTTGTCGAGCGTCACCACTTGCCCCGGCTTGAAGCCCATCTTGCTCGGCGGCTCGGCCGCCGCATGCTTGGACATGGTGATCGGCGAGGCCAGGGTGAGCTCGCCTGCCTCGATCGCCCGGAAGGCGACATAGGCGGTCATCAGCTTGGTGAGCGAGGCCGGATACCAGCGCTGGAAAGCATCCTGGTGGGCGATCACCTGGCCGGTCGCGACGTCGAAGACGATGGCAGGGTTCGCGGCCGCCCCGCCTACCGCAAGGCTGCCGAGCGCCGTCGCCCCGAGGACGAGCGCGCAAAGGGGAAGACGATGCCGCATGCGAGTCATCCGAAATAGCCTCTTGCTCTTTCCCGTCCCGCCTCCGTAAGCTCCGGCCGGTCGGTGGCGTCGGGGCCCGGACAACGCCGCATCCGCTGGCCGCGGCCGGTGCTATTTAGCCTATGTGACGCCAAGATGGCAAAGCGCCGGTTGCGACGCCAGCCTGGACCCTCCTTCGCCCACAGCAACTGCGAGCTGGAGACGACGATGCCCATTCTGAACCGTGCGGCCGAAATGCAGGATGAGATCGCCGGCTGGCGCCGCCATCTCCATGCCATTCCGGAGCTGAATTTCGACCTTCACCAGACGGCCGCCTTCGTTGCGGACAGGCTTGCTGCCTTCGGCTGCGACGCCGTCGACACCGGCCTGGCCAAGACCGGCGTGGTGGGCATCATCAAGGGGCGGCTGGGCGACGGCCCGACCGTCGGCCTTCGAGCCGACATGGACGCCCTGCCGATCCACGAGCGGACCGGGCTCTCCCACGCCTCTCGAAATGCCGGAGCCATGCACGCCTGCGGCCATGACGGCCACACGGCCATGCTGCTCGGCGCCGCCAAATACCTGGCCGAAACGCGCAACTTCAGGGGCTCCGTCGCCGTGATCTTCCAGCCGGCCGAAGAGGGCGGCGGCGGCGGGCACGTCATGGTGCGGGAAGGCCTGATGGACAAGTTCGGCATCGACCGGGTTTTCGGCATGCACAACATGCCCGGCCTGCCGGTCGGCCAGTTCGCCATCCGCCCCGGTCCGATCATGGCGTCGACGGCCGAATTCACCATCGTCGTCACCGGCAAGGGCGGCCACGCGGCCATGCCGCATCGCACCGTCGACCCGATCGTAGTGGGCAGCCAGCTCGTCGCCGGCCTGCAGACGGTGGCTTCGCGCAGCGCCGACCCGGTGGATTCCGTCGTGGTGACGGTGACCAAGTTCCATGGCGGCGACGCCTACAACGTCATCCCCGAGCATGTCGAGCTGGCCGGCACTGTCCGCTCGCTGCGCAAGGAGGTCGGCGACCTCGCCGAGCGGCGCATGCGGGAGCTTTGCGAGGGGATCGGCGCGGCGTTCGGCGCATCGGTGAGCGTCCACTACAAACCCAACTATCCCGTCACGTTCAACCACCCCGAGGAGACGGTATTTGCCGCCGACGTCGCAGCGGAGGTGGCCGGCGAGACCAAGGTGCAGCGGGCGATCCAGCCCGTGATGGGCGGCGAGGACTTCTCCTACATGCTGGAGGCCCGCCCCGGCGCGTTCATCTTCGTGGGCAACGGCGACACGGCCAACCTCCACCACCCGTCCTACGATTTCAACGACGAGGTCATCCCCCATGGCGTCAGCTACTGGGTAAGGCTCGCCGAGACCGCGCTCTCGGCCTGAAGCAGCCGCGAAAGTGGTTGGCGAGACGGCGAGAAACCGCTATGGGACGGGCCCGTGGTCCCGTAGCTCAGTAGGATAGAGCGGCAGATTCCTAATCTGTAGGTCGCAGGTTCGATCCCTGCCGGGATCACCACCTAAGTGGTTGAATAGACGGTAATCTTTTTTCTTTTCATTCGATGACCGACTCGCAGATCGCTCGGGGGCGTCACCGCAACTTAGTTCGTCCTGTCCGGCAAGGCCGCTCGGTAGGCGAGAGTTGCCTAGAATTCCAGAGGTCGTCGATTCAAGGTGGCTGGACAGCTGGGGGCGTCGTTTCAGTGCTAGTACGGCTCACCGTTCTTGTGGGTGTAGGTCCACTTGCCATCTGCCCCGAGCGTGGCCTTGAGATCATCAACCGGATAAGTGCCCTCATCTCCGGCGCTTCGGTCTCCAATCTCCAAATAAACCACATCCCGGTCGGTACGGTTTACCAGCTGATGAGCAGTGCCTTGCGCCGAGAAGCCCGCGCACATGCCTGGCGACAGGACTACCTCTTCGAACTCGGTAATGAGGGTGGGATTGCCCTCCAGAATGTAAACGAACTCGTCTTGCCTGCTGTGTCGGTGGAGGAGAGACGACTCGCCGCCAGGGGCCAGGCGGGTGAGGTTTACGCCGAAGTTCTTCAATCCGAAGAGATCGCCGAGTGGCCGCTTCTCCCGTCTGCTCATCCGGGAAAAGAACGGCTCCGGGTAAGATGATGGCTTGGTGCGCAGCGGAACCAAGGCCGCCACGA
>JBEVJK010000071.1:0-68248 GCA_040510195.1 Mesorhizobium sp. | reverse complement strand
CTGATGATGGTGGAGTTTGCTTTCGAGGAAGGCGCGGTGGGAGCGCCGCATTCGCACCCGCATGTCCAGGCAAGCTATGTCGCGCAAGGGCGTTTCGAGGTGACGGTCGGCGGCGAGACCCGCACGCTCGACGCGGGCGACAGCTTCATCGTGCCGCCGGACGTCGTGCACGGCGTCAAGGCGCTGACGCCCGGCCGGCTGGTCGACAGCTTCACGCCGCAGCGCGAGGATTTTCTGGGGTGAAGGGGGCGAGCCTGTCTCTCAGAGTGGGAGGCTTGCTTGGCGCGGTTCGTCGAGACGGATCACGCCAAGCAATTGCCACACATGCCGGCGGGCAACTTGATTGCCGATTGCGAAGACCATGCCGGCCTGCGGATACTCGACGTTGAACGTCTGACTCATCCGATCGAGAACTTGCTTCTCGGACTCTCCCCTTCTTCGAGCCTTGTAGAACATCGCATGAGATTCCCAATCGCCACTTTCGAAATCATGCTTCGTCTCGTCCTCGAACTTGAACCGAAACTCAAAGGGTGTCGGCTCGAGGGCCGCTAGTTCCCGATCGAGGAAGGACGTCTGCGCAGCTGCCCGACGAAACGCGCCCTTCTGCTGCTCGATCTCAGAATGTGACCTCGTTCGAAAGTAGAACAACGCGTTGCGGGGACGGATCAGTGCAAGGGAGTAGCCTTGCTCGGCTGCGGCCCGAACTGACGGCTGAACCATTGGTTCAAGGAGCGCGGCGCGCTGAGACTTGGGCAAGTCGCCGTCGAGCGCGATGCTATCTTCATGCACGCGGCAACTTTCTGGGCGATCATCATGAGATGGTACGGAATAGCGAAACTTGATCCAATCCCAACGACGGAACGAACTCTCACCTGACAACTGTCGGTACCTTACCGGGAACAATCGCTTCCACTGCCGACCCGCAGTCACTCCCGCGCAACAAACTGTTTCGCCATGGCTCTTGCTAGGCTGCGGAAGCGCCTTCACGAGAATGGTGACTCGACTTTCTTGGAGCGTCGTCCTTCGGTTGCTCCGAATGGCCGACACAAAGGTCGACCACGGCGAAGTCGTAGGACGCCTTCATCGCTCCGGCCACCATCGACCTGTGGCAGCATTGAGGCTCGCGCTCGAAGCACAGCAAGCACGTCGGCAACTCCTTGGCCAGCTTCGCCAGTTCCTCGAGCGAGGCCTCGCACGCCTTCGAATCGAGGTGCAGCCGATAGATAGCATGAAACCTGTGGTAGTCTCCAGAGCGGGCCGCTTCTCGTCCTGGTTTAGGATTGCCGAGTTGAACGAGATGGAAATACTCGATTCCATTGGCGAAAAGCCTGTCGGCCAGCGACTTCTTCGAAAATCCCCTCTTGCGGGATAAGGCTAAGGCACGCACGTCTGCAAGACGCTTGATGCCATTCGCCAGGAGCGTTTTCACGAAGTCGTCGACATTCGACCCTTCGTAGCCGATCGTGAATAAGACGCTCATGGACGCTCCGAATCGCAAACCTGTCTTGCGGAGCAATCGTGGCTTGTCTCGATGCCGAGGAGAAGAGGGGGTGGGCCTATTTTCGCCCAATCCTTTTCACCCAATCCTCGCCCACGCCGCGGTCGCGGATGATCGCCAGCGGGTCCTGCCGGTCGAGGCGGGAGCAGATGCGGTAGACCTCCAGCACCTCGGCGCTCATCTCGCCGCGCTTGTAGAAGTACATCGCCGCCGCATAGCGGGTGCGGCCCGACCATTCCTCGCCGAGCGGCGCGTTGACGAGCGCCCACTGCTGTTCCGCCTCGCGCTCGACCTCGTCCATCTCAGAAGTCCGCCGGCGGGTTGGCGGTCCGCCGCTCGAGCTTGATGAAGGGTCGCGGCACCACCTTGGCCCGCTTCATCAGCTTGACGTAGCGAAGCTCGCGCATGGCGTAGATCTCGACCCACAGATCGTCGAGGACCGTGTCGCCATAGGGCCGCTCCAGGCTGGCGATGGCGATGTTGCGCTTGGCCATGGGCGACCAGATGCCGGCCGTGACGATGCCGACCTCGCGCTTGCCGCGATGGTAGACCAGCGCATGCTCGGCCGGCACGTTGCCTTCGATCTCCAGCCCGACCAGCACGTGGCGGAGCCGCTTGCCGGCGCGCGCCGAGAGGATGGCGCGGCGGCCGTTGAAATGATCCTTGCCGGGATCGACCATGAAGCCGAGCCCGATCTCGTCGGGCATGCGCGGCCGGTCGGCGCGGATCGCCTGCTCCGCGGTGACGAAGTCGGCATTGGCCACGATCAGGCCCGCTTCGATGCGCGCCCGGTTGAGCGCAGTGTAGCCGATCGCCGTGATGCCGAACGGTCGTCCAGCCTCGAACAGCCGGTCCCACAGCGCCAGCGCCCGCGCCGCCGGCACGAAAAGCTCGTAGCCGAGGTCGCCGGTGAAGCCGGTGCGCGAGATGGTCACGTTGCCGCCCGGGAAGGAAAATTCGGCGAGGTCGAACACCTTGAGCCGCTCGACGCCGTCGAAGCCGGCGGCCTTGAGCACGGAGAAGGCGGTCGGCCCCTGCAGGGCCAGGGCGGCAAGCGCGTCGGTCTCCTCCTCGACGTCGACGGCGTAGCCGAGCGCGCTGTCGAGCAGCCACGGCAAGTGCCGTTCCTGGCAGCAGAGTCGGAAGCGCGTTTCCGACAGGCGGAACAGCGTGCCGTCGTCGAGCACGTGGCCGGCGTCGTCGCACCAGGCCGTGTAGTGGACGCGGCCCGGCTTCAGCTTGGCGACGGGCCGCAAGGTGAGGCGGTCGAGATAGGCCTCGGCATCGGGGCCTTCGATCCGGTACTTCACCATCGGCGAAATGTCGAAGACGGCCGCCTGGCTGCGGATGGCGAAATATTCGAGCTCTTCGTCCCACAGCGAGTGCGGCGCCTTGATGCCGGCCCAGTTGTACCAGTCCTCGGTGCGCGCCAGCGCCTCCAGCCGCGGCTGGAACGGCGAGGCGCGGAGCAGCGTGCGGAAATGGCCTTGGCCGGCGGCGCGCGGCGAAGGCTCGGCGTGGCGGGGGAGCGCTGCGGTTCGGGCCATGTTTGCCTCAGCCTTTCGTCGCGATGACGCGGCGCGCCGCGTTGAGCCCCGGCACGCCGGAGATGCCGCCGCCCGGATGCGAGCCTGCGCCGGCCAGGAAAAGCGCCTCGATCGGCGTGTCGTAGCCCGCGGCCTCGGGCACCGGCCGCGCCATCAGCATCTGGTCGGCCTGCAGCTCGCCATGGTGCCAGTGGCCGCCCGGCATGCGGAAGCGCGCCTCGATGTCGGCCGGCGTCAGCAGCTCCGAATGCCGCACCAGCTTGGCGATGCCGGGCGCATGCGCCTCGAGCTGCGCCATCACGGCGGCCAGCAGCTTCGGCTTTCCCGTCGCCCAGCCTTCCTTGAGCTGATAGGGCGCGTACTGCACCACCGCCGACAGCACGGCAGCGCCCTGCGGCGCCAATGTCGTATCGCCGACGCTGGGCAGCACGATCTCCATCACCGGTTCGGGCGAGAACTCGCCATACTTGGCCGGGTTGAAGGCGCGCTCCACATGGTCGACCGAAGGCGCGATCACCAGCCGCCCGCCGAGCTCGGCCTCGGCCACGCCGGGGAACTGCGGCGGCCGGTCGAGCGCCAGATGCAGCTTGGCCGCGTCGCCCTTCATGCGCACGTGGCCGATCTTGCGCACGAAGCCGGTGTCGAGCGCGCGCGGTCCGACCAGATCCAGGAAGGTGGTTTTCGGGTTGACGGCACTGAGCACGGCGCCGGTGCGGATTTCCTCGCCGTCGGCCATCACGACGCCGGCGGCGCGGCCCTTCTCCACCGCGATGCGCGCCACGGGCGCCGCCGTGCGGATCTCGACGCCGGCGCTTTCCGCCGCCGACGCGAAGCTCGACAGCAGCGTTCCCAGCCCGCCGCGCGGCACGAACTGCGCGCCCGGCACGCCGCCCGTCTCGCCGGCCAGACGATGATAGAGGCCGAGCAGCGAGGTCGGCGAGCGCGGCCCGAGATGGCTGCCGAGCACGGCGTCGAAGGCTAGGAGCCCCTTCAGCCGGTTGTCCGTCAGGTGCTCGTCGACGACGTCGGCGACGTTCATCAGGAGCATCCGCAGGAAGTCGCGCATGTCCTCCTTGCCGAGCCGGCGCAGCGACAGCGCCGCCATGCCGAGCGCCGAGCCGTCGGCGAGGCTCGGACGGTCGAGCGCCGGCGGTCGCCGCGCCAGGAAGGGCTTGAGGATGCCGGAATAGCGCAGAAGCTGCGCCCTGAGCGCCGCCCAGGCCTCGGCCTCGGCAGCGCTGGCGCCGTCGAGCCGGTCGCCATAGGCGCCGTGGAGCGTCAGCGGGGCACCGCCGGCCGAAAGCGCCACCGAAGGGGCGCCGCCCGCCGGGCCGGTGTCGAGCCCGTGGCGCTCCAGCTCGAGCGCCGCCACCACCTCCGGGTGAAGCCGGTTGACCAGGTGGGCAACAGGCGACACCCGGAAGCCGGGGGCGAATTCATGCGTGCGGGCGGCACCACCGAGCTCCTGATCGGCCTCGAGCAGCAGCACCTTGCGCCCGGACTTCCCGAGCACGGCGGCGGCGACCAGCCCGTTGTGGCCACCGCCGACGACGATCGCGTCAAATGACTTCATGGGCCTCGCTCATCACTTTGGCACCCTGCCTGAGGTCGCGCAGGATCTCGCTCGCCGCGTTGCGGCCCGGCGCGCCCATCACGCCGCCTCCCGGATGCGTCGACGAGCCGCACATATAGAGTCCGCCGACCGGCGAGCGGTATTGCGCGTAGCCGGGCACCGGCCGGTTGAAGAGCAGCTGGTCGAAGGTGAGCTCGCCCTGG
Organism: Mesorhizobium sp.; assembly: GCA_040510195.1. Lineage (GTDB taxonomy): Bacteria > Pseudomonadota > Alphaproteobacteria > Rhizobiales > Rhizobiaceae > JBEVJK01. The sequence continues at coordinate 63,427 of JBEVJK010000071.1, read as the reverse complement.
AAGATGTTGCCCTCGGTCAGCCCCACCTCGGCCTCGAGCTCGCGCGGCGTGCGCACCTCCATGTGCACGATGCGGTCGCGGAAGCCCGGCGAATAGTCGGCGATCTGCGAGATCACGCTCTCGGCGAAGCCGTCGCGGTCGGCATCGGTCCAGTCGCGCCCCTCCACCTTGGGCGGCGCGTATTGCACGAAGACGCTCATGAAATGCTTGCCGGGCGGCGCCATGGTCGGGTCGAGCGTCGTCGGGATCATCAGATCGAGGAACGGATCGGCCGACCAGCGCCCGGCCTTCCAGTCGTCATAGGCGCGTTCCATCCGCTCGACCGAGTCGGTGAAGTGCAGGTCGCCGCGGATGCAGGGCGAGTCGGGCGGCAGCGCCGGGAATTCGGGCAGCGAGTCGAGCGCGATGTTGACCTTGCCGGACGAGCCGCGGATCTTGAAGTTCTTGACCCGCCTCAGGAAGGGCTCCGGCAGCTCGCGCGGCTCCACCAGCTTCAGGAAGGTCCGCTTGACGTCGGCGTTGGAAACCACAAGCCGGCCATAGATCTCGTCGCCGCCGGCGAGCGCCACGCCGCTCGCGCGGCTGTTCTTGACCAGCACCCGCTCGACCTCCGCTTCGGTCCGGATGGTGCCGCCGGAGGCCTGGAAGGACGCGGCGAGCGCCTTGGTGACGGCGCCCATGCCGCCCCGCGCATAGCCCCAGGCGCCGACCGAGCCGTCGACCTCGCCCATGTAGTGATGCAGCAGCACATAGGCCGTGCCGGGCGACATCGGCCCCAGCGCGGTGCCGATGATGCCGGAGATCGAGAACATCGCCTTGATGACGTCGGTCTCGAAATATTCGTCGAGGAAATCGGAGATCGACATCGTCCAGAAGCGCAGCGTTAGCGCCATCTCTTCCGCCGAGAGACCGGCGAACTTCTTGCCGAGATAGAGGAGCTCGCCGAGGTCGCGCGGCTTGAAGCTGGTCGGGTCGGGCGCCGTGCGCATCAACAGCGGCTGGATGAAGCGGCACTGCCGCGTCACGTCGCGCGAATAGCGGTCGTAGGCCTCGGCGTCGCGCGCCGAGAAACGGGCGAACTCGCGCCGGTGCGCGTCGTGGTCGCGGTAGTTGGCGAGGTAGTCGCCATCCTCCGTCAGCACCGCGCCGCCCTCGTAGGAGATCACCTGCAGGCCGAAGCGCGGCAGCTCAAGATCGCGCATGATCTCCGGCCGGAACAGGGAGCAGACATAGGAGCAGTTGGAATAGGCAAAGCCCGGCGTCAGCGAGCGGCTGACCGCCGCCCCGCCCACCCAGGGGTTCTTCTCGACCACCAGCACGTCGAGCCCGGCCCGCTGCAAATAGCAGGCGTTGACCAGCCCGTTGTGGCCGCCTCCGATGACGATCGCATCCCAGACTTTCATGGCCCTTGCCGCCGCCAATACGCGGCGCCTCCGCGGGCCGGGCGAATGCTCGCCGGCCGCTCTCTCCGATGCCGCTGATTTGCCACGAGGGGGCCCGTCCTGTCCAGTCATTTTGAATGAATGTTCAACAAATAAGCTTGCGTTTTTCTGTGCCACGGCTAGGATTTTGGCGAACTCAACGTTGCGGCGGCCGATGTCAGAGGCAAGCGATCACCTGGTGGAATACGACGATGCGGCGATCCGCTTCCTGGCTGCGCTGTGGGGCGAGGGCTACCTGTCGCCGGGCGGCCCCGAGGAGGTCGACCGCATTCTCGACGGACTGTCGCTGGAAGGCCGGCAGGTGCTCGACGTCGGCTGTGGCGCCGGCGGCATCGCGCTGCACCTGGTGGCCGCGCACCGGGCCGGCCATGTGACCGGTTTCGACGTCGAGGCGCCGGTGATCGAGGCGGCAAAGCTGCGCGCTGCCCAACGCGGCCTGTCCGAGCGTCTCGACTTCGTCCAGGCGCCGCCCGGGCCGCTGCCGTTTGCCGATGCCGCCTTCGACATCGTCTTCTCCAAGGACGCGCTGTTGCACGTGCCCGACAAGGAGTCGCTCTACGCCGAGCTCTTCCGCGTGCTGAAGCCGGGCGGCCTGTTTGCCGCGAGCGACTGGCTGACCTCGCATGACGGGCCGCCTTCGCCTGCCATGTCGGACTATGTCGAGGCCGAGGGCCTGTCCTTTTCGATGGCCTCGCCGGAGCGCACGCGCCGCGCCATGGCGATGGCCGGCTTCGTCGACATCGCCATCGTCGACCGCAACGCCTGGTACCGCGACGTGGCGCGCGAGGAGCTGGCGCGGCTCAAGGGGCCGCTCTACGAGACCACGGCGGCGGCGGTCGGCACCGCCTATGTCGACAAGAATATCCGCACCTGGGAGGCCATGCAGAAGGTTCTTGACAGCGGCGAGCACCGCCCCACTCATCTCAGGGCCAGGAAGCCTGGTTGACGATGCCCGCGATGCTGGAGACAGACGACATGAAGCCTGCATCGCCGAAGGAACCGGCCGACCCCAGCGAGCGGCGCGGCCGCAAGGCCTCCAAGGAGATCCGCCGCCAGCAGCTGATCGAAGCGACCATCGATTCGCTGGCCAAGCGCGGCTACTCCGAGACGACCATGGCCGATGTCGCCGACGGCGCCGGCCTGTCGCGCGGCATCGTCAACTTCCATTTCGAGAGCAAGGAGAAGCTCCTCGTCGCCACGCTGCAGCACATGTACGAGGAGTACTCGGCCCATTGGCGCAACGCGTTGCAGCGCGCCGGCGACGACCCCGCAGAGCAGCTTCGGGCGCTGGTCGCCGCCGACTTCGACCGTGCCATCTGCACGCGGCGCAAGCTGGCCGCCTGGTGCGCCTTCTGGGGCGAGGCGAAGTCCCGCCCGACCTACCAGGCGCTGTGCGGCGCCCGCGACGCCGCCTACCAGGACGTTTTCGTCCAGCTCTGCGCGTCGCTCGGCGAGGCCGGCGGCTATCCGTTCGAGCCGCAGGGCACGGCGCTGGCGCTGACCGCCATGCTCGAGGGCCTGTGGCTGCGCCTGATGATGGGCACCGAGGACGTCACCCGCGAGTCGGCCCTCCAGGCCGCCATGGAGTTTCTGTCTTCGGTGTTTCCGAAGCACTATCCACGGAGCCGCGCCGCGTCTGCCGCCGTGCCGCGGGTCAAGCAGCTGTAAGCACAACAGAGACTAAGGGAGCGAGATTTCACATGGGACAGTTCTGGAAGACGAGGCTGGCGGCACTGGCGCTGGCCGGCGCGGTGTGCGCCATGGCGACCGGCCTCGCGCAGGCCGAAGACGCCGAACTCACCATCTTCGACTGGTCGGGCTACGAGGCGCCCGACTTCCATCCGGGCTACATCGAGAAGCACGGCGACTCGCCGACCTTCACCTTTTTTGGCGACGAAGACGAGGCCTTCGAGAAGCTGCGTTCGGGCTTCAAGGCCGACATCGGCCATCCCTGCTCGCAAAGCGTGGTGAAGTGGCGCGAGGCCGGGCTGCTGCAGCCGTTGGACACCTCGAAGATCGCCGGCTGGAACGACCTCTTGCCGGGCATCATGGCGATGAAGAACCTCGCCACCACCGAGGACGGCAAGGCCTGGTTCATGCCCTGGGATTGGGGCAACACGCTGGTCACCTACAATTCCGAAAAGGTCCAGGAGAGCGAGGTCCAGTCGCTCAAGGCCTTCGCCGATCCCAAGTTCAAGGACCGCGTGTCGATCGGCGACAATGTCGACGACGCCTATGCGCTGGCCAGCTTGGCCATCGGCCTCAAGGACTGGACGGCGATGACCGACGAGCAGTTCAAGCAGGCCTCCGACTTCCTGCGTCAGGTGCACAAGAACGTCCGCCTCTACTGGACCGACAACACCGACATCGTGCAGGCCATGTCGAGCGGCGAGATCGACCTCGCCTGGGCCTGGAACGATGCCAGCGTCCAGGCGCAGCTCGCCGGTGCCCCGGTCAAGGCCAAGCGCGACACCGACGAGGGCCTGTCCACCTGGGTGTGCGGCTATGTCGTGCTGAAGGATGCGCCCGGCAACATGGACAAGGTCTACGACTATCTGAGCGCGGTCAACGACCCCAAGGTCGCCAACTACATGCTCTCCGACTGGGGCTACGGCCACGGCAACGCCAAGGGCATGGCGGCGATCGACCCCAAGGTCCTGGCCGAGAAGGGCTATGACAATGTCGACAAGTTCGTCGACAAGACGCTCTTTCAGGCGCCGGTGCCCAACGAGCTGAAGGCGAAGATGATCGCCGAGTTCGAGAAGATCAAGGCCGGCTATTGAGCCTCTTCGAGGCGGATTTCGCCGTCGTCGGCGCCGGCTTCACCGGCCTCGTCGCGGCGCATCGCCTGCGCGACGCAGGGCGTTCGGTCCTGCTTCTCGAGGCCTTGCCGAGGGTCGGTGGCCGCGTCGAGAGCGCCGTGCTCTCGACCGGCCGCGTCGTCGACACCGGCGGCCAGTTCCTGTGCGAGGACATGCCGCAGGTGATGGCCCTGGCTCGCCGCTTCGGCAAGACCTTCGTCGAGACCCGCTTCGACGGGCAGCGGGTGGTCCAGCCGCCGCGGCCGGCGGCCGAGGCCGACCGGGTCTCGGAGGAGGCTTCCGCCCTGCGCCGGCGCATGAAGGCGCTCGACCTTGCCGATCCGGCGCTGGCCCGGCTCACCGTCGGCGACTGGCTCGAAAGGCAACCCGTCGACGCCGACGTCAAGGCCTCGTTTCGCGCCGTGGTCGAAGGGCTTTGGTGCGCGCCGATCGGCGCCATTCCGCTGTGGTTCCTGGTCGGCAACGACCGTCGTATCACCAACCGGGTGGGCGAGCTCCAGTACTTCCTGGCCGAGACCATGCATTCGCTCGCCCGCGACCTGGCCGCCGCTCTTGGCGACCGCCTCTGGCTCGGCGCCGCGGTGGAGGAAATCGGCCACCGCCCTGGCGGCGTAGCGCTGTCGCTCGCCGACGGCCGCCGGGTCGAGGCGGGCGCCGCCCTGGTTGCCGTGCCGCCTTCGGAGGCGCGACGCATCCGCTTCGCGCCGGCGCTGCCGCCTCCGCTGGCCGCGGCGCTCGACGCCTGGCAGAGTGGCAGCGTCATCAAGATCCTGGTCGGCTACCCACGTGCCTTCTGGCGCGAGAGCGGGCTGAGCGGCGCGGTGGCCTGGCGCGAGCCGACGGGCCTGTTCGCCTGCGACGCCAGCGCGGACGACCGCCGGCCGACGCTGGTGGTTTTCGTCGGCGGGCCGCTGGCCATGCAATGGCACCGCCTGGGCAAGAGCCGGCTTCGCGACACGGTCCTCGCCCGGCTGGCCGCCGCGCTGGGCCCGGCCGCCGCCGAGCCGAGCGCCTTCCTGGCCACCGCCTGGGTGCCTGGGGACGGCGCGATGGGAGGCTACAGCGATCTCGTCATGGACATCGACGCCCGCGACGCCGAGGACGTGCTGCGCGCCGGCCTGCCGCCCCTCCACTTCGCCTCGTCGGAGCTGTCGCCGTCCTTTCCGGGTTACATCGAAGGCGCCATCGTCGCCGGCCGCGCTGCGGCGGAGGCCATCCTTGTGTCTCAGGCGCCAACGCCGCGATAGCACTACCTGTTGCGGCTCCAGGTCGACGTGAATGCGTGGCACAACCACGTTTGCATACCGTTCGCACAAAAGCGCCTGCAACAAGGACAAGCATGGGATCGATTTCGACGAGGCCCAGGCTCTGTGGGAGGATCCATCCCTCCTCGAGGCTCCTGCTCGGATCGAGGGCGAACCCAGATTTTTGGTTGTCGGGCGGATCGGACGAAGACATTGGCAGCGATTTACGTGGTTCGCGGGGAGCGCACGCGCATCATCTCTGTGAGACGCGCACGGACCAAGGAGATCGAGCACTATGAAGGCGGGCACGTTTGACGAGAAGTTCGACCGCGGCGAGGACGTCAGCGGCGACGTCGACTGGTCGAAAGCGAGGCGCCCCAACGAACTGAAGCGCGTCAACGTCGATTTCCCTCGTCGGGTCGTCGAAGAGCTCGACGCGATTGCCGATCACCTCGGCGTCACGAGGCAATCCTTGATCAAGCTCTGGATCGCCGAGCGCCTCTCGCGCTTGAAGGGGGGAATAGGTCAATCCTTCAGCGCCACCAGCGCGTCGGGGTCGTAGGCGAGGCGGATCGGCGCCCCGACGGGGATGTCGTCGGCGCCGAAATTGTTGCTTTCCGACACCGAGAGCGGTTTCTCCAGACCGGGTATGTCGACGATGAGATGGGTGATCTCGCCGAAATAGTGGCGCTCGACCACCGTGCCGATGATCTCGTGGCTGCTCGTCGCGTCGTCCCACAGCACGCGCAGCCGCTCCGGCCGGATGCCGAGCGTCGTTGCTTTGCCGTTGCGCTGGAAGTCGTGCGGGCGCTCGGCCTTGACCCGGCCGAAGCCCTCGGTGTCGAGCAGGAGCGTCGCGCCGTCCTCCTCGACGACCTCGGCGTTGACGAAGTTCATGCCGCCCAGGAAGTCCGCCACCTGGCGGGTCAGTGGACGCTGGTAGATCTCCTTCGGCGAGGCCACCTGGGCGATCCGCCCGCCGAACATGACAGCGATGCGGTCCGACATGGCGAGCGCCTCGTACTGGTCGTGGGTGACCAGCACGAAGGTGATGCCCACCGCCTGCTGCAGCCGCCTGAGCTCGACCTGCATCTGCTCGCGCAGCTTCTTGTCGAGCGCCGACAGCGGCTCGTCGAGCAAGAGCACCTTTGGCCGCATCACCAGCGCGCGGGCCAGCGCCACGCGCTGCCGCTGGCCGCCCGAGAGCTCGGTGGCGCCGCGCTTGCCGAGGCCGGCGAGCGACACTTGGCCGAGCGCCTCGTCGACCCGCCGCTTCTCTTCCACGCCGCCGAGCCGCAGCCGGCGCAGGCCGTAGGCCACGTTCTCTTCGACGTTGAGATGCGGGAAGATGGCATAGCTCTGGAACACCATGTTGGTCGGCCGCCGGTTGGCGGGAATCCCGTCCATGCGCTGGCCGTCGATCGAGATCGAGCCGCCGGTCGGGCTGTCGAAGCCGGCGATCATTCTGAGCAGCGTGGTCTTGCCGCAGCCCGACGGCCCGAGCAGCGAGAAGAACTCGCCTTCGGCGATGGACAGCGTCGCGCTGTCGAGCGCCTTGAAGGCGCCGTAGCTGCGCGTCACCTCGGCGATCTCGATCATCGGCGTCGCTCGCCGCTTCAGTTCAGACAAAGGCGCCTCCCGCGTTCTGCGTCCGTCGCGCGGCGCGCCGCCGCATGATCTCGGCCAGGGTGAGAAGGATGAAGGAGCCGACGAGCAGCAGCGAGCCGAGCGCCAGCACGCTGGGCAGCTTGGCCGCGAAGCGCAGCTGGCCCCAGATGTAGATCGGCAGCGTCGCGTCGGTTCCGGTCAGGAAGAAGGCGACGATGAACTCGTCGAGCGAGATGGTGAAGGAAACGAGCAGGCTGGAGATGATGGCCGGTGCCACCATCGGCAGCGTGACGCGCCGGAAGGTGCCGAAGGCACTCTCTCCGAGATCGGCCGAGGCCTCCTCCAGGCTGGGGTCGAAGCCCTCGAAGCCGGAGATCAGCACCGTCACCGAATAGGGAACGCAGATCAGCACGTGGCCGAGCACCACCGTGAACAGCGACAGGCTGAGCCCGAGCTGCAGCAGCACCAACAGCAGCGACACCGCCACGATGATCTCCGGCAGCACCAGCGGCGCCATGATCAGGCCGCTGATCGCCCGCTTGCCGGGAAAGCGGTAGCGCGTGATGGCGCGCGCCGCGCAGATGCCGAGCACCGTGGAGAGGATGGCGGCCGCCAGCCCCACCACCAGGCTGTTCCATGCCGCGTCGAGCAGCGCCGGCGTGCGCGGCAAGCTCTCGTACCATTTCCAGGTGAAGCCCGAGAGCGGGAATTTCGGCACCGCCGAGGTGTTCACCGAGAAGATCGGCAGCAGCATGATCGGCAAGTAGAGGAAGACGACGTAGACCGCCGCATAGGCCGGCAGCCAGCGGGCGGCGATGCGACCGAGCGCACCGCTCATCGCGCCTGCCTCGCCGCCCAGCGCAGCACCACCACGGTCACCCCGGCCATGATGCAGACGACCACCATGGTGGTGACCGACAGCGCCGCCCCGAGCGGCCAGTTGGCGCCCTTGCCGAACTGCGCCTGGATGGCGTTGGCGATCATGACGCCGTCCTTGCCGCCGACCAGCCGCGGCGTCACGTAGTCGCCGACGGTCGGGATCATCACGATGAGCAGCGCCGAGATCACGCCGGGCATCGACAGCGGCAGCGTGACGCGCAGGAAGGCCCGCAGCGGGCCGTCGCCGAGGTCGGTCGCCGCTTCGATCAGCGTCCGGTCGACCTTCTCCAGCGAGACGAAGATCGGCAGGATCGCGAACGCCGCCCAGGCGTGGGTAAGGGTCAGCACCACGGCGCTGGTGTTGTAGAGGAAGGCGGTCGAGGGCTCGTCGATGATGCCGAGCCCCATCAGGCCCGAATTGAGCACGCCGCCATAGCCCAGGATCACCTTCCACGACATCACCCGGAGCAGATAGCTCGTCCAGAACGGGATGGTGATGAGGAACAGCCACAGCGGCTTTCGCCCGCCGCCGTGGAAGGAGATGTAGTAGGCGATCGGATAGGCCAAGACAACGGTGAACAGGCTGACCAGCGCCGACACCACCAGCGAGCGCACGAGCAGGTCCTGGTAGATCGGCTCGAACAGCGCCAGCCGGTAGTTTTCCAGCGTGAAGGTGTGGTCGATCGTCAGGTAGTGCTGGGTCCAGAAGCTATGCGCGAACACGACCAGGATCGGCACCGCCAGGAGCACCAGCGCATAGATGAAGGTCGGGCTGATCAGCGCCAGCCCTTGCCCTTCCTCACGATCGAAGAACGCCATCCACCGAGGGCGCGGTCGCGCCGGACCCACCGTCGCCCGTTCGGCGGCCGCCGTCACCGCTGGCCCACCCGCAATCGTCCGGTTGCTGGCGCGGATGTCTCCGCCATGCTGGCACCCCGAGGAGAGCGACCGGTCCCTGTCGGCCGCCTTCTATTTCTTGAGTTGATCCCATCCGACGATTGAAATCAAGTTGAATTTCTGGGATATTGATTGAACAGACATTCAAAATAGAACGCAAAATCCTTTAAATTCAGGAGCTAGGTCAAGCTCATGAATGGTTTGATAGCGAAAAGGAAGAGGTGATCGGATGGCGGCCCAGAGAGAATGGCAGGCTGCGGAAGAGGCGGTGACGGCGGAAGCGGCAGTCGACCTGGCGACGCGCCATCTTGTGCAGCCCTGGCCGCTCGCCGGATCCATCGGCGCCGAGGCGCGCAGCTTCATCGGTGAGGGCGATGGCATCTACATCACCGACGGCGAGGGCCGCCGCCTGATCGACGGGCCGGCCGGCATGTGGTGCGTCAATGTCGGGCACCGCCGGCGCGAGCTCGCCGAGGTGATGGCCGAGCAGGCGATGGCGCTCTCCTACAACACGCCCTGGTACACGATGAACGCGCCGTCTGCGGTCCTCGCCGAGCGGCTCGCCGCCAATGCCCCTGGCGACCTCGACCATGTGTTCTTCACCACGGGCGGCTCCTCGGCGGTGGAGACCGCGCTGCGCTTCATGCAGTTCTACAACAATGTGCGCGGCCGGCCCGAGAAGAAGCTGATCGTCTCCCGCGGCGGCGCCTATCACGGCTCGACCTACCTGTCGGCCTCGCTCAACGGCCGCCCGCGCGACCGCGACTGGATGGACGCCGCCGACGAGCTGGTCGTCAAGCTGTCGTCGCCGGACCCGTTCCGCCGTCCTGCAGGCATGAGCCTCGAGGCGTTCTCGGCCTTCCTCGTCGGCGAGTTCGAAGCGACGGTGGCGCGCCTCGGCGCCGAGCGCATCGGCGCCTTCGTCGGCGAGCCGATCCAGGCCTCGGGCGGCGTCATCGTGCCGCCGCCGGGCTATCTGGCCGGCATCCGCAAGGTCTGCCGCGACAATGACATCCTCTACGTCTCCGACGAGGTGGTCACCGGCTTCGGCCGGCTCGGCGAGGTGTTCGCCTCCGAGACGGTGTTCGGCATCGACCCCGACATCGTGACCTTCGCCAAGGGCGTCACCTCGGGCTACTTTCCGCTCGGCGGCATGATGGTGTCGGCACGGCTCATGGAAGACCTGCGCCGCTCCAACCATCCCGACGCCATGTTCGGCCACGGCCTCACCTATTCCAGCCACCCGGTCGGTTGCGCCGTGGCTCTGAAGAACCTCGACCTGCTCGAGGACGGCGTGCTCGACCATGCCCGCAAGGTGGCTCCCTACTTCCAGGCGCGGCTGAAGACGCTGGAGGCGCTGCCGCTGGTCGGCGAAGTGCGCGGCGCCGGCCTGATGGCCTGCGTCGAATGCGTCGCCGATCGCGACAGCCGCAACCCTCTGGAGCTCGACAAGAATGTCGGCCAGCGCATCGACGCCCATTGCCACGGACTGGGGCTTCTGGTGCGCCCGCTGATCAACATGTGCGTGATGTCGCCGCCGCTGGTCATCACCGAGAGCCAGATCGACGATCTCGTCGCCATCCTCCGCGAAGGCATTTCGCGCACCATGGACGATTTGCGCGCCGAGGGGCTCTGGCAGGGCTGAGTCGAAAGCACGGGAGGCCAAATGGATGCGATCGAGGCGATTCGCGGCCGCCGTTCGATCCGCGACTACCGGGCGGGGAGGGTGCCGCGCGCGCTGATCGAGGCGATCCTCGACGATGCGGCGCAGGCACCCACGCCGCCGCTCAGCGGCGAGCATCCTTTCGCCTTCCTTGTCATCGAGGGCAAGAAGCGCGTCGCCGAATGCGGCGCGCTCGCCTTGCGGCACGCCCGCGAACACCGCCCGCCCGGTCCGGGCTACGATTGGGTCGAGCGTCCCGGCTTCTCGGTGTTCTTCGACGCGCCGGCGGCGGTGGTGATCTGCGGTGCCGACGAAGCGCTCGACCAGGCCCTGCAGGATTGCAATCGGGCCGGCCAGAACCTGATGCTGTCGGCGCATGCCCGCGGCCTCGGCACCTGCTGGGTCGGTTCACCGATGCTGTGGCTTCGGCACCCCGGCACCGCCGCCGCGCTCGGCGTCCCGGCGGGATACCGCCCCTGCGCCGCCTTCGCGCTCGGCTACCCGGCGACGCTGCCGGCGCCGCGCGGGCGTCCGGCGCCGGCCGTGGTCTGGGCGGCCTGACGCCCTCTCAGGCAGCCTGTCCGCGCGACGAAAGCGCGTCGTTGAGGCTCCAGATGTCCTTCTCGTCGGGCGCCGCTTCGAGGTTCAACACCGGCACCAACCGTCGCAGATGGTCGTGATGCGTGCGCACGCCATATTCGAGGTCGGACAGGAAGAACCCGGCGAAGGCGTTCGACAGCATCGATTCGTTCGACCACACGGTCAGCTGGATGTCCTCCTCCTGGGTCTCGCGGTCGATCCGCATGGCGAGGTAGCGCGCCAGCTTCTGGCGGCGGCTTTCCTCGCGGTAGCGGTAGACCGCGCCGCGCAGCAGAGTCTCGCCCGTCGACAGCGGGAACTCCTGGTAGAACTGCACCGACTCCGGCGTCAGCGCCAGCGCCCCGTTGGGAAACAGGCCGTAGTAGAGCCAGGCGCGGCGCAGATATTCCGGCAGGCGTTCGGGCACCGGCGCGATCTTGACGTAGTTGCGCACGCTCCAGCGCCGTCCGGCATGCGGGTTGTAGGTGGCGAAGGAGCGCGACACGCCGTCGACGAATGGCTCGTCGAAATAGGTCGCGCCGTAGAGGTCCTGCAGCGCCGGATGCGCCATCGCCACGTGGTAGCCCTCGTTGTCGACGTCGCGCACCGACTTCCAGTTGACCGGCGAGCGCTGCGTCCAGATGCCTGTGGCGGGCACCATGGAGGCGACGTCGTAGTGGGAGACCTCATCCTCGAAGGGCTTCATCAGCTCGGCCACCGACGGCTGCGGGCCCTTGCGGAAGCGGATGAAGATGAAGCCCTGCCAGATCTCCAGGTCGAGCGGCATCAGGCCGAACTCTGTCTTGTCGAGCTCGGGGAAGGAGCGCGGCCGGGCGGCGCCCCGCAGCGTGCCGTCGAGGTTGTAGACCCAGCCGTGGAAGGGGCACACCAGCGCGTTCTTGCACGAGCCCTTCTCGGCGGCGACGACCCGCGAGCCGCGATGCCGGCAGATGTTGTGAAAGGCGCGAACCACCTTGTCGGCGCCCCGCACGATCAGCGCACGCTCGCCCACCACGTCCATGGTCATGTAGTTGCCGGGCAGCGGCACGTCGCAGACGTGGCCGGCGATCTGCCAGTGGTTCCTGAAGACGTGTTCCTTCTCGACCTCCAGCAGGCCGGGGCTGTGATAGGCCCAGCCGGGGAGGCCACGGCGGTCCCAATCCGCGGGGACCGCAACATCGCGAACGTGCGGGTTCATCATCGTGCTTTCTAGTTGAATATTCATTCAATATAGACATATTTGCCGTTGTTTGGCAAGAGCTTACGGGTTCCAGCATGTGGACGGTTCGATCGCGGGCGGCGAATTTGCCTGCGCTTTCAACGCCCTGCGCGGGTCCCGCGCTGCGGTCTAGACCGCGACGCTCTGGCCGTGGCGGCGGCCTGGACCTGCCGGGCTGGAAAAGAATCCTTCCCCCTTGGCGGCTTTGTCGTTAGGGTCCCGCCGTCGTCGGCCGGCAGGGTCGCGACAACCTTCCCCGCCGCCCCATCTTCCGCGATGCCGATCAGCGCCAAGACCTTCCTCCGATCCAACATCCTTTTGCTCGCCGCCGGCCTGGTGGCGCTGCTGGCGATCGTCGTCGCCTCGGTCTGGCTGGTCGGCCGCACCCAGGCCCAGGTCGAGGGCGTGCTGGCGGTGCGCCAGGTGCGCAGCGCCTTCGCCGACCTGCGCAATCTGGTCCAGGAGACCGAGACCGGCCAGCGCGGCTACCTCTTGACCGGCGAGGATTCCTACCTGGCGCCCTATACCACCAGCCGCTCGATGGTGGCGCCGCAGATCGAGCGGCTGAAGACCCTGGTCACGCCGTTTCCCGACCTGGTGGAGCCGACCCGCGAGCTGATCGGCGTGATCGAGCGGAAGCTGGCCGAGCTCGACCACACGGTCGACCTGCACAAGAGCGGCCGCCACGACGAAGCGCTGGCCATTCTGCGCGACAACAGCGGTCAAGAGCTGATGGACCGGGCACGCGCGCTGTTCGACAGCCTGGTAACCGTCGCCGACCGCAAGCTGGTCGACCACACGGAGAGCCAGAACCGCAGCGCCGCCGCGCTGCGCCTGGTCAGCATGGTCGGTGCCGCAGTCATCCTGGCGGTGGTCGGCGGCTCGGTCTGGACGGTGCTGCGCTACACAAGCGACCTCGCCGAGGCGCGCACCACCGTCGAGGCGCTGAACGCCGGGTTGGAGGAGCGCGTCAAGGAGCGCACGGTCGACCTCGCCCGCGCCAATGACGAGATCCAGCGCTTCGCCTACATCGTCACCCACGACCTGCGCGCGCCGCTGGTCAACATCATGGGCTTCACCAGCGAGCTGGAGGCAGGCCTGGAGCCGATCCGCGGCCTGGTCGCCAGGCTGGACGAGGAAGGCGTGGCGATCGACGAGGCGGCGCGCACGGCCGCCGCCGTGGACCTGCCCGAGGCGGTCGGCTTCATCCGCAGCTCGACGCGCAAGATGGACGGCCTGATCAACGCCATCCTGAAGATCTCGCGCGAGGGACGGCGAGCGCTGAAGACGGAGCCGGTGGACCTCGGCGAGCTGACCGCCAACGCGGCGGCCGCCATCCACCACCAGCTGGAAGAGGCCGGCGGCACCATCGACGTCGACGTCAGGCTCCCGGCCATCCACAGCGATCGCCTGTCGCTGGAGCAGGTGTTCGGCAATCTGCTGGACAACGCCGTGAAGTACCGCGACGATGCCCGGCCCCTGACGATCCGGGTGACCGGCGCGCCCGAAAAGCACAACAGGATCAGGATCGAGTTCGCCGACAACGGCCGCGGCATCGCGCCCCAGGATCATGAGCGCGTCTTCGAGCTGTTCCGCCGCTCGGGCAGCCAGGACAAAGCGGGCGAGGGCATCGGCCTCGCCCATGTGCGCTCCTCGCTGCGCAATCTCGGCGGCGACATCATCCTTCGGTCGGAGCTTGGCAAAGGCACGACCTTCGTCGTAACCCTACCGCGCAGCCTGCCGGCGGCACTCAGGAGGACCGAGACTTGAGCGAACCGAAACCCGTGTCGATCGTCATGATCGAGGACGACGATGGCCATGCGCGCCTGATCGAGAAGAACATTCGCCGGGCCGGCGTCAACAACGAGATCGTGCCCTTCGTGAACGGCACCGACGCCGTCGCCTATCTGTTCGGCAAGGACGGCTCCGGCCAGGCCAGCGCCGGCCGCCATCTGCTGATCCTGCTCGACCTCAATTTGCCAGACATGACGGGCATCGACATCCTGGAGAAGGTCAAGAGCAACCCGCACACCAAGCGGACGCCCGTGGTGGTGCTCACCACCACCGACGACGACCGCGAGATCCAGCGCTGCTACGATCTCGGCGCCAACGTCTACATCACCAAGCCCGTCAACTATGAGGGCTTCGCCAACGCCATCCGCCAGCTCGGCCTGTTCTTTTCCGTCATGCAGATCCCCGAAACCGATTGATGCCCGAAGACAAGGTCCACATCCTCTACGTCGACGACGACGTTGGCCTCGCCAGGCTGGTCGGCAAGGCCGCCGGCCGCCGCGGTCTGGCGCTGACCCATGTCTCGACCGCCGAGGAAGGGCTGGCGCTGCTGCGCACGTCCCATGTCGACCTCGTCGCCCTCGACCACCATCTGCCGACCGGCACCGGGCTGGACTTCCTGGCAGCAATCGCCGAGCTGGAGGCCCGCCCGCCGGTCGTCTACGTGACCGGCTCCGAGGACCTCTCCGTGGCCGTCAACGCGCTCAAGGCCGGCGCCGTGGACTATGTCACCAAGACGGTGTCGGCCGATTTCGTCGAGCTGCTCTTCAACGCCGTCGACCAGGCGGTCGAGCGCGGTCGCCTGGCGCGCGAAAAGGCGCGCGTCGAGCGCGAGGTGCGCGAGGCGCGCGACCGTGCCGAGATGCTGCTGCGCGAGGTCAACCACCGCGTCGCCAACAGCCTCTCGATGGTCGCCTCGCTGATCCGGCTGCAGGCCTCGGTGATCGACGACGCCAAGGCGATCAACGCGCTGGCCGAGACCGAGGCGCGCATCGCCGCCATTGCCGGCGTCCACCGGCGTCTCTACGCCTCGCCGCAGATCGGCGTGGTGGAGATCGACGACTATCTGGACGGCCTGCTCAAGGACCTCGAGACCTCGATGAACACGGCCGGCCACCGGGCGCTGATCCGCCTCGACGTGGATCGCATCAACGTCAACACCGACCGCGCCGTATCGCTCGGCGTGGTGGTCACCGAGCTGGTCACCAACGCCTTCAAATATGCCTACGGGTCGGGGGTCGGCGAGGTGCGGGTGCGCCTGGCACGCACCGGCGACGCCACCGCGCGGCTCGAGGTGGAGGACGACGGCATCGGCTGGCGCGGCGAGGGCCCTCCGCAAGGGACGGGCCTGGGCAGCAAGATCGTCAAGGCGATGGCCATGAACATCGGCAGCGACCTCCGTTATGCCGAGATGCCCAAGGGCACGCGCGCCGTGCTGGAGTTCCGCACGCACTGACGGGCGCTCCGCCGAGATGGGGACAATAATCGCCGCTTCCGCGCTCGGCGTGCGCTTCTGTGACTCGATCGACGAGTACGAGTGGCCGACGATCGAAGTCCCGACGGAGCCCCCGCGTATTTCATAGACCGATCGCGCGGGTTTGACCCGAGCATCCGCGTCAGGGCGTGGGAGGTCTTGCCGACGACCCTTGGGCAAGCTCACTCGCCGGCCGGCGGCTCTTCGCGCTTGCGGCGGGAGATGTTCATCTCGCGCCGTTCGCGGGCCTTGCTGCTGACCGCTGCGCGCAGCTTGGGATGCCGCGACATGAACAGGTTGAAGTCGCGCCGGTCGAGCACCAGGAACTGGCAGAAGTCGACGGCGATCACGTCGGCCGTCCGCCGCTCACCGGTGAGCAGTGCCATCTCGCCGAAGAAGGCGCCCGGCTCCAGCCGGATCGCCTGGCTGTCAAGCCGCACCTCGACCGCTCCCGAGACGATGAAGAACATCGCATCGCCGCGATCGCCCTGGCGGATGACGCGCTCGCCAGGGGAAGCCGTGCGCGGCCTGAAGAGCAGCAGCAGCTCCTCGCGATCCTCCTGGTCGACCTCGCTGAACAGCGGGAAGGTCTCGAGCAGCATCTGCAGCTCGGCCTGCCGTTGCCGCTCCCGTTCCACGCGCACCTCGTTGATGCGCGACAGCTCGCGGCCGAGCGCCTCGGAGTTGCCGCGCCCGTAGTCGGCATAGAAGGCCGGCCAGCGTTGACGGGCCACCTTCTGCAGGCGTTCGCCGGCGAGCAGGATCAGCGGGTTGACGGTGATCGCCAGGATCGCGCCGGCCAGGATGAGGTCCTGGCCCTCGCGTGGCAGCACGCCCAGGCTGACCCCGAGCCCGGCCAGGATGAAGGAGAATTCGCCGATCTGCGCCAGGCTCGACGCCACCGCCAGGCCGAGCCGCAACGGGTAGCGCATGGCGAGGATGATCATCAGCACGTTGAACGCCTTGCCGAAGATGATCAGCGCCACGACGGCCAGCACCGGCCCCGGCTCGCGGGCCAGGATCGCCGGGTCGAACAGCATGCCCACGGAGATGAAGAACAGCACCGAGAAGGCGTTCTGCAGCGGCAGCGAATCGGCCGCGGCGCGATGGCTGAGATGCGATTCGCTCATCACCACGCCGGCGAAGAAGGCGCCGATGGCGAAGGAAACGCCGAAGATCTGCGCCGAGCCGAAGGCGATGCCGAGCGCGGTGGCCAGCACCGACAGCGTGAACAGCTCGCGCGAGCCGGTGCGGGCGACCATCGTCAGCAGCCACGGCACGACCCGCGGCCCGAGCAGGATCGCCATGCCGGCGAAGGCGCCCACCTTGAGCAGCGTCATGACCACGGTGGCGACCAGCGCGATGCTGCTCTCGTCGGCGGCATGGCCGCCGCCTTCCGCCCCCAGCATGGTGGCGAAGGCCGGCAGGAGCACCAGTGCCAGCACCATCGTCAGGTCCTCGGTGATCAGCCAGCCGACGGCGACGCGCCCATGCGGCGCGTTGAGCAGGTTGCGCTCCTCCAGCGCCTTCAGGACCACCACGGTGCTGGCCACCGACAGGCTGAGCCCGAACACCAGGCCGGTGCCGGCGCCCCAGCCCCAGGCCATGCACAGCAGCGTGCCGTAGAGCGTGGCGAGGCCGATCTGGATCACCGCGCCCGGCACCGCCAGCCGGCGCACCGCCATCAGGTCGGACGCCGAGAAATGCAGCCCGACACCGAACATCAGCAGGATGACGCCCATCTCGGCGAGCTGCGACAGGTCGCCGTCGGCCACGTAGCCGGGCGTGAACGGCCCCATCACCATGCCGGCGAACAGGTAGCCCACCAATGGCGGCAGGTGAAGCCGGTCCGCACCGTAGCCGAGCACGGCCGCCAGCACGAACCCGACGGCGAAGGTGGCGATCAGCGCGACTTCTTGATGCAACGGGAGTCCTTGGGTTTGCCGTCCACTAGACTACCGGCAAAGAGCCCGCCGTGAAAAGCCGCGTCGTTCGATTGCCACCGAATTGCCCCGGTGGTCTAGACCGCCACGAAATCGGCATGGACCACCGTCGACTGATCGATCATGGCGGTCTGCAGCGAGTCGACGTCCATCTCGATGGCCCCGTTGACGTCGCGAATGCCGAGGACGACGTCTTGCTCGGCATCCACCGCCTGGATCACGTCGACGTCGACGGTGACCAGATAGCGTTCGGCGAGGTCGTCCTCGATGTCGATGTCGATGTCGACGTCCTGGTCCATGGTCAGGTCCTGGTCGATGACCACGTCGCCGCCGGGTTCGCCATCGGTGACGGCGAGGTCGAGCGTCGCGTCCTGCTCGACCAAGATCTTGTCGGTGATCGCGATGTCGAGGTAGAGCACCCCGTCGACGTCCCAGATCTTGACATCGATGTCGAGCGACTGGTCGATGAAGGTATCCTGGGCGATATGCGCCTTGAAGTGGCCGTCGCCGTCGAGGGTGAAGGAGATCGCCACGTCCTGCAGCATGACCAGGTCCTGGTCGATGGTCAGCCGCGCGACGACGTCGCCGACATAGCCGGTCACCAGCACGCTGGCGTCCTGGTGGACCTCGGCGATCTGGGTGACCGTGACGTCGTGGCCGCCGTCGCCCTCGCTCTCCGCGTCCGTCGTCGACGCCGCGCCGGCGGCAGGCGCCGTGCCGTGCGCCTGGGCGCCATCCTCAGGCCCGTCCGTCCGTGCGCTGCCGCCACCGTCGTCGCCGACCCGCGCGACCGGGCCGCCTTCGGACACGCCGAGCGGCCCGGAGGAGGGCAGGTTGACCGTGATGGTGACCGGGGCGGCGAGCCCTTGCGGGCCGTCGCCGTCGTCGCTGGACAGGCTGTCGCCGCTGCCCGGCGCGATCGGCGTGCCGAGCGCCGCGTCGCCGCTGCCGGCATCGTTCGCGTCGTCGTCCGCCGCACTCGATTCGGGCAGCTCGGGATCCGCTTGCGCCGGCGCCTCGGAGGTGGCCGCCAGCGGTTGCGCGGGGGCCGGGCTGCCGTCGACGTCCTGCTCGATGATGCCGGGATCGTCTGCGGTCGCCGCGATCGGCGGCGCCAGGTTGCGGCTGTCTATCCCGGCACGCATCGCTTAGTCCTCCCGGAAGGCGCGGTTGAAGCTCTCGAACAGCGGCCTGAGCATGTAGTAGCCGACGGTGTAGACGCCGGTGTTGATCATCACCTCGGCGGGCATTCCGGGCATCATCTCGACGCCGGGCAGCGCCTTCAGCGACGCCTCGTCGATGCGCACCCGCGCCGTGTAGAAGGCGTGCTGGGTTTCCGGATCGATCACCCGGTCGGCCGACACGTAGACCAGCTCGCCCTCCACCGGCGGCACCCTGCGGTGCTTGTAGGCGAGCAGCCGGACGCGGGCTTCGAGGCCGGGGCGAACGAGATCGATGTCTTCCGGCTTGACCAGCGCCCTGACGATCAGCCGATCCTGGCGCGGCACCAGGTCCATCAGCGGCTCGCCGGCCACCACGACGCCGCCCAGCGTATGCACCTTGAGGTCGGTGATGGTGCCGGCTTCCGGCGCCCTGACCACGGTGCGCCCCAAAATCTCCATCGCCGACTGGATCTTCTCGTCGAGCTCGAAGATGGCCGCCTGGGTGTCGCGCAAGAGCTTGGCCGTCTCGCTGTCGCCGTCGCTCTTCAGCTGCAGGATCTGCGCGTCCTGCTCGCCGATCGATTGCTCGGCCCGCGCGATTTGCGCCATCGTGTCGCCGACCCGGCCGTCGATCTCCGCCTGCTCGCGTTCGAGCTGCAGCAGGCGGGCGCGCGTCTGCAGGCCCTTGGTGACCATCTTGCCGACTGTCGACAGTTCGTCCTTGATGATGAGGGCGCGCCGGTCGGCCGCCTCCGACTGGTACCGGAGCGCCGCGATCTCTTCGCGGGTCTGCGCCTTGCGCTGCTCGATCACGTCGACCCGCGACTTGTTCAGCTCGTGGCGCGTCTCGAAGATGCGCACCTGGCCGGCCATCGTCTCGGCGAGCTCGTGATCGGTCCGGGCTGCGGCCTGCAGCGCTGCGGGAAACTCGACGGTCGATCGGCCGTCGCGCTCGGCGACCAGCCGCGCTTCCAGCGCCTTGGCCTCGCGCAGCTGCGCCTTGAGGACCTGGGCGGAAGCGCGGGCCCGCGTGTCGTCGAGGCGGATCAATGGCTGGCCGGCGCTCACCTTGTCGCCGTCCTTGACCAGGATGCGGGCCACGATGCCGCCTTCCAGATGCTGGATGGTCTTGCGGCTGGTTTCCGCCTCGACGGCGCCGCCGGCGATCGCCGCGCTCTCCAGCGGCGCGAAGACCGCCCACAGGCCGAAGCCGATGATGAACACGCCGACGATCGCGAAGGCGGTGGCGGCAAGCTGCTTCACGCGGGCGAAGGGCGTCCCGTCGGGCTGCGGCAGGATGGCGGCGAGCTCGTGGGCAAGCGTCCCGGACTGGCTTCTCATGACAACACCCTCGGCATGGATTTCTCGACGGTCAGGCTGCGCACGGTGGCGAGCGTCGGGCGCTTGGCGATGATGGGCTCCGACGGAGCCGTCTCGCCGTCGCCGCACAGCGCCGCAATGATCTGCTGGTTGCGTGCCGGCAGGCTGGTGCGGCCGGTGTAGATCTTGGCGGCGACCTCGCGGCGCTCGCCGAATGCGTCGAGCTTGCCGTTCTCCAGCACCAGGATGCGGTCGGCCATGCTGAGGATGCTGAGCCGCTGGGCGATCAGGACGACGGTCGACCCGCGGGAGCGCATCTCGTCGATCGCCCGCTTGAGCGCTTCCTCGCCTTCGCTGTCCAGGCTGGCATTGGGCTCGTCGAGCACCACCAGTCGCGGCATGCGGAACAGCGCCCGCGCCAGGCCGATGCGCTGGCGCTGACCACCGGAGAGGCGCGCGCCGCCTTCGCCGATGTCGGTGTCGTAGCCGCGCGGCAGCCGCATGATGACGTCGTGCAGGCCGACCATCGAGGCCGCCTCGATCACTTCGCCGGCGTCGGCCTGCTGCAGGCGCGAGATGTTGTCGCGCACGCTGCCGCCGAACAGCTCGACGTCCTGCGGCAGGTAGCCGAGGTGGCGGTGACCGCCCGAGGAAAGCCACAGGCCGATGTCGGCGCCGTCGAGCCTCACATGGCCGGAGCTCGGCTGGATCGTCCCGGCGATCAACCGGCCGAGCGTCGACTTGCCGGCGCCGGAGGCGCCGATGATGCCCAGCACCTCGCCCGGCTCGAGGGCGAAGGAAAGCCGCTTCAGCGCCGGCGATTCCATGCCGGGGGCCATGAAGGTGAGCTGCTCGACGGCCAGTCTGCCCATCGGCCGCGGCAGATCCATCGCCGCCTGCTGCGTCGCCGGCACCGCGGCCAGGATCTTCTTCAGGCGGGCGAAGCCGAGGCGCACGCCGGTCACCGCCTTCCAGGTGCCGATGGCGCCTTCGACGGGCCCGAGCGAGCGGCCGAGCAGGATGGATGTGGCGAAGATGGCGGCCGGGCTGACGTCGTGCAGGATCACCAGCCAGGCGGCGCAGGCCATGACGACGACCTGCGCCAGCAGCCTGACGAAGCGCGCCAGCGCCTGGATCGACGAGCCGCGCACCGCGGCGGCGAGCTGCGCCTGCTTGGCGCCGGACTGGCCCTTGCTGAGCGCCCGCGCCACGCCGGGCAGCATGCCCATGGCACTGATCGCCTCGACGTTCCTCAAAAGCGACTCGAAGTGATGCTGCGATTCGGCCCACGCCGCGCTGGAGCGCGAATAGTGCTTGCGCGTCACCATCTCGTTGAGCACCGCGAGGCCGAACAGCACGAGCGAGGCGAAGAAGCCGATGGCGCCGAGCAGCGGGTGCACGATGATCATCGCCAGGATGAAGATCGGCGTCCATGGCAGGTCGAACAGGGCGGTGCAGGCGGTGCCGCCGAAGAAGGAGCGCAGGCCGCCGACGTCGCGCCAGGCTTGCGCGGCACTTGCCGAATCGCCCCGCAGCGCCGCTTGCACGGAGGCCGTCAGCACCGGCGCCTGCAGGCGGTCGTCGAGCCAGATGCCGATGCGCGCCAGCATGGTGCGGCGCAGCGTCTCGAGCAGCGCATGGACGGCGAGCGCCACCACCACGATGCCCGTCAGCATGACGAGCGTGTCGAGGCTGCGGCTGGCCAGCACGTGGTCGTAGAGGTGAAGCAGATAGAGCGGCACGGTGAGCGCCAGAAGGTTCACGAAAAAGGACAGGGAAAAGATCATCGCCAGCGAGGTGCGCGTCAGGCTGAGCGCGCGCTCGATCTCGGTGCGGCCGCTGCCCACGGGAACGTTGGCGTTGGCCGGAGCCGCGGGACGGCTTGCGAGGCCGACCAGGTCGCGTGCCCGCATGACGACGCCGCGGCAGGCCGCCGCCGCGCTTGTCCTGAACCTTCCTGAGGGGTCGGCTGAGTCGTTCGCGGGCGTGTCGAAGGCCATGACGATATCCGTGTTCGGGGTGCTTTCAGGAAAAGTGGCGCCCGGGGGGAGGATGGCCCGGGCGCCTCGTCAGATCGAAGGGGCTCGATCAGGCGATGTCGAAGTCGAAAGAGACGTCGATGTCCTGGTCGGCATCCTGCTCCTGGTCGACGTCTACGTCGGCAGTCTGATCCTGGTCCTGGTCGGTGTCGTTGTCGTTGCCCTGGTCGGTGTCGTTGTCGTTATCGGCATCCGCATCGGCATCCTGGTCGTTGTCGTCGCCATCGGCGTCGTTGTCGGCGTCGGCATCGGCATCCTGGTCGTTGTCGTTGTCATTGTCCTGGTCGGTGTCGTTGTCCTGGTCCGCGTCCTGATCGACGTCCACGTCGCTGTCCTGGTCCTGGTCGAGGTCCTGGTCGATGTCGAGGTCGATGTCGATGTCGTCAAAGTTAGCAGGCATTGGGGTCACTCTCCTGTTGGTGGAACGCCGCCCAAAGCCTTTTGCTCGTGGGGCGGACCGGCGGCTGCAGGGGCCTTGGGGAGGAACCGACCTGGCGGTGTTGCCGTCCGATGGGATGGAGAATGACCGTTCGGCGGCCGAGAAAATAGTTACCAAAGGGCATTCGCCCGAAGGTGAAAATTGGCCCCCGTAGACGACCCGAAGCGGTGATGCCGGACCGCCGGGGATTAACCCGATCGGGTGACATGCGGCCAAAAAGCCGCCGCCCCAGCCATGGGGATGGCTGGGGCGGTCTCACCCGCTGCAATGAAAGGGGAATCGGTCGACGGCGGGCCGGGCCGCCCGCCGCTGTTCCGTCAGAGCGTATCGCTGAGATCGACCACGATGTCGATCTCGCCGTCGGCGCTGCCGAGCTCGTCGAGCTCGACCTCAAGGTCGTCTCCGTCCTCGCCTTCCTTCAGGTTCGCCGCCGCATTGGCGATCGCGTCGAGCAGCGACGTGACGTCGACGTCCACGTCGGCGTCGAGGTCGTCGCGGATCTCGACATCGACGTCGACATCCGAGTCGGTGTCGGTGTCCTGGTCGAAGTCGAAGTCCAGGTCGTCCTCGTCGTCGCCACCGATCTGGATGTCCAGGTCGCTTTCGATCTCCACGTCGTCTTCCACCTCGGCGTCGATCTCGACGACGATGACGCCGTCGTCCTCGCTCACCTCGACATCGACGTCGATCTGCTGGTCGACCTCGACGTTCTGGGCAGCGTCGAGCGCAGCGTCGTCGCCCTCGTCGTCGACGTCGACATCGGTGTCTTGGTCCATCTCGCCGTTCTGGTCGAATTCGGTGTCGATCTCGACCACCACCGGCCGCGGCGCAATGACCGTAACGTCGAGATCTATCTCGTCCTCGAGCTCTGATTCCTGATCGGCGTCGACGTCGAAATCGTCGTCGCCGTCATTCAAGTCGTCGTTCTCGTCCATTTCCTCTGGCTGCATGTGTGCCTCCATGCGTTTGGCGCGGGAAAGCCCCGCACGGACCTAGTAAGTGTCCCACCGATAGCCTGTGGCAGATAGACGCCAATGCGGGCGATGAAGGCACCGCAATGGGCGACAAGCCGCGGGGAGACGGCGAAAAAGCCACGATCCGGTCGGATGTCTCCGACCGGATCGCGCCTTCCGGGAGGATGGGCCTGCAGGGATCAGGCCTCGGCGGAAAGGAAGTTGCGCTGGACGGCGAGCGCCGCCTCGGTGCGATTGGTGGCCTTGAGCTTGCGCATGATGCGCGAGATGTGAACCTTGACGGTGTTCTGCGAAAGGTTGAGCTCGTTGGCGATGATCTTGTTGGAGAGCCCGCGCTGCAGCGTGGCGATCACTTCCTGCTCGCGCTGGGTGAAGGCGACCTGGATGCGCGGCGCCTGAGAAGCGACCTCTGCCACGACGGCCACCACGTCCTTGGCGTCGAGCAGGCGCGTCGGCACCGCCGCCAGCGCCGCGTCGCGCAGCGCCGCGGTCGCGGCCGCCGCCGCCTCGTCCAAGCCGCCGGACACCGGGCGCGGAAAATAGACGCCGCCGGCGATCACCAGCTTCATGGCGGCGATCGCGATGTCGATGGCGTCGCGGTCGGTCACGTAGCCACGGACGCCCGCACGCGCCACTTCGGAGAGCGTCGCATCGGAGATGGTGGCTTCGCTCTGCTGGGTCAAAAGCATCAGCGCCTCGCGGGGCAGCGTGCGGCGCAGCTGGCCGATATGCTCGAGCACGCATCTCTCGCTCATCTCATGGCCGTGAATGTTGAAGAGGATCAGCGCGACCGGACGGTCGGAGAGCTCGGCGATCGCATGGGTGCAGGCGAGATCGATGATCTCGTATCCGACGAGCTCGCTGCGCAGCACGCGGGCCAGAGCCGTACGGGAGAGTGTCTGACGGTCTATGATGACGATGGTCGGGCGTTCGCGTGCAAAGCTTGTCAGATCGGACGACATCATGACAGTCATCACTTCTCCTCCCGTAGCGATCATCGCCACTGTTCGGCGGCCTGGGCCGCGATCGGCGCTGTTCCGGCTGTTCTGCCGCCGCCGGCCACCCGCTTTGGCGGGGGCGGTGCTGGAAAGGGCGGGTCCCTGATCGGAATGTCCTTCGAGCACTTGAGGCACATTAGTCATTCACAAGAAAGATGACTGTGAAGAGTATCACAGTAAGATGGATGATCTTTTCTGGCCCCCGCAGCGGAGGAACGACCTTGCCCAGGATAAGACTTCAACGCTCTCTTACCGTCTGTGTGGCCCTGATCTTCGTTTGGGCCGCATCTCTGAGCAGTGCCCGGTCCGCCTCTCCGGCACCCGTGCGGGGCGAGCACGGCATGGTCGTCACCGCCCAGCGCCTGGCGAGCGAAGTCGGCGTGGACGTGCTGAAGAACGGCGGCAACGCGGTCGACGCGGCGGTTGCCGTCGGCTATGCGCTGGCCGTCGTCTACCCCTCGGCTGGCAATCTCGGCGGCGGCGGCTTCATGACCGTGCGCATGAAGGATGGCCGCACCGCCTTCCTCGACTTCCGCGAGCGCGCGCCGCTCAAGGCGACGCGGACGATGTACCTGGATGCCAAGGGCGAGCCCGTGGAGGGCGCCAGCCTCGATGGCTACCTGGCGATCGGCGTTCCCGGCTCGGTGCTCGGCCTGGAGACGGCACGGCAGAAATTCGGCACCCAGTCGCGCGAGGCGCTGATGGCGCCGGCGATTCGCCTCGCCGGCGAAGGCTTCGAGCTGTCCGATGCCGATGCACGCATCCTCGCTGCCGGCGTCGAGCGCCTGTCGAAGGACCCAGCCGCCGCGGCGATCTTCGTTTCGCCCGACGGCAAGGCGCTTGCGCCGGGCGCCCGACTGGTCCAGGCCGACCTCGCGGCCGCCCTGTCGGCGATCGCCCAGAGCGGACCGGACGCCTTCTACAAGGGCCGGTTGGCCGACGCCATCGTCGCGGCGAGCGCCACCCGTGGCGGCATCCTGGAGCGGGCGGACTTCGAGGCCTACCGGGTGCATGAGCGCGAGCCGATCCGCTGCGACTACCGCGGCTATACGATCGTCTCGGCGCCTCCGCCGAGCTCTGGAGGCGTCATCATCTGCGAAATCCTCAACGTGCTGGAGGCCTATCCGCTGGGCTATCTCGGCTGGGGCTCGTCCGACACGGTGCATCTCATGGTCGAGGCGATGCGCCACGCCTATGTCGACCGCAATTCGGCGCTCGGCGATCCGGATTTCGTCGACAATCCGGTGGAGGCGCTGCTCGACAAGGCCTATTCGGGCAAGATCCGCGAGCGGATCGATCCCTACCGGGCGGGCGTGTCGGCCGTGCTGAAGCCGCAGGGTTTCGGCGAAAGCAGCGAGACGACGCACTATTCGATCGTCGACGCCGACGGCAACGCCGTGGCCGTCACCTACACCTTGAACGGCTCCTTCGGCGCCGGCGTCGTGGCGCCGGGCACCGGCATCCTGCTCAACAACGAGATGGACGACTTCACCGCCAAGCCCGGCGTCCCCAACCTCTACGGGCTGGTGCAGGGCGAGGCCAATGCGATCGAGCCGAAGAAGACGCCGCTGTCGTCGATGAGCCCGACCATCGTGCTCAAGGGCGATCAGCCCTTCATGGTGATCGGCAGCCCCGGCGGGCCGCGCATCATAACCATCACGCTGGAAGCGATCGTGAACGTGATCGACCACGGCATGACGATCAAGGAAGCGATCGACGCCCCGCGCATCCACCACCAATGGCTGCCGGACAAGCTGTTCGCCGAGCGCTTCGCGCTCTCGCCCGACACGCTGAAGATCCTGTCGGGCATGGGCCATCAGGTGACGGTGGCGCCGAATTGGGGCCAGGCGGCCGGCATCCTGGTGGGCGGCGCCAGCCTGGAGGAGATCGGCAAGGGCGGCGGCGCGCGCTACAACGGCGCCATCGACAGCCGCGCCGCTGCCGGCGCGGCCGTCGGGTATTAGCATGATCCCGGAAAGTGGTTGCCGCTTCTAGGAAGGGATCATGCTCTAGCGGTCTAGGCGGTGCGGCGCTCCGCCTCGCGCCGCGGCAGGCGCCAGTTCGGCCGCGGGAAGTGGCAGGTGTAGCCGTTGGGGTAGCGCTCCAGGTAGTCCTGGTGCTCCGGCTCGGCTTCCCAGAAGTCGCCGACCGGCGTCACCTCTGTCACCACCTTGCCGGGCCACAGGCCGGAGGCGTCGACGTCGGCGATGGTGTCCAGCGCGACCTGCCGCTGCTTGTCCGAGGTGGTGAAGATCGCCGAGCGATAGCTCGCTCCGACGTCGTTGCCCTGGCGGTTGCGCGTGCTCGGATCGTGAATCTGGAAGAAGAACTCCAAGAGCTCGCGGAAGCTCACCCGAGCGGGATCGAAGACGATCTCGATCGCCTCCGCATGGTTGCCATGGTTGCGATAGGTGGCGTTCGGCACGTCGCCGCCGCTGTAGCCGACCCGCGTCGAGATGACGCCGGGTATCCGTCGGATCAAGTCCTGCATGCCCCAGAAGCAGCCGCCTGCAAGCACTGCGCGTTCGTTTGTGGAGGTCATAAGGGGGTCTCTCCTTTCGACCCTTTAGATAGGGCGTCGCGACGCAAAATTTTAGGCCCCTTGGCGAAACAAACGTGGCCTCGCTGCGCAGTCTACATCTGGTCCGGATCGGGGAAGTCGTGCTCGCGCGCCGCCACGAACTCCTTGATCTCGCTTGCGAACTTGGCGAAAGGCCCGCCGGCGGCCAGGAGTGCGGCGGCGAAATCGTCCGCATCGGCCGACGGAAAGGCATCCTCGAGCGCCGACAGCACCTCGATGGCTGTCTTGTCGGCGTAGTCGGGATG
Organism: Mesorhizobium sp.; assembly: GCA_040510195.1. Classification (GTDB taxonomy): domain Bacteria; phylum Pseudomonadota; class Alphaproteobacteria; order Rhizobiales; family Rhizobiaceae; genus JBEVJK01. Next base: position 36,107 of record JBEVJK010000071.1, on the reverse strand, counting down.
GGCGCGGATGTGATCGACGATCTCGCTGCTGGGCATGGGCTCTCCGTTCGGCCTCGTGGGGTTCGCCATCATAGCCGATGCGCGGCCGGGATCGCCAACCGGAAACGCCCTGCCAACTTGACAAGTTTCGTCTTCGCAGGCGCAATCGGAGCCAGGAACCGGCAGAAACGGGCGGTGGCGAGATGCTCCTGGGTGTCATCGCAGACGATTTCACGGGTGCGGGGGATATCGCCAACACGCTGGCCAAGGGCCTGCCGGGCGAGGGTGGGCTCGACACGGTGCAGCTGCTCGGCGTCCCGGACGACGCGGCCCGCATCGACGCCGAAGCGGCGGTGATCGCCCTGAAGAGCCGGTCCGTCGCCCCCTCGGAGGCGGTCGGCCAGTCGTTGCAGGCGCTGCGCTGGCTGCGTTCGCAGGGCTGCCGGCAGGTCGTCTTCAAATACTGCTCGACCTTCGATTCGACGCCGCGCGGCAATATCGGCCCGGTCGGCGAGGCGTTGGCCGAGGCGCTGGGAGCGGTGGGCGTCGTCGCCTGTCCGGCGTTCCCGGCCGCCGGCCGCACCGTCTACCAGGGCCATTTGTTCGTCCACGACCGGCTGCTGAGCGAATCCGGCCTGGAGAGCCATCCGCTGAACCCGATGACCGACCCGGACATCCGACGCTGGCTCGGCCGGCAGGCGACGGCACCGGTCGGGCTCGTCGCCTGGCAGGTGGTCAGGCAAGGTTCCGGGAAGATCGCCGCTGCGCTGGCCGAGGCGGCGGCGCGCGGCGAGCGGCTGGCGATCGTCGATGCGCTGACCGAGGACGACCTGGTCGCCATCGGCAAGGCCGTGGCGGACGCCCCGCTGGTCACCGGCGGCTCGGGGATCGCGCTCGCCTTGCCGCACAATTTCATCGCCAGGGGCCTGGCGAAGCCCCGTGCCGAGCGGCCGGCGATGGGCGTCGACGGCCCCGAGGCCATCCTGGCGGGCAGCTGTTCGGCGGCGACGCTTGCCCAGGTGGCGGTCCATGCCGAGCGCCATCCGACGCTGGAGGTCGACGTCGAGCGCGTGCTGGACGGCAGCCTGGGCGCCAACGAGCTCGCCGCCTTCCTTCGCGTCAACGCAGGCCGGGCGCCGCTGGTCTTTTCCTCGGCGTCGCCCGAAAAAGTCAAGGCGCTGCAGCACCGCTTCGGCCGCGAGCACGTCGCCGCCCGGCTCGACCGGCTGTTTGCCGAGACGGCGATGCAGCTGGCGGCCGGCGGGCTGAGGCGGCTGGTCGTGGCGGGCGGCGAGACCTCCGGCGCCGTCGTTTCGGCCCTCGATCTCGGCCCTCTCGCCATCGGCCGCGAGATCGATCCGGGCGTGCCGGTGCTGGTGTCGCGCGGCTCGCGGCCGGTTGCCCTGGCGCTGAAATCCGGCAATTTCGGCGCCCCCGATTTCTTCTCCAAGGCGCTCGAAAGGCTGGCCGGGCGATGATCGACGAAGACGCCTTGCGGCGCGACATGGTTCGCCTTGCCAAGTCCTTGTACGACCGCGGCTTTTCGGTCGGCTCGGCCGGCAATGTCAGCGCCCGGCTCGACGACGGCCTGCTGATGACGCCGACCAATTCCTGCCTCGGCTTCCTCGCCCCCGACCGCCTCTCCAAGCTCGATCTGGAAGGGCGCCATGTCGGCGGCGACAAGCCCTCCAAGGAGGTGTTCCTGCATCGCGCCTTCTACGAGACGCGGCCGGCCACCGGCGCTGTGGTGCATCTCCACTCGACCTATGCGACGGCGCTCTCCTGCCTGGCCGACATCGACCCGGCCGACTGCGTCCCGCCGCTGACGCCCTATGTGGTGATGCGCGTCGGCGCGGTGCCGCTGGTGCCCTATGTCAGGCCGGGCGACGCGCGGGCCGGCGACCTGATCCGCGCCCTCGACGGCCGTCATGCGGCGGTCCTGCTGGCCAATCACGGGCCCGTGGTGGCGGGCAAGGACCTCGCTTCGGCAGTCTACGCGGCGGAGGAGCTGGAGGAGACGGCGAAACTCGTGCTCTTGCTGCGCGGGGCACCGGCGCGGCTGCTCACCGACGCGCAGGTCGCCGAGCTGAAGGAGGTCTTCGGCGAATCGGACCGCAAGGCTTAAGCGCGCGCTCAGCCGGCGGCGGGCTGCGTCCGCTGGCGCCAGAAGGTGCTCGCCAGCTGCTCCAGATGATCGCGCATCGCTTGTTCGGCGCTGTCGGCATCGCGCGCTGCGATGCCGTCATAGATGGCCTTGTGGGCCTGGTAGGCCGTCTGCTCCTGGCCGCTGGCGGCCAACGTCACCGTCCGCTGCTCCGTCAGCCAGTCCGAGATCTGGTCGTGCAGGGCGATGAAGACGGGATTGCGGGCGATCTTGGCCAGCTCGAAGTGAAAGGCGATGTCGGTCTGCGTGAACCGCTTGCGGTCGCCGATGGCCTGCCGGTTGGCGAGCAGCGCGTCTCGCAGCGCCTTGAGGTCGGCCTCGGTGGCGTGGCGCGCCGCCTCGCGGGCCAGCCCCACCTCGAAGAACAGCCGGGCGCCCTGAAAATGGCGATAGCCTTCCTCGGTCGACAGCATCTGGCGGACGGCCGGCGCCATGCCGGTGAAGATGTGCGAAGCCGTGGGCATCAGCACCCGCGCCCGCGCCCCGTTGGTGAGCTCGACCAGCCCCGCCTTCTGCAGCGCGATCAGCGCCTCGCGGATGGCCGGGCGGCCGACCCCGAAGCTCAGCTGAAGGTCGCGCTCCGGCGGCAGCTGGTCGCCCGGCCGGAGCTTGCCGGCGAGGATCTGCGCCTCGAGATGGGCCGCGACGTGCTCGAAGAGCTTCTTGCGCTCGATGATTAGCGGTTCGACCATAGACCTTTCATACCATCATGCTTGACAACTATGCAACAGCTTGCAAGGATCGGCTCGCAATCAGGGAGGATCTGCATGCGCATCGCCATTCTCGGCGGGGGCGGAGCCATGGGCGGGCTGTTCGGCGGCTACCTATCACGCGGCGGCCACGACGTCACCTTGATCGACGTCTCGAAGCCGGCCCTGGAGGCGATCAACGCCGACGGCCTTTCGATCGAGGAGAAGGACGGCTCGCAGCCGGTGATCCGCGTGCCGGCGACCGACGATACGGCGTCGGTCGGCCCCGTCGACCTCGTGATCAACTTCGTCAAATGCTACCATACGGACGCCGCGGTGCGGGCCGCCGCCCCGATGATCGGCCCCGACACCGCAGTGCTCAGCCTGCAGAACGGCTGGGGGAACGCGCCGCGCATCGCCGGCATCGTCGGCGAGGACAAGGTGCTGGTCGGCCTCACCTATCACAGCGGTACGCTGCTCGGGCCGGGCAAGGTCAAGCATCCGGGATCCGGCATGACCCATGTCGGCGAGCTGTCGGGCCGACAGAGCGAAAGGCTCGCCAAGGTGGTCGAGGCGTTCGGCCAGGCCGGCATCGAGACGACGCCGTCGCCGCGCATCCTCGACGAGGTGTGGAAGAAGCTGGCGCTCAACGCCTGCACGCTGCCGACGGCGGCGCTGCTGCGCTTCTTCGCCCATGAGCTGGTCGCCTATGAGGGCACCCGCAAGGAGATGGCGGCCATCCTGAAGGAGGTGGTCGCCGTGGCGCAGGCGCAGGGCATCGCCCTCGACTACGAGGAGCGCTGGACGGCCATCACGAGCCTGCTGGAGAAGGCGGTGGGCGCCAAGGCGTCGATGCTGCAGGACGTCGAGGCGAGACGACGGACGGAGATCGAGGTGATCAACGGGGCGATCGTCGAGGCCGGCCGGCGGACCGGCGTGCCGACGCCCCACAACGAGGCCATGGTTTGGTTGATCGAGGCTGCCGAGAAGCGATACCTCGAGGGCCGGACCGGGTAGCTCCAGATGGCGCCGCGGCTCGAAGCCAGGAACCTTTCCAAGGACTTTCCCGGAGTGCGGGCGCTCGACGGCGTCTCCATGTCGGTCGAGGCGGGCGAGATCCGCGCCTTGCTGGGCGAGAACGGCGCCGGCAAGTCGACGCTCGGCAAGATCGTCGCCGGTGTCTACCACCAAAGCCAGGGCAGCGTCTTCGTCGATGGCCGCGAGCTCGGGGAGTTCGACGAGAAGGCGGCGGGCGACCTCGGCATCGGCATCGTCCACCAGGAGGGCTCGCTCGTCTCGCAGCTCTCGGTCGCCGAGAACATCTTCGCCGGCCGCCAGCCGACGCGCTGGTTGGGGCAGGTCGACGTCAAGGCGATGCGCGACAGCGCCACGGCGCTGATCGCCGAGCTCGGCGTCGTCATCGACCCGGCGCTCAAGGTGGCGGCGCTTTCGCCCGCACAGGCGCAGATCGTCGAGATCGCCAAGGCGCTGTCCCGCGACCTGAGGATCCTGATCCTCGACGAGCCGACGGCCGCGCTGACCCTGACCGAGACGGCGAAGCTGTTCGACGTCGTGCGGCGGCTGGCGGCGAGCGGCGTCTCGGTGATCTACGTGTCGCACCGCCTGGCCGAGATCTTCGCGCTCTGCCACACGGTGACCGTGCTGAAGGACGGTAGGCTCGCCGGCACGCGCCGGGTCGCCGAAACGTCGACCGACGAGCTGATCCGCCTGATGGTCGGCCGCGACATCCACTTCTCGCGCGAGGCGCGTCGGCGCAACCCTGGCTCGGTGGTGCTGGAGGCCGAAGGCATCGCCGCGCCGCCGCTCGTCGAAGACGCGTCGATCCGGTTGCGGTCGGGCGAGATCGTCTGCCTGGCCGGGCTGATCGGCTCCGGTCGCAGCGAGTTCTGCGAGGCGATCTTCGGCGCCCGGCCGCGCCGTGCCGGCACCCTGCGCGTGAACGGCCGCGCGATCGATCCGCAAGGCCCGTGGGACGCCAAGGCGGCGGGCATCGGCATGGTGCCCGAAGACCGCAAGGCGTCGGGCCTGTTCCTCGGCATGGACATCGTCAACAACGTCGCCGCGACCGTGCTGCGCAAGGTCTCGTCGGGGGCGAACTTCTCCGAGCCCAAGGCCGAGGCGCTGGCCGGCACCTTCGTCGACGAGCTGAGGATCGTCACGCCGAGCGTCCGCCAGCTGGTGGCCAACCTGTCGGGCGGCAACCAGCAGAAGGTGCTGCTCGCCAAGTGGCTGGCGATGGAGCCGAATGTCCTCATCGTCGACGAACCGACGCGCGGCGTCGATGTCGGCGCGCGCTCGGAGATCTATCGCCTGCTGCGCGGCCTCGCCGATCGCGGCGTCGCCCTGCTGGTCGTGTCGTCGGACCTGCCTGAGGTGCTGACGCTCGCCGACCGCATCGTCGTCATGGCCGAGGGCCGCACCGTGGGCGAGCTGCCGGGCGACGGCGCCAGCGAGGAGCAGGTGCTGAGGCTCGCCACCAAATACACGGCCTCGGTGGCGGACGTGCGCGAAGAGACGGTGAGCGAGGCCCTGTGATGGCGACCGAGATCAGTCAACCCGTCGCGGAAGGCATCGAGGCACGGCGCGAGCCCTTGCCGCTCAGGATCGTTCGCCGCCTCGCCGATTCGCGCGAGCTGACGCTGTTCGTGCTGGTGGTGGTGCTCGCCATCGCCATGAGCATCGTCTACCCCAACAATTTCCCGACGGCGCCCAACATGCGCGCCGTTCTGCTCAACCTGGCGCCGGTCGGCATCCTGGTCGTCGGCATGATGCTCCTGATGATCGCCGGCAGCTTCGACCTGTCGGTCGGGTCGACGCTGGCCTTCTCCGGCGTCTGGGCCGGCGTCGTCGCCGGCTGGTGGGGTTGGCCGGCCGAGATCGCCATTCTCGCTGGCGTGCTGGTGGGCGCCATCTGCGGCCTGATCAACGGCCTTATCGTCACCCGCATCGGCATCAACGCGCTGATCGCCACGCTGGGCACGCTCACCATCTACCGCAGCCTGACCTACGTGACCGCCGGCACCGGCGTCACGCCGATCACCGATGCCTTCGCCGCCTACGGCCGGGCAGCCGACCCGCTGCTCCGCATCCAGTCGCCGTTCTGGGTGATGCTGGCGCTGGTCCTGGTCGGCGGCTGGCTGGTGGCCCGCACCCGCTTCTTCCGGCAGTTCTACTTCGTCGGCGGCAATCCGCGGGCGGCACAGCTTTCGGGCATCCGCGTCGACCGCCTGGTGCTGATCGGCTTCGTCATCATGGGCGTGCTGGCCGGGCTTGCCGGCGTGCTGGGTGCGGCCCGCCTGAACAGCGCGGTGGTCAACGCCGGCGTCGGCATCGAGCTCAAGGTCATCACCGCCACCGTTTTGGGCGGCGCCAGCCTGAAGGGCGGCGAAGGGACGATCCTTGGCGGCATCCTCGGCGTGCTGTTCATCGCGCTGATCGAGAACGCCATGATCATCAACGCCGTCGGCGTGTTCTGGCAGGGGCTGGTGGTCGGCCTCGTGCTGCTCTTCGCCGTCTCGCTCGACCGCTTCAAGACCGGCGGAAGGGTGTGACCGATCCTGTGAAGAACCGAGGGAATAAACTGTGGAGGAGACGAAAATGGCATCGAGCGTAAGAAGCATCCTGGCGGGCGTTGCGCTCGCCGCATCGGCCCTGGCATGGACGGCTCCCGTCGGCGCGCAGGAATCGTCCTACGGTCCGGCCGACGCGAAGGAAACCTACTACTGGATCTCGAACAAGGCGAACCTGCCGCTCTTCGTGCAATACGACTATCCAGGCATGGAGCGGGTCGCCAACGAGCTCGGCGTGAAGGTGGTGGTCGCCGGGCCGACTGACTTCGACATCCCGGCCTATATCGCCGCGGTCGATCAGGTCTGCGCCCAGAAGCCCGACGGCGTGATCGTCAGAGGCGGCTGGGACCCATCATTGACGGAGCCGGTCAAGCGCTGCCTGGAGCAGGGCGTGCCGACCGTCGTCGACGACGGCGATCTGCCGGACTCGGGGCGTCTCGCCTATATCGGGACGATCTGGACGCAGGTCGGCGTCGCCCAGGCGAAGAAGATGATGGAGGCGCTGCCGAACGGCGGCAAGATCGGCCTGATGTCGATCATCAACGCTGGCAACATGCGCGAGGGCGTGGCGGGCTTCAAGGCCTACCTGGAAGCGAATGGCGGCGGCAAATACGAGATCGTCGCCAATGAGGACGACAAGGGCGATGCGCAGGAGGCGGCGCGCGTCACGGCAGCCATCCTCGCCGCGCATCCGGACATCGCCGGCCTGGCGGGCTTCGACTCCGAATCGGGCGCCGGCATCGTCACGGCGCTTCGCGAGGCGGGCAAGAACCCCGGCGACATCAAGGTCACCGCGATGGAGCAGACGCCGGACTTCTTCAAGACCGCGAAGGAGGGCTGGGTCGACGGCATCATCGTGCAGAACCGCGAGCTGTTCATCTACTACGCGGTGAAGATGCTGCACGACTATAGGATGAACCAGCTGAAGTCGGCCGGCCTGACGGCTTCCGAGGGCGGCCGCCCGATCCCCGAGGTCGTCGACACCGGCGTGCTCGTCGTCGGCAAGGACAATGTCGACAAGGTGCTGACCTCGCTTAAGGTGCAGTAGCCTTGAAAGACACGCGGGCCCTCGCCGAGAGGACCTGCTGCAGACCTCCGGCGGCGCCACTCCCGAGCCGCCGGAGGCCATTCGACCGGAGGCCGACATGGCAAATCCTTTGACCCGCATCCGCTTTCACGGCGTCGCCGCCTATGAGATCCTGACGCGCGACGGCCTGCGCATCCTGTGCGACCCGTTCCTCGACCAGAATCCCGGTGCCGCGACGAAATCCACCGAGTTCGACCGTGTCGACCTGGTGGTGGTGAGCCACGCGGCGTTCGACCATCTCGGCGATACCGACAGGATCGCCGCGAAATATGGCTGTCCGGTCGTCTGCGGCGGCGAGGTCAAGGCCTGGCTGCTGGACCGCGGCATCCCCGCCGAGCAGGTGCGGGCCACGACATGGGGCATCCGCGTCAAGGTCGCCGGCGTCGAGATCCAGCCCCTCGAATGCCATCACTGGTCGCAGATCCGCCTGCGCGACGGGACCTTCATCTCCGGCGTGCCAATGGCCTTCATCGTCTATGCCGACGACAATTTGCGCTTTTACCACTATGGCGACACCGCGATCTTCTCGGACCTGAAGCTGCAAGCCGAGCTGTATCGGCCCAATGTCGGCTGCATCGGTATCGCCAATCCGCAGGAGATCCTGCACCTGAACCCGATGCCGGGCGAGATGATGACCGGCGAGATGAGCCCCTACGAGGGCGTGCTGGCCACCCAATGGCTCGGCCTCGAGACGGTCCTGCCCTGCCACTACATCACGCTCGACGGCGACCGGGACGTCGCCGACTACATGCGCCACCACCAGGCGGTGCGCGACCGCGGCGAGCGCATCGCCGACCCCTATCTGCTGAAGGCGGGGGAGTGGATCGAGTTCGACGCCGCCGGCAAGGTGGTGCGGCCGGCCAAGGCTGCCTGAGCCATGCGTGCGGCGGTCTTCGACGAGCCTTTCGCGCTGCGCGTCACCGAGGCGGCGAAGCCGGCGCCGGCCCCCGGCGAGGCGCTGGTGAGGGTGCGCGCCGCCGGCGTCTGCGCCGGCGATCTCTACATCTACACCGGCCGCAACCCCTATGTGAGCTATCCGCGCATCGGCTGCCACGAGATCGCCGGCGTGGTCGAGGCCTATGGCGAGGGCGCGTCGGGTCCGCCCGTGGGCAGCCGGGTCGTCGTCGACCCGTTCATCGGCTGCGGCCGCTGCTATCCATGCCGGATCGGCAAGCGCAACTGCTGCGCCAACCTGACCATCATCGGCGTCCATCGTGAAGGCGGCTTTGCCGATTACGTCGCGGCCCCGGCAGCGAACCTCAACCCGGTCCCCGATCGGGTCGGGGATTTCGAGGCGGCCTTCGCCGAGCCCGTCGCCATCGGCGTGCAGGGCTGCCGCCGCGGTGCCGTCGACGAAGAGGACACGGTGCTGGTGCTCGGCGCCGGGCCGATCGGGCTCGCCATCGTCGAGGTGGCGCGGGCGCGCGGCGCCACCGTCTATGCCACCGACATCTCCGACGAGCGGCTGGCCACGGCGGCCGATCTCGGCGCCAAGCCGATCGCGGGCGGCGACGGGCTCCTCGACCGCGTGCTTGCGGCGACCGGCGGCGAAGGCATGCCGGTGGTGATGGAGGCCACCGGCGCGGTGGCCGCCATGCAGCAGACGATCGACCTGGTGGCGGCGGGCGGGCGCATCGTCATCCTCGGCCTCGTGAAGACCGGCGTGGGCGTGAGCTTTCCCGGCCTCGATTTCACCCGCAAGGAAGTGACCATCCTCGGCTCCCGCGCCTCGGTCGACTGCTTTCCGGAGGCGCTCGACCTGCTCGCCTCGGGCAAGATCCGCTATCCCAGGATCGCCTCCTCCTTCGCCCTGTCGCAGGCGCCGGACGTGTTCGCGACGCTCGCGCAAAACCCCATGGCCATGCACAAGGCCGTTTTCGTTTCGGAGGACTGAATGAAGCTCGTCACCTTCTCGCATCGAAAGGGCGGCCACGACGGCCATGCCGGAGTGCTCGACGGCGATCACGTCGCCTGCCTGACCGAGGCCGGGCTCGCCGGCAGCGTGCTGGAGCTGGCCAGGGGCGGCAGGAGTGCCCTCGACGCGGTCCGCAAGGGGCTCGCCAAGGCACCCCGCTACGCGCTTGCCGACGTCAGGCTGGAGGCGCCGATCCGGCCGGGCAAGGTGCTGTGCTCGGGCGTCAACTACAAGGCGCATGCGGATGAGAACCCGAACGCCAAGATGCCGAGCGAGCCCTTCTTCTTCGCCAAGCTTCCGACCTCCGTCGTCGGCCCCGACGCCGCCGTCGCGAAGCCGCCCGAGACGGACCAGATGGACTACGAGGTCGAGTTCGCCGCGGTAATCGGCTCCAACCTGCACAAGGCGCGCGAGGAGGAGGTGATGCCGGCGATCTTCGGCTACACGCTGCTCAACGACATTTCGGCCCGCGACGTGCAGTTCAAGGACAACCAGATCACCATAGGCAAGAACTTCGCAGGCTTTGCGCCGATCGGCCCGGTCATCGTGACCGCCGATGCCATGCCGCGGCCGGACGCGGTGGCGCTGAAGACGCGGCTCAACGGGCGCACGCTGCAGGACGGCTCGACCTCGGACTGGCTGTTCTCGCTGCCCAGGCTGATTGCCTTCCTCTCGCGCTACGTGCCGCTGGAGCCCGGCGATATCGTCAGCACCGGGACGCCGGCCGGCGTCGGCTTTTTCCAGAAGCCGCCGGTCTTCATGAAGGCGGGCGACGTGGTGGAGATCGAAGGCGAGGGCATCGGCGTCCTGAGGACCCCGATCGTGGCAGGCTGATCGTGGCGGGCCGCCCGGTTCGCATCGGGGTCGTCGGCTGCGGCTTTTATGCCGACAACCATCTCCATTCATGGCGGGATCTCGAGCCGGAGGGCGCCGAGCTGGCGGCGGTGGCCGACATCGACCCGGCAAGGGCCGAGGCCGCCGGCCGGAAATTCGGCGTGCCCTGGTATGGCGACGCAGCGGCGATGCTCGGCGCCGAGCGGCTCGACGCGCTGGACGTCGTCACCCGGCACGACACGCACCGGGCGCTCGCCGAGCTGTCGATCGGCCGTGGCGTGGCGACGATCGTCCAGAAGCCTTTCGCCACGACCTGGGAGGATTGCGTAGCCATCGTCGACGCCGCCGAGAAGGCGGGCGTCTGGCTGGCGGTGCACGAGAACTTCCGCTTCCAGGCCCCGATGCGGCGGGTCGGCGAGGTGCTGGCGAGCGGCGCCATCGGAGCGCCGAGCTGGGCGCGCATCCGCTTTCGCACCGGCTTCGACGTCTACCGCACGCAGCCCTATTTCTATGACGAGGAGCGCCTGGCGATCGCCGACGTCGGCATCCACATGCTGGACCTCGCCCGCTTCTTCCTTGGCGAGGTGGAGCGCGTCGCCTGCGAGACGCAGCGTCGCAATCCCAAGGTAAGGGCGGAGGACACGGCGACCTTGCTGTTGCGCCACCGGTCGGCCGCAGTCAGCGTCGTCGAATGCACCTATGAGGCGAGGCGCGGCGAGCCCGATCCGTTTCCCCAGACGCTGCTCGAGATCGAGGGCGACCGCGGCTCGATCCTGGTGGATGCCGGCTGCCGCATGACGCTGGTCAGCGGCAAGGAGCGGACCGTCGAGGACATCGGGGCGCCGCTCCTGTCGTGGACCGCCGATCCCTGGCACGTCAGCCAGGAGGGGGCCTTCGGCGCCTGCCGCCACTTCCTCGCTTGCCTGCAGCGCGGCGTTCCGGCGGAGACGTCGGGCGTCGACAACCTGAGCACCTTCGCGCTGGTGGATGCCGCCTATCGAGCGGCGCAAAGCCACCGCTCGGAGCGGCCGGCGGAGCGGGGGCGGCCGTGAGGAAGGAGCCCCCCAAGCGCGCGGCGACCGGCTTCGCCATCACCGTCGCCTTCGAGCTGGCGGAGGGCGGACTGGCCGAGTTCCACCGGCTGGTGACGGAAAACGCCGCCCTGTCGGTCGAGCGCGAGCCGGGCTGCCTGCGCTTCGACGTCCTGACGCCGACCGAGGAGGGCGCCGCGCCGCAGGTCTTCCTCTACGAGATCTACCGCGACCGCGCCGCCTTCGACCTTCATCTGGAGACCGAACACTACAAGGCTTTCGATTCGAGCACCCGCAGGCTGGTCAGCCGCAAGACGGTCCAGGCGTTCGACGTGGCGGAAAACGCAAAGCTTTCAAAGACATGACGAAATGGCCTCTCGGCGAGGCGAGACGCGGGCAGCATGGCAAGGAGCCCGCCGCGGAAATTCCCCTCCCGTTCGAGCTCGGGCGTCGCGGCGGGCAATGTGTCCGCACTTGGCGGGTGGGAAGTGGCGGACGCGGGATCGTAGCCGCCACAACGGCCCGTGTCACCGAAATTCGACCGGCTAGGGAAGGCTGCGGCTGAAGCCGACGCTGGCGCGCAGCAAGTTGCGCGTGTAGTCGGCGGCGACCTTGCTGGCGGCGAGGTCGGCGGCCGTCAGCCGCTCCACTTCCTCTCCGTCCTGCATCACCATCAGGTCGCCGCACATATGGGTGATGACCGCGAGGTCGTGGCTGACCATCAGAAAGGTGAGGTGGCGGTCGCGGCGCACCTGTTCCAGCAGGTTCAGCACCTCCGCCTGCACCGAGGCGTCGAGCGCCGAGGTCGGCTCGTCGAGGAGCAGCATGGACGGTTCGAGGATGAGCGCACGGGCGATCGCGACGCGCTGGCGCTGCCCGCCGGAAAGCTGGTGCGGGTAGCGGAAGCGGAAGCCGGAGCCCAGCCCGACCTCGTCGAGGGCGCGCACGATGCGCGGCTCGCTGTCGCCGATGCCGTGGATGGCCAGCGGCTCCAGCAGGAGCCGGTCCACCGTCTGGCGCGGGTGAAGGGACCCGTAGGGGTCCTGGAAGACCATCTGGACCGCGCGATAGAAGGCCTTGTCGCGCCCCGCCCCCAGCGCTTTGCCGTCGACGGCGATCGATCCCGAATGAACCGGCGCCAGCCCGGCGATGGCGCGCAGGATGGTCGACTTGCCGGAACCGGACTCGCCGACCAGGCCGAAGGACTGGCCCTGCCTGACGTCGAAGCTGACGCCTTTCAGCGCGCGGAAGCCGTCGAACACGACCTCCAGATCCCGCACCGCAAGCGCCGTCGTCACGCGGCCCACTCCGGCCTGCGGTTGAGCACCGGCAGCGGATGCCGATCGGCGCCGATCCTCGGCATGCAGTCGAGCAGCCCCTGCGTATAGGGGTGTCGGGCCCGCGACAGCTCGGCCGCCGGCAGCTCCTCGACGACCTTGCCCGCATACATGACGACGACCCTGTCGCAGAAGGACGAGATGAGCCGCAGGTCGTGCGAGATGAAGATCAGGCCCATGCCGCGCTCCGAGACGAGGCGATCCAGGATGCGCAGAACGTCGAGCTGCACGGTGACGTCGAGCGCCGACGTGGGCTCGTCGGCGATCAGCAGCTCCGGCCCCGCCACCAGCATCATGGCGATCATGGCGCGCTGGCCCATGCCGCCGGAGACCTCGTGCGGGTAGAGCTCGAAGACCCGCTTCGGCTCGCGGATCTGCACCGCGGCGAGCATGTCGAGCGCCCGCTCGCGCGCCTCCGCCCTCGCGATGTCCTCATGTGCGCGCAGCGTTTCGACGATCTGGCGACCGATGGTCATCACCGGATCGAGCGAGTACTTCGGATCCTGGAGGATCATGGCGATGCGCGTTCCCCGGAGGTCGCGGCGCAGCCGCGGCGGCGCGGCGAGCAGGTCGATGCCGTCGAACTCCAGCCTCTTCGCGGTCACCTCGGCGCGCGGATCGGTGAGGCCCATGATGGCGCGGCCCGTCTGCGACTTGCCGGAGCCGCTCTCGCCGACGATCCCCAGCCGCTCCCGGCCGAGCGCGAAGGAGACGCCTCGCACCGCCTCGATCGTGCCGCTGCGCGTGGCGAAGCGCACATGGAGATCGTCGACTGTCAACAGTAAGCTCATTGCTCGCCCCGCGGATCGAGCGCATCGCGCAGCCCGTCGCCGAGCAGGTTGAAGCCGAGGCTCACGGCCAGGATGGCCATGCCCGGCATGGCCGCCACCCACCACTGGTCGAGGATGAAGCGGCGGCCGGAGGCGATCATCGCCCCCCATTCCGGCAAGGGCGGCTGGGCCCCGAGCCCGAGGAAGCCCAGGCCGGCGGCGATGATGATGATGCCGGCCATGTCGAGGGTCACGCGCACGATGAGCGACGATATGCACAGCGGCATGACGTGGCGGAGCACGATGCGCGCCGGCGAGGCGCCCATGATCTCGACCGCCTTGATGTAGTCGGAACGGCGGACCGTCAGCGTCTCGGCGCGGGCGACGCGGGCATAGGGCGGCCACGACGTGATGGCGATGGCGATGATGGCGTTCTCGATGCCGGGCCCGAGCGCGGCGACGAAGGCAAGCGCCAGGATAAGCTTCGGAAAGGCGAGGAAGATGTCGGTGATCCGCATCAGGATCGAATCGATCCAGCCGCCCGCATAGCCGGCGATCGTTCCCATGGCGAGCCCGATCGGGGCGGCGATGATGGCCACCAGGATGATGATGTAGAGCGTCACGCGCGAGCCGTAGATGACGCGGGAGAGGATGTCGCGGCCCTGCTCGTCGGTGCCCATCCAGTGTTCCCAGCTCGGCGGCAGAAGACGCATCGTCCTCAGGTCCCCCGAGATGGGCGAGTATGGCGCCAGGACATCCGCCAGGGCCGCCACCAAAACCAGCGCCACGATGATGGCGAGCCCGACGACGGCGAGCCGGTTGGCCGAAAAGCGCCGCCAGGTCCTGTAGGCTCGGCCGAGCCTTGCCTGCGCACGCGACTGCGGCCGTTCCGACAGGAGCCAGGCGCGCCAGGCGAGCGGGACGGTGCCGACGGCGGTCACGGGCGCGTCCTCGGATCGAGCAGCTGGTAGAGCAGGTCCGACACCAGGTTGAGCGCAATGAAGACGCCGCCGATGACGATCGTGGCGCCCAGAACCGCGTTCATGTCCGCATTCTGCAGCGAATTGGTGAGATAGAGTCCGATCCCCGGCCAGGAAAACACGGTCTCCGTCAGCACCGATCCTTCGAGCAGGGTGGCGTAGGACAACGCGATCACCGTGACCAGCGGCACGGCGGCATTGCGCAGCGCGTGGCCCCAGATGATGCGTGCTTCCGACAGACCCTTGGCCCGTGCCGCGACGATGTACTCCTGGCCGAGCTCGTTCAGCATGAAGGAGCGCGTCATGCGGCTGATATAGGCCATCGAGAAATAGCCGAGCAGCGACGCCGGCAGGATGATGTGGGAGAAGGCGTCGCGGAACGCTCCCCAGTCGCCCTGCAGCACCGCATCGAGCAGGAAGAGGCCGGTGATCGGGGTGAACGTATACTCATAGGCCACGCCGATGCGCCCCGGACCCTCGACCCAGCCGAGCCGGGCATAGAACACCAGAAGCGCCAGCAGCCCGAGCCAGAAGATGGGCATCGAGTAGCCGATCAGGCCAATGATCCGAACCGCCTGGTCGACGAGGCTCCCCCGCCTCACGGCCGCCAGGACCCCGAGCGGAACTCCGAAGACCAGGCCGATGACGGTTCCGAGCGTCGCCAGTTCCAGCGTCGCCGGAAACACCCGGCGAATGTCCTGCATCACCGGATAGGTCGATAGCACGGAGGTGCCGAAATCCCCCGTCAGCGCCTTCTTCACGTAGAAGAAGAACTGTTGCCACAGCGGCAGGTCGAAGCCGTATTGCTTGCGCGCCGCCTCGACCACGCTCTGCGGCGCGCGGTCGCCGACGATCGCCAGCACCGGATCGATCGGCACGACGCGGCCGATGAAGAACGTCACCGCGATCAGCCCCAGGAAGGTGATCGCGGCGACCACGAAAAACCGTGCGACTGCCCATGCCAGGGAGGAAGCGCCACGGCGCTTCCCGTTGGTCACCGCTGCCGGCGTGGCGAGCGACAAGGGACCGGACTTTCCGGTCGGCTATTTGCTGACGGGCGACAGGAAATTGGTGTCGAATGTCGGGCCGAGCTTGAACCCTTGGACGGCCTTGCCAAGTCCCGCCACCTCGGTCTGCTGCCAGAGGAAGGTGAAGGGACCTTGCTCGCGGATCTTCTTCTGCAGGTCGGCATACATCTCCGCCCGCTTCGCGGCGTCGCGCTCGAGAAGCGCGTCCTTCGATTCCTGCTGGATGTCGGCGGGCACGTCCCACGCATTGCGCCAGGCGAGCGTCTTGTTCATGGAATCGTCGGCATTGTTGGGATTGGTCGCGAAGGTCTCCGAATTGGAGTTCGGATCCCAATAGTCGACGCCCCACTGCAGGATCGCGATGTCGTGTTGGCGCGCGCGGTAGCGCGTGAGCAGCTGCTTGAAGTCCTCCGGCACGAGCTCGATCTTGATGCCGGCCTGTGACGCCGTCTGCTGGATCGCTTCGGCGACGCCTTGCTCCGGCTGACCGCTGCGGGTGTCCATCGTGACAGAGAATCCGTCGGCGAGGCCGGCCTTGGCGAGGAGATCCTTGGCCTTGGCGACGTCCAGCTTGTAGGGCTTGTCGTCGAGCGCACCGAGAATGCCCTTTGGCAGGAAGTTCTGGTGGATCACGCCGATGCCCTTGAGCAGCGTGTCGCCGAGCGCATCGTAGTCCATCAGGTACTTGAACGCCTCGCGCACCTCCGGCTTGGCCAGGTTCTCGTTCTTCTGGTTCAAGCTGACGTAGAAGATCGTGCTCTTCGGGGTGGAGGTGACCGCCAGGTCGGCATTCTGGCCGACGGCCTCGTAATCGCCGGGCTGCAGGTTGCGGGCGACGTCCACGTCGCCCTTCTCCAGCATGAGACGCTGCGTGGCGCTTTCCTTGACGTGGCGATAGACCACGCGGGCGAGCTTCGGCTTCTCGCCGTAGTAGTTGTCGTTGCGCTCCAGCACGACCACTTCGTTGGCGCGCCATTCGCGGGTCTTGAACGGCCCGGAGCCGGCATGGTTGGTCTTCAGCCAGCCATTGCCGAAATCATTGTCGAACTTGTACTCGTCGCTGGGCGTGACGGCGGCGACATGCTCCTTGACCAGCTTGCTGTCGACCACGGCGGCGACGGTGGCCGTCAGGCAGTTGAGCACGAAGCTCGGCGCATAGCCCTTGTCGACCGTGAACACGAAGGTCGAGGGGTCTGCAGCCTTGGCCTTCTCGGCGACGTTGTCGGCGGTGAGCCCGAACTGCTGAAGGATGAAGGCCGGGCTCTTGTTGAGCTTGACCGCCCGCTCGAACGACCAGGCGACGTCCTCGGCGGTGATCGGGTTGCCGGAGGCGAAGGTCAGGTTGGGCTTGAGCTTGAAGGTGTAGGTGAGGCCGTCGTCGGACACCGTCCAGCTCTCGGCGAGCCCTTCGACCACCTTGGTGGTGTCGTTGATGTCGAGCCGCACCAGCATATCGTAGGTGTTGCCGGTGATCTCTCCGGTGGAAAGCTCGAAGGCTTCGCCGGGATCGAGCGAGATGATGTCGTCGATCGCCAGGGCCTGGACCAGCGTGTCGGGAGGCGTCTCGGCGAGCGCCGGCGCCCCTGCAAGCACGAGGGCGGCGAAAGCTGCGCCCGCCAACAGGCGGCGCGAACGATACGTGACTGTCTCCAACATCATCGACGTCTTCCCTTTGGTTGATTGTCGTTCCCGTCAGGCGCTCGTGCCTGTCGCTGCGGCACGCGCACTCCCCTTTGAGCGAACCATATCCGGCGGTTTCGAGGGCGGCAACGAGCTTCTGAAGCCTCACGGGATCCCTTCACAGGGTCGATCGTCACTCCTCTGGCGCGAACACGGCGCATGGCTCGGCGATGCCGCGCAGGCTGTGCTCTCCGAGATGCAGCAACGGCCGCGATGTCTCTGCCGCGAAGGCCCCCGACACCAGCACGGTGCGACCGAGCGTCCGGCAAAGCCCTTCGATGCGGCTCACCAGGTTGACGGCGGGGCCGATGGCGGTGAAGTCGAGGCGGTCCGCCGTGCCGATGTTGCCCCACAGCATCTCGCCGACATGCAGCGCGGCACCGAAGGGCAGCGGCGGCAGCCCTTGCGCCGCGCGGGCGCGGTCGAGGTGGTCCATCCCGGCCCGGGCCGCCGCGACCGCCCGCAGCGCCGCCTCGCACGCGGCGGCGGCTCCCCGC
The DNA here is from genome assembly GCA_040510195.1 of Mesorhizobium sp. Lineage (GTDB taxonomy): Bacteria > Pseudomonadota > Alphaproteobacteria > Rhizobiales > Rhizobiaceae > JBEVJK01. The sequence goes on along the minus strand of JBEVJK010000071.1, from coordinate 18,526 downwards.
TCGCCGATCGGAAAGATCGCCAGGATCCCGTCGCCGATGAACTTGAGGACCTCGCCGCCAAATGCGTGCACGGCGCCCGCGATGCGGTCGAACCAGGCATCCAGCGTGGCCACCACCTCATGGGGCGGGATGGATTCGGAGAGCGCCGTGAAGCCGCGCAGATCGGCATAGAGCAGGGCCGCGCGGATCGTCTCACCGGAGTCCCTCCGCAATTGCCCCGCCAGGACCTGCGCCGCGCTGCGCCGGCCCAGATAGGTCTCGAGCAGGGCGGCCGACGTCGAGCGCGAGGCGAGCAGGGCGAGCGGAGCGGCGGCAAATCGCGCCACCTCTTTGAGCAGCTGCGACTCGGCCTCGCTGAACGGCCTGGTGGCCGCCCAGGCGAGCACGGCGCCCTCCTTGGCGCTGCCGGTGGCGGTCTCGACCACGCTGCCGGTTCCCAGTCTCACAAGCCAGTCGCGGCCCGTATCGGCCCGGTCGGGCTCCACGGAACCGGCCAGTCCGAGGCCGAGCGCCTCGATGACGCGTCCGGTGTCGGCGCGCCAAAGCCATGTGCGTTGCGCCACGATGGGATGCGGCGCCGCCTGGGTCAGCGCACCCCCTGCAAGCGGCAGGCCGTCGCCGATGAGCCGTTGGCCGAGCGTCGACAGCAGAGCCTCGGCGCTCGCCATGTCGATCGCCTCGTCGACCAGGAAGGCGTGGGCGGTGGTCGGTCGCATAGCGGCAATCATGCGGCCGTGTCAGCCGGCTGTCATGAGGGTTGAGCTGCCTTTCTTGTGTGGCACCGACATAGACCTACATTGAACCCCGAGGGAGTTCGGCTGCCTGGAGGAGACAGACAATGACCGAAACGCTTCACGCCGAGATCGAGATCGCCGCCCCTCAGGCGACGGTCTTCGCATTCCTGACCGATCCCGACAAGCTGTTGCGCTGGCTCGGAACGGCGACGACGGACGCCCAGCCCGGCGGCATCTATCTGGTCAGCGTGGGCGAGAAGCATGTCGCGCGGGGCCAGTTCACCGAGGTGATCCCGGTCCATCGGCTCGCCTACAGCTTCGGCTGGGAGGAACGTGACGACATGCCGCCCGGCTCCAGCCTGGTGGAGATCGACCTGCTCGAAAAGGAAGGCGGCACGCTCGTGCGCTTCACGCACAGCGGATTGCCCAACGAGACGGAGCGCGCCAACCACGAAGAGGGCTGGAATCACTATCTGCGCAGGCTCGCCGTGGCTGCGGCCGGCGGCGATCCCGGCCCCGATCGACCGGTCGACGCGGCTGCCGAGACCTGACCTGCCGCGCCGTTCCGGGCTTTCAAATTCGTGAAAACCGGGATAGGTCGGGTGGACAAGGTCACCGATGTCAGCAGCACCTCCGTTCGAGCCGGTCTGGCGGCGCCCCGCGCGGCAAAGGCTGCTGCACGCTCCGCTGGAAGCCGGTGAGGAGGTCGATGTCGCCATCGTCGGCGCCGGCCTGCTCGGGCTCTCCACCGGCTATCACGCCGCTGGACTTGGGCTCACCGTTCGCGTCCTCGAAGCCCTGGAGGTCGGGCAGGGCGCATCCGGCCTCAATGGCGGGCAGGTCATCCCGGGGCTCAAATTCGATCCCGAAGCGCTCATAGCCCGCTTTGGCGGCAAGCAAGGCGAAGGGCTCGTCGCATTCGCCGCGGCGACGGCAGACACGGTGTTCGACCTCATCGACGCGCGAGCCTTTGACGTGCAACGCGCCCGTGCCGGCTGGATCCAGGCCGCCCACACCGCCACCGCGATGCGCGCTGCCGAGCGGCGCAATGCTGAATGGCGCGCGAGAGGCGCCGACGTCGAGATGCTCGATGGCGACACTGTGGCACGGCTGACCGGCGCGCGCGGCTATCTGGGCGGATGGCTCGACCGGCGCGCCGGGACGGTCGACCCGCTGTCCTTCGTGCTCGAGCTGGGGCGCATTGCGGTCGAGGCAGGCGTTCGAATCTCCGAAGGCACCCGGGCGACCAGCCTTCGCCGGAGCGGCTCGTCATGGCGGATCGGCACCGCGAACGGAGACCATGTCGAAGCGAAGAACGTCCTGGTGGCGACGAATGCCTATTCGGACGCCTTGGTCCCCGGCCTCGCCGAAACGATCGTGCCGTTGCAGTCGTTCCAGATCGCGACCGGACCGCTGCCGAGCGCGCAATTGGAACCGATCCTGCCGGAGGGGCAGGCCGTTTCGGATTCCCGCCGCATCCTGGTCTACTACCGCCGCGCCGGCGATCGCCTGGTGCTCGGCGGCCGGGGCCGTATGGGCCAGCCGGCAGGCCCGAGCGACTGGGCACATCTGGAGCGCGCCTTGGCGCGTCTCTACCCGTCGCTGTCGGGCGTGCCGATCGACAAACGCTGGTTCGGTCGGGTTGCGATGACGCCAGATCACCTGCCGCACGTCCACCAGCCCGAGGAGGGGCTGGTCGCCGTGATCGGCTGCCAGGGCCGCGGGGTGGGGCTGATGACCGCGCTCGGCCAGCGTCTGGCGGACTATCTCGTGACCGGCGACCGGCGCGCCATTCCGTTCCCGCCGACTCCGATCCGGCCCATCGCCTTTCACCGCTTCAGGCAGATCGGCGTCGCGGCCACGATCGCCGCCTATCGGCTGCTCGACGCGGTCGAGCGATAGGATGGACAGGTGTTCACATCTGTGAATAAATAGGCTTCTGTTTCATAAACTCAGTCAGGCTTGCCATGACGTCAGCGACGCAGGCGACCGCCGTGAGCCGCTCTTCCCTGGCTTTCAGGGTCGGCATGCTCCTGCCGGGAGGCGTGGTCACGTTCCTGCTGATCGTCTTCGCGCTCGCGCTGGTCGTCTTCCTGGCATTCCGCGCCAATGACGGGTCCTTGCTGGGAGCGGGGTTCACCTTCGCCAATTTTCGCGACATGGCGACCGACCCGCTCTATTCCACCGTGCTGCTGCGCTCGCTGGTGATCGCCGGCCTGGTCACGCTGGCGACGGTGCTGACCGCCTATCCGGTCGCCTATTTTCTCGCCTTTCACGCCGGGCGCCATCGCGCCCTGTTGCTGTTCCTGGTCACGCTGCCGTTCTGGACGAGCTATCTCTTGCGGGTTTTCGCCTGGAAGATCGTGCTCGCCTACAATGGCGTGCTGAACTCGTTCCTGACCTCGAGCGGCATCCTGGCAGAGCCGACTTTGGCCTTCCTCAACACCCCTGCAGCGGTTGTCGTCACCCTGGCGCACGCCTACGCACCGTTCGCCATCCTTCCCATCTACGTCTCGCTGGAAACCATCCCGCGGACGCTGCTGGAAGCGGCGAGCGATCTGGGGGCCAGGCCGGGCACGACGTTCTGGCGCGTGATCCTGCCCAACTCCATGCCGGGCGTCATGGCCGCCGCGCTCGTGGTCTTCGTGCCGACGGTCGGCGACTACGTGACGCCGGCGTTGGTCGGCGGCCCGTCGAGCACGATGGTCGGCTCGCTGATCCAGGCGAACTTCGGCAAGGCCAACGACTGGCCTTTCGGGGCGGCGCTTTCGCTTGGCGTCATGCTCGTCATCCTCGTGCTGATCCGGCTGACGCGGCAAGCCGACAGGCGTTTCGGGAGCAGGATGTGATGATGCGCCGGGCGTCGGAAGGCTCAGCACCCCTCACGGCCTATGTGGTCGCCTATCTGATCTTCCTCTATCTCCCGGTTGCTCTGATCCCGTTGTTTTCGTTCAACGATTCGATTCAGGCGGCATTTCCGCTGCAAGGGTTCACCCTCGACTGGTATGGCAAGCTGATCGGCAACTCCGCACTGTCGAGCGCCTTTGCGAACAGCATGGTCGTGGCGATCGCAGCGGCGGCGGGTGCCACGCTTGTCGGCATCACGGTGGCCTACATGGACCTCTACGGACGCTCGCGGGCCGCTCTGATCGTGTCGTCGCTCGCGCGGCTGCCGATCCTCATACCCGGCGTGATCGTCGGCATCGCCTTGCTGGTGCTGGTCAATTTGGCAGGACTGGGGCTTTCGCTGTTGTCGATCGTCCTCGGCCACATCCTGGTCGCCCTGCCGACGACCGTTGTGGTGATGCGCGGCCGCTTTGCCGCCATTCCGCAAAGCGTCGCCGAAGCGGCGCTCGACCTCGGTGCCGGCGATTGGCTGACATTCCGGCGCATCATGCTCCCTCTGAGCCTGCCGGCGGTCGCCTCGGCGTTCATGCTGTCTTTTCTGACGTCGTTCGACGAGTTCGTCGTCGCCTTCTTCCTGGCGGGAACGGAGCAGACCTTGCCGCTCTACATCTGGGCACAGCTGCGCTTTCCCACCTCCCTGCCGCTCGTCATGGCGCTCGGCACCGTGCTGCTCGCCGTTTCGATCACCATCGCCTCGCTGGCCGAGCTTTTGCGCCGCCGAGGAAGCTCGCGCCAGTTGCTGCGACCTGCAACGACCTGAACCACAAGACCAGAGGAGAACCGCAATGACCTTCACACGGAAATCGAAATGGAGCTCCTGCGCCAAGATCGGCTTTGCGGCGCTGGCCATGACTCTCGCAGTGGAGATGCCGCCTGCCGTCGCCCAGGACAAGCTGCAATACTTCACATGGTCGGGCTACGAACTGCCGGACTTCAACAAGAGCTTCCTCGAAGCGCACCCGGACGGCGTCGACATCAGCTTCTTCGGCGACGACGACGACGCCTTCACCAAGGTCAAGGCCGGTTTCCGGCCGGACATCGCTCATCCCTGCTACGACAAGGTCGCGCGTTGGAACAAGGAAGGGCTGCTGCAGCCGATCGACACGGCCCGCATCAAGAATTGGGACTCCATCTTCCCGGTCTTCAAGAATTTGCCGGATCTCCAGGCCGGCGACGGCAAGGTCTGGATGGTGCCGTGGGATTGGGGAAACACCTCGATCCTCTACCGCACGGACCTCGTGAAGGATCCCGAGGCCAGCTGGAACCTGTTGTGGGACAAGGAGTATGCAGGCCGCATCGCGACGATCGACGCGGTCCATGACACTCCGGTCGTGGCTGCGATCCTGGCCGGCGTCAACCCGTTCGACATGACGCCCGAGGAGCTGGAGAAGGTGGCGGAGAAGCTCCGCGAGCAGCGCCCGCTGCTGTCCGCCTACACGACCGACATGACGTCCGTCGAACAGTCCCTGGCGAGCGGCGCGCTCGTCGCGGCGATGACCTGGAACGCCTCGGCGAATGCACTCAAGAAGCAGGGCCTGCCGGTCGCCTTCATGAAGCCAAAGGAAGGCATGCTTACCTGGGCCTGCGGCTTCGTGATTCTGAAGGACGCCAAGAACGTCGACCTCGCCTATGACTTTATCAACAGCCGCCTGGAAGAAGGGTCGGGAAAGTACCTGATCGAAGCGTATGGCTATGGCAGCTCGACGAAGACCGCTTTCGAGGCGGTGGAGCCGGCCACGCTGGAGCAGGTCCAGCTGCCGTCCGACCCGGAGGTCATGCTGAAATCGACCGTCTTCACGGGACCCATGAAGCAGAACGACGACCTCGCCAAGATGTTTGAGAAGATCAAGGCCGGGGGCTGACGTTCGCCATGACCGATGAGGCGAAGCCGAGAAGCGCCGAAGGCCTGGATACGCTGGCGACGCCCGCCGAGGGCGCCGCAAGGGACGTCAACGAGGCCGACCTTCGCGTCGGGCGCCGCTTGCGCGCCTTGCGCCTGGAGCGGGGGATGGCGCTCTCGGAGCTCGCCGCCAAGGCCGGAATCTCGATCGGCGCCCTGAGCCAGATCGAGCGTGGGATGTCGTCGCTCAGGGTCAGGGTGATCTGGCCCTTGGCGGCGGCGCTCGACATCGAGCCTTCGGCGCTGATCGTCGACGGCGACGCGGCCATCAGCGACCTTTATTGCGTGCGGGCCAACGATCGACGGCCGCTTCCCGTTCGCTCCGAGGGCATCGTCAAGCAACTCCTGTCGCCGCCGGGCGCCGCACTGACCGGCATGTCGGTGATCGTCGAACCCGGCGGTGGCACGGCGGAGGCCTACGCCCATGCCGGGCATGAGTTCGGCCTCGTATCGAGCGGTCAGGTCGAACTGACGATCGACGGGACCGCATACCTGCTCAAGGCGGGCGACAGCTTCGCGTTCAAGAGCACCTTGCGTCACTCTTTCCGCAACATCGGTGCGGAGCGCTGCATCATCGTCTGGGTCAACACCACCAAGCCGTCGGAGGCGCGCGACGGCGCGGGCTTCGCGGACAACGCGCGCGAGAAATGAGCGCCTCGCCGCCCCTGCTTCGGCTGGACGGGGTCTCTAAGCGCTTTGCCGGAGAGGTGGTCGGCCTGGACCACGTCGACCTCGACATCGCTGAGGGCGAGTTCCTGACCTTGCTAGGCCCGTCTGGCTGCGGGAAGACCACCAGTCTGAGGGTGATCGCCGGCTTCGAAAGCCCGTCGGACGGCCGCGTGCTGCTCGCCGGCGCCGACATCACGGAGCTGCGGCCCTTCGACCGCCCGGTCAACACCGTGTTCCAGGACTATGCCCTGTTCCCGCACATGGACGTCAGCGCCAATGTCGGCTTCGGCCTGTCGGTGCGGGGCATCGGCGCTGCCGACCGCCGCAAGCGCGTCGCGGACGCCCTCGACTTGGTCGGCCTCGCGGACAAGATCGCGGCCCGGGTCTCGGAGCTGTCCGGCGGCCAGCGGCAACGCGTGGCGCTGGCCCGAGCGATCGTTTGCGAACCGCGTGTTCTCTTGCTCGACGAGCCCTTGTCGGCGCTCGACGCGCATCTGCGCCAGCAGATGCAGGTCGAGTTGAAGCGCTTGCAATCCCGGCTCGGAACGACCTTCGTGATGGTCACGCACGATCAGACGGAGGCTTTGTCCATATCCGACCGCATCGTCGTGATGAACAAAGGCCGCGTCGAGCAAATCGCTGCGCCGGCGACGCTCTACGACCGGCCTCTGACGCGGTTCGTGGCGTCGTTCATTGGTACGATGAACATCCTCGATGCGCGACTGGTGGAATGGAGCGGTTCGCGCTGCAGGCTGGCGGCGGGCGGCTTCATGCTGGACGCCTCCGTGAACGACAAGAGACGTCTGGCGCCGGGCGCCGCGGTGACGGTCGGCGTGCGGCCGGAGGACATCGTGGTCGGATTGGAGACGCGGCCCGGCAGCGTCCAGGCCGTTGTCGAGAGCATCGTGTTCCAGGGCAGGAACGTCCGCCTCCACCTCGCTCTTCCCGATGGTTCGAGGCTGATGGTCGACCAGCCGCGTGCCGGCGCCTCTCATGCTGCCACCGTGGCGACGGGCGCGCATCTCCAGGTCAGCATGCGCAACGGCGCCGAGCCGGTGATCCTCGACGCCTAGGCGTGCTATGAGAGGCTTTCAGAGAAGAGGGTCGAGGCGTGACGAAGAGCGACAAGGACTGCCACGTGGTCAGGACCGGCGAGGCGTTTGTCGGCAAGCAAGGGCTTTCCTATCGGCCCGCCATCTCGGCGGAGAGCGTCGGGGCAAGCGGAATCCACATGCAGCTGGTCGTGCTGAAGCCGGGAATGGTCGCCAACGCGCACAAGCACAAAGCGCATGAAACCGCGATCTATGTGCTCAGCGGAAAGTCGGCCATGTATTACGGCGAAGGTCTCGACCGGCATCTGGAGGTCGGGCCCGGTGATTTTCTCTACATTCCGGCCGACATGCCACACCAGCCCTACAACCCCAGCGACAGCGAAGACTGCGTGGCGGTGATCGCCCGGACCGACCCCAACGAACAGGAGAGCGTCGTCCTTCTGCCCGAACTGCAGAAGCGGCTCTGAGCTCCGCAGGCGACTTCGGTCGGTCAGACGCCCTTCAGGAAAGCGAAATCGCAGCCTTCATCCGCCTGCAGGATCTGTTCGCGGTAGAGGCGAGCGTATCCGCGCGGAGGCAAAGGGTGATCGGATAGCAGGCTGCTGGCTCGCCGGTCGAGCTCGGACGGGTCGACCAGCAAATCGAGCCGACGGCCCTCGACGCTCAGCCGGATGCGATCGCCGCTGCGCACCAGGGCCAGCGGACCGCCCGCCGCGGCGTCGGGCGCGACATGCAGGATGACCGTGCCATAGGCCGTGCCGCTCATCCTCGCATCGGAAATGCGCACCATGTCCTTGACGCCCGCCTTTGCGAGCTTGGCCGGTATCGGCAGGTAGCCTGCTTCGGGCATCGCGGAGGCGCTGGTCGGTCCGGCATTCTTGAGGACCAGGACGTCGTCTGCCGACACCTCGAGCGCCGGGTCGTCGATGCGGGTGGCGAGGTCCTCCAGAGATTCGAACACCACGGCCCTTCCCTCCGTCTCGAACAGGCTGGGATCGGCAGCCGAGCGCTTCAGGATCGCGCCTCGCGGCGCGAGATTGCCGAACAGCGCGACCAGTCCCCCTTTGTCGTGCAGAGGATCGTCAACGGCCCGGACGACTGCGCGATCCACCCATCGAGGCGTGCGGTCGAGGCGCTGGCCGAGCGTCTCGCCCGTCACGGTCAGGCAGTCCAGATCGAGCAGCGGGCCGAGCTCGCGCAGCACGGCCGGAATTCCGCCGGCGGCTTGCAGATCCTCCATATAGCCGGTGCCGGTCGGCTTGAGATCCACGAGGACGGGCGTGGTGTCGCTGAGTTCGTTGAGACGGTGAAGGTCGATCGCGACACCGAGGCGACCGGCGATCGCGGTCAGATGGATGATGGCATTGGTCGAGCCGCCCAGCGCGAGCAGCAGTCGCAAGGCGTTCTCGAAGGCAGCCTCGGTCATGATGCGGCTGGGACGGAGATGGTCGGCGCCGATCAGGGCAACGGCAATGCGGCCGGTTTCCTCGGCGACGCGCAGCCGAGCGGCGTCGACGGCCGGCACGGCGGCCGCCCCCGTCGGCATCATGCCCAGCGCCTCGGCGAGAGCGGCCATGGTGCTCGCTGTGCCCATGACGGCGCAGGTCCCCGCCGTGGAGGCGAGGAGCTGCTCGACCCGGTCTAACTCTTCACGGTCGATATCCCCGGCCCTGAATCTCGCCCAGAACCGTCGGCAATCGGTGCAGGCGCCCAGGCGTTCGCCGCGGTGCCTGCCGGTCGACATCGGCCCGGCGACCAGCTGAACCGCCGGCAGGTCGGCCGAAGCGGCGCCCATCAGCTGGGCCGGGACCGTCTTGTCGCAGCCGCCGAGCAGCACGACCGCGTCCATGGGCTGGGCGCGGATCATTTCTTCGACGTCCATCGACATCAGGTTGCGGAATTTGAGGCTGGTCGGGTTGAGGAACACCTCGCCGAGCGAGATCGTCGGAAACTCGATCGGCAGCGCTCCGGCAGCGAGCACCCCACGCTTCACCGCCTCGATCAGCTCCGGGAAGTGGCGATGGCAATTGTTGAAGCCACTCGCCGAGTGGGCGATGCCGACGATCGGCCGATCCAAGAACTCCTTGCCATACCCCATTGAGCTGGCGAACGAACGCCTGAGAAAGAGGCTGAATTCGCGATCGCCGTAGTTGGTGAGGCCGCGTCTGAGGCCATGGACGGGCTTGGAGCCGTTCATTGCCGGATTCGAACCATCAAAGCGCTCACGGCTCGGCACCGCCAAGCGGCCTTGCTCATGTCCATCGTCGCCACATGCGAATCCTGCCGGACCTTGCAGGCGAGGCCCTCCGCGATCCAGCTGCAGAAGGCAAGTTTGGGCCCCTTTGCGGTCTCGACCACGCGTCTCTGTGAGGCCTCAATTTGCGCATCCCCGTCCATGTCGTCGCTCTCCTGCGAAGCCTCAGGATAGCCGTCAAGCTTGCCGTGAGAAAGGCGAGCCGGCGCGCCGACGCTGGGACATGCCAGGGCGAGCCTTGCGGCCGCTGGACTGCCGCTCGCACGAGCCCCTGACCGACGTCTACTCGCGTCGGCGGCGGTCCGCCTTTTCGCGCTCGATCGTCTCGAGGATTTCGAGCACGGTCATTTGCAGGAGATAGACGATCATGGGAAAGCCGAGGCCTGACGCCATGTCGCCCATCTCCGCCGCCATGTCGTGCAAATAGGCCAGCGAGGCTCCGGGCTCTCCCCGGCCTCCATCCACGATCGTTTCCTTGATCACGCCGCCCCTCCGGCTGAGCAACCCGAGATAGCGCCATCTAAGTGAGAATCATATGGGGATGCAAGTCATAGTTGTAGAAATATAGCCCAAGAAACGACGCTCTTCCGCATCGCCGAGCGTTGTGCTTTGCGTCGACGACGTCGATGGCCTCGACATTGCCGGCCGACCGCCCTGCCGGGTCGAACGCCTGCTGGTCGGCCGCAGCGAGCCCTTCGGCGAAGAGACGCGCCTCGGCAAGCGTCTTTTCATCTTCCAGCTCGTGCCGATCCATGCCTCGGGCGAAATCGGGTCATCACCGCCGCCTTGCCTGGACCAGATAGGCGGCGATCGTCTGTTCCCCCAGCAGGATGCACGCCTCGAGCCTGTGCAGGCCTTCGACGAGCACGTAGCGCTGCCCGTCATTCCTCACCATGATGGGTGTTCGCAGCCCGTTCTCGAGAATGTCCTCCGCCAAGAGGCGAACCGTTTCCGGATGAAGGGTCTTCCGACGCGCCATCGGGACATAGATCTTGTCGACCGCGACTTGATTGACCTTCAGCACGTTCTATTCCGCATTCTGAAAGCGCCCCGCAGCGCCCGCCCCCAGCGGCGAGGCCGCTCGCCGGGCGGCTCCACCGCTGGTCCAGGCGGGTATAGCATGCGCCGCGAGAATCGCTCCGATCGATTCTATTTCGATGATGGGGGGCGGCGTTGCGCTTTGCTCTTCGAGCGAGTCTTGGCAGGCTTCTCGACCACGACCGCGGTTGCTTCGCTGGCCAGGCGAGCTTTTCGAAGCCTGGCAGTCTTGGCGTCGCGCCGTTCCGCCTCGGCCCCGACGATGGATCGCGCGGTTTGATCGGTGATTTCGGCCTTGGTCTCTGCCTTCGACCGCACTGGCCTGAACAAATTGTCCTGTGTAATGACGCGGCTCATACCTGCTGGTCCCTGGGGTAGAAAAAATCAAAAAGGCCGGGCGAACCCGGCCTCTCCACGCGCTTCGACGATAGCTGCCAGTACATCCGTGGTCAGCCTCATGAGCGCAATCTGATCAGGCGGCCTGAATGTTTTCGGCCGCGCTCTTACCGTTGCGATTGTCCTTCACGACATCGAAGCTGAGCTTCTGGCCTTCGGTGATCGTGCGCATGCCGGCCCGCTCGACGGCGGAGATGTGGACGAACACGTCGGCGCCGCCATCATCCGGCGCGATGAAGCCGAAACCCTTGGTCGTATTGAAGAACTTCACAGTTCCAGTGCTCATGACGATTTCCTTTCAATCGGTCACATTTGATGTTTGCCTTGTGGAAAGCATGGCAAACGGTTCAGATCGATATTGAGAGAAGAAAATCGCCGAGAGCGCGAAGAGCGTCAGAGAACAAAGTTCGACAAGCAAGATCGATACCGCTGACCTTACGTGGATTACGTGTTCGAAGCAAGGCGGCCGACAAAATTGGGGGCGAACTCCCTGGGAGTATTAGGATTTTGTGAGCGGTTTTGGGACAATCGGGGTAAGGGGCGACAAGGCGCGGCCGGCGTGGTAAGGATGCGGCGCAGTTCTCATCGCCCTCAAGTGCGAAAGTCAGGCTTTGTCCAAATCTCACGCCGCGGAGAACCGTCGCTTCCAGCTTGTTCTCATAAAGCCATCACACTACGACGATGATGGCTATGTGATTCGGTGGTGGCGAGCCATGATCCCCTCGAACTCGCTGGCAGCGATCTACGGCATTGCCGCCGACTGCGCGCAGCGAGAGGTTCTCGGGCCGGGAATCGGCATCGACATCGTCGCCATCGACGAGACCAACACGCGGGTCGATACGGCGGCGCTCGTGGAGCGTTTTCGCCGAAACGGCAATTTCGGGCTCGTTGCCCTGGTCGGCGTTCAGTCCAATCAATATCCGAGGGCGCTCGACATCGCGCGACCGTTCCGCGCGGCGGGGATCCAGGTTGCGATGGGCGGCTTTCACATCTCGGGCTGCCTCGCCATGCTGGACGGCAAGGCGGTCGGCCTCGACGAGTGCCGGAGCATGGGCGTTGCAATGTTTGCCGGCGAGGCCGAAGGGCGTCTGGACGGCGTGCTGCGCGATGCGGCCGCCGGCAAGCTGCAACCGCTCTATGATTTCATGGGCGATCTTCCCGGCATCCAGGGAACTCCCGTGCCCTTCCTGCCGAAGGCCTATGTCGAGCACACGCTCGGCCTCAGCACCAGCTTCGACGCCGGACGCGGCTGCCCCTATCAATGCTCGTTCTGCACGATCATCAATGTGCAGGGCCGCAAGTCCCGCTTCAGGTCGGCCGACGACGTCGAGCAGCTGGTCCGCATGAATTGGGCCGAAGGCATCCACAAATTCTTCATTACGGATGACAACTTCGCGCGCAATCGCGAGTGGGAAGCGATCTTCGACCGTCTGATCATGCTGCGCGAGGAGGAGGGCCTGCCGCTCGGGCTGATGATCCAGGTCGACACCCTCTGCCACAAAATCGAGAACTTCGTAGAAAAGGCCAAGCGGGCGGGCGTCACGCGGGTCTTCATTGGGCTCGAGAACATCAATCCTGACAATCTCGCGGTAGCCAAGAAGAAGCAGAACAAGATCACCGAGTATCGCAAGATGCTGCTCGCCTGGAAGGCCGAGGGCATCATCACCATCGCGGGTTACATCTTGGGCTTCCCAGCCGATACGCCGCAGACCATCAGGCGCGACATCTCCATCATCCAGCGAGAGCTGCCGCTGGACATCGTCGAGTTCTTCTGCCTCACGCCCTTGCCCGGCTCGGAGGACCATCAAACGCTGTGGAGGTCCGGCGTCGAGATGGATCCCGACCTGAACATCTACGATGTTGAGCACGTCTGCACATCGCATGACAGAATGTCCAAGGAGCAGTGGGAAAGTATCTACCGGGAAGCCTGGGCGCTCTACTACTCGCCTCGACACATGCGAACTCTGTTGCGCCGGGCGATCGCCACAAATGTTCCGGTTCACAGTCTCGTCAAGTTGTTGGTGACCTTTGGGACGTCCGTCCAGCTGGAGAACATGCACCCGTTGCAGACGGGAATCCTCCGGCTCATTCGCCCGTCGGAGCGCCGGCCCGGCCTGCCGCGCGAGAGCGCCTTGATCTTCTGGCCTCGGCTGGCCTGGCGGACACTCAGGAACAACGCCATCATCGCCGGCCGCATCGTCAGCCTGGTGATTGCGGCGAAGCTCATCAGACGCCAGGCGGACAGCGCAAGTTACATGGATGAAGCGCTCACTCCGGTCAAAGATGGCGATGAGTCGCTGGACCTCATGACGATGACGACGGGCGGACTGGCTGCGGCCGCCCATCTGAAAAAGATTGCTCGTCTCACCGCGGGGGCCAAGCGGGAGCCGGTTCTTTAAGGTCTCTTCCGAGCGCCTGGGTTCGCCGACGACCGCCCCTTCCGATAGGCTCCGCCTTCGTCCGCGCATGGAACAGCGACCATGAAACCTGCCGAAATCTGCCTTCTATTGTTCGCGATGCTCGCGCCTGGTGCCGTCCCCGCCCATGCGGCGGACCAGGAGCCTGCGGCCAACCAGCTCTTCCAAAGCGGCAGGTTTGCCGAAGCAGCCGAGGCGTATGCGCGGGTCGTCGTCGAGCATCCCGACGACTACACGGCAACCCTCCAATTGGGCCGGATCGCGCTGCTCTCCAACCGGCTCGACGATGCCGAGAAATGGCTGACGACGGCCATCGCGCTCCAGCCCGTCGAGAGCGACCCCAAGATCATGCTCGCCGAGGCATATTATCGCCGCGACGATTTCCAGAAAGCAGTCGCTGTGCTGAAGGGCGTGGACGTCGAGTCCAACCCCCTGGTCGTTGCGCAGTATCCGACGCTCAACGTCGCCAAACTCCAGAGCTTCAAGGGCCAGACTCCCTATGAGCTCGACGGTGATGGGGAGACGATGCGGCTGAAGCTAATGCGCACCGATCCGCTGCCCCTGGTCAGCGTGCGTGTCAACGGCAGTGAAGAGGTGACGTTCTTCATCGACACCGGCGGCTCCGAGGTGGCGTTGGATTCAGAGTTCGCAAGGGAGCTTGGCGTCCCCCATTTCGGGGCCGTGCAGGGCACGTTTTCCGGCGGCCAGCACACTCAGGTCGAGCAGGGACGGATCGATTCCCTCGGCCTTGGCGGCTGGACCGTCAAGAACCTGCCGGCAGCCGTGCTGCCGCTTCGCCAGCTCTCGGAAGGACTTGGCGCCAAGCGCATCGACGGCATCATCGGAACGACGCTGTTCTACCATTTCATCGCCACGCTCGACCTGCCGCGCGGCGAGCTCGTGCTTCGCAAGAAGAACCCGATGAACCTGAAGCAATTCGTCGCAGGCACGGAGAAGAGCGTTGCGGTTCCATTCTGGATCGCAAGCGATCACTTCATGGTCGGCTGGGGTCGCGTCGACACCCTCCCTCCGACATTGCTCTTCGTCGACACGGGCCTTGCCGGAGCTGGCGTCAAGCTGGCTGAATCTGTGATCGAGCGGGCCGGGATCAAGTTGGAGGAGGACAAGGCCACGACAGGTGCTGGCGCTGGCGGAACCTTGAAGACCGTACCCTATACCGTTCGAAAACTGTCCTTTGGCGATCTCGAGGAGGAGAATGTCGCCGGGCTCTTCGATGGGCCTTTCCCTTGGGAAAACCTGTTTGGCTTCCACCTCGCCGGCATGGTCGGACACGACTTCTTCAGGCCATACGCGATGACCTTCGATTTCGAGAATATGAGGATCTACCTGCAGTAGCCTTGGTCGATCTCGGGAGCTGCTGCAGAGGAGGTTTGGGCATGGAGCGATGAAGATAGTCGCGCATGGAGACCAGCCAAGAGAACGATGGCGGCCCGGCGTCGAGACCCGGATGCTCGTTTCAGCTTGCAACGGCGCCGACGAGCTCTGCATCTTCGAGCAGTGGGTCATGCCGGGTGCAGGCGCCCCGACGCATTCGCATCCGGTCGAAGAAGTTCTTACCGTGCTCTCGGGCGTGGCCGAGATGTGGATCGATGACGAGCGCCAGGCGATCGAAGTCGGTCATTCCTTGATAGTGCCTGCCCACAAGAAACACGGATTCTTGAATGCGGGCACGACGGTCCTCCACGTCCATGCCGTGCTCGCGTCGCGCAGCTTCGACGCCACGGTCGGGTCGTCGTCGGAACCGGTGCAGCGTTGGCGTCAGGGGCGTTGAGCGAGGCGTGCGGCCGCCCCTGCATCAGGACCGGGCGTCCTCCTCCTCCGGAACCCAATAGGCTCGAATCCCGACCGCGGCTCTCAGAACCGTTCGCCCGCTCGCATCGCGAACGGATATGACGATGTCCCTCCGACCGTCGGGCGGGACCTGCTCCTGGATCCTTGGAAACCTGTCCAGGGCGGCCTGCCAGACGGCCTGCCTGTCGGGCAAATCGACGCCCTCGTCGTCTTTCAAGCGCGTGGACCCATCGTCGAAGTCGAAGTAGAAGCGCGGCATGCCTTGGCATGCGCTCAATCACCTCGAACCGCAATCAACTTTGATGTACCGCGCACCTCATGCGGCGCAGCGCTAGGTCTTCATCTCTATGCGGATGCCATGGACAAGCTTGCCGGAGGCGTTGAGAACCCGTCCGGCCGGCTGAGGTGCCATGTGCACCACCAGACATCCCCTCCCGTCCCATGTCTCAACGGCCCTGATGACATCGCGATTGGGCGGCAGCATGACGCCATCCGGTGTGAAATCGTGAAGCGGAGGCTGCACCTGGTCGAAAACGAACACCGAAGGCCAACGATGGTGATGAACGGGCTCTTCCTCGTCCGGGCCTAGAATGACCTCCAGGACGCGCAACCGTTCATTCTCGTACAGGACCTTGTGATTGGCGGGAGCCGCAACGACGGCGTCGAGCGCGGGGTCCCATGTCGACGGGTCGTCGGCAATGTCGGTGTCGTCAGCCACGCCATTTCCCTCCCTCATAGACTGTCAGGCGTGGCGGCAGTCTGCCATGACCCGTGGCACAAGAAAATGCCTGGGCGTGGCGGGGCTGGACGGCAGGGAGCTCGAGGGTGCGGAAAGGGGAGCCGACGTCCGCGAGAGTTCGGCTGCGGCGCCCGATCGACGGTGGTCGCCAGCTGACGCAGCCGTGCCTCGTCAAGCTCCTTGGTGAAGCCCTCGTCACGCAGCGCAATGCAGAATTCCTACTCAGGCTGGTCCGAGCTCGCGTCGTCCTGCCCGATGGTCTCCAGAATCTCAAGCGCTGCCATTTGCAGGAGATACACGACCATAGGAATAGCGAGGTCGGATGCCATGTCGCGCATCTGAGCCGTCATGTCGTATAAGTACGCCAGCGCCGGTTCCGGCTCTGGCCGATCGCCATCCAGGACCACTTCCTTGATCACGCCGCCCCCCAGGCTGAGCACGCCAGCGAGCGCGACTTAAACGCGAATCAGACATGAATGCAAGGCATAGTTGTCAAAAATAACCTGCCAAGATAGCCGTTCGTCCGCAGCGAGGCAGCCATGACTCTGACGCGAACGCCTTACCCGCCCCTGTTGTCATAGGGCTCCGATTCCGCCTCCGTGTCATCCACGGCAAGGTGCTGCTTGAGCGCCTCCAACTGCCCGGGCGACCAGTCCTGCACGTCGGCGATCGCTGCCCACGCGTCCACATAATGCTTGGGCGAGTAGACATGACCGTATCCGATCGGCGTGGTGGTCGCGACCGCCATGTCAAGGGCCAGCTGGAGCATGGAGACGACCGGATACCATCGCAGCTCCTTGGAGATATCCGGCCCGACGGGCGGCTCCATCCAGGCGGGACGGCGATAGAAATCATGATAGTCGAAGAAGGTAACGGGATCGCTCGCATACTGCAGGTAGACGATGCGGATGGGCCCCCAAGCCGTGGCCGGCGGAACGCTCGCGCCATCCTGGTTCATGAAGCGCACCAGGCTGCCGTCGCGGAATTCGGGACGCCATTGAGGGGAACCGGCTTTGCGGGCGTCGGTGATCCGCCGCCAGACGCCGCTCTCGAAGGGTGGGCCGCTCCACAGCGCGCCTGCGATCGGGTCGCCGATCATGTCGATCAGCCCGGCCGACCGCTCTGAGTTCATCGAGCCCAGGCTGAGGCCGTGAAGGTAGAGCTTCGGCCGTTGTTCCCTTGGCAGCGTCGTCCAGTGGTTATAGATCTCCAGAAAGAGGGCGCGCGCCGCCTCGGCGCCGTAGTCCGGCTCGGCGAGCAACGACAGGGGGCTGCTGAGATAGGAATATTGGACCGCCACGCTGGCGATGTCCCCCTCGCGCAAATACTCGACCGCATCCATCGCTGCGGGATCGATCCAGCCCGTGCCGGTCGGCGTGACGATGACGAGCATGGAGCGGTCGAACCCGCCGACCCTCTTCAGCTCTTCGAGCGCGAGCTTTGCCCGGGCGGCCGGTGTCGCAGCGGCCGGCAGACCGACATAGACCCGGATCGGCTCGATGGCCGGCCGGCCTGTCAAAGCCCCAATTTCTGCCGCCGTCGGTCCGCCGGCAATGAACTCTCTTCCAGCGCGGCCCAGTTCCTTCCAGGCGACCAGCGATGCGGGGCTGCCGGTCTTGCCGGGCGCCTCGGGCTGCGGACGCTCTGGCTCCAAAAGGGCGTCGAACTCCCTGAAAGAAGCGTCCAAGAGGTGAAAGACGCCGCGGACGAGCAGGTTGTTCGCCAGGAGCCAGAAAAGGAGGACCGCGAGCCCGACACCGACCACGTTGGCGACCCTGGCTGGGATGTAGCGCCGCGTGAGCCGCGTGAGGGAGAGCGCCACCCAGCGGAAGATGCGCGCAAGCACCAGCACCACGACGAATGTTGCCAATGCGATGGCGGAAACCTGGAGGGGATGCGCGCTGGCGACCGGTGCCATCCCCATAGCCGCACGGACCGAGTTCTGCCATTCGGCCGACCACCAGAGAAAGAGCAGCGCCACCGACAGACAAAGCGTTGCGACCAGCACGTTCGCGACGAGACGAAGCCGTGCCGGTGGCCCCGGCAGCTCCAGATAGTTCCAGAGCCACCTGAAGAACACGCCAAGCCCGTACCCGGCGGCAAAGCACGCGCCAGCAAGAACGCCCTGCGTCAGGCTGCTTCGGGGGACGAGCGTCGGCGTCAGCGAAGCGGCAAAGAACAGCGTCCCGAGCCCCAGCCCGACACCGGAAAGCCTCTCCACCTGCTTTCGGATCATCCGCCCCTCCGGACGCAGCGACAGCGCCACGCATTTCCGATGCTTCGCAAGGAAAGCCCGCAGGCTGTCCCTGTCAACGCCCGTCGCACAATGGGTCTCGTTCCGCCCGCGGCCCCCGGGCCGCGAATGGGCAGATCTGCCCATTTCGCAGCGCGACCCCTGGGCGCAAGATCGGCTCCGATGCGGCGGCCTGTCCGGCGGGCTGGCCGGCGTCCGAATGTCCGTCGCCACGGCCCGCCGGAAACGCTACAGCTGAGATTCGATGGCAGCCTTGTCTATGATCGACCAGACGGTTGCGATGCGTCGATCCAGGAACTCGTAGAACACGTTCTCAGTGAACTGAATTCTCTTGCCATCGACCGGGAGGCCGAA